>JANXTR010000036.1 GCA_025352325.1 Microbacteriaceae bacterium | reverse complement strand
GCAAGCTTCTGGCTGGTCTGGGCCGCGACCTGCACAGGGCCAACCACCAGGCGCACGACGATGTAGGTGACCGCACCGATCAGGAAGATCAGAGCGAACCCGCCGAGCGCGAGCGTCTGCTGCACGAAGCCGAGGGTCTGTTGGGCGTCCATGATGTTGTAGACGAGGTAGAGCTGGTATTTGGCGCCGCGCACATCGAGGGTCGAGCCCACCACGAGGCCGGGCTGCACCGAGCCGTCGTCTTGCTTGAGCCCCACCGACTGCCAGTGAGTGCGGGATTGAGCCGAGCCCTGCACTGCCGTTCGGAGCTCCGGCGAGATGATCGAGTCGATGTTGAGGCCGGAGGTGATCTCTGAGGGGCCCTCTTGGCCGGGTGAGCGCAGGATCGCAAACTGGGTGTTGCGCGAGCCCGAGGATGCCGCGCTAGCGATCGCATCCGCGGCATCCTGCATGGTCGCGTCGAGATCCACCACGCCGGTCTGCTCCGTCGCATTGTCGAACACGCTCTGACCGGCAAGGGTCGCGTTCTGCGAGGTGCCGATCAACTGCGCCCGCCGATCATCAAACAGGTTGGTCCCCACGCTAAATGACATGAACGCACCGATAATGGCGACGGCGACGCCGGAGAGCACGACCGTGATCGCGACCGTGCGCAGTTGCAGCGAGGTCGACCAGAGCCGCCGCAGCCGCTCGATCCACGCGCGCACGTCAAAGTCGCGCATGGGGCTAGCTGGTGCTGCCAGCGCGATACCCCACGCCACGAACGGTCATCACGATTCTCGGGCTATCCGGATCTTCCTCGACCTTGGCCCGCAGCCGCTGCACGTGCACGTTCACCAGCCGGGTGTCGGCCTTGTAGTGGTAGCCCCAGACCTGCTCGAGCAGCATCTCGCGGGTGAAGACCTGCTGCGGCTTGGCCGCGAGCGCCAGCAGCAGCTCGAACTCGAGCGGGGTCAGGTTGATCCGACCCTCGCCGCGCCGCACCTCGTGGCCGGCGACATCGATGACGAGATCGCCGATGCCGATCGAGTCGCTCGAGGTGGGGAGCGTCGGCCGCAGCCGGGTCCGGATGCGCGCCACCAGCTCCTTGGGATTGAAGGGCTTCACCACGTAGTCATCTGCGCCGCTCTCGAGGCCCCGGACGACATCAGATGCATCGCCCTTCGCCGTGAGCATGATGATCGGCACGCCGCTCTCGGCGCGGATGTGAGTGCACACCTCGATACCGTCCATGCCCGGGAGCATGAGGTCGAGGAGGACCAAGTCGGCTTTGCCCGCCCGGAACAGGTCGAGCGCGGCCTGACCGTCGCCGGCGAACTGCGGCTCGAAGCCCTCGGCGCGCAGAACGATGCCGATCATCTCGGCGATGGCGGGGTCGTCGTCGACCACCAGGATTCGCGCGTTCATCGTCACCAGAGTAGTCGAGTGTGGAAACATAACTGAGAGTTGCCCGGAACAGTGAGGACGGCCGTGACCGACGACCAGCAGTGGCAGGCGCCGGACTCCGCGGTTCCGCCGCCCGCGTTCGCCCCGCCGAGCGCGCCCGCGACGCTGCCGGCCGTGCCGGTCGGCCAGTACCCGCCGACTCCGCCGGCTCCGCCACCCGGCTTCGTGATCCAACCCCCACCCGGATTGCCGCCCGCGATTCCCCTCGCCGCCGCGACCGGCTGGACGCCGCCGCCGAAGCCCGGACTCATCCCGCTGCGGCCGCTAACCCTCGGGACCATCCTCGGCGCCGCGTTCCAGACGCTGCGCCGCAACCCGGGCGCCACCCTCGCGCTCGCGCTGATCCTGACGGTGCTCGTCGCGGTCGTGCAGGCCCTCGGGTCGGCGGGATTCCTGACGCAGTACCTCGGAGCCGTCTCCGACCTGAGCACCTCAGGAGCCTCATCCGGCTCGTTCGGCTCCGGGTCCATCCCGTCCGGACTCGTCTCGGGATTTGTCGGGATCCTCGCCACCTCGCTCGTCTCGGGCGTTCTCACCCTGGTTGTGACGGCGGTCATCGAGGGCATCGTCACCCTCCAGGTGGCGAGCAGCACCCTCGGCTCGCGGCTGCGGCTGCCCGGTCTGTGGAGCAGGTTGAGCGGCCGCCGGAGCGCGCTCATCGGCTGGGCCCTCCTCACCGGAGTGGTGGCCCTGCTCGCGGTCGGCATCGTGGTCGGGCTTCTCGTCCTGCTCGGTGCGACGGGCAGCGCGGGCGCCGCGAGCGCGGTACTGCTCGGCCTGCTGTTCGGCGCCGGGCTCGCCGTGGTGGGCGCCTGGCTGTGGGTGAAGCTCGGCTTCGTGCCCGCCGCCCTGGTGCTCGAGCGGGCGAGCATCCGCACGAGCATGGCGCGATCGTGGCGGCTCACCGGGGGCGCCTTCTGGCGCATCTTCGGCACCCGACTGCTGGTGATCGTGATGATCTCGGTCGCGACCCAGATCGTGGCGGCGCCGATCTCGATGCTGTTCAGCCTGGGCGGCGCCATCCTGAGCCCCAACGGTGCGACCGCCGGTGCCGTGACAAGCAGCGTCGTGCTGAGCCTCGTCGTGACACAGGGGATTACAGCCGTGGTCTCGGCGGTCGGACTGGTCGTGTCGACGGCGACGACGTCGCTTCTGTACCTGGATCAGCGCATCCGGCTCGAGGGACTCGACCTCGATCTCGCCGGCTATGTCGAGCGGCGGCAGGCCGGTGAGCAGGGCATTCCCGATCCGTATCGCTCCCCCGACGTCCCGGTCGGAGTCGCGTGACCCTGTTCGTCGCGCCGCCGCTGGCGCTGCTGCCCGTCGCCGTCCCGGTCGACCCCGACGCGCCCGAGGCGCAGCGCTGGCTCCTCGATGAGCTCGCCAAGTCGGCGTATCAGTCGGCCGAGCCGAGCCCCTTCGACCAGCTGGTGAAGCAGATCACCGACTGGATCAACTCGCTGATCGACGGGCTCGGCTCGGTCGCGATCCCGGGCGCGGGCAACGTGCTGAACCTGATCATCCTGCTGGGGGTAATCGCGCTGCTGGTCGTCGCCTTCCTGATCTTCGGCCTGCCGCGACTGAACCGGCGCAGCGCCGCGACGGGCGAGCTCTTCGGCGAGGACGACGTGCGAGATGCCGCGGCCCTGCGCCGCGATGCCGAGCGCGCCGCGGCGGCGGGCGACTACACGACGGCGATCGTGGAGTTGTTCCGCGCACTCGCCCGCACCCTCGACGAGCGCACGCTGGTCTCCTTCTTCCCGGGCAGCACCGCCCGCGACGTCGCGGTGCGCGCCGGTGCCGTGTTCCCGGATGCCGCCGCCCGGCTCCTCGAGTCCGCTCGCGGCTTCGACGGCGTGCGCTACCTGGGCGCGACGGGCACCGTCGAGCAGTGGCAGCTTCTCCAGGAGCTCGAGCGCGAGCTGCGTCTCGCCCGGCCAGCGCACGAGCAGCTCGTCGACGATCTCGCCGCGCCGCGGTGAGCACGTCGACAGCGGCCATCACCGACGCGGTGCCCTCCGAGATGCTGACGGCTTCCCCCGGCCGCGTTCTGCGGCGCCGCGGCGGCTGGATCGCGGTGATCGCCGTCGTGATCCTCGCCGCGATCGCGCTGGTGATCATCCGAAGCTCGTCCAACGCCTCGGCGGAGCGCCTCGACCCCGCCAACCCGGGCCCCGAGGGCTCGCGAGCACTCGTGCAGGTGCTCGAGCAGCACGGGGTGAGCGTGATGGCGACGGACTCCCTCTCGGATACGCTCTCCGCGGTCGGCGATCCCCGTGACACCACGGTGCTCGTGTACGACCCGCATGGCGTGATGACCGGTGCGCAGCTGACCGCCTTGCTCGGGCTGGGCGCCGACGTCGTCGCGGTCGAGCCGGGGCTGCTCGCCCTGGACGAGCTCGCCCCCTCCGTCGGACTGGCCGGGGAGCTCAGGGGTACCTCCGCTGCCGGCTGCAACGTGCCCGCTGCACGGAAGGCGGGGACGGTCACCGGATCCGGTCTCGGCTACCGCGCGGACTCGAACGACGCCGAGGCAACGGCCTGCTTCACGACGAAGGGGATCTCGGGGCTCGTGCAGCTGCGGGACGACGGCGGCACCGGCGGCAGCAGCAGAACCGTCACTCTGCTCGGCGTGGGCTCGACCCTCGAGAACGGGACCATCGCGAGCCGGGGGGACGCCGCGCTCGCCCTCAACCTGCTCGGCGCCCACCACAGTCTCGTCTGGTACACCGCCAGCTTCGCCGATCTGCAGGGCGCCCCGACGCCGACCCTCGCCGAACTGACGCCGAACTGGGTGACGCCGCTGCTGATCCTGTTTGTGATCACGGGCGTGGCCGCCATGGTCTGGCGGGGTCGCCGCTTCGGTCCGATCGTCGTCGAGAACCTGCCCGTCACGGTCCGCGCGAGCGAGACCATGGAGGGTCGTGCGCGCCTCTACGCCCGCGCCAACGCCCGACTGCGCGCCCTGGATGCCCTCCGCATCGGCACACTCGACCGGCTGGCCCGCCAGACAGGGCAACCCCGCGCCGCGCCCGTCGACGAGATCATCGATGCCGTCGCCGCGCTGCTCGGCCGGGATCGCAGCGAGATCGCGAGCCTGCTGCTGGACGCCATCCCCACCAACGACGCCGCCCTCGTGCACTTCTCCGACCTGCTCCTCGCCCTCGAGACCGACGTCGCGCGGGCGATCCACGATCCCCCCCAGAATGGACAGCATGGCTGACAGCGCATCCCTCCGCTCCGCGTTCTCGCAGGTCCGTACCGAGGTCGGCAAGTCCGTCGTCGGTCAGGACGGCGCGGTCACCGGCATGCTCATCGCGCTCCTCGCGGGCGGTCACGTGCTGCTCGAGGGCGTGCCGGGGGTCGCCAAGACGCTCATGGTGCGCAGCCTCAGCCAGGCGCTGAATCTGCAGACCCGGCGCGTCCAGTTCACCCCGGACCTCATGCCCGGCGACATCACCGGCTCGGTCGTCTACGACCCGAAGTCGGGTGACTTCGACTTCCGTGAGGGACCGGTGTTCACCAACATCCTCTTGGCCGACGAGATCAACCGCACGCCCCCGAAGACGCAGTCTGCCCTGCTCGAGGCGATGGAGGAGCGGCAGGTCTCGGCCGACGGGATCACCCGGCCGCTGCCCAGCCCGTTCCTGGTCGCCGCGACGCAGAACCCGATCGAGTACGAGGGCACATACTCGCTGCCCGAGGCGCAGCTCGACCGCTTCCTGCTGAAGCTCGTGCTCGAGCTTCCCGAACGCGACGCGGAGATCGAGGTGCTGCGACGCCACGCTGCCGGCTTCGACCCGCGCGACCTGACCGCGGCCGGGGTGACGCCGGTGCTGGATGCCGCGACGCTCGCCCTCGCCCAGGCCGACGTGCGGACCGTGACGATCAGTCCGGATGTCATGGCCTACGCCGTGGACCTGGCTCGCGGCACCCGGCAGAGCCCCTCGGTGAAGCTCGGCGTCAGCCCGCGTGGAACGACCGCCCTGCTGGCCGCCTCCCGCGCCTGGGCCTGGCTCACCGGATCGACGGGGGTGACGCCGGACCACATCCAGACGATGGCGCTCCCCGTGATGCGGCACCGCATCCAGCTGCGGCCGGAGGCCGAGCTCGAGGGCGTCTCCGCCGACACCGTGCTGCGGTCGATCCTGCAGCAGGTGCGGGTGCCGATCTAGTGGCCGAGCGCTCGTGACCGTCTCCGGGTGGTTCGTCGCGCTGCTCGGCGTGGGCAGCGTTCCTCTCGTGCTGTTCGACGGGGTGCCGGGGCTGCTCGGCTGGCTGGTAGTCGTGGCGATCCTCACCGCCATCGATCTGGCCATCGCGGGATCGCCCCGTGCCCTGCGCTTCGAACGCATCGCCCCCGCGCGCGCCCGGCTGGGCGAGACGGTCGAGACCGAGCTGCTCGTCACCAACAAGGGCCGCCGCCCGGTGCGCGGCGTGCTGCGGGATGCGTGGCAGCCCTCGGCCGGTGCGCGTCCGACCCGGCAGCCGCTGCGGCTGCCGCCCCGCGAACGGCGACGCCTGCGCACGACCCTGACTCCGGTGCGTCGGGGCGAGCGACGGGCAGCACAGGTCACGGTGCGCTCCTACGGGCCGCTGCGGCTCGCGGCGCGGCAGGCGAGCATCCAGGTGCCCGGTGCGGTGCGGGCGCTCCCCCCGTTCACCTCCCGCAAGCACCTGCCGTCGCGGTTGGCGCGGCTGCGCGAGTTGGACGGCCGCACGAGCGTCATGGTGCGCGGCCAAGGCACCGAGTTCGACAGCCTGCGGGAGTTCGTGCGCGGCGACGACGTGCGCTCGATCGACTGGCGCGCCACCGCGCGGCGGCGGGACCCGTCGAGCGGCGGAGCAACCCTCGTGGTGCGCACCTGGCGGCCCGAACGGGACAGGCGCGTGGTGATCGTCGTCGACTCCGGTCGCACCTCCGCCGCGCGCATTGCCGACGAGCCACGGATCGACACGAGTTTCGAGTCCAGCCTGCTGCTGGGGGCGCTGGCCAGCCGTGCGGGCGACCACGTCGACCTGCTGGTGTTCGACCGGGTCGTCCGCGGGCGCGTGCAGGGGGCATCCGGACCGCAGCTGCTAGCGCGCATGGTCGACGCCATGGCGCCGATCGAGCCGCAGCTGATCGAGACCGATTGGGATGCCGTGCCCGCCCTGGTGCGCCAGGTCACCAGCCGTCATTCGCTGGTCGTGCTGCTGACCTCGATCGACGCACCCGGTGCCTCACGCGGCCTTCTCGCGATGCTGCCGCAGCTCACCCGGCGGCATACCGTGGTGGTGGCCTCCGTCTCCGATCCGGACGTACTCGCCGCGACGCGGGAGCGGGGAGACCGCGAGCAGGTCTACCGCGCGGCAGCGGCCGAACGCGCTCTGCTGGATGCCGCGCGGGTCGCGGCCGCGATCCGGCAGCTCGGCGCCGAGGTCGTCAGCGCGGCTCCCGCAGACCTGCCGCCCGCTGTCGCCGACAGTTATCTCGCGCTGAAAGCGGCGGGGCGTCTCTAGCGCGCGACGGTTCGGAGTGCCTTGTAGCCGTTCCCAGTACTGTCTCAGATTGGACGGCAATGGCCGACGCGACCTCCCCTCACTCCATGACCTCGCGCCTCATCGCCGAGGTGTTCGGCACCTTCGTCTTGGTCTTCGCGATCCTCGGATCGGCGCTCTTCATCTCGGGCGCGACCGGGCCGCTCGGGCCCGCGCTCGCGATCGGTCTGGGTGTGCTCACCGCCGCGTACGCCGTCGGTCACATCTCGGACGGCCACTTCAACCCCGCCGTCTCGATCGGCGCGGCCGCCGCCGGGCGGATGCCGTGGAAGGACGTGCTGCCGTACTCCGCGGCGCAGATCGTCGGCGGCATCGTGGCGAGCTTCATTGTCTGGCTGATCTCGGCGACGAGCGGCGGCAAGTTCACCGCAGACTTCGCCGCAGTGTCCAACGGCTACGGCAACCACTCGCCAAGCGGCTTCGGCCTGGTCGCCGTCATCATCACCGAAGTGGTCGCCACCTGCGTGTTCCTCTGGATCATTCTCGGAGTCACCGCCCCGAATGCCCACGTCACGGCCGGTTTCGCTCCGCTGGCGATCGGCCTCGCACTGACCCTGCTGCACCTGGTGACGATCCCGATCAGCAACACCTCGCTGAACCCGGCCCGTTCCATCGCCCCCGCCATCTTCGCGGGTCCGGAGACGCTCGGCCAGCTCTGGGTGTTCATCCTGGCCCCGGTGGCGGGCGCTCTCATCGCGGGCTACAGCTGGAAGCCGCTGTTCGGCCGCACTCGCTGAGCACCCTTGGACAGCAGAGCGCCCGTCCCATTCGGGGCGGGCGCTCGTGCGATTTCCGGGTCTAGGCGACTGGAGCGCCGACCGGGGCGCCGACGGCTGAGGCGATGGACCAGCCGAGCCCGTCGTCGACCTGGGTCCAGTACCAGACGAAGCGCTCCTTGATGCGGTCCACCGTGAGGGCACCGTACTGGCCGACGAGGACCTCCAGCAGCCGCTCCTTGGCCGCATCGTCGAAGACCTCGCGGTAGAGGGTGCCCGCCTGGCCGAAGTCGTCGTCCTCGCTGTGCAGTGTCTGGGCGGCGTGCATTAGGAGGCCGTCGGTCTCCCAGCTGCCCTCCGCCGTGCGCGCGGGCTCGGCTTCCGGTCCGCCGTACGAGTTCGGGGTGTAGACCCGAGCGGTCGCGTCGCTGAACTCGTACCGCATGCTGCCCTCGTGCTGGTAGTTGCGCGCCTCGGTGGCGTGCGGCTGGTTCACGGGGAGCTGGTTGTAGTTGGTTCCGATGCGGTAACGCTGTGCGTCTGAGTAGGAGAACACGCGCGCCATCAACATCTTGTCCGGGCTGATCCCGATTCCGGGAACCAGATTCGCCGGCGAGAAGGCGGCCTGCTCGATCTCGGCGAAGAAGTTCTGCGGATTGCGGTTGAGCGTGTAGTGACCGACCTTGATCAGCGGGTAGTCGGCGTGAGGCCACACCTTCGTAATGTCGAAGGGGTTGAAGCGATACGTCTTGGCATCCTCGTACGGCATGATCTGCACGAAAACGTCCCAGATCGGAGCCTCACCGCGCTCGATCGCGTCGTAGAGGTCGCGGCGGTAGAAGTCGGTGTCGCTTCCAGCCAGATGCTCGGCGTCCGCGGCGTCGAGGCGCTCGACGCCCTGGCGGCTATGGAAGTGGTACTGGACCCAGAAGCGCTCGCCTGCCGCGTTGATCCACTGGTACGTGTGCGATCCGTAGCCGTTGAGGTGGCGCCACGACTTCGACAGACCGCGATCACCCATCAGGTAGGTGACCTGGTGAGCCGACTCGGGCGACAGGGTCCAGAAGTCCCACTGCATGTCGGCGTCGCGCAGGCCCGATCCGCCGAGCCGCTTCTGCGAGTGGATGAAGTCGGGGAACTTCATCGCGTCGCGGATGAAGAACACCGGGGTGTTGTTGCCGACGATGTCGTAGTTGCCCTCGGTCGTGTAAAAGCGCAGCGAGAAGCCGCGCACATCGCGCCAGGTATCCGGGGACCCCTGCTCGCCGGCGACGGACGAGAACCGCTGGATGACCTCGCTCATGGCGCCGGGCTGGAAGACCGCGGCACGGGTGAAACGCGAGACGTCTTCCGTGACGACGAACTCGCCGAACGCTCCGCCACCCTTGGCGTGAGGATTGCGCTCCGGCACCCGCTCGCGGTTGAACGACGCTAGCTTCTCGACGAGCGCATGGTCGTGCAACGCGGTGATGCCATCCGGACCGGTCGTGAGCGAGTGGGCGTCGCTCGCGAGCGGAGCTCCGCTCTGAGTCGTGGTGAAGTCGGGGGACATTTCTCTCCTTCTGATGGATGTGGATGAGGCAACCGGCGGATCGCCCGTCACGATGCGAGTTCGGTGGGTCGAGTCGTGCGGCAATCCCGGCAGAGTCCCCAGAAGGTCACTTCGGCGCCCTCGACCTCGAACCCCGCGTCGTCCGACGGGTACAAGCACGGAGCTTCTCCGATGACGCACGCGACGTCCTCCACCAGGCTGCACGACCGACAGACGAGATGGTGGTGGTTGTCGCCGACTCTCGTCTCGAATCGCGCAGCGGAACGGGCGGGCTCGATCCTGCGCACCAGCCCTGCGGACGTGAGGTCGCCCAGGATCTTGTGCACGGACGGCGGCGTGAGAGAGGGATGGCTGGAACGCAGCGACACCGCGATCGTGTCCGCCGCCGCATGCGGCAGCCGATCGACGGCGTCAAGTACCGCGACTCGCGAGGCCGTCACGCGGAGACCAGCTCGCCGCACTCGCCACCCGATCGCCTCAGCATCCATCCCATGATTTTATCATCAATGACTCGTTCTTATGAATCATTCACGAAAGATCTGCACCATCGGCGCGGACGCCGCCCGCGCTTTTGTGTGCCCGCGCTACTGTGTGTGCCATGGCCAGGCGCGGGATGATCCGGGTGCTGCGCTCGGCGCGCTTCCGCATCCTGACCTCGATCATGCTCGCCTGCGCCTTGGGGATGACGGTCGCGGGCGTCGCCACCTACCTGATCCAGCGTGAACGCGTGCTGGCCAGCGTCGACACCCGGCTCGAACTGACCGTCGAGGGGCTGCAGTCGATCGCCGACGGCTCGAGCGACTCCCCCGCGCCGACGACCGTCGACGGCTTCCTCAGCGAGGCCATGAAGCGCGTGCTCCCGGACCACAACGAGAGCACCCTCGGCTTCCTCGACGACCAGCCGACCTACGTGCCGTCGTCGAACATCCCCTACCGTTTGGACAGCGATCCGGCCTTCGTCGCGACCGTTCTTCGCGAGGCGAATCCCGACCATGCCGTGCGCGGCACCACCGATGCCAAATGGGGAACGTTGCGCTACGTGATCATCCCGGTCGCGATCAAGAACGATTCGCACACCGGGCTCTATGTCTCGGCGTACAACATCGACACCGAGGTCGCGGAGGTGTCGCAGGCCTTCACGAGCTACGCCGTCATCGCCCTGGGCGCCCTGGTGGTGATGGGGCTGGTGGGATGGTTCGTGGCCGGGCGTCTGCTGCGTCCGATCCGTCTGCTGCAGCAGGCCGCGTCGTCCGCGTCGCAGAACGCGCTCTCCGAACGGATCCCCGTGACCGGCAACGACGACGTCTCGGTGCTGGCCACCACGTTCAACGCGATGCTCGATCGCCTGGAGCTGTCGTTCGGCGCCCAGAGACGGCTACTCGATGACGTCGGTCACGAGCTGCGCACCCCCATCACGATCGTGCGGGGCCATCTCGAACTGCTCGATCCCCACGACGTCGACGAGGTGGCGGCGACCCGCGATCTCTCCCTCGACGAGCTGGACAGGATGCGCGTGCTCGTCGACGACATCGCCCTCCTCGCGAAGACCAACGCGCCGGGCTTCCTGCGGATCGCCGACGTCGAGCTCGGCGATCTCGCGGACTCCGTGCTGGCGAAGGCGCAGGCGCTGGCCCCCGACCGCGAGTGGACGCTGGTCTCCCGCGCCGAGGACTCGGCGCGCCTCGATCCTGTCCGCGTGACGCAGGCCTGGCTGCAACTCGCCGAGAACGCGGTCAAATACTCGCCGGCGGGATCGACGATCGAGCTTGGCAGCGCGATCCGGCCCGGCACTCGCACGGTCGGGCTGTGGGTACGCGACCACGGCAGAGGCATCCCCGAGGATCACCTCGGCCGCATCTTCGAGCGCTTCGCGCGCGTGCAGGTGGGCCGCGGCGTCGAGGGTTCGGGGCTGGGTCTGTCGATCGTGGCCGCGATCGCCGCCCGCCACGGCGGCCGTGCCCGCGCGGAGAACGCCGTCGACGGAGGCGCCTGGGTGCTGATCGAACTGCCGCTCGGCACGGAGCCACCCGCCCCGACGGCTCCGGCGAACCATACCGGTCCTGCGCTGCGTGCGGGGCGCGGCAGTCGCGCCGTGTCGAGCGTGCCCGTGCCTTCCGTGCGGCCCGCACCTGCGCAGCCGGCCCCCGCGGAGGCGGCCTCTGCGCCCTCCAGAACCGCGCCCCCCGCCCCTGCGCCCCCCGCCCACCAGCGCGTGCGGGAGGTCGCCCATGCCCAGCATTCTGATCGCTGAGGACGAGCAGCGGATCGCGTCGTTCCTCGAGAAGGGTCTCGGCGCGGCTGGATTCGGGGTGACCACCGCGACGGACGGCCCCGCGGCCCTCAACGCGGCCCTCACGGGCTTCTACGACCTGCTGCTGCTCGACCTGGGACTGCCGGCACTGGACGGCCTCGACGTGCTCAAGCGCTTGCGCGATCAGGGGTCGAGCATGCCGGTGATCATCCTCACGGCCCGGGATTCCGCGGCCGACACCGTCGCCGGCTTCGAGGGAGGCGCCAACGACTACGTCTCGAAGCCGTTCCGATTCGACGAGCTGCTGGCCCGCATCCGAGCCCGGTTGACCGACGCGGATTCCCGGACCGGCCCGATTTCGGTTCTGCTGCCCGCCCTGCGGCACGGCGACCTCGAGCTCGACCTGCGCACGCGCCGCATCTCGGTGGCGGGGGTGGCCGTGGACCTCTCGGCGCGCGAGTTCGCGCTGGCTGAGGAGTTCCTGCGCAGCCCGGAGCAGGTGCTCAGCCGCGAGCAGCTGCTGAGCCGGGTGTGGGGCTTCGACTTCGATCCCGGCTCGAACGTGGTCGACGTCTACGTGCGCTACCTGCGCCGCAAGATCGGGCCCGAACGCCTCGCGACCGTGCGGGGAATGGGCTACCGGCTCACGACCCCGCCGCCGCTGGTCACGTGACGACGAACAGGGAGTAACGAACGGGGTCGGACGCTTTCAGCACGCCCGGCCCCGTTCGATCATGCGGTGGATCCCGCAGATCGGTTCTCAGTTCTGGCCCGTCCCCATGCCGCCATCACCGGAACCGTCGCCGGTTCCTCCGGTACCGCCACCGTGACGCCATGCGCCGCCGGTGCCGTTGTGCGAGCCGCTCCAGGTGGAGTCGCTCGAGTCTGTGGGGGCCCCGGTCGAATCTGGGTCCCGGGAGACGGGAGTGCCCGTCGAGTGGTGGTGGTGGTGGTGGTGATGATGGCTGCCCTGCGCGCCCCTGCTATCGCTCGGGTCGGCGGTCGCGGCGTCGCTCGGATCCTGGCTCGGAACGTCGCTCGAGTCGGCCGAGCTGTGCTTGGCGGCGCTCTGACCGATCTTGGTCGGATCCGCGGGCGTCACGACGGTCACGCCCGGATCCACTCCGGGAGCGGTGCTGGCCGATGCGCTGGGCGCGGCCGCAGAGTCGGCGGTCGGAATCGAACTGGGCGTCGCGCTCGAGGTGATCGACACACCGGCGATCTGCAGCACCTGGCTGACCGGGGTGGTGATGAGCGCGTTCGCGACCGTGCTGCCGCACAGGACGAGGAACGCGAGAACCGCGCCACCGGCGAGGATCCGAATCCGGTTCATCGTGCAACTCCCGTCGGCATCCGACCTGGATGACCGGGAACCAATCTGCCGATTCCCGATGAGAACGGCTGGCGCACGAGTTGAGAGCCCTCTCATCCGCGCGCGGTGGACCGGCATCAGCTCAGGCCGAGATGATCTGGCGCGCGCCCGTCTCCGCCTCGCTGAGGTCGCCGGTCTGGCCGAGCCGCCACGCTCGTCGGCCGACACCCCACTGGTAGACCAGGAACGCGGCCAGGGCGATGGTGCCGATTCCGATCTTGACCGGCCAGGGCCACGGCTGCCGCGTCACGACGCCCTCGATGATGCCGGAGCAGAGCAGCGACAGCACGAGCCCGACCACGATGCAGAAGAAGGCGCGGCCGTCCTCGGCGAGCGCCTGTCGCCGGGTGCGCGCGCCCGGGGCAATCCACGACCAGAAGATCAACATCCCGGCCGCGGCCGCGGTGAACACCGAGTACAGCTCGAGCTGGCCGTGCGGGGCGATGTAGAGGAAGAAGTCGGAAAGTCGCCCGAACTCGTTCATGATCGCCGCCGACTTTCCGAGGCCCTCCGCGTTCTGGAAGATGACGAAGGGGACCCAGACCCCGATGATCCCGAAGATCACACACTCGGCGGCGATGAGAGCGTTATGCGTCCAGACCTTTGCCGCGAAGCCGGTCGTCGAGTTGTCGGAGTAGTACGAGACGAAATCCTTCTCCGCGTACTCCTTCAGGGCGCTCCGCGGGCCGAGCGACGCCATGACCTCGGGATGCGTCGAGATCCACTGGAAGTAGATGACGGCGATCACGGCGGTGACGCCCGCCATCACGAGGGTCAACCAGCGCACCCGGTACAGCGCTGCGGGCAGCTGCAGCAAGAAGAACACGGTCAGCTGCCGCAGCGGGTTCGCGGGAGCCCCGGTGAACCGCAATCGCGCCCGCGAGAGGGCGAGCGAGAGTCGATCGCCCTGCACCGACTCGCCGACGGTCGTGGCGATCGTCGAGAGCTGGGTCGAGCCGGACTGGTAGAGGTCGACCAACTCGTCGGACACCACCCCATCGCGTGGGGCGGACGCCGAGACCCGCGCGAGGCGATCCCACTCCGCGGCGTGCGCGGCCGAGTAGGCGTCGAGGTCCATATGCTGCGATGATACCGACATGGTGCGGCCGTCCGGGGGTGCGAACTGGGCGGACGACGAGCTCCATGAGCTCGTTCCGGACTCCCTGCTCACCGGCGAGGCCGTCGCCCTCGATCTGCGCCCCACCAGCATCGTGCTGAGGGGCGCGGGCGCGGCGATCGACTTCCTCGTCTACGGCGGAGCCTTCGTCCTGGTCCTGGTGCTCTTCTTCATCATCGCCGCCCAGGCCCGCAGCGAGGATGCCGTGTACGGGATCGTCGCTGTCCTCGCGCTGGTGGGCTCCCTGATCATCGCGCCGGCCGCCGTCGAGCTGCTCAGCAGGGGCAAGTCACTGGGTCGGCTGGCGGTGGGGTCTCGAATCGTGCGTGACGACGGCGGAGCGATCGGACTCCGACACGCGCTGATCCGCTCGCTGACCGGCATGCTGGAGATCTTCGGCACCCTCGGCGGCACCGCCCTCATCGTCGGGCTGCTGAGCCCGCGCTCCAAGCGGCTCGGCGACCTGATCGCCGGCACGTACAGCCAGTACGAGCGGGTCGGGAAGGTGCCTCCGCCGGTCTTCGGGATGCCGCTCGAACTCGCCGGGTGGGCGACCATCGCCGACGTGGCGCGCATGCCGAACGGCCTTTCCCGCCGGATCGCGCAGTTCCTCGCCCAGGCGCCGCAGCTCGACCCGGCCCGTCGGGCGGCGCAGGCGACCGCACTCGCCCGGGACGCCGCGGTCTTCGTGTCTCCCGTGCCGCCGGTCGCGTCCGAGCTGTTCCTGGCGGGTATCACGGTCGTCCGGCGGGGACGCGAGGCCGAGGCACTCGCCGGTGCCGCCCGGCGCCTGCAAACCCTCGAGCCCGCGTTACGCGGCGTGCCGCACGGGTTCCCCGACCGGGGCTGATCGACCGGGGCCGAGATGAGCGGGCGGTTCCGAGGGGTCAGCATGCCCCGAGGAGCTCGGCAAGACCCCCGGCGATACACCCGGGGTCGAGAAAGTCGCAGAAGAAGTCGCGGGAGGCCCCCGCGAGCGCCTAGTAGCGGTAGTGATCGGGCTTGTACGGCCCGTCCACCGGCACGCCGATGTAGCTCGCCTGCTCCGGTGTGAGCTCGGTGAGCTCCACGCCGAGGGCGTCGAGGTGCAGGCGCGCGACCTTCTCGTCGAGCTTCTTCGGCAGCACGTACACGCCGATCGGGTAGGCCGCGAGGTTCACGAAGAGCTCAAGCTGCGCGAGCACCTGGTTGGTGAACGAGTTGCTCATCACGAACGACGGGTGCCCGGTCGCGTTGCCGAGGTTCATCAGTCGGCCCTCGCTGAGGACCAGGATGCTGCGGCCGGTCGGCAGGCGCCACTCGTGCACCTGCGGCTTGATCTCGACCTTCTCGGCGCCCGGAAGGCTCTCGAGCCCGGCCATGTCGATCTCGTTGTCGAAGTGGCCGACGTTCGCGACGACCGCGAGGTGCTTGAGACCGAGCAGGTGGTCGAGGGTGATGACGTCCTTGTTGCCGGTCGTCGACACCAGGATGTCGATCTGGTCGAGGACGGTCTCCATACGGGCGACCTGGTAACCATCCATGGCCGCCTGCAGGGCGTTGATCGGGTCGATCTCGCTCACGATGACGCGCGCGCCCTGGCCGCGGAGGGCCTCGGCCGAGCCCTTGCCGACATCCCCGTACCCGGCCACGAACGCCACCTTGCCGCCGATGAGCACGTCGGTGGCGCGGTTCAAGCCGTCGGGCAGGGAGTGGCGGATGCCGTACTTGTTGTCGAACTTCGACTTGGTGACCGAGTCGTTGACGTTCATCGCGGGGACCTTGAGGGTGCCCTTCTGGAACATCTCGTAGAGGCGGTGCACGCCCGTCGTCGTCTCCTCGGAGATGCCGCGGATGGCGTCTTCGCCGGCGAACATCTGCGGGTGCTTCTCGTGGATCCACACCGTGAGATCGCCGCCGTCGTCGAGGATCATGTTCGGGGGCTTGCCGCCCGGGAAGGCGTTGAGCTGCTGATCGAGGCACCAGTCGTACTCCTCGAGCGTCTCGCCCTTCCAGGCGAAGACCGGGATGCCCGCGGCGGCGATGGCGGCGGCCGCGTGATCCTGCGTCGAATAGATGTTGCAGCTCGTCCAGGTGACGTCGGCGCCGAGCGCGGTGAGCGTCTCGATCAGCACGGCGGTCTGGATCGTCATGTGGAGGCAGCCGGCGATGCGCGCGCCCTTGAGCGGCTTGGTCGCGCCGTACTCCGCGCGGAGGGCCATGAGCCCCGGCATCTCCTTCTCGGCGATGCGGATCTCCTTGCGACCCCAGTCCGCGAGCTTCATGTCGGCGACTTTGTAGTTCTGATCCTTCGCGCTCATGATTTTCTCTTCCTGTTTCGAGGGGATCGTTCGACTCGAACGATCACCCGGTTCCGCGTTTCCCAACGAGCAGCTGCCAGGCCAGATGGCGATCCGGGCCTTCGCCCTGCCAGGCGGCCGGGAGGCGCTGCCATGTCACATCGACGAGCCCCGCCTGGCGGGCGAGGCGCTTGAGCTCGCGCGGCTCGAACCCGAGCCACAGATCGGCCTGCTGCTCGCGCAGGGCCTGATCGTCGTGGGCCTCGTAGTCGAGGATGCAGACCGCGCCGCCGGGCGCGTCGCCCACGGGCGGGCGCGCGAGATCGACGAGGGCGCGGAGGGCGCGCGCGGGGACCGGCGCGTGGTGGAGGACGCGCGAGGCGAAGACGACGTCGGCGCCGCGGGCGCGGTGATGCTGGAGCGCCTCGTGGAGCGCGGCCTGGAGCTCGGGCCCGTCGATCTCGCTGCGCACGAGGGTGACGTTGGTGAGCTCGCGGCGGCGCACGCGCTCGGCCGCGAGGGCGAGCTGCGCCTCTTCGCGATCGACGGCGAGGACCTTCTCGAAGACCGGGGCCAGCACCTCGAGCAGCGGGCCGTCGCCGGTGCCAACGTCGACCGCGACGCGGCGGTACGGGAGCAGCGGGGCGAGCGCCGCGAGGTAGGCGCCGAGCTCGTGCGGCGGGCCGGACTTCACGGGCCGCCCGCCGCGCGCGAAGAACTCGCGCGTGGCCTCGTCGCGCGCCGCGATCACCTCGTCGACGCGGGCGAGGGTGCCGTCGGCGCGGCACGACGCGAGGCCCGCCGCGACCGCGTCGGCGACCACGGCGTCTTCGCCGGCGCCGGGGGCGAGCCGGAGCAGCGTCCACGTGCCCTGCTTGCGGCCGGCGACGATCCCCGCTTCGCGCAGCGCCGAGGCGTGGCGCGAGATCTTCGGCTGGCCTTCGCGGAGGAGATCCGCGAGCTCGCCGACGCCGAGCTCTTCGACGGACACGAGCGCGAGGAGCCGCGGGCGCACCGGATCGGCGAGGAGGCGGTAGAGCTCCCAGCGCGCGGACGCGGCGGCCGCCGCGGGCGGGGCGCTTCCGATCATCGGCTCTTCGTCGGGGGGCACAGAGGAGTTATATGCATTCATCTGGATGAATGCAACAAGTACTTTTTGGCGCGAGATTCCGCGTTCTTCGCCGGGAGCGCGGAGGGAGGGGCGCCGCGGCGGGGTCCGCGCGCGGCGGCGATCAGAAGGCCTTGATGGCCTTTTCGAGGCGGCGCTCTTCGGCCTCGCTGAGCAGGCCGACGGCCACGACGCTGAGGCGCTCGGGCCGGAAGACCGTCTGCGCGGCGTCGCGCACGTCCGCCGCCGTGACGGCCATCATCTCTTCGTGGCGCGCCATGGGCGTGCGCGCGATGTCGGCGAGCGCGGCGAGGCCGAAGAAGCCGGCGACTCCCTCCGCGTCGTCCTGCATCGCCTCGATCGACCACAGGTGGCGATCGCGCGCCTTCTGCAGCTCGTCCTCGCGCGGGCCGTGCTCGGCGAGGTCGTGGAAGAGCGAGAAGATCTCGCGCGTGACCTGGGCGACGCGCTCGTGCTGCGCGCCCGCGGCGACGTCGACGACGCCGTCGTCCTCGTAGCACTCGAACATCCCCGAGACGTCGTAGCAGAGGCCGAGGCGGTCGCAGATGCGCTCGTAGAGGCGCGTCGACATGCCGTCGTCGAGGACGCGGAGGAGCATCTCCACGGCGGGCTCGCGCGGATCGCGCTCGCTCGGGGCGCGGAAGGCGAGGCGCAGATCGGTCTGGCTCGACTGGTTCTCGACGGAGCGGAAGCGCGGCTTCTTCTGCGTGTTCGGCGGGGCCACGACCGGGACGCGCGCGCCCCGCGGCATCGCGCCGAAGCTGCGCTCGACGATGGCGGTGATGCGGTCGAGATCGCCGATGCGGCCGGCGACGCAGAGCACGGCGTTCTCGCCGCTGTAGTGGCGCGCGTGGTGGGCGCGGAGCGCGGCCTCGTCGAAGCCGGCGAGGGCGGCGATGGCGCCGGTGATGGTGAAGCCGAGCGGGTGCTTGTCGTAGATCAGCGCGCGCGAGATGTTGTCGGGATCGACGTCGCGGCCCTCGTCGTCGAGGTCTTCGAGGATCTCCTCGCGGACGATGCCGCGCTCGATCTCGATCTCGGTGAACAGCGGCGAGGTGGTGACCTCGCCCAGCAGCGGGAGCACGCGCTCGAAGTTCGAGGGCGGTACCGCGACGGACATCACGCCGTGGTCGACGTGCGTCGCCGCGTAGAGCGTGCCGCCGAGGCGTTCGAAGGCGAGGGACTGCTCGTGGGCCGAGGGGACGCTCTTCGTCCCGCGGAACACCATGTGCTCGAGGAAGTGAGAAATGCCGTTGTTTTCAGGCGTTTCGAAGCGGGAGCCGGTGCGGAGGTAGAGCGACGCCACCGCCCGATGCACGCTGGGCTGCGGCACGAGCACGAGCTTGAGCCCGTTCGCGAGGGTGACGTCGTGGTGCTCGAGCATCGGCGCCTCGGCGCTCACTGCTCCTCGTTGTCGGCGTTGCTCGGCGCGTCGTCCTTGCTGGTGGGGTCGACGAGCATGGAGGGCTCGGGGAACTTCGGCTCGCCGACGACCTGGCTGCGGAGCTTCTTGATGTAGGCGATGAGGGCGTCGTTCTGCTTCGCGGCGCGCATCGAGCTCACGTAGAACTCGCGGTTCTTCTCCCACTCTTCTTTCGAGGCGGGGGCCTTCTCCTTGAGCTGGATCACGGCGTAGCCGGTGTCGAGCGGGAGGATGTCGTTGGGCACCGCGCCGGGCTTCTCGAGGCCGAAGGCGATGTGCGCGACCTCGGTCCCGGCGCGCACGCCCTGGATCGGATCGCCGCTCGAGTTGAAGGGCATCGTCGCCTCGATCGTGGGGCGCGCGGGGTGGTTCTCGGCCGTCACCGCGGGCTTGTCGTCGCTCGGCGCCTCGTCCTTTTTCTCGTCCTTCTTCGCCTTCTTGTCGTCCTTCTTGGCCGCCTTGTCGTCCTTCTTGGCGGGCGCCTCCGTCTTCGGGAGGACCTCGTCGAGGTGCGCCTGGAGCGCGTCCTTCAGCGATTTCCCGCCGCGCACGGCCTCGAGGATCTTCTTCGCGCCCTCGCTCGCGAGGCGCTCGGACTCGTGCTGCAGGTACATGTCGGTGTTCGTCTGCTGGCGCCCGAGCTTCTCGGCGTCGGCGTCCTTGGCGATCTTCTCGACCTTGATGATGTGGAAGCCGAACTCGCTCTGGACGACGCCGCTTACCTTGCCCTCGCCGAGGGCCATCAGCGCGTCCTCGAAGGGCTTGACCATCTTGCCCTTCTGCACGCAGCCGAGGTCGCCGCCGCGGCTGGCGCTGCTGTCGTCGCTCGTCTTGCGCGCGACGTCGGCGAAGTCTTCGCCCTTGTTGATGCGCTCGAGCAGGCGCTCGGCCTTCTTCTTGGCCTCGTCCTTCTCGGCGTCGCTCGCGGTCTCGCTGATCTTCACGAGCACGTGGCGCGTGACGCGGCACTCGGGGAGGAACTGCGCCTTGCGGCCCTCCCAGACCTTGTCGAGCTCTTCCTTGTTCTGCGCGGCCCAGGTCTCGACGGCCTTCGGCGACGTGTCGAGCACGAGGTCGGCGTAGAAGCGGCGATCGAGGCGGGCGAAGTCGAGCGTGACGGTGGCCTTCTCGCGCGAGAACTGCTCGAACGCCTCGCTCTCGCCGACGCGGACGCGCTGCTTGATGATGTCGCGCATGCGCGCCGCGGTGAGCTCTTGCTTCTGGTACTCGCGGAACTCGGCCGGGCTGAGGCGGGTGCGGGTGCGGATGTCTTTCTCGGCGACCTTGGCGTCGAAGCGCTTGGTCTTCCGGTCCTTCACGAGGAGCGGGCTCACCTGATCGTCGCCGATGTGGAGCGGGTAGCCCATCTCGCGGGCCTTGTCGGCGGGGAGCGAAATGTGCGCGCGCCCGCCGGCGATCTCGGCGCTGACGTCGTCGTCGGAGACCATGACGCCGAGGCGCTTGGCGTCCTGGTTCAGGGCCCACTGCTCGATCAACCCCTCGGCCACCTGCTTGCGGAAGCCCATCGACTTCTGGCGCGCGCCGTCGATGCCGGCGTACGAGATCAGCCGCTGAGCCGCGAAGAAGTAGTTGCTGTCGATGCAGCTACCCTTGACCTCGGCCACGCACTTGGGGCCGGCGTCGACCTTCTGCTGGCCGCTCGCGGGTCGGAACTGGACGATGAACACGACGCCGATCGCGATCACTACCGCTCCGCCGAGGATTGAATTGAGCTTGTTCACGAGTGCTCCGACGAGGTGGATGCCCGGCCAGCCGACCCCGAGAGGCGACGACACGTTGACCGGAGCCGGCGCGGCATAGCACGACCCCGCCCGGATACCCATGGGTTCCCAGCGCGCGGAGGAGGCCCTCGAATGCAGCGCTCCGACGAGGCCGTCCTTTACGGCGGCGCGTGGCGTGGTTATCCGATTGCGCCCATGGCAACCCCGAAGAATCGCGTGCCCGACTGCGGGCTGTACCGGACCCCCAAGGCGTACCCCGGCCAGGAGGACCGCATCCCTGCCGGCTGTCTCGTCTACTTCCACAACCACTCGGACAACGGCCCGCTGCCGAGCGTGCTCGCCCCCGATCACAACATCCAGAACCGCTGGCACTTTCACGGGCCGGCGATCGAGAACATCCGCAACCCGAGCTGGGTGGAGCAGCTCGAGAAGGTGCCGACCGAAGGCTTCTACACGCTGCGCCAGGAGCTCACGTTCGACGAGGGCCGCGGCAAGTGGCCGAAGGGCTCGATCGTCCAGCTGGGCTACACCAAGTCGGCCGATCCGATCCTCTTCGTGGCGACCATCCGGGCGCGGCTCGAAGAGAACGATCTGTTCTTCGCCGACAAGGGCATGGGCCTCCCGCGTGAGCGGCTCAACATTCTCGAGCCGTGCTCCTGGTACACCGAGCCCGACGACGGGAGCTCCGGGCACGCACCCAACCTCGGCCACTGACCGGGACGTGCTATCGTCCGGCCAGCCTTTGTGAATCGTCGCAACCTCACCGCTCAGCAGGGGACCCCGATCCCCACTC
Source organism: Microbacteriaceae bacterium (assembly GCA_025352325.1). GTDB lineage: Bacteria > Actinomycetota > Actinomycetes > Actinomycetales > Microbacteriaceae > Lysinimonas. The sequence goes on along the minus strand of JANXTR010000036.1, from coordinate 4,251 downwards.
CCACCGCCGGGATCAAGCCGACCCGGCGGGTGGGGGGCGCGCGCCACAACGTCAGCGTCCGCGTCGCGTTCTTCCGCGGCGAGCGGGAGATCCCGGGCTGGGCGCTGAACATGAGCCGCACCGGGCTCCGCGCGATCGTCGAGGACGAGCACATCGACGTGGGATCCGAGATCCGGGTCCGCGTCGGCGACGACTCCGTCCACCGCGGCGTCCGCGTCGTGTGGACCTCGCCCGAGCCCGACGGGACGATCGTCGGGCTCGAGTTCTTCGAGCCGCTCCCCGAGGGGCTCGTCATCGAGCGCGAGAGCCGGATCTCCGACATCGCGCCGCCCCCGCACGCCGCCGCGGCCGCCGAGACCATCGACGACGCGGGCCTCGAGCTCGACTTCGAGCGCCCGGATCTCCGATGAATCGAGCCTCGGAGCCGGACGCCCGAGCGGGCCTCGTGACCACGGTAGCGGAGACGAAGAAGGCGGTCGTCGCCGCCGGCCTCGAGGTGTACCGCGCCCGCGGTGAGGTCGTGCACCTGGCCGATCGCGTGCGCGAGAACCTGATGATGGACGCCGGCGCGTTCATCCGCTCCGGCGCCGCGATGGCCGTCGGCGTCGTCGTTCGGGCGCAATCGAGCGACTTTCCCGGCGAAGACGAGGCACAGCTCTTCGCGCGGGCGCGGGCCGTCGCGGCGAACGCTGTCGCCGTCGGCTATCACGAGAAGGCGGCGCAGCTCCACACCGTGGCCGATCCCGGCGATCCGGCGCGCGTCCTCGACACGTGGTGCGAGCTCTCGCTCGAGAAGCCCGTGGCCGATCTCGCGGCCGCGATCGACGAGGTGCGCCGCGCGGTCGCCTTCGACAAGGCGGTCCCCCGGTAGATGCAGGAGCTGGCGTGAGCGGCCCTGGATTGCCCGGCGCATCGCGGCGGCTCCTCGGCCCCGGCGGACCGCTCGAGCGAGCGTTCCCCGGCTACGAAGATCGCGAGGGCCAGCTCCTGATGGCCGACGCCGTGGAGCGCTCGCTGCTCGAAGATCGCACGCTGCTCTGCGAGGCCGGGACGGGCACGGGCAAGACGCTCGCGTACCTCGTCCCCGCGATCCTGAGCGGCCGCAAGGTGATCATCTCGACCGCGACCAAGGCCCTCGAAGAGCAGATCTTCACCAAGGATCTGCCGCTCGTGCACGAGCACCTCGGGCTCGGCATCGAGGCCGCGCTCGGCAAGGGGCTCGGCAATTACCTCTGCCTTCGCCGCTACAACGAGCTCCGCGCGAGCGCGGCGGCCACGGGCGACGCGACGATCCGGCGATCGCTCCCGCTGCTCGAGGCCTGGGTCCGCGAGACCGAGACCGGCGACGTGGCCGAGCTCCCGACGCTGCCCGAGGGCGATCCGCTCTGGCGCGAGGTCTCGTCGTCGAGCGAGACGCGCATCGGCCAGGGCTGCACCTACCACGCCGAGTGCTTCGTGACGAAGATGCGGCGCGACATGGAGCAAGCGCGGATCGTGGTGGTGAACCACGCGCTCTTCTTCGCCGATCTCGCCGTGAAGATCGCCGCAGAAAAGCGGGGGTTCGCCGTCGCGGGCGCGCTCCCGCCGTACGACGCGGTGATCTTCGACGAGGCCCACGAGCTCGAGCACGTGGCCACCGATTTCTTCGGCGTGCGCGTCTCGGGCGCGCGGATCGAGTCGATGCTGCGCGACGCCGATCGGGCCTTCGTCGCCGCGGGCCTCGCCGACAAGCTCCTCGCGCGCGGCGAGGCGACCAAGCTCTCGGCGGTGGTGCACGTCGCGGCGGACACCTTCTTCGATCACCTGGCGAGGCTCGCGGGGACGACGGCCGATCGCGTCACGCTCTCGCGCGAGGTGTGGTCGGGCGACCTGCTCGCGGCCTATCACGCCCTTGATACCAACCTCGAGGCCCTCGCGGCGTACGCCGAGCTCCACGGCAAGCAAGAGGCGATCAAGCTCGCGGGGCAGCGCGCCGGGCAGGTCCGCGACGATCTCGCGCGCATCGTCGATCCCGGGAAGAACCAGGTCACCTGGGTCGAGGTGCGGTCGCGATCGGTCGCGGTCGGCGCGTCGCCGATCGACCTCGGCGCGCTCTTTCGCGATCGGGTCTTCGAGCGCGTCGGCGCGGTGGTGCTCACGAGCGCGACGCTCACGGGCGGAGGCGGCTTCAAGTACCTGCGCTCGCGCATGGGGCTCGACGAGGCCGGCAAGGTCCCCGTCGACGAGCTCACGGTGCTCTCGCCCTTCGATTACGCCCGATCGACGCTGCTCTACACGCCGCGCGATCTGCCCGAGGTCGCCGACCCCGCGTTCCCCGCGAGCGCCGCGGCGCGCGCCGCCGAGCTCATCGCCATCACCGGCGGCGGAGCGTTCGTGCTCTGCACGTCGAACCGATCGATGCGCGCCATCGCCGCGGCGCTGCGCGGCAAGACGCCGCTCCCGCCGCTGGTGCAGGGCGACGCGCCGAAGCTCATGCTGCTGCGGCGCTTCCGCGCCGATCGCAACGCGGTGCTGGTGGCGACGATGAGCTTCTGGGAGGGCGTCGACGTGCCGGGCGAGGCGCTGCGCCTGGTGATCATCGATCGGATCCCCTTCGCGGTACCGAGCGATCCGGTGGTCGCGGCGCGCTCCGCCGCGCTCGAGGCCGCGGGCCAGAACCCCTTCGTCGCCTACAGCGTGCCCGAGGCGGCGATCACGCTGAAGCAGGGTTTTGGTCGGCTGATCCGATCGCGATCCGACCGAGGAATCGTGGCGATCCTCGACCGACGCATCCGCACGCGCGGCTACGGCACCACGCTGCTCGCGGGGTTGCCGCCGGCGCGGCGCACCGATCGGCTCTCCGACGTCGAGGCCTTCTGGCTGGAGATCCTCGCCGAGCGCATCCTCCCCGCGCCGGCCCGATCGTAGTCAGCGGCGTTCGCCCACGCCGAGGCTCTTGTCGCCGAGCGCGGCGAGCTTTTGCAGGTTGAGCACCACGAGGCGGTTTTCGGGATCGAGCTCGAGCGCGGCGCGCCAGAACCGCGCGGCGCCGTCGCGATCGCCGGCGCGCAGCGCGTCGAAGCCCTCGTCGATCAAGGTGGAGACGGCGCGGGGGGCCGCGGCTCGGGGCATCGTCCCGCTGCGGCGCGCGAGGCCCGGGGCGGGGGACGAGACCGCGGATCCCTCGGCCAGCGTCTCGTCGCAGCGGCCGCCTCCGCCGGGCAGCGCGCGCAGCTCGGTGGAGCGCGCGCTCGCGACGCCGGCGCGGTAGAGGCTCGAGGGCGCGGGCTGCCCGCTGGTCGAGAACCGGAGCGAGGGCGGCGCGCGATCGGAGACCGGCTCGAACGAGACCCGCGACGACGGCGGCGACGACAGGGGCGGCTCGGACACCCGATCGACCTGCGCCGTGAGGCTGGCGATCGCCGTCGCCATCTCGCGCGCCGACTGGAAGCGCTCCTCGCGATCGCGGGCGAGCGCGCGGGCGAAGAGCGCGTCGATCTCCGGCGGCAGCTCCGGCGCGAGGCTCGTCGCGAGCGGGCACGCGTCGCCCGCGATGCGCAGCGCCACGTCGAGGTTGGACTCGCCCTGAAACGGCATCTGCCCCGTGACGGCGCGGTAGAGCAGCACGCCGAGCGACCAGAGATCGCTGCGGTGATCGATGTATTTTATCCCGCGCACCTGCTCGGGGCTCATGTAGCTGGGCGAGCCGAGCACGACCCCGGTCTTCGTCACCTCGCCGTCGTCGCCCCAGCCCGACTTGGCGATGCCGAAATCGAGGAGCTTGACGAGCTCGTCGTCGTCGTCGACGCGGCAGAGGAACACGTTCGCGGGCTTGAGATCGCGGTGGACGACGCCGGCCTCGTGGGCGCGTCGCAGCGCCTTCGCGACCTGGAGAATGATCGCCGCCGCGGCCGGGAGCCAGAGCCGGCCCTCGCGGCGCAGGCGGTCCCCCAGGTGCTCCCCCACGAGCAGCTCCATCGCGATGTACGGGCGCCCGAGGTCCGTCCCGTAGTCCAGCACCTCGACGACGTGGGGGCTGCGGATGCGGGCGCTGAGCTTCGCCTCGCGTTCGAAGCGGACCCGCGATTCGTCGAGGGACGCCATGCCCACGTCCATGAATTTGATCGCGACGGGCAGGTCGAGACCGAGGTGCCTCGCCACCCACACCGAGCCCATCCCGCCTCGCGCCAGCGGCCGCTCCAGCCGGTATTTCCCGGCGATCACGAGCCCGTTGACCAGGGGTGCGTCCATCGCTGCTTCCTCTCGCGCCTC
>JANXTR010000039.1 GCA_025352325.1 Microbacteriaceae bacterium | reverse complement strand
ACTCGGCCTCGTCCTGCTCGTCTACACCCATCGGCGCCGCCACGGCCGCTAGGGCCTCGTCGGACTCGAAGTCGATCCCGTCGTCGGGATCGTCGCCGTGGTCATCGATGTCGTCGTCATCGTCGTCGTCGTCGTCATCGTCGAGTCCGTCGTCGTCATCGTCATCGAGTCCGTCGTCGTTCGACTCGTCGTCGGAGTCGTCGTCGTCGTCCGACTCGTCGTCGTCGGCATCTCCCGCGGCCAGCTCGCCCGCCGCGATCGCGGCCTGCGCGGCCTTGTAGTCCTCGAGCCGGTCGGCCCACGGCACCCAGTCCGGCGCGAGCACGGCACCCTCGCCAGGCATCAGCTCGGCTTCGAGCACGGTCGGCTGCTCCCCGGGCAGGGTCGCCAGGCTTACGGTCCAGTGCCAGTCCGGGTATCCGGGCATGGCGGACGCGAACAGGATGGTGCTGACGCCCGCGTCGTCGGTCGACTCCGAGATCAGCGCGCCCACGGTGGCCGGTGCGGTGATCTCGTGGAGACCGGCGAGCGCGACGTCGACGAGCTGGGGGTCGACAGGCAGAGTCACGACAGGCTCGACCACCGGGCTACGCATCCAGATCGTCGGCGACCTTGCGCAGGACCGCCGCGATCTTGCCGCCGTGGGTCTTGTCGGGGTAGCGGCCGCGACGGAGGCCCGAGCCAATGCTGTCGAGCAGCTTCACTAGGTCCTCGACGACGATCGCCATGTCGTCGGCGGAGCGACGGGTCAGCTTGCTGAGGCTGGGGGGAGCATCCAGCACTCGGACCGAGAGCGCCTGGGCGCCCTTCTTGCCGTCGGCGATGCCGAACTCGAGGCGGCTGCCCGCGCGCACGACCGTGCCGGCGGGGAGCGCCGAGGCGTGTAGGAAGACCTCTTGGCCATCATCGCCAGCGATGAAGCCGAAGCCTTTGTCTTCGTCGTAGAACTTGACCTTGCCGGTGGGCATGGGGACCTCTCATTGTGGTGCCGGGGCTTCGGGCCGTCGTTGCGGGCCCTATCCTGGTGCTGTGGCAGAGAACACCCGGGTGCCCCTCGATCGTACCGAACGCATCATCGCGTTCGCGGTTGCATCTGTCGGCGGCATCTCCATCATCGCGATCGTGGCCGTTTTCGTCGGTCGCGCTGCCAACGCAGACTTCACGAACGGGGCATGGCCGGCGGTCGCGATGCTTCCGCTGGTCGGGCTGCCGATCACCCTGATCGCGCTCATCATCTTCATGATCATGACCACCGTGCGGCGCAATCGCCTCGCGCGAGATGCCGGCGAGTAGCGGATCCGCGCTCGCGCTCGCGGCTCGGCTGCGCGCGCTCGACGACTATGCCCTGTCGCGGCTGGTGACGGATCGCGGCATCCGACAGCAGGGCATCCGCGACTTCTTCGACCTGGCCGAGGCGCTGCTCGACCGTGGCAACGTGCAGTCCGCCCTGCAGCGGTTGGATCGCCCGACCCTGGCCCTGCTCGCCGTCGCCGGCGATCTCGCGTCGACCGCGGGTGCACCGACCACGGCGCAGCTCGCCGCAGCTCTCGACTCGACGCCCGAGGAGGTCGCCGCCCGCAGCGCCGCCGCCGTGACGGCCGGGTTGCTGGGTGAGGAGTCCGGCCGGTTCGCCCCGTGGGACGCGGTCGTCGATCAGTTGGCCGCCTGGCCGGCGTTCGGCCTGCCGTCGCGCACCGAGCTGCTCCGCGGCACGCCGCCCGCCGCTCTCGAGCCGGTCAGCGAGTCGGATGCCCGCTTCGTCGACCGGGGAGCGGGCGACCGCGCATTCGGCACGCTCACCGCGGTGACCGAGCTCGTGCTCGCGCTCGGCGACGAGTCGGCCCGCCAGCTCGCCCGCGGCGGGGTGGCCCTGCCGGACGCCCGCCGCCTCGCGGCCGCAACCGGCGTCGACAGCGACCAGATCGACCTCCTGCTCGACATCGCCCGCCGCGCGGGACTCGCCGTGCTCGAGAGCGGCACCTGGACCCCGAGCGAGTCGTCTGTCGCCTGGCTCGACGGCTCCCGTCTCGACCGCTGGGCCTCGCTCGCGGGCGCGTGGCTGCAGCTGCTGCCCAAGGATCTGCTCGAGGTGCTCCGCCAGCGCGCCCACGCGGTCTGGGGCGAGCGGCTCGGCGAGTACGTCGGCTGGCTCTACCCCGCGGGCGGCGACTGGATCCGCGAGCGGCTCATCGCGGTCGCGCGCGAGGCCGAGCTGCTCGGGCTCACCGGGGGGTCGACGCCCTCCACCCCCGGGGCCGAGCTGCTGCTGCACGGGGTGAGCGCGGCATCCGCGGCGATGGGCGAACTGTTCCCGCCCGAGGTGTCCCAGGTGTACGTGCAGCACGATCTGTCGGTCATCGCGCCGGGCCCGCTGGTGGCGGCGGTCGACGCCCGGCTGCGCGGCTTCGCGGATGTCGAGGCGCGCGGCCTGGCGTCCACCTACCGCGTCACGGCCGCCAGCCTGACCCGCGCGATGATCGCCGGCGAGACGGCGGACGGCATCCGGGAGTTCCTCCGCGGCAGTTCGCTGACCGGCATCCCGCAGCCCCTCGAATACCTGCTGGGCGACACCGATGCGCGATTCGGCACCCTGCGCGTCGGGATGCTTGACCCGGGCGCGCCCGCCGCCGAGGCGCGCGAGTTCGGGATGGCCGCGTACGTGCGCTCGGACGACTCGGGCGTCCTGCGCCAGGTCGCGGTCGATCAGAACCTGTCGTCGCTGAGCCTCCGGCCGGACGGCGAGCACCGCCTGCTCAGCCGTTTCGACTCCGCGCTCGTCTACTGGACGCTCGCCGGCGCCCGCTATCCGGTGGTCGCTGAGGACGCCACGGGACGGATCATCGAGCTGCGCCGCGAGCGCCGTGTCGGGGCGGGCGGCGCGCTGGCTGACGATCCGGCCGCGATCCTGGTCGCTCGCGTGAGGGCGGTCGCAACCACCACGCCCGAGGAGACCGGGCAGGCCTGGATGGCACGGCAGCTCGAATCCGCCGTCAAGAACAAGGCGGCCGTCTTCGTCGATGTGCGACTCCCCGACGGCACGGACGTCGAGTACTACCTCGAGCCGGCCGCCCTCATGAACGGACGCCTGCGAGCCCGCGATCGCCGCGCCGACATCGAGCGGACGCTGCCGCTCTCGAGCATCACGGCGGTGCGCGGAGCCTGAGCGAGGTGGCCAGCACCGTTCCCCTCAGCGCCGTAAGCTCGAAGGTTGTGAACGGACCCCTGATCGTGCAAAGCGACCGCACCGTGCTTCTCGAAGTCGGGCACCCTCAGGCCGGGGAGGCGCGGCACGAGTTGGCGGTCTTCGCCGAGCTCGAGCGGGCCCCCGAGTTCGTGCACACCTACCGCATCACGCGGCTCGGACTGTGGAACGCACGGGCCGCCGGGCACACCGCCGAGCAGATGCTGAAGACCCTCGACGACTACGCGAAGTTCCCGGTGCCGCAGTCGGTGTCGATCGACATCACCGAGACGGTCGGCCGCTACGGGCGGCTCATCATCGAGCGGGATGCCGAGGGGGAACTGATCATCACGGCGACGGATCCCGCGGTGCTCGCCGAGATCACCCGCAGCCCCAAGGTCGGCCAGTTCCTGGGCGTGCGGCGCAGTTCCACCGAGTGGACGCTCCTCCCCTGGGCCCGCGGCCAGGTCAAGCAGGAGCTGCTCAAGCTCGGCTGGCCCGCCGAGGATCACGCCGGCTACACCCCCGGCACCCCGCACGACATCGAGCTCAACAGCGCGGACGGCTGGGCGCTTCGCCCGTACCAGGAGCAGGCGATCGACAACTTCTTCGCCGGCGGTTCGGGTGTCGTCGTGCTTCCCTGCGGCGCGGGCAAGACGCTCGTCGGCGCTGGGGCGATGGCCCGCGCGGACACGACCACGCTCATCCTCGTCACCAACACCGTCTCGGCGCGGCAGTGGCGTTCGGAACTGCTCAAGCGCACCAGCCTCACCGAGGACGAGATCGGCGAGTACTCGGGCCAGGTCAAACAGGTCAAGCCGGTCACGATCGCGACCTACCAGATCCTGACCGCGAAGCGGAAGGGCGAGTACGCCCACTTGGCGCTTCTGGATGCTCTGGACTGGGGTCTCATCGTCTACGACGAGGTGCACCTACTCCCGGCCCCGGTGTTCAAACTCACCGCCGAGCTGCAGGCGCGCCGCCGCCTCGGCCTGACCGCCACTCTCGTGCGCGAGGACGGACGCGAGTCAGACGTCTTCTCCCTCATCGGTCCGAAGCGCTTCGACGCCCCGTGGAAGGAGATCGAGGCCCAGGGCTTCATCTCCCCGGCGTCGTGCTACGAGGTGCGGATCGACCTGCCGCAGCAGGAGCGGCTGGAGTACGCGGCATCCGCCGACGACGAGCGCTACCGCCTCGCCGCGACCGCACCCGCGAAGCTCGCCGTGGTGAAGGAGCTCGTCGCCAAGCATGCTGGCGAGCGGATCCTCGTCATCGGCCAATACCTGGACCAGATCGACGAGCTCGCCCTGGCCCTCAACGCGCCCAAACTGACCGGTGCGACCTCGATCGACGAGCGCGAGCGGCTCTACCAGGAGTTCCGCGAGGGCATTACGAAGGTGCTCGTCGTCTCGAAGGTGGCGAACTTTTCGGTGGATCTGCCCGAGGCGACGGTGGCGATCCAGGTCTCCGGTTCGTTCGGTTCGCGCCAGGAGGAGGCTCAGCGCCTCGGCCGTCTGCTTCGTCCAAAGGAGAGCGGCTTGCCCGCCAACTTCTACACGCTCGTCGCCCGCGACACCGTCGATCAGGACTTCGCCCAGAACCGGCAGCGCTTCCTCGCCGAGCAGGGCTACAGCTACACGATCCTCGATGCGGACGCGCTGGACACCGCCGCGTAGCATCGCCCGGCGATCGCTGCCGCGTGGTCGGCGGCGACGGCGCGGCGATCACCGGGACCCGGATGCCGCGTCCAGTGCACAACGACGGGCGCGCCCGGCGACAGGCGCATCCGGGCTCGATCGGGGTTGCGCAGCTTGGCCGCCCCTGCCGCGACCTCGACATGCAGCAGAGTCGGTCCCGTGAGGCCGGCATGGAAGGCCGTCGCGCTCACGCACGTCAGCCGCCCCCCGGCCCGCCACGCCCGGACGACCTCCGGATGCTCGCCCGGCTTTGTGTACCAGCCCTGACGCACCCTCTCGATGACCCGGTAGTCGGCGGCGACATCGATCCACCCGCTGATGACGCCGTTCACCTCAAGCTCGCGTCTGCTCGCGAAGCCGCCCAACCGGTCAAGGACGCTCAAGAGATGTCGCACCCGGACATCCTGCGACAGCCGGCTTATTGCGCTGCTCGCCGCGCGTCCGCCGGGTGACAACGCCGTGCTGCGCGCCCTGTGGACGAAGGGAGCCCACTCGTCGACGACCGCTCCCTCGGCCACTGCGCCACTGCAACCTCGCCACTGCCACTGCGCCGATACAACCGCGCCACTGCCACTGCGCCGATGCCGTCGCCATCCTCCCCGAACTACGCACTGTGCTTACTTCGGGGAACGCAGCGACAACGACGCGTACTTCGGGAGCGCAGCGACACGACGACGCGGCGGCACTCAGTCCTCGATGGTGTCTCCGTGGCCGTGGGTCTGCTTCGTGATGACGAGACGCTTCGCTCCGAGCCAGTCCGTGAGGGCGAGCAGCACTCCCGACGCGACGAAGGTGAGGTGCAGGATGACGCGCCACATGAGGAGATTGCTGTCGAAGGGCTCACCGTGCTCGATCTCGGTGAGTCTGGTGTAGTCCGCGAGGAGTGCGGGCGGCGAAGAGGAAGCGCTCACCACCGCTCTCGACGCAGCTGAACAGGGAGGAACGGTCGGTCATGGGCGGCACTCACAGGGTTCATCCAGCGAACGCGCAGATAATGGCGCCTATGACCGATGGCCCCAAGATCCTGATCGTTGACGACGAGCCCAACATCCGCGACCTGCTCACCACCAGCCTGCGCTTCGCCGGCTTCGCGGTGCGCGCGGTCGGCAACGGCGCCCAGGCGATCTCCGCCGTGCTCGAGGAGGAGCCCGACCTGATCATCCTCGACGTGATGCTGCCCGACATGAACGGGTTCGGCGTGACCAAGCGGCTGCGGGCATCCGGCTACACCGCCCCCATTCTCTTCCTCACGGCGAAAGACGACACCGAGGATAAAATCACCGGCCTCACCGTCGGCGGCGACGACTACGTCACGAAGCCGTTTAGCCTCGACGAGATCGTCGCGCGAATCAAGGCGATCCTTCGTCGCACGATGCACGATGAGGAGGACGCCGTCATCCGCGCCGGCGAGCTCACGATGGACCAGGACACGCACGAGGTCACGGTCGGCGCCGAGTCGGTCGAGCTGAGCCCGACCGAGTTCAAGCTGCTCCGCTACCTGATGCTCAACCCAAACCGGGTGCTCAGCAAGGCGCAGATCCTCGACCACGTCTGGGAATACGACTTCAACGGCGACGCGGGTATCGTCGAGAGCTACATCTCGTACCTGCGCCGCAAGCTCGATCAGCACTCGAATGAACCGATGATCCAGACCAAGCGCGGATTCGGGTACATGCTCAAGGCCGTCAAGGCCTGAGTCGCGACACCTCCGAAAGGCCTCACCTGTGGCGACAGTGCCCGCCTCGTTCGATCGTTGGTGGAACGGCATCTCGTTGCGCGCCAAGATCACCGGCGTCACGGTGCTACTGCTCACCTTCGGTCTCACGGTCGCGGGCGCCGGCACGATGAGCGTGCTGCGCAACTACCTCATCGACACGGCCGATGCGAAGGTCAATAACCTGTACACCAGCGCAGGCAATCTCAAGCTCACCGACGTGGCCGCCTGCGGTATCCAATACGAACCGAATGAGATCCTGTTCTCGGTCCTCAACTCGGACGGCTCGACCCGATGCACCAACGTCCCCCACACCTCTGATACTCCGAACACCGGGAAGATGGACCTCGCCTGGGTGTCCGCTATCGACGGCGACGCGAGCACGATCCTCCCCAAGACCACCATCGCCGACAGCGACGGCAGTTCGCACTGGCGGGTGGTCGCGTTCCCGCTCCAGTTGACGTCCGACGGCGACTATTCGGTGGTGGTAGTCGGCATCAGCATTGATGACGTCGATTCGACCGTGGCACGCTACATCCTGATCTTCTTCGGATTCGCGCTCGTGGTCGTCGTCTTCGGGGCCGCTACAACGCAACTGCTCGTCACGAGCACCTTCGCCCCGCTGCGCGACGTGGAAGCCACCGCCGCCCGGTTCGCGGCGGGCGACTACAGCCAACGACTCGGCGGCGCGACACCCAACACCGAGGTCGGACGGCTCAACCGCTCGCTCAACACGATGCTCGCCCGCATCGACCGCGCCTTTGCCGACCGCCAGCGGACCGTCGAGCAGATGCGCCGCTTCGTCGGCGACGCGAGTCACGAGCTGCGCACCCCACTCGTTTCGGTGCGCGGCTACGCCGAGCTATACCGGATGGGCGCCATTCAGTCCCCCGAGGACGTCACCCAGGCCATGGGCCGCATCGAGGCCGAGGCGATCCGGATGGGCGGACTCGTCGAGGATCTGCTCGAGCTCGCCCGCCTCGACGAGGCGAAGCCGCTGCGCCTCGCGCCCGTCGACCTGCTGCCGATCGCGCAGGATGCGGCGCTCGACGCCACCGCTGGCAACCCGGGGCGCCGGATCACGGTGATCGTTCCGGCGTCGTTCGAGGAGCCGGACGCGTCACCGGGCGAGCCCGTCGGCACCGACGCAGCGACCGCGGGCGCAACCGCCCCGCTCGCCCCCGCCGTGCCGTCCGCAACCGCCGCCCCCGTCTCCGCGACGACAACCGGTGCCATCCTGCTCACGGGCGCGCTCGCCCGGCTGCGCAGGCGCCGACCCGCACGTGCCGAAGCGGCCGCCGCGACATCCGCCGAGGTTCAACTCCCGCTTCCCGACGTCGGGCCGATCGTGCTCGCCGAGGGCGACAAGATCCGCCAGGTGGTCACGAACCTGATGGGCAACGCGATGCGGTTCACCCCGTCGGATTCGCCGATCGAGCTCGCCGTCGAGGTCGATCGCGAGGGCGGGTACGGGCAGTTGTCGATCATCGACCACGGTGAGGGCATCCCGCCGCAGCTGCGCGAGAAGATTTTCCAGCGCTTCTGGCGCGCGGACACCTCCCGCACCCGCGACACCGGCGGCAGCGGACTGGGCCTCGCGATTGTGGCCGGCATCGTCGCGAACCACGACGGACACGTCGAGGTTGTCGAGACACCGGGCGGCGGGGCGACGTTCCGGGTCAGCCTTCCTCTCTTCCACAGCGCGCGCGCGACGACGCAGTCCACGGATACCGCACCTCCCGCCGAGGGCGGCGCACCCCGCTCCTAACCTGGCCCGCATGACGAGATATCAGGTAGACAGTGAAGCGGTCGTCGCGGCGACCGGCAACGTACGGGCGGCCGTGAGCCGCATCCAGTCAGAGGTGAGTGGGCTGCACGGCCAGCTGGTGAACCTGCAGTCGTCCTGGTCGGGCCCGGCGGCCTCGGCGTTCCAGGGCGTGGTCGGTGACTGGAAGGCGACGCAGCAGCGGGTCGAGGAGAGCCTCGCGGCGATCAACACCGGGCTGGCCCAGGCCGGCCGGATCTACGCCGAGGTCGAGGAGCAGAACGCGCGGCTGTTCCTCCAGTAGCACTCCCGCCGCTGGCGGGGGCCCGCCGCTCGCGGGGGCTTGCCGCTGGTCGAGCCCATCGCGCTGGTCGAGCCTGTCGAGACCCTGGCCGGACGTGCCCGTTCGCTAGGGTCGGCAGCATGGCGCGCGGTCGGGAGGGTGCAGGCAGCGGGGCCCGGGTACTCGGAACCCTCATCGATCTCGCCTGCATGCTGCCCTGGATCGGGGTCGTGGCGGCGGCGGGCGCCGTGCTCGTGGCGACGGGTGTGACATCGGCCATGGACGACGTGACCGGCAACGTGGTGGGCTTCATCACGGTCATCGTCCCGATCACGATCGCCGCCGCCGGATTCGACGAGGCCGCCCGGCACGCCACCCCGGGCAAACGGCTGCTGCGATTGCGGGTGGTGTCGAGGTCAGGCGGACCCGGATTCTCGCGCTCACTGCTGCGGAACGCGATCAAGTACGCCTTCGCCTGGGAGCTCGCGCACACGGCGATCTTCGCCCTGGTCGGCTCGACCACGGCGCCGCCGCTCTGGGTCGCGGTCGTCCTGGTGGTGGCGTACTCGATCCCGGTCGTGTCCCTGGTGCTGCTGCTCGTCACCGGGCGTCCGCTGCACGACCGGCTCGCGCGCACCTCGGTGGCGCCGGCGCTGGGCACCGCCGCCTGAACCCCGCGACGATCCGACACGACGATCCGACACGACGAAGCGGGCGGCTCCTGCGGCATCTGATCGATACCGGGGAACCGCCCGCTCGTGTTTCGTGCGACGAACTTAGAAGTCCATGCCACCCGAGGGGTCACCGGCCGAAACCGGGTTGCGCTCGGGCTTCTCGGCGACGACGGCCTCGGTGGTGAGGAACAGCCCGGCGATCGACGCGGCGTTGAGCAGCGCGGAGCGAGTGACCTTCACCGGGTCGTTGATTCCGGCAGCCAGCATGTCGACGTACTCGCCGGTCGCGGCGTTGAGGCCCTGACCGACGGGGAGGTTGCGCACCTTGTCGACGACGACACCCGGCTCGAGACCGGCGTTGAGCGCGATCTGCTTGAGCGGTGCGTCGATCGCGACGCGGACGATGTTCGCCCCGGTCGCCTCGTCGCCCACGAGGCCCTTGACGGCCTCGCTCTCGAAGGCGGTCTTGCCGGCCTGGATCAGCGCGACGCCACCACCGGCGACAATGCCCTCCTCGACGGCGGCCTTCGCGTTGCGAACGGCGTCCTCGATGCGGTGCTTGCGCTCCTTGAGCTCGACCTCCGTGGCGGCACCGGCCTTGATGACCGCGACACCACCGGCGAGCTTCGCGAGGCGCTCCTGGAGCTTCTCGCGGTCGTAGTCGCTGTCGGTGTTCTCGATCTCGGCACGGATCTGCTTGACGCGACCGGCGATGGCCGAGGCCTCACCCGCGCCCTCGATGATCGTGGTCTCGTCCTTGGTGACGATGACCTTGCGGGCCTGTCCGAGCAGGTCGAGGGTGGCGTTCTCGAGCTTGAGTCCGACCTCCTCGCTGATGACCTGGCCGCCGGTCAGGATCGCGATGTCCTGCAGCTGGGCCTTGCGACGGTCTCCGAAGCCCGGAGCCTTGACGGCGACCGACTTGAAGATGCCGCGGATCTTGTTGACAACCAGGGTCGCGAGAGCCTCGCCATCCACGTCCTCAGCGATGATGAGCAGCTGCTTGCCGCTCTGGATCACCTTGTCGACGATGGGGAGCAGATCCTTGATGTTCGAGATCTTCGAGTTGACGATCAGGATGTACGCGTCTTCGAAGACCGCTTCCTGACGTTCCGGGTCGGTCACGAAGTACTGCGACAGGTAACCCTTGTCGAAGCGCATGCCCTCGGTGAGCTCGAGCGTGGTGCCGAAGGTGTTCGACTCCTCGACGGTGACGACGCCCTCCTTGCCTACCTTGTCGATGGCCTCGGCGATGAGCGCACCGATCTCGGTGTCACCGGCGGAGATGGAGGCGGTGGCCGCGATCTCCTCCTTTGTCTCGATCTCCTTGGCGTTGACGATGAGCTCGGCGATGACGGCCGCGACCGCCTTCTCGATGCCCTTCTTCAGGCTGATCGGGTCGGCGCCGGCTGCGACGTTGCGCAAGCCTTCGCGGACGAGCGCCTGGGCGAGGACCACCGAGGTGGTCGTTCCGTCACCGGCGACGTCGTCGGTCTTCTTAGCGACCTCCTTGACGAGCTCCGCACCGATCTTCTCGTACGGGTCGTCGAGCTCGATCTCCTTGGCGATGGAGACGCCGTCGTTGGTGATCGTGGGGGCGCCCCACTTCTTCTCCAGCACGACGTTGCGGCCGCGCGGGCCGAGCGTGACGCGAACGGCGTCGGCCAGGATGTTCAAGCCGCGCTCGAGGCCGCGGCGGGCCTCTTCGTCGAAAGCAATGATCTTTGCCATAGGTGTGTGTCGTCCCTCCCGGACGTGAAACAGGTGTCGAACGCGGGGGCCGCAGCAGGCGCCGGGGCCGCGCACTCTTAGCACTCACAACGTGTGAGTGCCAAAGATTATTCTGGCACTCGGCATGCGCGAGTGCAAGCCGCGACGACACGGGTCACAAGCGCGGGGAGAGGGGGCCGCAGCCCGGCATCCTTCGAGCGCAATGATCGGATGCAGCGGGCCACGGCCAAGACGAAGTACCGCCCCGCCCAACGGGCCGTCCGCCCGTGACACTAGCGGGATGCGAGCGGAGTGCCGCGGCGGCGCGCAGACGGTAACACGCCCGTCTTGTGGGCGGCGATTTTCGCTACTGCGGCGTGTAGTCGTCACCGAGCACGACGGTGACCGGGGCGCCCAGGAAGGCGTCGGACAGCTTCACATCGACGGCGACGCCGAGAAGAGCCGCGAGGCCGCGGGCCACCCCCTCGTAGTCGGCGGAGCGGTAGTAGATCACCGTGGTCTTCTCGATGCGCTCCGTCGCGTTGGCGCGTGCCGGATTCGGCCAGCCCCCGGCCTTGATGACGTCGCCGGCCTTGTCCTGCAGGCCGTTGGTCGCCGAGCCGTTCAGCACCGAGATCGAGAGCGCCAACCCCGCGGGCACCTTTGTCGGGTCGGTGATGGCGGCCGCCGTGGGCGTGGTCGAGGCGCTGGGGATCGCGGATGCCGACCCGCTCGATCCCGGCAGGTCGATCTTGAAGTTGGGATCGATCCGCGAGAGGCCGAACAGCCCGGCAGCGATGAGCACACCGGTCGCGAGAGCGGCCCAGGCAAAGCGGATCCAGCCGCGGCCGCGACGCGGCGGGGCGCGGTGTGCGCCGACGCGCGCGAGATCGGCGGGGAGTTCGTCGAACTGATCGGGAGGAAAACTGGCCATTAGTCGGTCATGTCCTGAGTGGTCGGGGCCTCGGCACGGAAGCTGCGCGCGGCACGGGATCGCGTGCGTGCGTCACGCAGACGCTGCAGGCGACGGACAAGCAGAGGATCGTGGCGCAGAGCAGCCGGCGAATCGATCAGCACGTACAGCATCTGATAGTAACGGGCGGCCGGAAGACCGAACTCCGAACGGATCGCGGCCTCCTTGGCACCCACGCGGGCGGCCCAGTCCCGCTCGAATCCGAGCAGTCGGAGGTCGAGCTCGGTGAGCGCCGTCTCGACGGGAGCGCTCGCGCGCTGCATATCGGCCATCTGCCACCTCCTCGTTTGTGCTTCGCCGAGCCTAGGTCGCGGAGTCTGGGAGTCGGGGTTGCCTCGCGGGGGAGGCGTCTGAGAGCCAGGCCAGACGATCGCCGTGCGCGGAGGCGAACGCGACAGGTTCGCCGCCCACCGAGAGCAGAAACGGCGTGTCCTCGGGAGCCGGGAGCCGGGCCAGGCGCTCTCGGTTGCCGGGCAGCGCGGCCACCGGCTCGAAGGCGACCAGGTGCGCACCGAGCGCGGCCACGGCGTCCGGAAGCGCTGCCCGATCGGCGGGCGGCAAGTAGACGGCCGTGCCGAGGGAGGCGACCACCAGAGTGGCGTGGGGAGCCGCCGCCCGCGCCTCGGCGGCGAGCACGGGAAGCGATCCGAGGGCGTCCCCGGCCACCACCCGCGGCGGATCGGCGAGGACTGCGCCGATGGCCGCGCGCAGCCGGGCCCGGCGCGCCGGTCGATCCGGCGGGAGCAGGGCCTCGAGCCACCGCACGTCGTCGGGGTCGCGTACGTCGAGCGGCGCCAGGTCAACGCCCGCGCGCCACGCGATCTCGGGCATCCGCGTCAAGCTCTGGCTCTGGCTCTGGCTCTGGCCCATCGCGCGCTCCCCGAAGTAAGCACTGTGCGTACTTCGGGGAGCGCCCGAAGTGAAAGCCTCGATCAGAGGCGCGCCGGGGCCGGGCGTCGACGACACGACCGGGCCGCCGTCGAAGCGATACTCATAGCGATCGAGCGCGAGGCACAGTCCGGCCGCGGCGCCGAGCTCGATCAGGGCGATCGGCCCGTCGAACGTCGAGAGCCCAAGCAGCAGCGGGATACAGCGTCCCACCTCGTTGGTCTGGGTGCGACGCGATGCGGCGGCGGGCCCGATCGCGTGCCAGTTCGCGACCACGAAATCCCGCCAATGCGGATACGCGACCGCCGGGGCCCCCCACCACGCCGCAACCGCGAACAGCAACGAGGGCTGGCGGTGCTCGCGCGGCAGCTCGTCGATCAGGGCGAGCAGTTCGGCGTCGCCTGCCACACCGCGCGCCCATGCGAGCTGCAGCTCGGACGTCGCCGCGAGCTCGACGGCGGCGCGGGCGTACCAGTCGGCGGTTGCAGAGCCCAGGGTCACGCTGCCATCCTCCCGGCAGTTCGGCCGAGCGGGAACGTTCGACCCCCGACTCGGGTTGAATGGAGCCATGAGCAAGATCGAGAAGACCGAGGCCGAGTGGCGTGCCGAACTCGAGCCGGAGCGCTTCGCCGTGCTCCGCGAGGCGGCCACCGAGCGCGCGTGGACCGGCGAGCTGCTCGACGAGAGCCGCTCCGGGTTGTACACCTGCGCCGCCTGCCACGCCGAACTCTTTAAGAGCGGCACGAAGTTCGACTCGGGCTGCGGGTGGCCGAGCTTCTACGACTCAGTGAATCCGGATGCCGTGGAACTCATCGAGGACACCTCGCTGGGCGTGGTCCGCACCGAGGTGCGCTGCGCCGCGTGCGGATCCCACCTAGGCCACGTCTTCGACGACGGATTCGGCACCCCCACCGGCCTGCGTTACTGCATGAACTCGCTGTCGCTCGGGTTCACCGAAGTACAGGCACCGGTCTCGACGAGCTCGACCAGCGAGTGACCGTCGCCGAGGCGCTGCGACACCGGCGCTCGTACTCCTCGGTCGGGTCGACGGCCCCCACGACGCGCCAACTGCTGCCCCTGATCGAGGCCGCCGGGTCGGTCGCCGACCACGGCTCCCTGCATCCGTGGCGCATCATCGCGCTCCGCGGATCGGCGCGCGACACGGTCGGACGCGCGATGGCGGATGCGGCGGGGCTCGAGGGCTCCTCCGCCGAGAAGCTGGCGGCCAAACTCCGCCGCGCGCCGCTGGTGCTCGCGGTCGTCGTGTCACCGAAGGCGAGCCACAAGGTGCCGGACTGGGAGCAGGAGGCCGTGGCATCCGGTGTCGCCCACGCCCTGAGTCTGGTGCTCGACGAGGCCGGTTGGGGCGTCATGTGGCGCACCGGACTGCAGACCCGCGCGAAGGCCGTGCACAAGGTTCACAAGCTCGGGCCCCACGAACGGCTGCTCGGCTGGCTCTACGTGGGCGCGAAGCCGCCGTCGAAGAGCGGCCGCCGCACGACCATCAGCGCGAAGGACTACCTGAGCGCCCTCTAGGCACCGAGGCGATGGCGACCGCCACGAGGGTGAGCGCGGCTCCGAGGATGGTCAGCGGTGCGATCGCGTGCGACTGCACCGGTGCCACGAGGTCGAACACGACGGCGGTCAGCAGCTGGCCCGAGAGCACCGCCAGGCCCATGAGCAGCACGCCGGTGCTCCGCACGATGGCGGCCTGACCGGCGATGAAGATGGTGCCCACCGAGCCGCCGAGGTACAGCCACGGTGTCGCGGGGAAGTGGGCGGGCCATCCGACGATCAGGGTGTGGATGACGGCGGCCACCACCAGCACGCCCGCCCCGACCGCGAAGTTGCCGAAGGTGGCCGTGAACGCGGATCCTGCGATCGCCTTCACCTGCCCGTTGACGGCCTGCTGCCAACCGACCGCGAGCCCGGCGGCGAAGGGAACGATCAGCACCCAGAGCGGGATGCCGGGGCGCAGCTCGCTCGAGGCGGCCAGCACCACGGCGACGAGGGCGAGAGCAGCGCCGACCAGCCGCCGCGGCGTCACCGGTTTGGCGGCCATGGATCCCAGCCCGCGCCGATCGATCAGCAGCGAGCTGACCGTCTGACCCGCCACGACGCCGACCGTGAAGAGCGCGACGCCGACCAGCCCGACAACGAGGGACTGTCCGAGCACGAAGAGAGCGCCGGCGGACCCACCGACGACGTACCACCACGGGATCCGACGCGTGCGGACCGCGGACGCCACCCGCACGATCCCGACCCGACCCGGTCGCCAGAACAGGCTCGCGATGCTCAGGATGACGAGTCCCGAGCCGAAGGAGATGAGCGCGGCGAGGAACCCGTCGCCGAGCCGCTGCCCGAGCTCGCCGTTGATGCGCGACTGCAGGGCCACCAGCACGCCCGTGCCGAACGCGGCGATCAGCAGGAGCGCGAGGCGGAGCGGGTGGGCGGCAGCATCCGCGGGGACCGGGGCGGGCTCGGCCGGCTCGGCAGCGGGGTCGGACATCATGCCAACGCTAGCCGCCCACTGCGTGCGATCGTGCACCGTGATCGCGTAGCCCTGCGGGTCGATGAACGCGAAGGTCGTGCCGAACGGCCCCTCGAAGGGCTCCTGGGCGATGGTGACGCCGACCTCGGCGAGGTTCGCGACGGTCTCGTAGAAGCCGGCGGCGGCATCCAGATCACGCACCGTTCCCGCAGAGGTGGTCGTTCTCCCCGCTGGTGAGCAGCTGAGCCACGGTCCCACCCCACCGCTACTGCGGTTCATGTGTGACAATCCACGCATGGATGCAGATACTCCGGTGTGTGGACGGTTGCCCGACAGCCAATACGTCGAGCTTGCGGTAGAAGTTTTCGCGATGCTCGCAGATGCCACGCGCGTGCGACTCGTGCTCGCCCTCCGCGAAGGAGAACAGAGCGTGAATCAACTCGCCGAAATCGTCGAGAAGTCCCCCGCCGCCGTCTCGCAGCATCTCGCGAAAATGCGCCTCGGGCGCCTGGTGTCCACTCGCCAGGATGGCACGCGCATCTTCTACCGGCTGGCCAACGAGCACGCGCGTCAACTGGTGTCCGACGCGATCTTCCAGGCCGAGCACGCGCTGGACCAAGCCCCGCGGCACCACCACACTTCCGATCGGGCTGGAGCATGAGCGGCCACGAGCACGGGCACGCCCATGACGATGAGCACCCGCACGATCACGGGCACGGTGAACACGACCACGAGCACCCGACTGGGCTGAAGGGCTTCTTTTACGGCCTCTTCGTGCCACACACGCATGATGCGGCCGACTCGATTGACGACGCTTTGGAGGCCAGTGTGGCCGGCGTGAGAGCTCTCAAGATCAGCCTCTTCGTACTTCTGGGTACTACTGTCCTGCAGTTCGCCGTCGTCCTCATCAGCGGCTCGGTCGCCTTGCTTGCGGACACCATCCACAACTTCTCGGACGCGCTCACGGCGGTCCCGCTCTGGATCGCCTTCATTCTCGGGCGGCGTGCCGCAAGCCGCCGATACACCTTCGGATACGGACGCGCCGAGGACCTTGCCGGGCTCTTCATCGTGGTGGTTGTCGCGCTCTCCGCGGTCATCGCGGCGTGGCAGTCGATCCTGCGCCTGATCACCCCGCACCAGCTCGAAAACCTGTGGTGGGTCGTCGCAGCCGGCCTGATCGGCTTCGCGGGCAACGAGGCCGTCGCGATCTACCGCATCCGGGTCGGACGGCAGATCGGCTCGGCCGCCCTTGTCGCCGACGGCGTGCATGCCCGTACCGACGGATTCACTTCGCTTGCCGTCGTCGTCGGTGCCATCGGCGTCATGCTCGGCTTTCCACTCGCCGACCCGATCGTCGGGATCCTGATCTCGATCGCCATCATCGTCCTGCTGATCGGAACGGTTCGAAGCATCGGGCGACGTCTCATGGATGGAATCGAGCCTGAGCTCCTGCAGCGCGCCGAGCACGCAATCCTGCACGTCGACGGGGTCCGCTCAATCTCAGAGCTGCGCCTGCGGTGGGTCGGGCACCGGTTGCAAGGTGACGCCGCGATTGTCGTCGACGAAATGCCTGTCACAGATGCAGACCGAATCTCGGGGCTGGTTCACGACCAAGTCACTTCTCATCTTCCCAACGTGGACGTCTTTCAGATCCGCACCCACACGATGACGACTATCGCAACGGGCGCTGCTCACTGAGCATCGGGTCGCTCCATTGGTCCTGGCGGGCGAACGCGTGTTGCAGGATCCACCGGTATCGGTCACTGGTCTTCAGGGTGAGCTCGACCTCTGGTCCCGAGTCCAGGCGCAACCTGGGCGAGGTATCTCCCCAGGTGTAGGCAACAGGCGTCGAGTTCACGATCTCTGTCACAACGCTGCGACGATCTGGATCCAGAATGGTGTCGACATCAAGGCGGTGCAGAACTGGCTCAATCGCTCTCATAAACATCGCTCTGAATGCCAGTTGGTGTACGCCGGGGGTGCGCGGACAGAAAGCTGGGAATGGCAAAGTAGTCTGAAAGCCCGGTATTCCGGGGCCCGCCCTGTTAGCTCAGTTGGCCAGAGCACCGCTCTTGTAAAGC
>JANXTR010000033.1 GCA_025352325.1 Microbacteriaceae bacterium | reverse complement strand
CGGAACGGAGACCAGACCGTCAATCAAATGGACAGACGGAGTCGATGTGGGCTACCGGTGGTACACCGACCCGACGGCGAACGTCAATGGCTATAAGCCGCTTTACCCGTTCGGTTTCGGGCTCTCCTACACGACGTTTCGATACTCCGGTCTTCACGTGAAGAACGCGAAGGACGGCGGGCTTGACGTCACGTTCAAAGTCAAGAACACGGGTAAGAAGGATGGAGCAGACTCACCTCAGGTGTACATCGGAGCTTCCCCCGATCTTGCCGTGCCGACTTATGACGCCAATGGCATCGTGACTGGCGGGTTCCAACAGTCCGCACAGAAGTTGGTGCAGTTCGACCACATCCAACTGGCCGCCGGTCAGTCGAAGACGCAAACCCTCCACGTCGACCGGCAGCAGGTATCCGCCTGGGACACTGTCGGTCAGAAGTGGGTCATTGGATCGGGTGAGCGAACGATCAGCCTTGGCGCCTCATCCGAAGAACTCGTTTTATCGGTCACCCGGAAAGTACGGTAATCCGTGTTTGCTCCCACGGTGTGGCCGCGGGAGGACAACGGCTCGCGCTCGACAACGTCTAACTGATCCCCGCATAGCTCCTGTGGCTGGGCGACCCACGCAAAGGTCGCCCAGCCGGATCATTACCTCGGGGTTGTAAGCCTCTACCGTCGGCTCAACACGACTCTGCCGCGGGACGGTGTGGTGTCGTCCCCGGGTGGCGTCCCCACCAGTGGTGTAGTTTCGGGCTACGCAGCTACGCAGCTACGCAGCGGCGGTTGGAGTCCGGGCGCATCACTTCAACTCTCACGCCACCGCTTGATCGCCCGGTCCCACACCGCATCCGTCCTCACAGCACCACTGAATATCGGATCCACAAATTGGATAACGTCCGCCAGCTGTTCTTCAAACGATTCCAGGCATTGGTCCGTGAGGTCGAGCTTGCGTCGCCATGCCGCCCACTTCGTCTGAGCGAGTGTGGGCCAGCCCGCCGTCGCTACCGCGATTGAGGTCAGTGGCACTTGGCGGAAGTCGGCGACCCGCTGGGCAGCACCCTGAACCTCATCCGCAACGAAGTCCTGTGTCATCGAGAAATTGCGGATATCCACGACGTCGCGCCATCGGGTGCTCGTTGCACCACGTGTCAGCATGGTGACTGCCTTCTCAGCGACAACCATCACCACCGGGTATCCCAGCATTTCAAACTGACCCCCGAGGATACGCGGAACCGCGACAACGCGCGGATCCGGCCAAATCGGGTCGCCCGTGCTGATATCCAGATGAAACGACATCGCACTGTTGTAAACGTGCGCGAAGATCTTGACTCGGAGGCCCGAGTAGTCGTCGCCCTCACGGATGGCGCGAACATCAGTGCGGACCGGGTCAACGACAAAGGCGTCATCGACGGGGACCGCCGCCACAGCACGGACAACGGCGAGCAGGTGTGCGGCGTCCACTTGGAAGTTGACGGCTTCCATATCGATATCACTCGTCGGACGGCGAAGGTGATAGGCGGCCAGTAGCACTCCGCCTTTGAGGACGAAATCCTCTCGGTATGGAGTTTGAGCCAATCGGTTTAGGAACGCTTCCATGGCGTAGAGGGTGACCGTCTCGGTGACCGGCCGGCCCGATTCTCGGGCGTGCCTTTGGAGCGCGGCGTAGAGCTGCGACGCCATGCTCACGAGAGCAGTTCCAGGGCCTGGCGAAGGGGGCCGCTCGCTCGGGGAAGCTGCTGGGCGATGGCCATCAGGGAGGCCGGGTGGGACCCGCTCTTGCGGAGCCAATTTTTCAACGCCTCCGGGGCGATCTCATACCCTTCCAGGCCGCGAAGCCGGTAAGCATCGACGATGGAGCGCTCAGGCGAATATAGGCCAATGGTCCCGTCGGTTCCGTCGATGGGCAGTTCGGTGCGGCCGAGCGTGAATGTCTCCGGATCGAAATGGTGCCAGGCGACCGGGGCTTGAGTGCGCGGGATCCGGGCGCCGCGAGGCAGGGCTATATCTATACGCGCGGGGATGGCATCAATGAGGCCATGGTGCGCCAATGCACTCGTGAGGCACAATGTCGCGTCCGGCCTTCGGGCGGCGATTTCGATCAGGTCCAGGTTCGTAGGCGGAAGATCGGCCCTGCGGTACAAGCCCCTGCCGATGCGGTCGATGGCACCGCTCTCGCAAAGCCGACGCAAATCTCGCACACCGAAACCTGCGTCGGCAGCCACAGCCGCATTGAAAACCTGAACGGGCAGATCATCAATCGTCGCCATGAGGGGCCGCCCTTCTCCGAGTATCAAAGTGCTTACAGGTAACTTTATCTGCAAACACTTCAGTACGCCAGAGGAGTTGGAAGTCCGCGCCAGACTCAAACGAGCCACCCCGTCCTGGTGCAGCACCTGTCCTCTACGGCCTTTGCCTAATCGCCCGTTCCGGACGGGCCAATCCAATTAGCTATGTCCCGGTACCCGTTCCGCTTGCGAACGCGTCCGCGGCTGTTAGTGAGTAACGTGCGCTAAGGATTCTGACTCTCGAGGAGGAGCGGATTCCTGAGGGGTCGGAGGCCTTCTTTTGGGAGGTCGCTGGTGCTGAATCGGTAGCGGCCGAGAAGATTGATGTGGTCACGGATTAGGGGTGAGAGTCGGGCGACGTCGTCGTTGTTGACGGGGTAGCCCTCGGCTCGCAGTTGGTTGACGGCGGCGTCGATGTAGCGGGTGTTCCAGAGAACGATGGCGTTAACGACGAGGCCGAGGGCACCGAGTTGGTCTTCTTGGCCTTCTCGGTATCGTTGCCGGAGCTGACCTCGCTGACCGTGGAACACATCACGGGCGAGGGCGTGTCTGCTCTCGGTGCGGTTGAGCTGGGTCAGGATTCGGCGCCGGTAACTCTCGTCGTCAAGGTAGGCGAGCAGGTAGATGGTTTTCGCAATTCGGCCGTACTCGGCGAGGGCTCGGCCAAGGGGAGTGGCGCGGCCTTGGCCTTGCAGGACGCGGAGCAGTTCAGAGGCCTTCGCGGTTCCGGTCGCGAGGCTCCCCACGATGCGGAGCAGGTCGTCCCAGTGGGTGGCGATGAGGTCGGTGTTGATGCGGTGGCCGGCGAGGTCATTCAAGGGGCCGTAGTTGGCGGCCCTGTCGATCCGCCAGAAGCGGGTGCCGCCGATATCCGCCAGCCGGGAGCTGAATTGATATCCGTTGAGCCGGAAGAGGCCGAAGACCTGGTCGGAGTATCCAGCGGTGTCGGTCATGAGCTCGGTGGGTTGCAGGCTGGTTTGCTGCTCGAGGAGGCCGTCGAGAATGTAGAGGCTGTCGCGGAGGGTGCCGGGGACGACGATGCCGTGGAAGCCCGCGAATTGGTCAGAGAGAAAATTGAGGTACGTGATTCCGCGTCCAGCGCCGAAGTAGCGCGGATTGGGGCCGGCATTCAGGGTGCGGACCGGGACGACGAAGCGGATGCCGTCAGCGGAGGCGACATCCCCGCCGCCCCAGGCTGCCGCGATCGGGATCGTGCTCTGCGTCTCGACGAGGCGGGCGTTCGCGGCAGCGATGGTCTCGGTGCGAATGTAGTTCTGGTCAGCCCACGAGAGCCGTGCGCGGGTCAGTGCCGGGTTGTCCGGGTGAGCCACCGGCTCCAGGCCGATGTTGCACGCTTCGGCCAGGAGAACGGCGCAGATACTGAGATCGAGGTCCTGGGCGCGGGTGGAGCCTTCGGAGACGTGCGTGAATTTGCCGGGAAACCCGGTCCAGCCGGCCACTTCGAGGATCTGGTCGGGGAGGTCGACTCGTGGGATTCTCGCGTCGACGGCGGCGCGAAGAGCGACGAGGGATTCTGGTTCCTCGAGCCGATCCAACGGTGTCAGGATCGGCCGGTCGTGCCCGCCGACGGATTCGATTCGGACGGCAGGGTTGTCGGTGATGCGGGACGCAACAGCACGGTAGGCGGTGTCGAGCTCGAGCGCGAGGGCACGGATTTGCTGGTCGGCGGCGAGGTTGTGGCCGTAGCCGGCGGCGATTCGGGGCCGAGCGGTTTCCCACGCGACACCCTCGAGGAGCTTCGCCCGCGGATCTCCCCACCGTTGAGCGTGTCAAATGGTGTGTGTAAGGGGTGGGTCTTCTTACGAAAGGAATCACACTGAGGGCGATCGACAAGGTGGCGCGCGAAGCGCGTCGGAAGTCTCAGGCTGGGGGCGCGCAGCGTCTGATCGAGTCTGGGATGTTGGATGACTTGTTCGCGAAGATCGACGCGGGCGAGGTCCAGCTCGATGGTGATGGCGGGTTCATTCAACAGCTGATCAAGACCGGCCTTGAGCGGGGGTTGCAGGCCGAGCTGACCGAGCACGTCGGCTATGAGCAAGGCGACCCGGAAGCTCGATTGCACGAAAACTCGCGGAATGGGTCGTTCTCGAAGACGGTCGGTACCACGGCCGGTGAGATCGAGTTGCGGATCCCTCGGGACCGCAACGGCACGTTTACGCCTCGCCTGGTTCCGACGGGCAGTCGGCGGCTCTCGCAGTTGGACGAGATGATCATCTCTCTCTACGCCGGCGGGATGACAGTGCGCGACATCGAGCATCATCTCGTCGCGACGCTCGGCGTCGACCTCTCGCATGAGACGATCTCGAACATCACCGAAGAGATCGCCGACGAGGTCCTGGCATGGCAGAACCGGCCGTTGGAGGCCTTCTATCCGGTGGTCTACATGGACGCGCTGGTGATCAAGATCCGCGATGGTGGACACGTGCGCAACAAGGCCGCGCATATCGCCGTGGGCGTCGATATGGATGGCATCAAGCACGTCCTGGGCATCTGGATCCAAGCGAACGAGGGCGCGAAGTTCTGGGCGTCGGTCTGCGCGGAGCTCGCCAACCGTGGTGTCCGCGACGTGCTCATCGTCTGCGTCGACGGGCTCACCGGATTCCCCGAAGCGATCGAGGCGACCTGGCCCGAATCGATGGTCCAAACGTGCGTGGTGCATCTCATCCGAGGCGCGATGCGGTTCGTCGCATACGGGCAACGCAAGGCAGTCGCGGCCGCGCTGAAGCCGATCTACCAGGCGCCGACGGCGGACGCCGCTCTGGCCGCTCTGGGCGCGTTTAAGGCCTCGGAACTGGGTCGAGCGAATCCGAGGTCAGCGCAGGTGTTCGAGGACGCGTGGGAGCGATTCACACCGTTTCTCGCGTTCCCGCCGGAGCTGCGGCGAGTGATCTACACGACCAACGCGATCGAGTCGTTGAACTTCCAGCTCCGCAAGATCATCAAGAACCGCGGGCACTTCCCGAACGATCAAGCGGCCGTGAAGCTGCTCTGGCTCGCGATCTGCAACATCGAGGACAAACGGGCCCGCGACCGCGCAAACGAACGCGGACTCACCCGCGGCTCCAAACGCACAGCCGAAGGCCGACTCGTCGAAGGGCAAGTCGTCACCAACTGGATGAAAGCACTGGAACAGCTCTCACTCGTCTATCCCGAGCGCATCGAGCGCTACCTCTAACCCCGAGACACCGGCTCCTTACACACACAACTTGACAAGCTCGCCGGCCGACCCCGCCCCCGCCCGGTCGGACATAATTGCTGAGCCCAGATAACTCTCCCTCACCACGGATACCAACCTGCTCACGGCAATCGCCACGGTGTACGGCGTCGACCCCGACTTCCTCCTCGACTGGGACGACCAACGGATCCCCAAAAAGATCGCCGCTCAACGCAAACTTGTGAAAACTATCCGCGAGAGCAAACTCACCCGCGTCGCTGCCCGATCTCTCGGACCCCTCACCCCCGAAAGGTGATTACCTAGTCCAATGACAACCGAGGCGGATCTGCCGCTGGATCCCCACCGGTGGCGGGGGCTTGTCGTCATCCTGCTCGGCCAATTCTGCGCACTCCTCGATGTCAGCATCACGAACGTGGCGCTGCCCTCCATCGGTCGATCACTCGGCGCCGGT
The DNA here is from genome assembly GCA_025352325.1 of Microbacteriaceae bacterium. Taxonomy (GTDB): domain Bacteria; phylum Actinomycetota; class Actinomycetes; order Actinomycetales; family Microbacteriaceae; genus Lysinimonas. Next base: position 132,043 of record JANXTR010000033.1, on the reverse strand, counting down.
GCGTCCGAGTTGCAGTGGGTGGTCACCGGCTACGTGCTCGCGTTCGCCCTCATCCCTGTCATCGGCGGACGGCTGGGTGATACCCGCGGGCGTCGCCGGATGTTCTTCATCGGCCTCAGCGGATTCGTCATCGCCAGCGCCGCAGTGGGTCTCTCACCCTCTCCGCTCGTGATGATCATCGCGCGCGTCATTCAAGGCTTCTTCGGCGGACTGCTCGGTCCGCAGGTCTCCGGGTACATCCAGAACACGTTCGCGAAGAGCGAGCGTGGCCGCGCGTTCGGCCTCCTCGGCGGCGTCATCGGCGTCGGTACCGCCCTCGGTCCCGTCGTCGGTGGCCTTCTGATCGGGCTCGGCGGCCCAGAGTTCGGCTGGCGTCTCGTGTTCTTCATCAACGTCCCGATCGGGGTCGTCGCGCTCCTCCTCGCGACCCGATGGGTGAGGCGCGACACGCCCGTCGTCGATCGAGGGTCGTCGAGCCTGGATGCTCCGGGCGCGATCCTGCTCGGAATCGGCCTGCTTCTGGTGCTCTTCCCACTCGTCGAGTTCGACCAGTTCCACAACGGCTGGCTGTTCCTGCTGATGTTCCCGGGCGCGGCGGTCCTGGCTGCCTTCATCCGCCGTGAACGCTCGCTGAGTGTGCCGGGCGGCTCGCCGCTTCTCGACGTACGACTGTTCCGGGTGCCCACGTTCACAACCGGCGTCGCCTTCGCGGTGGTCTTCTTCTGCTCGAACACCGGCATCCCACTGCTGCTCTCGCTGTACTACCAACAGGGACTCGGCTTCTCCGCTCTCGAATCCGGCGTGGGGATCAGCGCGTTCGCGGTCGGCTTCGTGCTCGGATCGCAGGTGTCCGGCCGACTGATCACGCGCCTTGGGCGGCCCCTGGTGCTCGTCGCCGTCTCCGTGTTCTTCGCGGCCACGTTGGCGATCGGAGTCGTCGTGCACTTTGCGGGAACCGTGACGAATCCGACCGACGTCATCCTCCGACTCGTGATTCCCTTGCTCGCACTGGGAGTGGGCGGAGGCTCGATCGTCACCCCGAATCAGACACTGACCCTGATGGATGTCGACCCCCGCATGGGCGGAGCGGCCGGCGGTGTGCTGCAAACCGGTCAGCGCGTCGGTTCGTCGGTCGGCCAGACGGTGCTCGGGACCCTGTTCTTCCTGTCCGTCGCGAACGTGGCCGTCTCATCGCACATCGGTCAGCCGGCGACCGACCATGTGGCCTTCACCAACGCCCTCGACATCGGGCTGGCCGGATCGCTCGTCTTCTCCGGCACCGCCCTCGTCCTCGGCCTCGTCAACGTGCGGAGAAAGCGGATAAGGCCACCATTCATGGAGGCGCCGGGGTAGGAGGATTCTGGTCCAACCCCGACCGAGAGAATGTCCCGGTAGTTCGGCCTGCAACAAATAATGCTGTACATTCGAGGCACTGAAACTCTCATGCGATGGAGATTGCCGTGTCCAATAGCAGGATCATCGCGACCGGGATGGTTCCCTTCAAGCGTCGCTCGGAGTCCCCCGTCGATCTTCTCGCCGCTCGGGCCATTCGCGACTTATTTGATTCCTCCGGGATCGACCGTTTGCTCGTGCAGGAGGCGTACGTCGGGACCTCGAAAGGCGGCAGCTTGATCGGTCAGCGTGCGATGCGGTATGCCGGTCTGGCGACGGGGATGCCGGTCTTCAATGTCGAAAATGCCTGCGCTTCGAGCGCGGTGGCGTTCCATCTCGCGAACAGGGCCATCGAGGACGAGCGGATCGACGCCGCTCTCATTGTCGGGGTCGACCGCCTCTCGGACCTCGGTAAGGGCGCGTTGCCCGTGCAAGAGACCGAGTGGGACGGTCGCGCGGGCGTCACCAATCCTGTGGTGTACGCGATGCGGGCCACCCGCTATATGCATGACACCGGGGCAACTGTCGAGGATCTGGCGCGCGTCTCCGTGAAAAGCCGCTACTTCGCTGATCTCAATCCTTACGCGCAGATGTCCGGAATAACGACCGTGGGAGAGGTGCTCGCGTCCGCACCGGTCGCCGACCCGCTGACATTGTTTCAGTGCTCGGCCAAGAGCGATGGGGCGACCGCGGTCCTGCTCGTCTCAGATCGGCTGGCGCGGAAGTTGGGAAGAAGCGGTCCCCGTGTTCGCGCCTCAGAGGTGCGGTCGGGCTCATTCTCGTCGGCCGCTCGCGACATCACGCATCCCGATATCACGACTCGCGCGGCGACCGCAGCCTACGAGGCGTCGGCGCTCGCGCCCTCGGACCTCGACGCCGTGGAACTCCATGACGCGTTCAGTATCGCCGAGCTCCTCTACACCGAGGAGCTCGGATTAGTCGGGCACGGCGGCGCTGCGGAACTCTTGGCCAGGGGCGGTACCTCCGACCTGAGCAGTTCGGCGGGCGCGGTGGTCAACACCAGTGGTGGTCTCCTCGGACGCGGACATCCGATCGGGGCCACCGGCCTCGCTCAGATCATCGAGTTGACGCTGCAGCTGACGGGCCGCGCCGGAGCGCGTCAGCGCGAGGACGCCCGCGCCGCGCTTGCCCACGTCACGGGCGGCGGCGCCTCCGGATTCGACAATGGGGCGTGCGCCGTCACCGTCCTGACGAAGGACTGAGACATGAGCGATCTTCTTGTCTGGTACTCGCATTTTCCTCACGCCCTCGCCGGACTCGCGTCGCACGTGGCGGGCGCACTCAACCGGACGTCCCGAACCGTGTCGCAGCTGTCCGATCCAGGCGACGAAGCGGACCCCCTCCTAGTTATCCTCACCGGGAACGATGTGGGAGACTCTCGCTTGTTTCCGGCGCTGGATCTGTTGATCTCGGCTCGTACCGGCCCCACCGCTTTGGTGATCGGCGACGGCTGGATCGGAACCGATGGTCCAGATATACGGTCCGCACTCGTGGGCGCCGGGGCGGTCGCTTTAGCACGCTCGATTGCCGTGCGCCGTCATCCGACGGGACGGGTCAACGTCGTGTGCGTCCCCGAGTCCCTGATCGGCGGGGCCGGCTCGCAACGCGGCCCGCTTGCACTGGAGATCAGCAGTGCGGACGTCGGGGACGTCGTCGCTTTCGTGCTCGGGCGCCACTCCTCCTATATCCACGGGCAGGTGCTCTACGCCGACGGCGGTCGACAGCTCTTCTCGTCCCTGACCGCCTAGGAGTTCAAATGACCGACGACGCACGTCCCATCGCTCTAGTGACCGGTGGAGGCCAGGGCATCGGCGCGGGCATCACCGCGACGCTCGCCGCGGCCGGCTACCACGTCGTGATCAACGAACTCGACAAGTCGCGTGCGGCCGCGATGGTCGACTCGATCGAGTCAAACGGGGGCCACGGCTCGTATTGGCTCGCCGACGTGAGCGACTCGTCCGCGGTAGACGCGATGTTCGACCGTGTCGAGGCCGAGTTCGGCGCGGTGTCTGTTTTGGTCAACAACGCCGGGGTTAGCGGTAACGCCGGGATCCGCAACGTCACAGATGACTTCTGGGATCGCGTCACGTCGATCGACCTCGACGGCGTGTTGCACTGCACGCGACGGGCCCTTGGGCCGATGCGGGAGGCCGGCGCGGGATCTGTGATTAACATCGCTTCGCGCGCGTGGCTGGGTTGGTGGGGCCAGAGTGCCTACGCAGCAGCCAAGGCGGGCGTGGTCGGCATGACGCGGGCCCTCGCGGTGGAAATGGCGTCGAAGGGAGTGCGGCTCAACGTCGTTGCCCCGGGGCTCATCGATTCGCCGATGCTCCGAGACCGCGACGAGGGGGCCTTCCAGCGCTTGCTGGCCACCGTACCGACTGGCACCCTTGGCACTCCTGAGGACGTCGCGGACGCGGTCCTTTTCCTGGCGAGCGAGCGTTCTCGCACGATTACGGGCCAGGTGCTGTACGTGTGCGGTGGCAAGAGCATCTACGCCTTTCCCGACTGGTCATAAGGAGAACATCATGAGAATCGACAATCTGGTCAGGGCGATCTATGCGCGTTGCCCCGTCTGCAATGAGGCGACATTTCCCGTTCACCCGTTATCGCCTTGCGGCCACGAGGCGGACGCGATCCTGAGTCCGCTCGAAGATGCGGGGGAGGTGTTCTCCTGGACTCGCACCCATCAGTCCGACGGCGCGACGGTGATCGCGATGACTGACTTCCTCGGGGGCGAGCTACGGGTGACGGCGCCCGTGCTCCGACTCGATGACGTCGCGATCGGGGACCGGCTGTTCGTTCTTTCGAGAGACGACGGCGCGTTCTTTCTCGCTCCTGCGTCCTAAGCCGCGGGCTTCAGTCTCCGATTCCCCTCGACTTCCAGAACCTCTGTGCGGCTGGATGAAGCGGAACTGCCAGCGGCGCGTCGAGTCTGTCCGCGGCCATCAGTTCGAGCGGTAGAGAGTCGCCGCCCTGCCAGGCGATGTGCTCGTGCTCGGCCACGAGCGCGCGGCAGATGCCCTCCACCAGCTGGTCGGGGGCACCCGGGCGGGTGTAGATCATGAACCCGGAGAAGTCGAGGGTGGCGATCGTCCCGGTGAGCGATGGGAATCGTTCTGGAGTCAGCCATCCTCGCTTGTACCCCTGCGCCTCTAGGCGCGCTAGAGTCTCGTCGCCGAACTCGAGGAAGCGCATTCCCTTCGACATGGCAAGCTCACCCCAGTTGTAGACGCCCTCGTCGAAGACGGCATCGACCTCGCCGCGCTCGATCAGCGCTGCGCGTTCGGGGAGGTGCGGCAAGCCAGGGTCGTAGCTCACCGTTCCGCCCCAGTCGATCAGATCGGCAAGGCCCACGCCGACAGCCCCGAGCGCGTCGACGATAAAATCCTGTACGGCGTGATCACGTTGCGCGCGCAGTGTCAACCGCAGTCGAGGCCGGGCAGTGGGCAGATCCTCGATGCGGGAGATGCCAAACGTCGAGGAGACGGCAAGGCCGAGCTGATCATAGGAGGGGATGGTGGCAATCGAGGCGAGGGAACCCGCGGCAAGTCCGGCGCGCCGTAATCCCGCTCGGGCCGCGGCCGCGGGATTTATGAGCGCTACGTCGATGCGGCCGGACGCCACATCCACTATCGACTTCGGCGAGTCCCCGCCCAGAAGGCGGTAGCGAAACTCTTCGGCCCCCTGTTCACGTAGCTCGACCATCACCTGCTTCTCGGCCCACTCGGGCAAGCCGACCAGGTGTGACGCAATCTGCAGCATCATCCTCGACCGGATCGTCGGCGCCCGAAGCCGCGACGACGGGTAGGGATCCGGCTCGATCATGCGGGACATACCATCTCCATCGTTCATCGTCCGTTGGGGCACTCCGGACCCTCGGCAACCCACGTTACAACGAAACATTTGACAGCAAGATTTGTTGCTGCAACGATAGACAATGAAAATCGGAGCAAAGGAGCACTGAGAGATGCGCGTCGTTGATGCACTCGCCGACTGGTTCACAGAAGCCGGGATCACCCACTACTTCGGGTACGCGGGGGGCGCGATCTGGCCGATCCTTGATGGGTTGATCGACCACCCCGAGATCAAGGGGGTGCAGGCGAAGCACGAATCGCACGCGGTACATATGGCCGACGTGTACTTCCGTGAGACCGGGCGTATTGCGCCAGTCATCGTCACGAAAGGCCCGGGCCTCATGAACGCGGTGGGCGGCGTCGCTAGCGCCATGCACGATTCGATCCCGCTTTTGGTCATTACCGGGGGCACTGCCACTCACTTCATGGGCAAAGCTGGGATGCAGGAGATGTACTACCACGGTCACGAGGACGCGGTCAGTGTCATGCGCCCGATTACCAAGGGCGCGTGGATGACCATCCGCCCGGATACGGTGATCGACACTCTCAACCAGGCGTACAAGCTCGCCGTCAGCGGACGCCCCGGGCCCGTCTTCGTGCAGATCCCGACCGACATCCAGCAGGCGCAAGTGTCGGGCGTCATCAAGCCGCCGACCGCTCGCGCGGTGCGGTCGGGCGGCCGAGCAGGACGCGATGCCGTGGCCGAAGCCGCCGCCCTCGTCAAGTCCGCCGAACGCCCGCTCGTGCTGGCAGGCGGCGGACTCGTCCGGTCGCGCGACGGCGAGAAAATCCTCAAGGCGTTCGTCGACAAGTTCCAGATCCCGGTGGCGACGACCGTACCGGCCAAAGGGATGCTCGATGAGACCCACCCCCTCGCCGTCGGACCGACGGGCCGCTCCGGAACGTGGGCCGCCTCTAACGCCTCCCGCAATGCTGACGTGATCATCGCCCTCGGCGCGCGGTTCAGCGACAACAACGCGGGCAACTGGCGCAAGAACGCGATCTACGACCACGACGAGACCAAGATCATCCAGGTCGATCTCGCTGTCGAGGAGATCGGGCGAAACTACGACGTTGCCCTGGGGCTGATGGCCGATGCGGGCAGCTTCCTTGAAGATCTCGGCGTCGAACTCGGCGACATCGAACTGGACATTCAGCCCTGGCGCGACCAGATCGCCGGCTACCAGGCGGACTGGAAGGTCGAGTTCGACCGGGTCGCGAACGACCAGGGTGCGCGCATCCACCCCGGACGCCTTTCGTTCGAGATCGGCGAGGCGATGCGGCGAAACCCGCAGGCGCACCTCTTCGTCGACATCGGGGACATCGACCAGTACGCCGAGCCCTACATGAAGGTCACCGTGCCCCACACCTGGCACATCAGCTCGGGCATGGCCGAGATGGGCTGGGCGAGCGAAGGTATCCCCGGCGCCAACATCGCCAAGCCCGAGGTCGTCCCGATCGCGCTCACTGGAGACGGGGCATTCCTGATGGGCCCCCAGGTGCTGGCGACAGCGGTGGAGTACGGCACCCCAGGTGTGTGGGTCATCATCAACAACAAGGAGCTCGGGATCGAGAAGAAGGGTGCGGGACGCGCGTTTGGACGCAATCACCCATGGATCTTCTTCCGCACCCCGGACGGCGAACCATACAACCCGGACTTCGTAGCGCTCGCCAAATCGTTCGGCGGCGATGGCGAGCGGGTTGAGAATGCTGATGACCTCGCGGGTGCACTCGACCGAGCTATCACGTCCGGGAAGCCCTACATTCTCGACGTCGAAACCGATCCAGATGTGCCCAGCTACTTCACTCAAGGCCTCGACCGCGCCTACCCCGATCAGTGGGGCAAGAGCTATGGGGCACAGGGTCAGCTGGACATGCCGTGACCAACGCGCAGCCGATCCTGGTCGGGGGCGTGTGGGAGTCATCTGGGGATGACCTCGTCGCCCGCGCCGCCGGCACTGGTGACGTGTTAGGTCGCACGTTTCTCGCAACTGCCGAGCAGCTCGACCGTGCCACCGCTGCGGCTGTGGTCGCGTTCGACGTGACGAAGCGGATGCCGTCGTTCGAGCGTGCGGCCATCTTGCAGCGCATCGCCGGCGGAATCCTGGCTCGAAAGGACGAGATCGCCCGGTCGATGGCGCAGGAGATCGGCAAGCCGCTCGGCGATTCTCTGGTCGAGACCGAACGCACTGCATTCCTCTTCCACTACGCAGCGGGAGAGGCCGAGCGTATGGGCGGCGAACTTCTGCCGCTTGACTTGGTGGCGTCGTCCGCCGGTAAGTGGGCGATCACTCGACGTATCCCGATCGGTCCGGTCGCCGGCATCAGCCCGTTCAACGTCCCCCTCAGCCTGTCCGCTCACAAGCTTGCCCCAGCCATCGCCGCCGGCAACCCCATCGTCCTGAAGCCGGACTCCCGCGTCGCGCTCACGCTACTCAAGCTGGCCGAAGTGATGGTCGACGCGGGCGTCCCCGAGGGTGCCCTCAGCATGCTCCCGATGGCGATCGACGTAGCTGACGCGATGGTGACCGACGACCGGTTTAAACTCTTGTCGTTCACGGGCTCAGCACGGGTCGGCTGGGACATGAAGGCGCGCGCAGGCCGCAAACAAGTCGTACTCGAGCTGGGCGGGAACGCAGCCGCAATCGTTGCCGAGGACGCCGATCTGGATGTCGTGATGAAACGCCTCGTCCAGGGTGCATTCAAGTACGCGGGGCAGATCTGTATCTCGACACAGCGGATCCTGGTCCATTCGTCGCTCGCCGACGAACTGCGCATGCGCATGGTGGCAGGGGCGGAGGCGCTACTTGTCGGCGACGCACTCAACCTCGGCGTCGACCTTGGCCCAATGATCTCGGAGCAGGCTGCCGAGAAGACCAAAACCCTTGTGGACGAGGCGATTTCGATGGGCGGCACTCTGCTGGCTGGGGGGTCGCGCAATGGCGCCTACATGCGCCCAACGCTACTCGAGGGGGTCCCGGCGGAAGCCCGGCTGATGCGCGAGGAGGCCTTCGCCCCGGTCGCGACCTTCGACGTCTTCGACAACCTGACTGAGGCGATCGCGCGGGTAAACGACAGCGACTTCGGCCTCCAGGCCGGTGTGTTCACCCGCGACTTGCGCACGATCTGGGCCGCGTTCGAAGGACTAGACGTCGGCGCCGTGATCATCAACGACGTCCCGGGCTACCGAATTGACCATATGCCGTATGGCGGCGTCAAGGACTCCGGGCTTGGCCGCGAGGGAGTCAAGTACGCCATCGAGCACATGACCGAGCTGCGCACACTCGTGATCAGCCCGGAATCCTGACATGGCACAAGACGTCTCGGCTTCGGCCGCCCTCACCGGGGTGCGGGTCCTCGACCTGACCGACGAGCTCGGTGCATACGCCGGGCGCCTACTCGCCGACCTTGGAGCCGAGGTAATTCGGGTAGAGCCGCCGCAGGGTTCGTCGACCCGTCAGATGGAGCCCCTCGTCGACGTCGATGGCGTCACCGTCAGTGCATTCGAGCTGTTCGTCAACGCCGGCAAGCGGTCGGTGGTGATTGACGCGACCAGTCCGTTGGGGCGAGAGCAACTCGAGGAACTCGTCTCGACCTCTGATGTGGTCATCGAAAGTCCCATTGCGGTGCTAACTAGTGCAGGTATTGACGCCACGCGTCTCAGGACCCTCAAGCCGGACCTGTGCCGCGTCATCATCACGCCGTACGGCCTCGACCGGCGGCCCGCATGGTCTCCTACCGACGACCTGCTCCTACTGGCGTCCGGCGGACTCTTGCACCTCGGCGGCTACCCAGACGTCGGCCCAGTGGCGGCTTACGGGGGCCAAAGCCACTTCGCCGCGTCCATCTTCGGCGCCGTCGCCGCATTGTCGGGACTACTACAACGAGACCTGGACGGCTCGGGCTCCACATACGACGTGTCTGCGCAGGAATGCATCGTCCAGGCGCTCGAGGACTCAGCTGCGACCTATGCGCTGACCGGCCGCGTCCGCGAACGGCAAGGTGATCGCCCGCGCGAAGCGGGAAGCGGGGTATACCCCTGCCGTGACGGCTACGTGTCGATGGTGGCCGGACGACTTGGCACCGCACGAGCATGGTCGGCCCTCGTCGGGTGGCTCAACGAGGAGGGCGCGGACGGCGCCGCCCAGCTCTTGGAACCCCAGTGGAACACGTTCGACTTTCGCCGCTCCGATATTGCGATCGACGATTTCGGCCGGATCTTCACCGCCTTCACCGCCACTCGCGACAAGCTCGAGCTGTACGCCGAGGCTCAAGCCAGGATGATCGCCCTCTCCCCGGTCAGTACCGTCGCGGACATCCTGAACGACCCGCAGCTGCGTGCCCGCAAATTCTTTGTTGAGGTGCAGGAGCGGGTGGGAATCGTCAGGTTTCCGCGGGCTCCGTACCGGATGTCGGGAACTCCCGTCGGGGATCCGGGACCAGCTCCAGAGGCCGGCGCCGACGACGCAGCATTGTTGGGGCAGGACCTCGTGGCGCGAGGTACCGCATGAGCGGGACCCCACTCGCCGGGATCCGCGTCCTAGACTTCTGCTGGATCGGCGCCGGCGCCCTGGTCACGAAAACTCTGGCGGAGTTGGGCGCGTCGGTCTATCGGATCGAGTCGCGGAGCCATCCAGACAATCTCCGCCTCTCTCCGCCTTTCCGTCCTGGGACGGAAGGGCTTGAAGCCTCTGGCTACTTCGCCTCTCGTAACTCGACAAAGCAGTCGATCGCACTCAACATGACGACGGGGAAGGGACGGGAACTCGCCCGAGAACTGGTCGGCAAGGTAGACATGGTCACCAGCAATTTCCGGCCGGGGATTATGGACCGTTGGGGACTCGGGTACGACGCCGTGCGCGAGATCAACCCATCGGCGATCTATATGACAATGCCGATGCAGGGCGAGACCGGGCCGCACTCCCGGTACGTGGGATTCGGATCGACCATCTCCGCGCTCGCGGGAATCGTCGATCTCTCGGGGATCCAGGGACGCTCGCCCGTCGGCACCGGGACGCACTACCCCGATCACGTGCCCAATCCTGGTCACGCACTGGTGGCCGTGCTCGCTGCCATCCGGCACCGAAGGCGGACGGGAGAAGGACAGCAGATCGAACTAGCGCAGTTCGAATCGACGGTCAACGTCATCGGTCCGGCCATCGTGGCGGCCGGGCTCGGCAGAGCGCCGATCGCGAGTGGCAATCGCACGCCATCGACTGCTCCGCACGCCGCATTCCTCTGTCGAGACATGCAGTGGATGGTGCTGTCGTGCAATACCGACGAGCAATGGGCGTCCTTGGAGCGGACGCTCGAGCTCGCTCACCATGAGAGCCGGATAACGTTGGCCGGCCGCAAGGCAGACGAGGACACCATCGAGGCAGAGTTGCGCGCCGCCCTGGCGCGTCTCGATCGGAGCCCGGCGATTGCGCTGTTGGATGACGCGGCTGTGCCGAATGCTCCGGTCAACTCCTCGCGGGACATCGTCGAGGACCCCGGATTGTGGGAGCGCGGATTCTGGCGCGACATCGAGCACCCTGTCATCGGCCACATCCCGATCTCCCGAAGCCCATTCCGGCTGGTCGACGGTCCCCAGCCCGATGTCATCAGACCGCCGCTGCTCGGCGAGCACACCTTCGATGTGCTGCATAAGGAACTCGGGATGACGCGTGGCGCCTACGACCAGCTGGTTGACGAGCAGGTGCTGTACTGATGTCTGGGGTGCGGTTCGAGCTGTCGGGAGCCGTCGGGTGGATCACCCTCGACCGGCCGGAACATCGCAATGCGCTGGATCTCGACGCGCGGCTGGAGCTCGCAGCCGCACTCCATGCACTGGATGCTGACCCTGGTGTCCGGGTCGCCGTGCTGACTGGAGCAGGGACGGCGTTCTGCTCCGGCACCGACCTCTCGGGGTGGCAGGACCCGGAGCATCCCCTCGTCGTTCGTCCCGAGCGCCTCGCTCAGCCGCTCGACGACTTCAGCAAACCACTGATCGCCGCAGTGAACGGGGCCGCAGCAGGCGGAGGTTTCGAGCTCGCACTCGCTGCTGACCTTCGGGTCGCCAACTCGCACGCGAAGTTCCTGCTCCCTGAGGTCTCGATCGGCAGCCTCCCCGGAAGCGGCGGCACCCAGCGGATCTTCTCGGCGTTGCCATCGGCTGTCGCCAGCGAGGTGCTCTTCGCCGGCGGAATCGTTTCGGCCGAGGGCGCGCTGTCGTACGGGCTTGTCAGTCAGGTCTACCCGACGGCGGAGTTCATGGACGCGGTCGCCGAGCTCGCCGCTCGGATCGCGTCGCACGCTCCGCTTTCGCTAGTCGCCGCGAAGAAGGCGGCACGAGCGGCTCGCGACGGGGACGGGGCGGGACTTGAGCTGGAGCGGTCTCTCTGGAGTCAGTTGGCGACTACCTGGGACCGGGAAGAGGGTCGCAATGCTTTCCGGGAAAAGCGTCCGCCCCGGTTTGAGGGGCGGTGAAAGCGGTGCCGAGAAAGACAGAGTCTTTGCACCACTCTCTCTTGACGGAAACATTTTTTCGTGCAAATGTAACTTCGCAAGCGCGGATTCACACCATCCCCCGGCGGGGCCGCAGCCATCTGGAAGATCAATGACGACATCTGGAGGACCAATGAGACGAACCACTGCGGCGCTGCTCGCGCTGACCGCAACCGTAGCCTTGACGCTGAGCGCGTGCAGTTCTGGAAGCACCCCGGCCGCGACGGGCTCCGCAACACCCGGCAAGCTGGCCTTGACCGTTCGAATCATCTCGGGCGGAAGCGAGAGCTTCTCCGACGCGGCTGTTCATCACGCGACCGCCCTGCTGGATGCCGAGGGTGTCCAGGTGACCACTTCGACCGTCGCCGACCCGGCCACGGCTCTCCGCGCCGTCATAGCCGGCCAGGCGGACGTCGCGCTGCTCGACCCGGTCGAGGCGATCAAGGCAGTCGCCAACGGCGACGCTCCGGTGAAGTACATCGGCAGCCTGTCGCAGACGACAGATTACGTGGTGCTATCTTTGCCCAAGTACACCCTGAAAGACCTCAGCGGCGCCACTTTCGCTACCGCCGGTGCCGGTACGGCGGGCGACGTAATCGCCTCGGCCGCACTCGCCGAGTCGAAGGTCGACATGACCAAGGTCCAGAAGGTGACGGTTGGTGGCACGACCGCTCGGGTTACTGCAATCCTGTCCGGCCAGGTTGACCTGGCTCCGGTACACGCCGCAGACGCGGTTCCCGCGGTCGCGACGGGCAAAGTCAAGATCCTGCTCAACACGGGCAAGGTGCTTGGCAGCTACCTGCAGCAAGGCATGATCGCGAGCGACACATTCATCCGAGACAAGGCGACGGCGCAAGCCGTCGTCAACGCGTTCATCGACTCACAGCGCTGGGCATCGGGTAACGGCGCGCAGTACATCGCAACGGCTACGTCGAACAAGCTTCTCGGTAGCCTCACGCCGGCGGAGGCGACAACTGCATACCAGCAGCTGAAGGACGGCAAGATCTTCGCCACCAACGGCGCGATCTGCCAGGCGTCCGTCAACGACACGCTCAACCACGACTACCAAGTCAAGGGCGGTCTGACGAAAGCCACGACACCCGCTTACAACAAGTGGGTCGACCCGACCTTCGTCAACGCCTATCTCAAGGTGAATGGCAAGGACAAAGACGGCTTCTGCTAGTCAGGACGCCCAGAAGCACCACACCAGCGCCGGGTCCGAGGCCATCCTCGGGCCCGGCGACAACCCCGGAAAGGCAGTTCCCACCTTGCTCAGCGTCAAAAACCTCACCATGAAGTACCCCACGGCGGGGCTCCCCGCCCTGGATGACTTCAACCTCGAACTCGCCACGGGCGAGTTCGTGAGCCTGCTGGGCGCGAGCGGATGTGGCAAAACCACCGCCCTGCGCATTGTCGGGGGTCTCCTCCAGCAAGTGGAGGGCGAAGTATATGTTGACGGAACGCTCAGCACTGGCCCGTCGCGCAACAAAGCCATGGTCTTCCAGCACTTCAACCTGCTTCCGTGGCGCACCGCTCTGAACAACGTCGCCTACGGGCTTGAGTTGCAGGGCGTCCGTAAGAGGCAGCGGCTGTTGATCGCCGCGGAATACCTGAACCTCGTCGGGCTGAACGCCCACGCCGACAAGTACCCCTCGCAGATGTCCGGTGGTCAGAACCAGAGACTCGGTCTGGCCCGCGCCCTAGCTATTCAGCCCAAGCTCATGCTGATGGATGAGCCGTTCGGTGCCCTGGATGCGCTCACCCGCGAGAGCCTGCAGATCATGCTTCAGAAGATCTGCGACCAGACAGAGATCGCGGTTCTCTTCGTGACGCACTCGATCGACGAGGCAATCTTCCTGTCTGACCGCATCCTGGTCATGACCACGCCGGGCCACGTCATCAAGGAAGCAACTGTCAACCTTCCCAAGCCGCGGTCAGAGTACGACTGGCGCGACACCGACGAGTACCGATCGCTCCGTTCGGACATTTGGAGCGTGCTCGAGCACGAGTCCGCGCTGCAGACAGAGACGGCGCACTGATCATGGCGCCCTCCGCGACCAGCGTTGGCGCGGCGGCCGATGAGGTCGCACTCGACCGGACGGTCGGACTGTACCTACCCCCGACAACCCTGTCAGGCCGTTTTTCCTCGATAATCCGTGATCCGTGGGTGCAGCGCATCCTGTCGGTCATCGTTGTTCTGATCGCGTGGCAATTGGTCGGGGCGAACAACCCGTATTCGACATCCTCGCCGACCGCTCTATTCCATGCTTTCGGCGACGGCTTCGTCACGGATGTGCTTCCGGCATTCGGCCAGACGCTCGCGACCTTCGGAACTGGCTTCGCCATCTGCATCATTGCCGGCGTTCCAATCGGGTTGGCCATGGCAAGAATCAGGGTCGTCAGGACGATCCTCGAGCCCTACGTCAACACCCTCTACTCGCTGCCCATGGTGTCTCTCTTCCCGATACTTCTGCTGGCGTTCGGCATCGGGTTCGGCCTCCGCGTCGCCGCCACCGTGCTCTTCGGCATCTTCTCGGTTATCGTGAACACGTACATTGGCGCGTCCAGCATTGACCCGGCACTCGAGGACACCGCCAAGGTCTTCGTCGCGTCTCCCTGGAAACGGCTCACGACGGTCATTCTTCCAGCGAGCCTGCATTACATCTTCGCGGGTATCCGCATCGCGTTCGGGCATGGAATGATCGGCGCCGTGGTCATCGAACTTGAGGCTTCTGCTATCGGAGTCGGTTTCCAGCTGTCGAACGACGCCCGCGAGTTGCGGCTGGACCGATTCTTCGTGGTGGTGGTGGTGCTCGGGATCTTCAGTATCCTGGCGGGCGTCATCATGCGAAGCACGGAGCGCTCGGTAACCGAGCCCTGGTCGCGGCCGCGCTGGATGCGGCAGGCGACCGAACCGGTTGCTGCGGTCCGGGCTCCGTTCACCTTCCCTGCAATCACCAAGACTTCATCCTCGACCGCCAGCGGACCGGGACCCTTGCGGCCTGCCCGGCCGATGGTGCACGGTCTCGAAGCGTTCGGTCACGGCCTCACTGACCTCGTGAAAAATCGCTGGGGATCGATCACGGTGCAGATCGTCGTCCTGCTGATCCTGCTCGCCCTCTGGAACCTGGCCTCCACGACAGTGAGTCGCGCGGTCCTGCCGTCGCCGTTTGCGGTTGTCGCGGCTGTGATTGATCAGACTTTCGTCACCGGGTCGATCTTCGGTCCGCTGGGGGACAGCCTCCTTCTGCTCGTCACAGGCTTTGCTGTCGCGGTGGTTCTAGGCGTTATCCTCGGTCTGGCCATGGGTCAATTCCGCTGGCTCAACAACCTCCTCGACCCGTACGTCTCGTTCCTCTATGCGCTTCCGCACGCGGTCTTCATTCCCGTGCTCGTGGTTTGGCTCGGATTCGGGTTCACGTTCGGACTCGGCTACGTCGTGATCTCGGCGATCTTCCCCGTCATGATCAACGCCCTGCAGAGCGTCCGCACGATGAAGCAGGAGTATCCGGACCTGGCGCGAAGCTTCAACGCC
The DNA here is from genome assembly GCA_025352325.1 of Microbacteriaceae bacterium. Taxonomy (GTDB): domain Bacteria; phylum Actinomycetota; class Actinomycetes; order Actinomycetales; family Microbacteriaceae; genus Lysinimonas. The sequence continues at coordinate 116,752 of JANXTR010000033.1, read as the reverse complement.
TCCCGTTGGCAGACGACGCGGACGATCATCTGGCCGCATTCGATCCCCTACATCACCACCGGCATACGTCTCGCGTTCTCAGTGTCGTGGATCGCCGTAATCGTCTCGGAGGTGCTCTCGAGCCAGCAAGGCCTGGGTGGTCTTATCACGTCGTATGGCGACCAGTACCGCACGGCGGACATGTTTGTGCCCGTGGTCTACATCACGGTGATCTCGGTAGTCATCCTCCAACTCAGCACTCGACTGGCGCCCCGGCTCTCGCCGTGGGCGCCGTCCAGCCTCGGACGGTGATGTGACAGCTCGGGCTCTACTTGGGGCCAGCTCACGAAAGGGTCTGTCTGTTTTCTTGTGTAACTGGCTTTGGCTAGTTGAGTCCTAGGCGGTCGCCGTAGGTCATTGCGAGTGTGTTCAGGATAGCTTTCCAGCCGGCGATCTCTCCGGTCGGGTTCGCCCGGTTGTGGCGTCTTTCGATGACGGCGAGGTAGAGCACTTTCAGTGCGGATTGCTCGTTGGGGAAGTGGCCGCGGCGTCGGGTCGCGGCCCTGAATCTCGCGTTCAGCGACTCGATCGCGTTCGTCGTATAGATCAGCTTCCTGATCTCGATCGGGAAATCGAGGAACGGAACGAACTCGGCCCAGCTGTTGCGCCACGACTGGATCATCGCCGGGTAGGTGCCCTCCCACTCGGTCGCGAAGTCCTCGAATCGGGCCTCGGCTTCGGCAACAGTTTTGGCTTGGTAGATCTCTTTCAGCCCGGCCGTGATCTCCTTCCAGTACTTCTTCGACGCGAACCGCAGACTGTTGCGAACCAGATGCACAACGCAGGTTTGCACCGTCGCCAGCGGCCAGGTCGCGGTGATCGATTCGGGGAGGCCTTTGAGCCCGTCGCAGCAGACGATGATCACGTCCTGGATTCCGCGGTTACGCAGCTCGGTGAGCATGTTCATCCACTGCTTCGCACCCTCACCACCGGTGGGTCCGACCCACATCCCGAGGACGTCGCGGTGGCCCTCCACGGTGATGCCCATCGCCACATACACGGGCCTGTTCCCGACCTGGCCGGCGCGGACCTTGAGCACGATCGCATCGATCAGGATCACCGGATACACCGCATCCAGGGGCCGGGACTGCCAATCGACCATGTCGTTCACGATCTGGTCGGTGACTTTCGACACCAGATCCCTGGACACCTCATCGCCATACACATCCGCGAGATGGTTCACGATGTCGCCCGTGGTCATGCCCTTGGCATAGAGCGAGATGACCGCCTCGTCGAAACCGGCCAGGCGTCGCGCATACTTGGGCACCACCGCTGGCGCGAACGTCCCAGCCCGGTCCCGCGGAATCTGAACGGTGACCTCACCCACCTCGGTCCGCACTGTTTTCGGCGTCGACCCGTTCCTCGAGTTACCGCCGTTACGGCCCAGGGGGTCGTGTTTGTCATAGCCGAGATGGTCCGCCATCTCGACTTCCAACGCGGTCTGCAACACCTGCCTCGTCAGCCCAGTGAGCAAACCGTTCGGGCCCGTCAGCTCGATCCCCTGACCCCGAGCCGCGGCCACGAGCTCGTCAGCGATCGCCGCGAAATCGTTCTCCGCCGCCAACACCTCACCCGTGTCTGGATCAAACTGCAGATGCTTGCGAAGTTCCTTCGTCATACGTGATCATCTCCACGCCGCAACCCTCAGGCCGCGACATCACGCCGAACCACTTACACAAGATTTCTTACAGACCCTTCCGGCGCAGCGGGCGTATCAACAACGTACGGGTACGACACGAACGAGCAGGTTGTGTCGTCGACGTCGTCGGGTGTGGCTACTCCCACTTCCTACGACTCGGCCGGAAACCCCACGACTGTAGGAGCAGCGACTGAAGTTTTCGATTCGGCGGATCGCCTTTGCTGGTCGACGACAACGTCAGTGACAAGCCCAACTTGTTCAAGCCCGGCGAGTGGCTCGACGACATATGCGACCAATTCGGACGGCCAGCGAACGGGCAGGACTCCGAATGCCGGAACCGCAAGTACATACTCGTGGAATGGCGCCGGAGAGCTGTCAGCGATATCTGGCGCCACTACTGCCAGCTACGTCTACGACGGAGATGGCTTGCGCACGAGCAAGACCGTCGGCGGCACAACGACGCCGTTTACCTGGACACCGGGAGCCTCGACACCGCTGTTGCTGAGCGACGGTACCGAGAACTACATCTATGGACCTACTGGCGCGCCTGTGGAGCAGACAGGGGCGGCTGGAGCTAGCCCACAGTGGTACTTCGCCGACGCCCAACGATCGACCGCGGCGCTTACGGATCTCACCGGAGCCATCGTTGGGACTTATAGCTACACGATCCATGGCGCGATAGCGACTCACTCCGGCAGCGCCTCGTCCCCGATCGAGTTCGCTGGTGAATACGCTGACGCTGAGACCGGCTTTGTGTACCTTCGCGCAAGGTACTACGACCCGGGCACAGCGCTGTTCCTTTCTAGTGACCCGGCTCTCGCTTCTACTGCCTTCGCTTTTGTCTACGCCTCGAACAACCCACTTGACATGTTCGATCCACTCGGTCTCTTCGGTATCGGATGGTGGGCCGGAACCATCGGGTCAGCTCTGGGAATCGCTGGCCTTGTGCTCGATGCGACCGGTGTTGCGGCCCCGGTGGGGGCGGTACTCGAAGTTCTCTCCCTAGCAGCCGGCGGCGTAGCGATTGCGGCGGACTGCGGTGGAGCATTTGGTGAACGGGATGCAATTGGTTGCGGCTTCGATGTCGCCGGTGAAGTCACGGGCGGGGTGGGGCTGGTTGCCGGCCGCGCAGCGAGCATTGCCGAAAAGGGCGCGAAGGCCGCCGAAGAGAGTCTCAAGGCCGCCCAGGCTGCGGGGACCGGGGTGAAGGCAGCTCGCGCAGCGCTGAACAGCGCGAAGACCGCGAGCATGCTCGCAAAGAGCAAGCTCATCGGCGTCGATGTCGTCGGGGTGATGTACGGCGGATACGGGACATTGCTCGGGACGATTAGCGCTCTGCACGAGCAAGCCGCCTACTGCCGCTCTCTGGGATAGGTTTCGGTGATGGTTGGCACAAATCTCCCGGGAACTTCAGCCCTAACTTGGCAACGCATTTGCTTCGCGGGTATCGCCGCGTTTTTTGTAGCGCTGGCGTTGACCGTCGTAGGAGTCGTGGCGTTTCCAGGGGCAGCCAATTTCGCGTCCAACCCAGCCGGTTCTGCGTCGGTGATCGCCTTGCTGTTTGTCGGCATTCTTGTCGGATCTGGCGCCGCGGCCGCCCAGGCAGCGCGAGCAATTCGGGAGGCGTCTGTCGGTTATACAACCCTGCCTGGCCTGGCCGCAGTGGGGCTGGAGCTCCGCCGTTCGCGCGACGGGGTGGTGCTGCGCCCACGGATTGTTCGCCCAAAGATGACCTCCTCGAGAAAGGAACAGATCGCGAGGTCTCGTCAGGCTCTAGAGGGACACGTCGGTTCCCGGCCCGAGGCCGATCTCCGTTGGCAGACTGATGGGCCATCTTTGCGGCGAGGGATTCGCATCCGCTCCGCGATTTCGCTAGTTGCACTTTGCGCTTCAGCCGCGTTCTTCTTGGCGCGTGCGGCCGGAGGTCTCTCTCTTGAAGGGGGACCAGCGGCCTTGCTAGATGTCCTTCTGATTGTTGGTGGCCTAGTCGCTGTAGCTCTCGCCGCCGCGGCCTTTATCAGTAACCGAGCATGGAGTCAAGTGAAGGTGATCCACGCTGAGGCACGAGGCGTGAAGGTCATTGGAACACTGCGGACGATCGAACTGCAGGCGGTGGTCGGCGTTCTCCACCCCGGCACGGTCCTACCGTATTTGCTCTATCTAACGGTCGACACGGGCGGTCTTCGGCTTTGGGGGGGAGCTTCACCACAGGTCTTGTGGCGGCTTGATGCTGACGCAGTCATCGCGGTTAGCGTCGAACGTGCTGCGCAAGGTGCGCGAACCTGGGACACCATGCTGCTGCTGTTTACCGATTCAACGGATTGTGTCTGGCCGACTAGCTTCTTTCTCCGCCGAGTAGATCGTCCATGGGTCCTGGCGTCAGGTGCCTTTGTGAGCCATGTGGTCGCCGCCGCCAAATCGGCCTGGCGTGTTCCAGAGCTCCCGACTACGGAGAGTGCTCCAGGCTAGCGTGGCGCGATTTCGTGGGATGCGACAGGTTGAAGGGGTGACCGAGTCGGAGGCGTCGGCTTGGACGGGTTCAACCTGAACGGGCCTGAGCGAGCACGGGTAAGCCTCTGAATTGGGACACTCGGAAGGAGATCGACTGTCCTCAGTTCATGTAGCGAAACTTGAAGTTAGCTGCAATACTTCAGCACATACCCGTTTCGTTGTCGCTCACCCGACGGAGGTTTCGCTTGACGATCCACGCACCGAAATCTCGGCGGGCATTCGCCGATCTCTTACGACCGCGGGGCCTCACTCCAGAAATCGTTGAAACTGCGCTCGGTATCGGCGCGGCCGAGAGTCGCACCTACGGTCCGGGCGCGCCGAAGGCGGCCCCCGAATACAACAGGTGGGCGCGCACCATAGAGGCCCTCCACGGCGGCCTCATGACATCTGAGTTTGATTGGCAACGCTTCGATCCCAAGAACTTGCCATTTTTCTTGCTCCCTGGATCGAACCTCGGTCTCCTCGTCAGTAGCGGCAACCAGTTCACGGGTGTGACATACGCGAATCCCTCCAATCGGAATCCGAAGGGTGTTTCGTTCGGACGGCTTGTTGACGACAACGGCCAGATGTCATTCTTCGGTACTGTCACCCAGGACGGCAGTGGAGTGGATGCAAAGGAGACATGGGTCATGCTGTACCAGGAGAGAGGTGATGTCGTCCACGCTGAACTGTCCTTGCCAGTTTCCATGCCGAAGGGTCATGTGCGCGATTGGCGGGATCGCATCATCTTCCCTACCTATGACGTCGCGTCAAGCCGACTCATCACGACCGAAGATGATCAGGACCAGGACGACTTCGCCTTCACGATTGCGCGTCGCTAGCTCGAATGATCGTAATCTCCCTGTGGTCCGCGAGGATCGCGTGAACGATTTTGTGCCCGCCCGTCTCGAGATGGCTCGTCGCATTCGAGGCATGACTGGTACCGCTGTGGCAAAGTCAGTCGACCTCTCCGCGGAGTGGTACTCAAAGATCGAGGGGTGCCACCAGATCCCGACCGAGTCTGTCATTCGTGATCTCGCGCGAGCACTCGAGTTTCCGGTCGGCTTCTTCTATCGACCGGTGCCCGCTCGTCCCCCCGTTGACGCGTTCCATTTCCGAGCGTCCTCACGCCTGCTCAAGAAAGATGAAGAGACGGCACGCGCACTGTCAACGGTGGCCATGGAGCTGTCTTCGTGGATGGACGACACCTACCGGCTGCCGGCGCCGGCCATCCCAGAGATCCAGGACCTCGTCGACGGCGACCTCTCCCTCGACGCAGAGCGCGCGGCGGAGGCGCTACGTCTTTCCTGGGGCCTGGGCTACGCGCCGATCCGAAATTTGACGGTCCTTATCGAGTCTAAGGGAGCCCGCATCTTCTCTGCCGGTGGCCCTTTGAAAGCCATTGACGCCTACTCGTTCCGTGACGGTGAGACTCCCGTCATCTTCATCAATGTCCACAAGACAGCTGAGCGTTTACGGTTCGATCTGGCGCACGAGCTCGGCCATCTCCTGTTACACAGCGGATCTCTAAACTTCGAAAACGGCAAACAGAAGGAACAGGAAGCGAACGACTTCGCCTCGGCATTCCTCATGCCTCGCCAGGACGTACTAGGGAGCGTCCGTCGTGGACTGTTGCTCGAGGACATCCTGCACCTCAAGGAGCGCTGGGGTGTGAGCGCGATGGCTCTCACAATGCGAGCCAACCGGCTTGGCCTCATCAGCGAGTGGGTTTATCGAACCCTCGCGCAGCAACTCGCCTCTGCCGGATTCAGGAGAAGCGAGCCCGGCTCGGCCTTGACACCGGAGAGTTCGAGCCTCCTCACGCAACTCATGACCGACCTGCGCGCCCGAGATGAAGGATTCTTGGAGTTGGCGCGTTTCCTGGACGTGCGGGCACAAGACGTCAGAGACCTGATGCTCGGTCTCGTCACCTTCGCGTTGCCGGGTGATGCCACTGTCAAGACGCGGAGTACGGCCAACCTGCGGGCGCTGATCGATTAGTACTACCGTTGCGCTGTTGGTCTCGCTTGCGAGTCGGCATGATAGCGGTTCAGGTTGATCGCTCTGCCGGAGCTGATCATCCTCCGCTGCCCCCACTAGAGCTAAGTTGCAGCATCTTCACCCCCGACGAACCTGTACATCCGGCGGCGGGGCCGACTGTCATCCGGTGCCTCCCATCGAGTTTGGAGAACATCCGCAGCGACCAGGCGGGCCATCGCCTTGTAGATGGCTCCGCTCTGAGCAGAGTCCGACGTGCGAGTCATCCTTAGCTTGCGCGCGGCTTGATAGCCGTAGAACCACCCCTCGCCCGGTGCCTCCCTGGCGATCTCAATGATCTGAACTTCGAGGTCTGTTAGTGCGCCAGCCTTCCTTCGGGGCATCAGCGCATCAACCCGCCGATCCGCTGATGTTCACGAGCCAGCCCACGCCGAACCGGTCGATCAACATCCCGAAGCTGTCGCCCCATGGCGCCTTCTCGAGCGGCTGCGTGACGGTGCCGCCCTCGCTCAACCCCGCGAAGTAGCCGCCGAGAGCGCCCTCGTCGTCGCCGCTGAGCGAGACGGTGCCGTCGTTCGTTCCCTTGGTGTAGTCCATGTGGCTGGGTACGTCGGCACCCATCAGAAGGAATCCGGCTGGCGTGCTGAGCTGCGAGTGCATCACCAGACCCTCCTCGCCCTCGCCGACCGGCATCCCGAAGTCGGCGAAGGAGCTGATCGTGAGGTCACCGCCGAACACCGATTGGTAAAAGGTCATGGCGTCACGCGTGGTGCCACGGAAGTTCAGATAGGGGTTCAGGTTCTGGGTCATCGTCTGCCACCTTTCTCGATGCGCCCATGATGGCACCGGGCCCCCGCGAGCGGAAGATCGGACGTCAGTCCTCGGTGGCGGGGACCGCCGCGAACTTCTCGCTGATGAGCTGCATCACGTTGGCGTCGGCCAGTGTCGTCGTGTCGCCGATAGCGCGGCCCTCGGCGACGTCGCGCAGCAGCCGCCGCATGATCTTGCCCGAGCGGGTCTTCGGCAGCTCCGCGACGATGAAGATCTGCCGCGGCCGGGCGATCGCCCCGATCGACGTCGCGACGTGCGCGCGCAGGGCGGCACTCGCCTCGTCCGGCGTCTGAGACTCGGCGTGGTCGGCGCGCAGGATCACGAACGCGACGACGGCCTGGCCGGTGGTCTCGTCATCCGCTCCCACCACCGCCGACTCGGCGACCATCGGATGCGACACCAGCGCCGACTCGATCTCGGCCGTCGACAGGCGGTGGCCCGACACGTTCATCACATCATCGACGCGGCCGAGCAGCCAGAGGTCGCCGTCGTCATCGAGTCGGGCGCCGTCGCCGGCGAAGTAGTACCCCTGCTCGGCGAACTTCGACCAGTAGGTCTCGACGAACCGGTCGGGTGCCCCCCAGATTCCGCGCGCCATCCCCGGCCACGGTTCGGTGACGACGAGCAGTCCGCCCGATCCCTTCTCGACCTCGGAGCCGTCGTCGTTCACCACGGCGATCGAGATGCCGGGGACCGGGGTCTGCGCGCTGCCCGGCTTGAGCGAGGTGATGCCGGGGAGCGGGCTGACCATGATCCCCCCGGTCTCCGTCTGCCACCAGGTGTCGACGATCGGGGCGCTGCCGCCTCCGATGACGTCGCGGTACCAGATCCACGCCTCGGGGTTGATGGGTTCGCCCACGCTCCCCAGCACCCGCACGCTCGACAGGTCGAAGGCATCCGGGATCTCGCGCCCCAGCTTCATGAAGGAGCGGATCGCGGTCGGCGCCGTGTAGAAGATCGACACCTTGTACTTCTCGATGAGCTCCCACCAGCGGCCCGGATGCGGGGTGTCGGGGGTGCCCTCGTACAGCAGCTGCGTGGCGCCGTTGGCGAGCGGACCGTAGATGACGTAGCTGTGGCCGGTGATCCAGCCGACGTCGGCGGTGCACCAGTAGACGTCGGTCTCGGGGTGCAGGTCGAACACGTTCCGGTGAGTGGACGAGGTGTGCGTCAGGTAGCCGCCGCTGCTGTGCAGGATGCCCTTCGGCTTACCGGTGGTGCCGCTCGTATAGAGGATGAAGAGCGGGTTCTCGGACTCGAAGGCCTCCGCCTCGTGCTCGGCGTCGGCCGCGTCGACGACGTCGTGCCACCAGAGGTCGCGCCCCTCGGTCCACTCGACGTCGTTCTCGCTGCGCTTGACGACGAGGACGTGTTCGACGGATGTCCCCTCCGGAGCTTGATCAAGCGCCGCGTCGACGGTCGCCTTGAGCGGGAACGCCTTGCCCTTGCGCCAGCCGCCATCCGCGGTGATGACGAGCTTCGCCTGCGCGTCGTCGATGCGCGCGCGCAGGGAGTCGGCGCTGAATCCGCCAAACACCACCGAGTGCACGGCTCCGAGGCGGGCGATGGCGAGCATCGCGATAACCGCCTCGGGCACCACAGGCAGGTAGACCGCGATCCGGTCGCCCTGGACGACGCCGAGCGCGGCCAGCGCGTTGGCAGCCTTCTTCACCTGGGCGGTCAGCTCGGCGTAGGTGAGGCTGCGGCTGTCACCTGGCTCGCCCTCCCAGTGGAACGCGACGCGGTCGCCGTTGCCGGCGAGCACGTGCCGGTCGAGGCAGTTGTACGCGACGTTGAGTGTGCCGTCGCCGAACCATTTTGCGAACGGTGCGTTCGACCAGTCGAGCGTCTGCGTGAACGGGGTGTGCCAGTGCAGCTGTCGGGCCTGATCGGCCCAAAAGCCGAGCTGATCCGCGGCGGCGGCTTCGGCGAGGGCGGGGGTGGCCACCGCGTTCTTCGTGAACTCCGGCGTAGGAGGGAATCGGCGGTATTCGTGGAGCAGGCTGTCAATCGAGGTCATGGACGTCGTCATCCTCAGTCGATTCGCGACCGTGCCTGGGGGTCGCGCGGGGTTGTCGGTGGACGCTTGCGATCCTATCGCCGGGTCGAGCGGGGGTCGAAACCGTCGACGTCACCGGAGTTCACATCAAATTCGGATCGGGTGACGTTTGGGTGAAAATGTCCGCATTTCGGGGGACAGAATCGTCAGTCGTGAGGCGCGTGTGACTCGAGTGAAATAGTGGGACGGCGCGCCGCTTTTCCTCGGTTGCAGTGTCCTCCTTTTGGAGTACAGTGAGGGAATCCGAGCGCAATCTCGGCTTGCAATGCGAGTGATTCCCCCCAATCCAGCATTGCTGTGGCGGCGCCCGTTCCCCCCAATGGGCGCCGCCCCTCTCCTTCTCAGCCCCCTTCCGCACCTGCTGTGGGTGCGATGTGAGCGCTGGGATTGGGCAGCGTGGTTGTCGTCTGCACGGGCGGCGGATCCGGTCCTTCCCAGGCGTTCGATGAGTGACTCGTACCCCGATCGGCCTTCGGTCGTGGTGCGGGGTGCCCCGGGGGGCGACGCTCAGGCGTGAGTTCTTCGCGGGGTTTCGTTGCTCGGGGGGCCGCCCTCGGCGAGCCGGGGTCCTTCGGCGACGGGCGGAGCGTGCCGGTGCATACCGGGGTACAAGGCCGCGACGTCGGGGTGTTCGGGGTGCTCGGGCCTCTCGTGTCCGAGACGGGGATGACCGACGTGTTCGTCAACCCGGACGGACTCGTGTGGTGCGACCGGGGCGACGGCGCGGCGCAGGCGGGCGGCATCCGGATCCCTGCTGAGGAGTCGCGCGAGTTGGCCGTGCGGCTGATCGCGGTCGGAGGCCGGCACGCCGACGAGGCCTCTCCTCTGGTTGACGTGCGACTGCCCGACGGGGTGCGGGTGCACGTCGCGCTGCCCCCGATCGCGTCGGGCGGGGCGGCGATCTCGATCCGCCTGCAGCGCCCGGAGCCGTTCGGGCTCGACGAGTTGGCGGCACGCTCCTTCTTCAGCGTCGTTCCGCTCGCCGAAGTGCTGGCCCTCGTACAGCGACGGGCGAACCTGCTCATCACGGGAGCGGGCGGCAGCGGCAAGACGACGCTGCTCGGCGCGCTCCTGGCCCGTGCGGCGCCGGGCGAACGGATCGTGGTGCTCGAGGATGTCGCAGAACTCCGCGTCGCGCATCCGCATGTCGTCGCCCTGGAGGCCCGGCAGGCGAACCTCGACGGAGCGGGCGCCATCGCCTTGGACCGGCTCGTGCGCGAGGCGCTGCGGATGCGGCCAGACCGACTGGTGATCGGCGAGTGCCGCGGGGCGGAGGTGCGCGAACTGCTCTCGGCTCTGAACACCGGTCACGACGGGGGAGCGGGCACGCTGCACGCCAACTCGCTGGCCGACGTGCCCGCTCGGTTGGAGGCGCTGGCCGGGCTTGCCGGACTCTCGGTGGAGGCCATGGCCCGGCAGGCGGTGAGTGCGTTCGATGCGGTGCTGCACGTGGAGCGCACGCCGGAGGGGCGTCGACTTGCGGCCATCGGGCGGTTGGAACTTGATCGGCGCGGGCGGCTCGAGGTGGCGACGTGATAGACGCTCCGGACTTCGAGACCGTCGCGGCGGTCGTCCAGCGACTCGCGGTGCTGCTCGAGGCCGGCATCGCGCCGGTCTCCGCGTGGCGGCACGTGGCAGCCGCAGAGTTGTCGCGCACGGAATCTCGCTCGGCATCACCTGTCCCGATGGAGGTGGTGGCGCGCGGAGGGGTCGGGCTCGAGCTAGCGAGTCAGCTGCTGGATGCCCGCGAGTTGGCGCCCCCGTCGGAGCGACTCGCCTGGTCGGCGCTTGCCGCGGCCTGGTGGGTGGCGGTGGAATCGGGCTCGCCGCTCGCCCCCACCCTGCACCGCTTCGCGGCCTCGCTCCGCGAACTCGCGCAGTCGTTGCGGGATGTGGAGGTCGCGCTCGCCGGTCCGCTCGCGACGAGCCGGATCGTGCTCGCGCTGCCCGCGGTTGGGCTGCTGTTCGGGGCGCTCCTCGGCTTCGATGCGCCGCGCATCCTGGCCACGACCCCCGCGGGCTGGGCCTGCCTGGCGATCGGGGGTCTCCTCATCATCGGCGGTGTGCGCTGGAACGGCGCTCTCATCCGCCGAGCCCGGCGGAGCGATCCGGTACCGGGGCTCGGGCTCGAGCTGCTCGCCATCGCGGTGTCGGGCGGAGCATCCCTCGATCGCTCGCGTGCCCTCGTCGATACGGCACTGCGAGAGTCGGGCCTGCCGCAGCTGGGCGACGACGCGGATGCCGTGCTCGCGTTCGCCCGCGCCGCGGGCGTCCCGGCCGCCGCCCTCCTGCACGCGGAGGCGCAGGAACTCCGGCGACGCAGCCGAACCCGGGCGCAGTTGCGTGCTGCCGAACTCGGTACGCGTCTGCTGCTGCCGCTGGGCGTGTGCATCCTCCCCGCGTTCGTCGCGCTCGGGGTCGCCCCGATCGTGATCGCGATCCTGAGCTCGACCGTGGGAGCGTTCGCGCTCGGCCATCTTTGAGGCCTTCCCCGGCCGGATCCGCGGGCGTTCTCCACCGGGTCCGACGCTCCGTCCGTCATGGTGACGGCGAGGTTCCAGACTCGACGTGCTCGTGCCGCGATCCCCGCTTCGGCGGGCAAGGAGGCACGATGCGAATCATCCGACTGCTGCGCCGCGACGACGGTGCGGCGACCGCCGAATACGCGATCACCATCATGGCCGCGGTGGGCTTTGCCGGCGTTCTGGTCGTGATCCTGCGCTCGGGCGAGGTGCAGGGCGTTCTGACCGATCTCGTGCATCGCGCGTTGACCGTGGCGGGTTGAGCGAGCGAGCCGCCCTTGCGGGCGACGATCGGGGCAGCGCGGTCGCGGAGTTCGCGGTCGCCCTCCCCGCCGTGCTGCTCGTGCTGGCGACCGTGCTCGGCGGGGTGCAACTGGGCACGCTGCAGCTGCGACTGCAGGATGCCGCGGCCGACGCCGCGCGCTCGCTCGGCCGCGGCGACTCGGCGCAGGCCGTCGCGACCCGAATGGCCCGGCAGACGCCGAGTGCGGGCTGGAGCGTGACGCGTCCTGCCGGTCTCGTCTGCGTGCACCTCACCGCGTCGGTGGCTCCGCCGGCCGGGCTGCTCGGGCTGTCGGTCGCAGCGACGAGCTGCGCGCTCGACGAGAGCTCGGCGATCCCGTGAACGGCATCGTCCGGGTGCTGGCCCGGGTCCGGGTGCGGTGGAGCAGGGGCGACGACCGCGGTGCGGGCGCCGTCCTCGCTCTCGCGATCGTCGCGGCCGTCGTGGTGCTCGGTCTCGCCGCGGTCGGTCTCGCCGGCGGGCTGGCGGCTCGGCAACGGGTGATCGGGGCGAGCGACCTGGCCGCGCTGGCGGGCGCGGATGCGGCATCCGGTGCGGTCGCGGGTGCCCCGTGCGAGGTGGCGTCGCGGGTCGCCGCGGCGGGAGGAGGGCAGCTCGCGAGCTGTCGCGTCGACGGTCTCGTGGTCGACGTGACGGTGGCCGCGAGCTTCTCGGGCATCGCCCTCCAGGCGCACTCCCGGGCGGGACCGCCACCGTGATCGTGCCGTGATCGTGCCGTGATGGCGGCGAGATCGCGCCCTGAGCCCGCAGCGAACGGCCCGGGCGGGTCCGAGCAGACTTCAGCCGCGCCTGTGTATGGTGGCCCACGAATGGAAGGGGAGACGTGCCGTCGACCAAGAAGCTGGTAATCGTCGAGTCACCGGCGAAAGCCAAGACCATCGGCCAGTTCCTGGGCGAGGGGTACGAGGTGCAGGCCTCGGTCGGGCACATCCGCGATCTCATCGAGCCGAAGAACCTCCCGCCGGAGCTGAAGAAGGGTTCCATCGGCAAGTTCTCGATCGACGTCGAAAACGGGTTTACTCCCTATTACGTGGTGAGCGACGCGAAGAAGAAGACCGTGGCCGATCTCAAACGCGCGCTCAAAGACGCCGACGAGCTCTACCTCGCAACGGATGAGGACCGCGAAGGCGAGGCCATTGCGTGGCACCTCCTTGAGGTGCTCAAGCCGAAGGTCCCCGTGAAGCGGATGGTCTTCCACGAGATCACAAAGGAGGCGATCCAGCGCGCGCAGGAGAACTTCCGCGACCTCGACACGGCTCTCGTCGATGCGCAGGAGACCCGCCGCATCCTCGACCGCCTCTACGGTTTCGAGGTCTCGCCGGTGCTCTGGCGCAAGGTCGGACCGGGGCTCTCCGCCGGCCGCGTGCAGTCCGCCGCGACCCGGCTCGTCGTCGACCGCGAACGCGAGCGGCTCGCCTTCGTCTCGGCGTCGTACTGGGATCTCATCGCAACGCTCGCTGGATCCGCTGGCTCGACCACCCAGAGCTTCGATGCCAAGCTCGCCCGCCTCGACGGCAAGCGCGTGGCATCAGGTCGCGACTTCGACGACCGCGGAGTGCTCGGCGGCGAAGCCGTCGCCCTCGACGAGGCAGCGGCCGAGACGCTGGCCGCCGCGCTGCGTCTGGACTCCACGAGCTTCACCGTGACGAGCGTCGAGTCGAAGCCGTACACGCGTCGTCCGGCCGCGCCGTTCACCACCTCGACGCTGCAGCAGGAGGCCGCGCGCAAGCTGCGCTTCTCGGCCCGCCAGACCATGAGCGTCGCGCAGGGGCTGTACGAGAACGGGTACATCACCTATATGCGCACCGACTCGTCGACGCTCTCGCAGCAGGCGATCGACGCGGCGCGCAACCAGGCCGCCAAGCTCTACGGACGCGAGACCGTGCCCGAGAAGCCGCGCGTCTACGCGAGCAAGTCGAAGAACGCGCAGGAGGCCCACGAGGCCGTCCGCCCGGCGGGCGATGTCTTCAAGACGCCCTCCGAGCTGTCGAGCGTGCTCCGCGGCAACGACTTCAAGCTCTACGACCTGATCTGGAAGCGCACCGTCGCCTCGCAGATGGCCGACGCCCGCGGGTCCACCGCGTCGGTGACGATCGCCGGAAAGACGAAGGATGCCGGCACCGCCGATTTCACGGCATCCGGAACCGTCATCACCTTCCGCGGCTTCCTGTTCGCCTATGAGGAGGGCCAGGACGAATCCCGCAACGACGACAAGCGCGACGACGCTGACGCGAGCCTGCCGCCGCTCACCGAGGGGCAGACCCTCGCGCTCGCGCAGCTCGAGTCCAAGGGCCACGAGACCAGCCCGCCGCCCCGCTACACCGAGGCCAGCCTCGTGAAGTCGCTCGAAGAGCTGGGGATCGGGCGCCCGTCGACGTACGCGAGCATTATCTCCACGATCATCGACCGGGGTTACGTCACGCCGCGCGGCACCGCACTCGTGCCGAACTGGATCGCGTTCAGCGTGGTCCGGCTGCTCGAGGAGTTCTTCGGCGACCTGGTCGAGTACCAGTTCACCGCTGAGATGGAAGACGATCTCGACCTCATCGCCGATGGCACTGCCGACCGCGTCGAGTGGCTGAACGGCTTCTACTTCGGCAGCGACAAGCACCGCGGCCTGCGCACGGTCATCGACAACCTCGGCGACATCGACGCGCGCGCCATCAACTCGATCGAGATCGCCCCCGACATCACGCTGCGGATCGGCAAGTACGGCCCGTACCTCGAGGTGCCGCCGCCGGAGGGCGCGCCCGAGGGCGAGGCTCCGCGTCGCGTGAACGTGCCTGAGGAGTTGGCTCCCGACGAGCTCACGCCCGCCAAGGCCCGCGAACTGATCGACGCACCGGTCAACACCGACCGTGAGCTCGGTATCAACCCCGCTAACGGCAAGCTCGTCGTGAGCAAGGACGGACGCTACGGCCCGTACGTCACCGAGCTCGACCCTGAACCCGAGGCGCCGGCCGAGGCGGCAGCAGCCATCGAGGCGGTCGCCGAGACTGTGCACGCCGTTGATCCCGATACCGGCGAAGTGGTCTCGACCACCGAGAAGCCCGCGCCGAAGAAGAAGGCCCCGGCCAAGAAGAAGGCCGCCGCCCCGCCGAAGCCGCGCACGGCATCCCTCTTCAAGACGATGGATCCCGCGACCGTCGACCTGGCGACCGCGCTCAAGCTGCTCGACCTCCCGCGGGTCGTCGGCCAAGACCCGGAGACCGGCGTCGACATCACCGCGCAGAACGGCCGCTATGGCCCGTACCTGAAGAAGGGCACAGACAGCCGCTCCATCGACTCCGAGGACCAGATCTTCGAGATCGAGATGCCCGCTGTGCTCGAGATCTTCGCGCAGCCGAAGTACGGCGCCCGCCGTCCGTCAAGCTCGCTGAAGGAGTTCGAGGCAGACCCGGTCAGCGGCAAGCTCATCAAGGTGCGCGACGGCCGTTTCGGCGCCTACGTGACCGACGGCGACACCAACGCGACGATCCCGCGCGGCGAGGACGTCGAGGGTCTCGACTTCGAGCGCGCCGTGCAGTTGCTCGCCGACAAGCGCGCCAAGGGTCCGGCCAAGCCGAAGCCCAAGACGCGCGCCGCGGCGACGAAGCGCGCGCCCGCCAAGAAGCGCTGAGCGCGGCATGAGCGCGCAGCTTCCTGGCCTCTTCCTGACCTTCGAGGGGGGCGACGGCTCGGGAAAGTCGACCCAGGCCGCCCTCCTCGAGGAGTGGCTTCTGAGCCAGGGTCGCACCGTCGTGCGCACACGCGAGCCGGGCGGAACGGATGTCGGCAACGAGATCCGCGAGATCGTGCTGCACCGACGCGGCCACATCGCCCCGCGTGCCGAAGCCCTGCTCTACGCGGCGGACCGCGCGCAACACGTGAGCCACGTCGTGCGCCCGGCGCTGGAGCGCGGCGAGATCGTGCTGCAAGACCGCTACCTCGACTCTTCGGTCGCGTACCAGGGCGTCGGCCGCGAGCTCGAGGCCGACGAGATCCGCCGACTCTCGCTCTGGGCCGCCGAGGGACTGCTCCCCGACGTGACCGTGCTGCTCGACCTCGATGTGAGCATCGGCCGCAGCCGCCTTGACGACGCCCGCACCCGCTACGACCGGCTCGAGTCCGAGGCCGCCGAGTTCCACAGTCGGGTGCGCGACGCGTACCTCGCGCTCGCCGCCGCCGAGCCGGCGCGCTTCCTCGTGCTCGACGCGGCCCTCCCCGTCGAGGAGCTGGCGGCGCTCGTCCGGGCGCGAGTGTCAGCGGCCCTCGCTTAGTCTGAGTGCATGGGCTGGGACGATCTGATCGGGCAGGCCGACGCCATCGCCACGATGCGCGCCGCGGCTGCCGGCGATGGTCTCACCCATTCCTGGCTCATCACCGGCCCCCCCGGATCCGGCCGCTCCACGCTGGCGTACGCCTTTGCCGCGGCGCTGCTGGCCCGCCCGGGCACCGAAGACGCGACTGAATCCCAGGTCACGGCCCGCACGCATCCGGATCTCGGCGTCCTCAGCACAGAGCGCGTGCTCATCTCGATCGACGAGGTGCGCGCGCTTGTGGCCTCGAGCCAGTTCTCGCCGAGCGTCGGCCGCTACCGCGTGATGGTCATCGAAGACGCCGACCGGATGACGGAGCGCACCTCGAACGTGCTCCTCAAGGCCCTCGAAGAACCGCCGCCGCGCACGGTGTGGATCCTCTGCGCCCCCTCCGAGGCGGACCTCATCCCGACCATCCGCTCCCGCGTGCGCAGCGTACGACTGCGCGTCCCGAGCGTCGACGACGTCGCGCAGCTCATCTCGCGGCGCGACGACGTGAGCCTGCCCGAGGCCACCCGGGCCGCTCGTGAGGCGCAGTCCCACATCGGGATGGCGCACCGGCTCGCGACGAACGAGCAGGCCCGCACCCGCCGGGCTCGCACGCTGCAGCTCGCGCTCGGCATCCGGAGCGTCTCGGGCGCGGTGATTGCGGCGGCCGAGCTGATCGAGGTGGCGGGCGATGACGCGAAGGCCATCACCGAGGAGCGGGATGCCCAGGAGCGCGAGAGCGCCCTGCGCTCGCTTGGCATCGAGGCGGGCGGCACGATTCCGCCGGCGCTCCGCGCCCAGCTGAAGAGCCTCGAGGAGGATCAGAAGCGCCGCGCCACCCGCAGCCTGCGCGACGGGCTGGACCGTATCCTGGTCGACCTGCTCTCGCTGTATCGCGACATCCTGCTGCTCCAGCTCGGCGTCGAGGTTGAGCCGGTGAATCTCGCCATCTACTCCGAGTTGGCCGCGGCCGCCACGCTGGCCACGCCGGCCCGCACCCTCGCGACCCTCGACGCGATCGCCGAGGCACGCATCCGGATCGAGGGCAACGTCGCCCCCGCCCTCGCCCTCGAAGCCGTGCTGGTGAGCGCCGTGCGCTCGCCGCAGAACTCTGTCGCTCCTGAGAGGAACCACCTGTGATCCGACCTGCTCCTGCCTCTGCTCCTGCTCGCCGAGGCCGACTGTTCGCCGCCGTCGCGGGAGTCGCTGTCGTCTCCTTGCTGCTCGCCGGCTGCGTGTCGTGGTTCCGCCCGGCCACCGGCGGCTCGACGTCGAAGCCGACGCGGGAGAAGGTAGCCGCGAACCTGCAGTCGTTCTACTCGCAGTCGCTCACCTGGAAGAGCTGCTCGAACGGCTTCCAGTGCACCACGGTCACCGCGCCGATGAACTGGCAGGACCCGTCGCAGGCATCCATCAAGCTCGCCCTCATCCGCAAGCAGGCGACCGGCACGAAGCTCGGATCGCTGCTCGTCAATCCGGGCGGCCCCGGTGCCTCCGGCTACGACTTCATCCGCGACAGCCTCAGCTATGCGGTGGACTCGACGCTGCAAAAGAACTACGACATCGTCGGCTTCGACCCGCGCGGCGTCGGCCACTCCTCGGCCGTGAGCTGCGGCGGCGCGAGCGTGCTCGACAACTTCAACTACTCGATCATCCCGGGCACTCCGGGAACGGATCCCTGGCTCGCCGACCTCGAGAAGGAGAACGCCCAGTTTGGCGCCGACTGCCTGAAGAGCAGCGGGCCCCTGCTGCAGTTCGTGGACACGGTGAGCGCCGCCCGCGACCTCGACCTCACTCGCGCGTTGCTCGGTGACACGAAGCTCAACTACCTCGGCTACTCCTACGGCACCTTCCTCGGCGCGACATACGCCGACCTCTACCCGAAGAAGGTTGGCCGCCTCGTGCTCGACGGCGCACTGGATCCGGCCACGACCGAGTTCGAGGTCACCGATATCCAGGCGAAGGGTTTCGAGAGCGCGTTCCGGGCCTACCTGAAGAGCTGCATCGGCACGAAGGACTGCCCGTTCACGGGCACCGTCGACGAGGCGATGCTCGAGACCCGCAAGATCCTCGACCGGCTGCAGGCCAGCCCGCTGCAGAACTCCGACGGACGCGCGCTCGGGGCGAACACGATGTTCACGGCGATCATCCTTCCTCTCTATAACAAGGACAACTGGACATACCTGAACACCCTCTTCGCCGAGGTGCTGCAGGGCTCGACGAAGACGGCCTTCGTACTCGCCGACAGCTACAACGATCGCGCGAAGAACGGCACGTACAACTCCAACTCGACCGAGGCTTTCGTCTCGATCAACTGCCTCGACTACAAGAGCCAGGATTCGGTCGCGCAGATGCGCACGGAGGCCGCGCAGCTGGCGGCCGACGCTCCGACCTTCGGACCGCAGATGGCGTACGGCGGCACGAGCTGCGCGAAATGGCCGTTTGCCTCGACCCGCGATCGCGGGCCGATCGCGGCGAAGGGCTCAGGCGATATCCTCGTCGTGGGTACCACGAACGACCCGGCCACTCCCTACGTGTGGGCGAAGAACCTGTCGGCGCAGCTCGCGAAAGGGCACCTCATCACCTACCACGGCGAGGGCCATACGGCGTACAACAAATCGAACTCGTGTGTGAACAACGCGGTCGACAACTACTTCGTGAGGGGCACGGTCCCGGCGAAGGATCCGGACTGCTAGGGCCGCGGGTCCTTGGTCCCGAGCGCAAACTTGCAGTCTGTGCAACGATGGCAGCATGACAGACGTCGCGGAACCGGGCCTGCGCGAGCGCAAGCGCTTAGCGACTCGTCGCGCCATTCAGGTCGCGGCCCTGAAACTCGTCCACGAGCGCGCGCTCGACAGCGTCACGGTTGATGAGATCAGCCGACTGGCTGACGTCTCGCCGCGGACCTTCTTCAACTATTTCACTTCGAAGGAGGAGGCGCTGGTCGGCGACGGCCTGCACCTGCCCTCGGATGCCGCGGTCGACGCCTTCGTGTACGACACCGGCCAGTTGCTTCCCGGCATCGGTCGCCTGCTTATCGACACCGCCAGCGAGTCCCTGCACGACCGCGAAATCATCCAGCTGCGCAAGGCGCTGGCGACGGAGTACCCGCACCTGACGGTACTGCGGATGCAGAGCTTCCGCCAGTTCGAAGGCGAGCTCTCATCGATCGTCGCGCGTCGGCTGGCGGTGCAGGATCCCGTCCTCGCCGAAGACCCTGCCCGGCTCGACAGCCGCGCGCAACTCGTGACCTTGGTCGCTGTCGCCGCGATGCACCACGCCTGGAAAAGCTGGGCCGCTGGCCCTGAGTCCCCCGAGACCCTCGCCGATCGGCTGGGTGAATCCTTCGCCGAACTCGATCACGCACTTGGCATCCTCGCGCGGCGCTGACCGCGAGCCACGCATCGAGTAGCGCATCCAGATCACCGCCCCGCATTTGTGGGCTGCCCGAGGCACCCGCTCGATCGGTTATGCTTTTCCCCGGCGCCGAGCCCGCACGACAGAGCAAAATCGGCCGCCCGCCGCCTTAGCTCAGTTGGTAGAGCGATTCACTCGTAATGAATAGGTCGAGAGTTCGATTCTCTCAGGTGGCTCCCTCAAAGAGACCCGAGAGTGTCTTGCCCAGGGACGTCAGTTGATGTGTGACGTCTGAGACCTTGCTGGTCGAGAGGTCGATTCTCTCAGGCTCCCCGAAGCGGCTTGGGTCGATCACATCGACGATCCACTAGCCCCGTCCGTCGACCAGTGGCGCGCTCCGCACCCTCTCCAACGAGTCGATCGTTGACATCAGCAGCTCGGCCGTCGGCACCTGGCCGTCGCCTCCGTTGTGCACGGTCAGCGACACCGCAGCCAGAACGAGCGTGACCGCGAGCTCGGCCTCGGCGGCGCTGGATGCGCGCTCCGTCGCGAGCTCGATGAAGCGGCCGCGGGTCGCCGTCATCATGCCGCTGAGGGTCCTGATGAGTTCCGGATGCCGCGTGACCAGTCCCTTGAGTCGTGCCTGCCGAGCGGCGAACTGACCGCCGCCCACGATCATGTCGCAGAGCGCGTCGACCAGAGAACCGGTCGCCGCGCGGAAGCGCGCCGCCGCCTCATCGTCGACCGGCTCCTCAGGTATGCCCAGGGCAGCGGCCATCTTCGAAGGGAAATAGTTGAAGAAGGTGCGGGACGAGACCTCGGCCTCGCGGCAGATCTGGTCGATCGTCGTCCCCTCGAGACCGTGCTCGTCCACCAGCCGGTAGGCCGCCTCGTGAATCGCGCGGCGGGTCTGCTGCTTCTTGCGTTCGCGGAGGCCGTCGCCGGCGTCCAGCGTGACGAGAGTACTCAAGGTGTCCTTCCCCGCTACGCCTTCTGGGGCTCGAGCAGACCGGCCGCCTCGGCGGCGTCTTCGGTGTCGGCACGCTCTTGGAGGGCTGAGACCTTCCGCAGCGGTGGCACCTTGAAGAACCAGGTCAGGATGAAAGCCAGCAGCATGACGCCGAGCGCGATCCAGTAGACCGTCACGACCGAGCTGTTGAAGCCGATCAGGAACGGCGCGCTCAGCCGCTTGTCCGCCCCGTTCAGGAACGAGGTGTCACTCGTCGAGCTGCTCGCGGAGTTCGAGGTGGACGAGCTGCCCTTCGCGATCTCCTTGGAGATGGTCGGAGCCACCTGGTCGACCCAGTACGTGCGCTGCGCGTCGTTCGACCAGTCCACCGCGACCGTGTCGCCGGTGACCGTGGCGTGCGCCTTGTCGGCGACCGCGGCGAGCACCTGGTCCTTGGCTGCTGGCGGGGCGGCGGCGACCGCGGCGGCGGCGGCGGCATCCAGCTGGGCTTGGATGTTCTTCTGGATCGGCGTGACGATCGGCGTCCAGATCTGCTTCATGATGGCCGCGTTCTCGCTCGTGCCCGAGACGGCGGGGTCGAGAGCCGCGCTGAGCCCCGAGGTCAGCGTCTTCTCGTCCTGCAGGGAGGTCGTGATGTTGCCCGGCAGCGCCGAGAAGAGCACGGACAGCAGGATGGCGACACCCAGCGTTCCACCAATCTGACGGAAGAAGGTGGCCGCGCTGGTGGCGACACCCATCTGGTGAGGCTGGACCGAGCCCTGGCTGGCCAGGGTGAGCGTCTGCATCAGCTGGCCGAGGCCGAGCCCGATCAGGAACATCGCGATCATCAGGAACCACAGCGGCTTGTCGACCGTGACGAAGGTCAGGGTCAGGAAGCCGAGCGCGGTCGAGAAGGTGCCGGTGATCGGGAAGATCCGGTAGTGGCCGGTGCGCGCCAGGATCTGGCCGGAGCCGATGGCGGCGATCATGAGGCCGAGGATCATCGGCAGCATGGCGAACCCGGAGACCGTCGGCGTCAGTCCGGTCACGATCTGCAGGTAGAGCGGGAGCGTCAGCATGGCCCCGAACATCCCGAATCCGACGAGCACCCCGAGCACGGTGGCCATCGAGAAGACGCGTGAGCTGAAGAGGCTGAGTGGGATGATCGCGTCGGCGCCCATCAGCTTCTCGATCACGATGAAGGCGATGATGCCGACGCCGCCGATGATGTAGCAGGCGAACGCGCCGGGCGAGCTCCAGCCCCAGGTGCGGCCCTGCTCCGCGATCAGCAGCAGCGGGACGAGCGCGACGATCACGGCGGTGGCACCCCACCAGTCGATGCGCGGCTTGTCGGCGCTGGCGAACTTCGGCAGGTGCAGGAACGCGATCACCATGAGCAGTGCGGCGATGCCGATCGGCACGTTGATCAGGAAGACCCAGCGCCACCCGGAGATGAACAGGATCTGGTCTGCGCCGGCGAACAGGCCGCCGATCAGCGGGCCGATGACGCTCGAGATGCCGAACACGGCGAAGAAGTAGCCCTGGTACTTGGCGCGCTCGCGCGGGGCGAGGATGTCGCCCATGATCGCCAGCGGGAGCGACATCAGCGCGCCCGCACCGAGGCCCTGCAGGGCGCGGAAGCCGGCCAGCATGAGCATGGTCGTCGAGAACGACGAGGCGAGCGATCCGAGCAGGAACACCACGATGCCGAAGATGAAGAGTGGACGGCGACCGAAGATGTCGGAGAGCTTGCCGTAGATCGGCACCGCGATCGTCGAGGTGATCAGGTAGGCGGTGGTGACCCACGCCTGCTGGTCGAGACCGTGCAGGTCGTCACCGATCGTGCGGATCGCCGTGCCGACCACGGTCTGGTCGAGCGAAGAGAGGAACATGCCGGCCATCAGGCCGTAGATCACCAGCAGGATCTGCCGGTGGCTCATGATCGGCTTCGACGCATGTGGGGCGGAAGCAGCGGGCGTCGTGACGGACGCGGTTGCAGTTGACACGTGAATCCTTCGAAAGCGATGAGGTGCGCGCTCGACGGGCCGTGGCAGGTCGGCGGTCGGGCGCCGGCGGTGGCGATAGTTTATTGCAGCCAATGCAATGTTATACGATTGCATGTCTGCGTCAACTGCAGATATGAAACTACTCTGCGTCGCTCACGTCGATCAGCACCTTGCCGACCGCGTCATCCTCGACAGCCTCGTGTGCGTCGGCGGTCCGATCGAGCGGATATCGGTGCAGCGGCAGGCCCGCATCCTCACCGATCGGGAGCGCGCCGTCTTCGAGGGCCGCGACGATGTCGGCGCCCGCCGCCGCGAAGGCCTCGTCGCCCATCGTGTAGAGCAGCACAAACTGGTAGCGCAGGTTGAGGCGCATCGCGCGGGCGACATCGAGAGTGAACGGCGTGCCGCGATCGTTCGCGTAGACGGCGATGGACGTGCGAGAGTGGGCGACCGCGGCATCCAGCTCCTGGTTGACGGCCACAGCGACCTCGACGATCTGATCGACGCCGTCGGGGGCGATCGCGCGGATCTGCTTGGCGGCATCCGGCTCGGTGTAGAGCACCACGTACTGGGCACCCGCGGCCGCCGCGAGCGAGGCCTTGGCCGGCGTCGAAACCGTCGCGATCACGGTCGCCCCGGCCCAGCGAGCGAGCTGGATGGCGGCGTGGCCGACCGCGCCCGCTCCGCCCGCGATGAGCACCACGCGACCGGCGAGCGCTCCGGGGGAGAGGCGCGAGGGGCCGCCCTCGAACACCGTCAGCGCCCGGTGCGCCGTCATGGCGGGCACGCCCAGCGCGGCGCCGAGCGCGAAACTCGCGGAGGCCGGCAGCGGGAACACGCGCTCGGCGGGCAGCAGGGTGAACTCCTGCGCGGTGCCGCCGAGCGGACGCTGCCAGGCGGCCAGCGAGATCCACACCCGATCGCCGACCGCGACCCCCTCGACGCCCGGGCCGATGGCGTCGACGATACCGGCGCCATCCTGGTTGGGCACGAACTCGCTGCCCGAGCCGGCGCCCGACCCGCTGCCGCGCCGCGACTTCCAGTCGGTCGGGTTCACGCCCGAGACGATGATGCGCACGCGCACCTCGCCGGCGTCCGGAGCCGGGATGTCGCGCTCGACGAGCTTCAGCACGGAGGCGTCACCGGACTCGGTGTAGATGATCGATCTCATGCGAGGTGCAACCGTCGAGCGCCGGTCGACCTTCCCGAGGCGGCGAACTCCGCGTTCCGCGGACTCAGAGCTCCGCGAGCCGCGGCGGATTCGCCCCGCGTCGCGACACCGTGATCGCCGCCACCTTCGAGGCAAATGCGCCGATCGCGCCCAGCTCCTCGCCCCACAGCTCGGAACGCCGCCGCAGCTGCATCCCGAGCGAGGTGGTGAGCACCTGGTGGATGAGCGCTCCCATATAGGAATCTCCCGCGCCGATCGTGTCGGCGACGATGGTCGCGGGAGCCGGCACCTCGATCACGGCCGCGGAGCTGGCGAGCAGCGAGCCCGCGCCTCCGAGAGTCATCACCGCGAGACCCGGCCCGCGCGCGACCAGACGCGAGAGCACCTTGGCCGGGGCGAGGCCGGGGTAGAGCCAGGCGGCATCCTCGTCGCTGAGTTTGACCAGATCGACGACCTCCAGCAGTGCCTCGAAGCGCGCGACCTCGTGGTCGTGGTCGCCGACGAGGGCGGGCCGGATGTTGGGGTCCAAGGTGATGAGCGAGTCGCCGCTGCGCTCGCGCAGCAACTCGGCCACGCGGCTCGCGCCGGGTTCGAGGGAGAGCGCGATCGACCCCGCGTGGGTGACGGTTGACGGGGCGAGCGCGAGCCGCGCGGGGAGACTCCAGTCGATGTCGAACACGTAGCGCGCCGAACCGTCGGGCTGCAGCACGGCGAGGGCGGTCGATGTCGGACCGGAGCGTCGCGAGGCGGGGAGGAGCTCGACCGACGACTCCTCGAGGCGCGCCGTGATCTCGGCGCCGCGGGCGTCATCGCCGATCGCGGTCAGTAGCGAGACCGTGTCGCCAAGCCGACCCAGGGTGATGGCCACGTTGTAGGGGGAGCCGCCCGGATGATCCTGCTCACCCTCGGCCGTCGCGACTATGTCGATGAGCGCTTCGCCGATCACGAGGGCGGTGCTCTGTTGCATACCCCTCTGTTGCATGCCCCTCTGTTGCATGCACAGAGGTTAGCGGAGGGGGCTCAGCCCCAGGCGCCGACCGGCGCCTTCACGACCGCGACCGGCGTGTAGTGCCAGTGGCCGCCGTTCGCGTAGTGACCGGTCGCCCACCGGGAGGCCCAGATCGTGGCCTCGATGTCGGCGGTCGGTTCGTTGGCGTCGAACGCCCCCGCGATGTCGGAGAAGATCGGCCTGCGCAGGTTCGCGGCCAGGTACTTGGCCGCCTCCTGCAGGTTGACGTAGGAGCCGGTTCCGCCGCCGCCTCCCGAGCCGAGGCCGTTGTTGAGCGGGTTGTTGCGGTTCCACCAGTCGTCGGCGCCATTCTCCTGGCGCATCCAGCGCGTGAAGACGGTGACGTTGGCATCGGTGACCGGGAAGCCGCCGTCGAGCAGCACGAGCTTGGCCCAGTCGTAGTTCGTCCCGCCCTGCAGGTAGGTCTCGAAGCCGGCGGTCGTCGTGTAGTCGTCGCGCTCGAGGGGAGTCGGCGACGGGCTCCCCGTGACCTTCAACTGCTGCGCGTGCGCGGAGATGTAGGCGGTGAGCTGATTCCGCTCCGTCGGAGCCTTCGGCGGAGCGACGGCGAGAATTGCGGTCAGCGAGAACGCCGTGAGGGCGGCGCCGACCACGACGCGAGTGGGATGAAAAGTCATAGGCGATGCATTCCTTAGCTTGCAGAGTACCAAAGGGCCTGGGAACGGGCCGCGAGAGCGGCATTCTCGCTTTCGGAGGCGGATCCGGGGCCGCATCGCCCCCATTCCGGGGGCGGAACGGCCTGTTTCCGGGGTTTTCGAGCCGCTTTGGCTTGCTTCATGTCCTTTCAGGGCGTAACTTTCGAGCACGGCACCGCTCCGGGGGGAGGGGCGTCGAGCTGAGATTGGTCCGGGGGGACTTGACCGTGAAGAAGACCGTCATTCTGGGCACCGTTTTCGCCACGGTGCTCGTGCTCGCACTCCCGTTTGTCGGAGGTGGGGGGCCGTCATTCCTGACGCCCGCACAGGCAGCCGAGGCATCATTCGTCGGTCTGCCGGTCGCCGCGACCTCGCCCGTCGCCAGCGGGGCCGTCACCCACGTGGATGCCGCCGCCGCGATCGCCGCCGTCAGCAAGCCGACCGCCACGACCATCACCGTCGCGCCCGCGTCATCCGTGGCGACCGCTGCTCTCACCACCGACTCCGAGCATCTGGCCCAGAAGCCCGTGCCGATCCCGGTCGTCGTTGCGCCCGCAACGGGCACGGCGGGGAAGGCCGCCTCGGCCAACGCCGGAACGATCCGCCGCGCCGCACTCCAGGCCGCAGGCCAGGGCTGCCCCGCCCAGGGCGGCGGCGGCGGAAGCGCGCCCGGCATCTCCGACGACCAGGGCCAGGGCATGATCACGGGGACGACCAGCGACGACATCCAGTCGTTCTCGGCGACGATGAATGCGATCCGCGCCCAGAACTGCCTCGACCCGATTCCGTCCGGAAACTTCCGCTACGACTCCTGCATGGAGCAGCGCCTGTTCTGGATGGCCGAAGACCCGAGCACCGACCCGAGCAGCGCCTGGGGCCACATGGGTTCGGTCCGCAGCGATGGCGTGCCATCCCGCGGCTGCGACGGCAACCTGGCCGGCGGTTCAGGCAACTCCGGCGCCACCGTCGCGAGCAAGTGGTGGGCCTCGCTCGAGCACCGACTCTCGCTCTACCGCCCTAGCTACGCCGGCAGCACCGGCGGGGTCTGCATCTACTTCGCCATGAGCCACGGCGGTGTTCCGAACGAGCCCTCGAGCTTCACCCGCGCGGCTGCGCGCTGGGGATCCTGCTGACGCCGGCCACCTGACCCCGGATGGGGCGCGCGGTTCTCAGCCCTCGCGCCCTGTCCGGTCTTCCCGCGTCCGTGGCGTTCGGCGGATTCCGGTAACGTGCACAGCATGACTGAACAACTGCGCTGGGGCATCCTCGGGCCGGGCGGAATCGCCGACACCTTTACGAAAGACCTCGCCACCGGCGGTCATCGGGTCGCGGCGGTGGGATCGCGTTCGCTGGAATCCGCTCAGGCCTTCGCTGCCGCGCATGGGATCCCGAACGTCCACGGCAGCTACGAGAGCCTCGTTGCCGACCCCGAAGTTGACATCGTCTACGTCGCGACCCCGCATCCATTCCACGCCGAGCAGGCGATCCTCGCGCTCAACGCTGGTAAGCACGTGCTCGTCGAGAAGGCGTTCACCGTGAACCGCGCGCAGGCGCAGGCGGTCGTCGACCTCGCGACAGAGAAGAAGCTTGTGGTGCTCGAGGCCATGTGGACGCGCTTCCTGCCGCACATGGTGCGCATTCGAGAGCTGCTCGCGGCGGGCGCACTCGGTGAGGTTCGCGTCGTGATCGCCGATCACGACCAGAAGATCTCGACAGACCCCACCCACCGGCTGCAGGATCCCGCGCTCGGCGGCGGCGCCCTGCTCGACCTCGGCATCTACCCGGTCTCCTTCGCCTGGGACGTCTTCGGCGAGCCGTCGTCTGTCTACGCGATCTCGAGCCCGACACCCACCGGTGTCGACCAGAACACGGCGATCGTGCTCGGCTATCCAGAGGGCGGGCAGGCCCTGCTCCACACGACCCTCGATGCCCGCGGCCCGTCGACCGCGTCGATCATCGGCACCGAGGCTCGCATCGAGATCGAACCGGTCTGGTACTTCGCGGTCTCGTTCGACCTGATCGGACCGGATGACGTCGTGATCGAGCACTTCGACGGCACTGTCGAGGGGCGCGGAATGCAGTACCAGGCCGCCGAGATCGAGCGGATCATCCACTCCGGTGAGATCGCCGGAACGGTGCTGCCCCCCGAGGAGTCGGTCGCGATCATCGGAACGCTCGACGAGATCCGTCGTCAGATCGGGCTCCGCTACCCGGGCGAGTAATCTGGCGGGGTGAGTGACGATCAGCCGGAGACCCGTCGCGGCGCGCGCTCGACGTCGGGCACGCTCACCGCGTTGCGTCGGCATCCGGTCGCCTGGCTGACCGCTGCGCTGGGGCTCGTATTTGTGCTTCTGGGCACGGGAGCCGTCTTTGCCGGGATGGCCGCCGCCTCTCCGAAGCAGCCGGTCGCCACTCCGACGCCGAAGCCCTCGACCGCGCCGCCGCGTCCGACGCCGAGCGCCAGCCCTGCAGCCAGCCGCGTGCGCACCTGCTCGGTCGCCGGCCCCGCCGCCGACCCCCGGCTGGCGACCCTCACCGGCAGCGTCGTGCGCTCCGACACCGGCGAGGTTCTCTGGGATCACGGGGCGTCCACGCCCGCCACGACGGCGAGCACGCTGAAGCTGCTGATCGCGTCGGCCGCCGTCGCCGTGCTCACGCCGGACTACCAGATCGCGACCGATGTCGTCGACGGCAGCGGCCCCGGCACGATCGTGTTCGTCGGTCACGGTGACCCCACCCTGAGCGCCCTTCCCGCAGGGCAGGAGAGCTTCTACGCCGGCGCGCCCAAGTTGTCGGACCTCGCGGCCCAGACCCTCGCGGGGTACGGGGCGAAGCATCCGGGCGTCCCGATCACCCAGGTTGTGCTCGACGCCAGCTACTGGAGCACCGCCGACCGGTGGACCCCGGACGTGAAGCGCAGCGAGCAGACGCAGGGATACCAGTCCGAGACCACGGCCCTGCAGGTGGACGGCGACCGAGCCAACCCGCAGGCCTCGACGAGCTACCGCAGCACCGATCCGATCGGGCGTGCCGGTGCCGCGTTCATCGCCGCCCTGCGCGATGCAGACAGCGGCGGGCTCGTGAGCGGCTCGGTCGCGACCAGCCTGGGCACCGCCATCCCGAACTCGACCCAGCTCGCCGAAGTGAAATCGCAGCCGCTGCGCACCCTCATCTCGCAGATGCTCCTGCCCAGCGACAACACGCTCGGCGAGATGCTCGGCCGCGTCACGTCGAAGGTGTCGGGCCTCGACGGTTCGCTGGCCTCGCTGAATCAGGCCATCCCGAGCGCGCTCTCGAGCGCGTTCAAGATCTCGCCGACCGGCATGACGATCGCCGACGGCTCGGGCGAGAGCTACCGGAGCCTCGTGCCGCCGGCGACCATGACGGCGCTGCTGCGGCAGATCTCTGCGGGCACCCAGGGACTGGATGTCGTGCGCGCCGGTCTGGGCGTCGCCGGAACGAGCGGCAGCGTCGCCAGTCGGTTCACGGGAGCCAACGCCGTCGCTCGCGGCCACGTGGCAGCCAAGACGGGCTGGACTGACATCGAATACAGCCTGGCGGGCACGATCGCCGCGGCGGACGGTACGCCCCTTGTCTTCACCTTCTACGCCATCCGCCCCGGCATCCCGTCGACCGCCAAGGCCGCGCTCGACACCCTCACCACCGCGGCCTTCAGCTGCGGCGACAATCTCTCGAACAACTAGCCGGAGGATCCATGTCGCGAGCCCTGTTCATCATCGACGTCCAGAACGACTTCACCGAGGGCGGCGCGCTCGGGGTCGCGGGCGGGGACGCGGTCGCCGCGGGCATCACCGCGTACCTGCGCGCGCATCCCGAGCGCTACGACGTCGTGTTCGCCTCGCGCGACTGGCATGACGGCCCGGACGAGAACGGTGCGAGCGACAACGGCGGCCACTTCGCTCTGGATGCCGCCCCCGACTTCGTCGACACCTGGCCGGTGCACTGCGTGGCCGGCACGGTGGGCGCGCAGTACGACCCCGCGCTCGACGTGGAGCTGATCGACGTGCACATCCGCAAGGGCCAGGGCGTGCCCGCGTACTCGATCTTCGAGGGCACCACCGAGGAGGGCGACCACTTCCCCCTCGTGCTCGACAAGCTCGGGGTGTCGGACGTCGACGTGGTGGGCATCGCCACCGACTACTGCGTCCGGGCGTCCGCGCTCGACGCGCTCGCCTCCGGCCGCTACGTGCGCGTCATCGACGACCTGATCGCCGGGGTCGCCCCGGGTTCCAGCGTCGCGGCGCTGCGTGAGGTCGCGGACGCCGGCGCCGACATCGAAGCATCAACAGGAAAGGACCTCGCGTGATCTCGGAAAGCGCCCTGCTCGCGAAAGTACCCGCACAGCTGTTCATCGGCGGCGACTGGGTCGGCTCCACCTCGGGCCGCACGATCGACGTGCAGGACCCGTCCACCGGCACGACGATCGCCACAATCGCCGATGCCTCGGTGGCGGATGGCGCCGCCGCGCTGGATGCGGCCGTTGCGGCTCAGTCGGGCTGGGCATCCACCCCGGCTCGCGTGCGCGGCGAGATCCTGCGCGCGGCCTGGCAGCTCGTGCAGGACCGCGCGGACGAGTTCGCCCTGCTCATGACCCTCGAGATGGGCAAGCCCCTGTCGGAGGCCCGCGGCGAAGTCGCGTACGGGAGCGAGTTCCTGCGCTGGTTCGCCGAGGAAGCGCCGCGGATCGCCGGCCGCTACGGCTCGAACCCCGAGGGCACCGGACGGATGATCGTCACGCAGCGTCCCGTGGGCCCATGCTTCTTCATCACTCCGTGGAACTTCCCGCTCGCCATGGCCACCCGCAAGATCGCGCCGGCGCTCGCCGCGGGCTGCACGGTCGTCGTCAAGCCCGCCGCGCTCACCCCGCTCACCACCATTTACCTGGCGAAGATCTTCGAGGAGGTCGGGCTGCCGAAGGGGGTGCTCAACGTGATCACCACGTCCACGAGCGGCGCCGTCTCCGACCCGATCATCGCCGACCCGCGACTTCGCAAACTCTCGTTCACCGGATCGACGCCGGTCGGCATCCAGCTGCTCAAGCAGGCGGCGGACACCGTGCTGCGCACCTCGATGGAGCTGGGCGGCAACGCCCCGTTCCTGGTCTTCGAGGATGCCGACCTCGACAAGGCGGTCGATGGCGCCATGCTCGCCAAGTTCCGCAACATCGGCGAGGCCTGCACGGCGGCGAACCGCTTCCTCGTGCACGAATCGGTCGCCGAGGAGTTCGCCGCTCGGGTGACCGCGCGCGTCGCCGCGCTGAAGATCGGGCGCGGCACGGAGGAGGGCGTCACCATCGGCCCGCTGATCGACGGGAAGGCCGTGGCGAAGGCGTCGTCGTTGGTCGCGGATGCCGTGCAGCGAGGGGCGACCGTCACGACTGGGGGCTCCGCGCTCGACGGCCCGGGCACCTTCTACCAGCCGACCGTCGTCACCGGCGTGGTCGCTGGCAGCGACATCCTGCGCGAAGAGATCTTCGGGCCGGTGCTCGCGATCTCGACCTTCACCGACGAGGCGGATGCCGTGGCCGCGGCCAACGACACCGAGTACGGCCTGGTGTCGTACGTCTACACGCGCGACCTGGCGCGCGGCCAGCGCATGATCGAGTCACTCGAAACCGGCATGATGGGACTGAACGCCGGTGTCATCTCGAACGCGGCGGCGCCCTTCGGGGGCGTCAAGCAGTCCGGCCTCGGACGCGAAGGCGGGCTCGAGGGCATCCACGAATACCTGGAGACCAAGTACGTCATGACCCCGGACCCTTTCGCATGATCGCCCGTGCCATCCTCGTCAGCTGCGCCCTGATCGCGGTGGCCGCTTTTGTGGGCCTGATCCTGAAGGTCACCGGGGTCTTCTAAGTCCTGTGCGCCGCCACTTCTGCGGCGCACCCGCTTCGTGCGACGTACACGCCGCCGCGCTCCGCGACTGCGGCTCGACCAGCGAGCGCGTTACACCAGCAGCTGGTGCTTCGCGAGATCCTTGTAGAGGGGGGTCGACGCCACGAGCTCGGAGTGGGTGCCGACGCCAACGACGCGACCGTGATCGAGCACCACGATGACGTCAGAGTCGACCACCGTCGAAAGCCGGTGCGCGATGACCAGCAGGGTGCGATCCGCGGCGACCGCGTCGATCGCCTCGCGCAGGAGCTGCTCGTTGAGTCCGTCGAGGGAGGCGGTCGCTTCATCCAGCAACAGGATCGGTGGGGCCGCCAGCAGCGCACGCGCGATCGCGAGGCGCTGACGTTCGCCGCCCGAGAGCATCACGCCCGACTCGCCGACGGGAGCGTCGAGCCCGAGTTCGCTGCGCTCCAGCACCTCGTCGAGGTTCACCGCGTGCAGCACCTCGATGCAGGCCGCGTCGGTGGCATCCGGTGAACTGAGTTTCAGGTTGTCGCGCAGGGTGCCAGCGAGCACGGGGGCCTCCTGCTCGACGTAGCCGATCTGGGCGCGAAGCGCATCCCGGGGGATGCCGCGCACGTCCACGCCGCCGAGGCGCACAACCCCGCCGGTCGGGTCGTAGAAGCGCTCGATGAGCGAGAGGATCGTGCTCTTACCGGCGCCGCTCGGCCCGACCAACGCGACCCGCGAACCCCGCGGCACCTCGAACGAGACGCCGTGCAGCACCTCTTTGTCACGTGGCGGGAGCGCGTCCTCTCCGACGACGGCCGCGATCGCCTTGTCGCGCTCGGTCTTGTGGGCCGACTCGGGGTACCCGAAGCGCACCTCGTCGAAGGTGATGGCGGCATCCGTCTCGATGGGCGCGGCCGGCTCGAGGGCGGCGTCGTTCTCGTCCTCGCTCGGAATCGCGATGATCTCCTGGATACGGCCCAGCGCCCCGAGCGCCTGATTCACCGAGGTGAGGGCGCCGAACGCCTGCCCGAGCGGCATGATCATCATGAACAGGAACAGGATGAACGCCACCAGATTGGCGATCGTCAGGGCGCCGCTCGCCACCCGGAATCCGCCGACACCGAGCACCACCAGCAGCGATACCTGCAGCGCGATCGCCCCGACCGGCACGATCAGCGACGAGATCTTCGCGACGCGAACGCCGGCCTCGTATGCGCCCACGGCATCCAGTTCGACCGCGGCCGTCTCGCGCGCGGTCGCGTTCGAGGCGCGGACCGTGCGGATGGCGCTGATCGAGCGCTCCACGGCGGCGGCGAGGTCACCGACCTTCTCCTGCTGTTGGCGTGACGCCACCCGCACCCGACCCGAGAGCAGGACGACCCCGACCACCGACACCGCGACCACCAGCACGGTGAGCCCGAGCAGCACCGGATCGATGATGAGCATCGCGATCAGCGCACCGAGGAAGAGCACGGCTCCGCCGATGGCGTCGATCAGCCCCTGCGTGATCACCGCGTAGAGCAGGGTGGTGTCGCTGCCGACCCGCGAGACGAGATCGCCCGTACGTCGCTGGTCGAATTCCGCGATCGGGAGCCGCAGCATCCGCTGCACCAACTGGCGACGGGCCGAGAGCACGACCGAGGTGCCGGTGCGTTGCAGCAGGTAGTGCTGGATGCCGCTGATGAGCGCTGAGACGATGACCAGCGCGACCAGCACCCAGACCAGCGTGCCGAGTGCGAGCCCCTTCTGCACGTACCCGATCACCTGGCTGACAAGCAGCGGCTGCACGAGCGAGGTGGCTGCGCCGACCAGGCTGAGGCCGACGACGACGATCAGAATGCCGCGGTGCTCCGTGAGGTACGGCAGCAGTTGGCGAAAGCTCGCGCGGGGTCCGTCGTCGTCCGGACGGCGACCGAACATGCCGCGGCGGCCCGGATTCGCGGGCGGGGAGGTTGTACCGGTGGAGCTCATGGCTCCACGCTACGTCGCGCGCGCCACTGCGTCGTACTCCTGACGGATGCTCCATGATCGTCGGGGGTCTCGCCTAGGGTCGAAGGGTGCCGAGTCCTGTCATCGAAGCCCGCGACCTCCGCAAGCTCTACAAAGAGACGGCCGCCGTCGACAGTCTCTCGTTCGAGGTCGCGCCGGGGGAGTCGTTCGGGCTGCTCGGCCCCAACGGGGCGGGCAAGTCGACGACCATGCGGATGGTCGGCGCCGTGTCGACGCGTACGAGCGGCGAGCTCAGCATCCTGGGGATGGATCCGAACGAGAACGGGCCGGACATCCGGGCCCAGCTCGGGGTGGTGCCGCAGACCGACAACCTGGATGCCGAGCTCCGCGTCCGCGAGAACCTGCTCGTCTACGGACGGTACTTCGGCCTGTCGCGCGCGGTGGTCGCGCAGCGCGCCGACGAGCTGCTCGACTTCGCGCAGCTCAGCGATCGGGCAAAGGCGAAGGTCGATGATCTCTCCGGTGGCATGAAGCGGCGGCTCACGATCGCGCGGTCGCTGATCAACAATCCGCGCATCCTGCTGCTCGACGAGCCGACGACCGGGCTCGATCCGCAGGCGCGGCATATCCTGTGGGATCGCCTGTTCCGACTCAAGGAGCAGGGCACCACCCTCGTCGTGACCACGCACTATATGGACGAGGCGGAGCAGCTTTGCGATCGGCTCGTCGTGGTCGACAAGGGCATGATCATGGCCGAGGGCGCCCCGGCCGCCCTCATCACGGAGTACTCCACGCGCGAGGTGGTCGAGCTGCGGTTCGGCTCCGAGCGCAATGCGGATGCCGCCGTCACGCTCGCCGGAGTCGGGGATCGCGTCGAGGTGCTGCCCGACCGCATTCTGATCTACGCGGATGACGGCGAGGCGGCGCTGTCGGAGGCGGTCCGCCGCGGCTTGCATCCGATCACGAGCCTGGTGCGGCGCTCGAGCCTCGAGGACGTGTTCCTGCGTCTCACCGGGCGGAGCCTGATCGAATGACCGCCGTGTCCGAGCCGCGTGTCCAGGCGAGCGGTGACGCGTCCAGGCCGGGCGACCCGAAGAGGTGGGGCGCCTGGTACGTCGCCGAGCACGAGCTGCGCCGCGTTCCGACCTTCATCGTCCCCGCCCTGGCCACCGCGATCGGCTCACCCCTGCTCTATCTGTTGGCATTCGGCGTCGGGCTCGCCTCGCTGATCAAGACCGGCGGAACGAGCGGGATCGGCGGCGTCTCGTACGTCGAGTTCGTGATCCCCGCGTTCCTCTGCGCCGGAGCCGTCGGCACCGCGACCGAGGAGTTCACCTTCGGCGTGATGATGGGCTTCAAGTGGAACGAGGTCTACATCGGGATGAACGCGGCCCCGATCTCGCCGCGGCAGATCGCGAGCGGCCACATCCTGTACACGGTGATCCGGATGGCGGTGACCTCGGGCATCTTCCTCGCAATCGCTCTGGCGTTCGGCGCAATCCATCTGCCGGCGGGACTGCTGGTCCTGCCCATCGCGCTGCTCGGCGGGCTCGCCTTCGGTGTCCCGATCGCCGCGTACTCGGCGACGATCCGAGAGGATCGCGGCCAGTTCGCGGTCATCGGCCGCTCCGTCGTGCTCCCGATGACGCTCTTCTCGGGCACCGTCTTCCCGCTGACCCAGCTGCCGATCTGGCTGCAGTGGATCGGCTGGATCTCGCCGCTCTGGCACAGCACGCAGCTGGCCCGTGACGCCTCCTACGGCCAGGTGGAGCCGGGTTGGTTGATCCTCGTCCACGTGGTCGTGCTCGCCGCGGAGTTCGCGATCGGCTGGGCGATCTTCACCCGCAACACGACGAAACGGCTGAACCGATGACCGCGTCGACGACTCCCGCGCCCACCCGGGGCGCCCTCCGTCGCGGCGGCGGAGTTGGGGCCCTCTACTCCGGCAACCCGCAGTCGGTGATCGCGCGCGGGTTCATGGCCACCAAGAGCACGAACTACATCGTCGTGCTGACCGGATTCTTCGAGCCGATCTTCTACCTGCTGTCACTGGGCCTCGGCCTCGGATCGTACATCGGCTCGGTCGACGTGGGTGGGCATCCGATTCCCTATGCCGCCTTCATCGCACCCGGGCTGCTCGCGGTCTCGGCGATGAACGGCGCGATCTACGACTCCACCTGGAACGTCTTCTTCAAGATGCACTTCGGCAAGCTCTATCAGGGAATGCTGGCCACGACGCTCGGCCCCCTCGACGTGGCACTCGGCGAGATCGTCTACGCGCTCATCCGCGGCGGCGTGTACGCGATCACCTTCATGATCGTCATGCAGGCGCTCGGTCTGAACCTCGCGTGGACGGCCATGCTGGCTCTGCCGGCCGTGCTGCTGATCGCCTTCGGCTTCGCGAGCCTCGGCATGGGCATCACGAGCTACATGAAGACCTTCCAGCACATGGACTGGATCAACTTCGCCCTGCTGCCGATGTTCCTGCTCTCGGCGACGTTCTACCCGCTCAGCGTCTACCCGGTGCCGGTGCAGTGGGTCATCCAGGCGCTCCCGCTCTGGCAGGCCGTCGACCTCGTCCGCGGGCTGACAACGGGCGTGCTGAGCTGGGGGCTGCTCATCCACGTGCTGTACTTCGCGGTGATGATCACGCTCGGCCTCGTGTTCACGACGCGCCGGCTGAGGAGCCTATTTCTGGACTGAGCTGCGTCACTTGGCCGCGCAGTAGGCGGCCGTCGCCGCCCAGACGCGCTCGGCCTGCGCGGTCGTGGGAGTGACGGTCTTGCCCAGCACGGTCATGCCCTGGGTGAAGCCGGAGACGAACTTCTCCTTCGCTGCCGGGTTGTCGAACCCGGCAGGGGACTTGGCCACCAGCTTGCACTCGATGTCGGCGAGCCCGGTGTAGACGTCGACGGCGTCGTGCAACTTCGCCGGTGTCATCCCGCCCGCGACGAGCTGAGCGATGGAGGTGGCGGAGATCGCGAGTTCGGCGTCCACGAACTCGGTCTGAACGGCGGTCAGTCCATTCGTGTCGGTTGCGACGGCGGAGGGAATGGTGCTCGAGTGGGATTCGGCACTGGCGTTCGTCACCCTATTCGCTCCCGTCAGGGTGGGAATGATCAACGCGGTGGTCGCAACACCGATGCAGGCGACGACGAGGCCAGCGAGCAGCAGGCGGGCTCCGATGCCGAGGCCCCCCTGCTGTGCCACGGACGTCGCCGGGCCGGCGGTGGGGTCGACCGCCGGCGGGAACATCCCGATCCACTGCGAGTAGTACTCGTGTGCCCAGTCGTCCCGCGTCAGGAGGCTGGTGGCGTCCGCATCCGTGATCGTCAACCGGATCGCGGCCCGACGTTCGGGCGTCCGCAGTGCGGCGTCGAACTGCTCGAAGCTGGGATGCATGGAGTCTCGTCTCTCGCGACCACGGGCGTGGTGGCGAAGAGGCTCACCTGCGCACGCGGCGGGGAGGCGACGAGCGTCTAAACAACACCCTTCGTCAGGATGAAGCAGCAGTACGGAACGGCCTCCAGCGTGTGGATCACCGCGTGCGCGCGGCCGGCGCGGCCGTAGAAGTCAAAGCGCGGCAGCACGTTGAACTCGAGGGGGCGTCCATCGTGACGGCGGGCCAGCTCGAGCACGGCGGTCTGCACGGCGTTGGGGCTCAGGTCGTCGGCCGGGGAGATCCGTTCCAGCGGCTGGTCGACGAAGGTGTCGAGCGGGAAGACCGAGAGCACCGCGTCGAACACCCGGAGCACGTCGTCCACGGCGAGATGCACGACCGGCGACCCCTGCGTGAAACTCGGGAAATTGCGGTCGGCGATGACGAGCTGGTCACCGTGGCCGAGTTCGTCGAGCATCTTCAGCAGGGCGCCACTCAGCAGCGGGTCGATTCCTTTGAGCATGGAACGAGGCTAGCGCGAGGCTCCCGCGCGTGCGGCGCGCAGCACGTGCACCATGGCGATCGCGGCCTCGGCGGCGCGGCCGCCGACATCCTCCTTCGACTCCGGCAGCCCGGCACGATCGAGGCCCTGCTGCTCGTCGTCGACCGTGAGCACGCCGAAGCCGACCGGCTTGCCGCTGTCGAGGGCGACGCGGGTGAGTCCGTTGGTCGCGGCGGCGCTTACGTACTCGAAGTGCGGGGTCTCGCCGCGCACGATCACGCCGAGGGCGACCACGGCGTCAGCGCCCGATTCGAGCGCGACCTTCGCGGCGACCGGCAGTTCGAAGCTGCCGGGCACCTGCACGATGGTCACCGTGGCGCCCGAGGCGTCGAGTACCGCGCGCGCGCCGGCGAACAGGCCGTCGGCGATCCGGTTGTGCCAGAGGCCCGACACGATCGTGATGTTCAGACCCGTGCCGTCAGTCTCGAGGGTGGGCTGTCCGTTGCCGCTCATGCTGTGCGTCCTTCCGCGACTTTGAAGTCCAAGACCTCGTCCGTGGGGAGCGCGTGCCCCATCTTGTCGCGCTTGGTTTCGAGGTAGCCCTCGTTGAACTCGCCGACCCCGACAACCAGCGGCACCAGCTCGGTCACCTCGATGCCGCGCTCGCGCAGCTGGCGCGCTTTCTCCGGGTTATTGCTGAGCAGGCGGACCGAGGAGACGCCGAGATCCTTCAGGATGGCGGTGGCCGCTCCGTAATCGCGGGCGTCGGCCGGGAAGCCGAGCGCGATGTTCGCATCGAGGGTGTCGAACCCCTCCTCCTGCAGCTTGTAGGCGCGGAGCTTGTTGATGAGCCCGATGCCGCGCCCCTCGTGGCCGCGCAGGTAGATGACGACGCCACCCTGCTTCTCAACGGTGTCGAGGGCCGCATGCAGCTGCGAGCCGCACTCGCATTTGAGCGAGCCGAAGGCCTCGCCGGTCAGGCACTCGGAGTGTACGCGAACGAGAGTTCCGTCGACGGGAGCAGAGCCATTCGGACGGTCAGCGATCCAGGCGACATGGTCGGCACCCGTCGAGCGGTCGCGATATGCGCGCACGCGAAACGCGCCGTGCTCGGTCGGCACGTTGGTCTCGACCTCGAAGCTCACGCGGGAGGACTCCGAGATGTCGACGATCGCCTGCGGGTCGGCCTCGCAGTCGATGGCGGCCATGAAACGGATCAGCGACTCGATCGTGATGACCGGCACGTTCTCGGCCTCGCCCAGGGCGATGAGCCCGGGAAGACGCATCATCTCTCCGTCGTCGGCGACGACCTCGGAGATCGCGCCCACCGGCATGAGGCCCGCCAGCTTCATCAGGTCGACGGCGGCCTCGGTGTGGCCGTCGCGCTCGCGCACGCCGCCGTCCACCGCGCGCAGCGGCAGGATGTGGCCCGGGCGATGCAGCCGGGCCGGCGTCGACGTCGGGTCGGCCAGCACGCGGAGGGTGTGGGCCCGATCGGAGGCGCTGATGCCGGTGCTGAGACGGTCCGCGGCATCCACCGACACCGTGTACGCGGTGCCGCGCGGGTCCTCGTTGTGCTCGACCATGGCCGGCAGCTCGAGGCGGTCGGCGATCTCGTTCGTCATCGGCGCGCAGATGAAGCCCGAGGAGTGCTTGACCATCCAGGCCACCCACTCCTGGGACGCCGACTCGGCGGCGATGATGACGTCGCCCTCGTTCTCGCGGCCCTCGTCGTCGGCCACGATGATCGGGCGACCCTGCTGCAGCGCAGTCAGTGCCTCGGGGATGCTGGACAGGCTCATGCGTGAACTCCTTTGTTCGGTACGTACTGCGTGGCGCGCTCCACCGCGAGCATGCGCTCGACGTGGCGGGCCAGGATGTCGGTCTCGAGGTTCACGGCGTCGCCCGCGCCCTTCGCCCCGAGCGTGGTCGCGGTCAGGGTCTCGGGGATCAGCGACACCTCAAACCACTGCTGCGGCTCGTCGGCGTCGCTGACGGCGCTCACCGTGAGCGAGATGCCGTCGATGGCGATCGAGCCCTTGCGGGTCACGAGCGCGGCGAGGCTGTCGGGGAGGGCGAGGCGCACGACGCGCCAGGCGTCGCCATCGTGGGTGGAGACGATCGTGGTCGTTCCGTCGACGTGGCCCTGAACGATGTGGCCGCCGAGGCGGTCTCCGAGGGAGGCGGCGCGCTCCAGGTTGACGCGGGTGCCCGCGGAGAGGTGCGCGACGGTGCTGGCCGCGATCGACTCGGCCATGACATCCGCCGTGAACCAGTCCGCTCCCTGGTCGACGACGGTGAGGCAGACGCCGCTGACCGAGATGGAGTCGCCGTGCTTCGCGTCGGACGCGGCGATCGGCGCGCGCACGGTCAGGCGAGCGGCGTCGCCGGACTGCTCCCATGCGAGGACTTCGCCCTGCTCTTCGATGATTCCGGTGAACATCAGTTCTCCTTCGCTGGGGCGGGCGGTGCTGGATGCGGCGGCGCCGCGGGAACGGCGGTGACGTGCAGGTCGTCGCCGAGCTGCTCGACCGCGGTGAGGCGCAGGCGGAGGGCCTCACCGATGGTCGTGATGCCGAGGTCGCCGAGGGCGAGCTTGTCGCCACCCAGCAGCGCCGGCGCGAGGTAGATCGAGAACTCATCGGCGAAGCCGGCGGCGACGAGGGCGCTGACCAGGGTGGAGCCGCCCTCGACGTAGACGCGACGGATTCCGCGGGTGTCGAGGTCGCTGAGGATGGCAGCGAGGTCGCGGCTGTGCCCCACCAGGTTGCGGGTCTCGATCAGGCCGGCCGGATGCCGCCGGAGCACGGCATCCGCGGGGATTTCGCGCTCGCCGACCACCACGGGGATCGGCTGGTGCGGCATCAGCTCGCCGCCATCGCCGCGAGCCGTGAGGGACGGGTCGTCGGCCAACACCGTGCCCGTGCCGACCAGGATCGCGTCGCTCGCCGCGCGCTCCTCGTGCACGCGCTGGCGTGAGGCGGTGCCGGTGATCCACTGGCTGGTTCCGTCGGATGCCGCGGCGCGCCCGTCGAGCGTCGAGGCCCACTTCACGGTGACCCACGGCCGGTTGCGCGCGACCGCGGTGAGCCACCGATGCAGGAACGTCTGCGCCTCCTCGGCGAGCACCCCCTCGACGACCTCGACGCCGCCGGCACGCAGGCGCTCGGCGCCTCCGCCGGACGCTGCGCCCGGGTCG
Source organism: Microbacteriaceae bacterium (assembly GCA_025352325.1). Classification (GTDB taxonomy): domain Bacteria; phylum Actinomycetota; class Actinomycetes; order Actinomycetales; family Microbacteriaceae; genus Lysinimonas. Next base: position 76,539 of record JANXTR010000033.1, on the reverse strand, counting down.
GGGAGCGCGAACACCACGCGCGCGACTCCGGCGTTCAGCAAGGCGACGGAACACGGACCCGTGCGCCCGGTGTGATTGCATGGCTCGAGGGTCACGACGGCGGTCAGGCCCGCGGCATCCGGTCGACCGTCGGCGGTCACGGGGAGCTTGGAGAGGGCGTCGACCTCGGCATGCGGAGCGCCCGCCCCGTGGTGCCAGCCCTCGGCAACGATCTCGCCCGCGGCGTTCAGGAGCACGCAGCCGACCTGCGGGTTGCCGCCGGTGACTGGACCTTGCGCGGCGAGCTCGAGCGCGCGGCGCGTTGCCCGCTCGTACTGCGCGGTGGCCTCCGCAGTGGTGGTGCTCATTCCGGTCCTCGGGTCTCGTTGCGAGACGGTTCCGGGGTGCAGAGCGTGCTGCTCGTTTCCGCGCGCTCCACGAGGAGACCTGCGGAAACGCGTGCATCCTCCCATCCGGACTTTAACCGTCGGTTCCGGATTTTCACCGGATCGGCCTCTCGTCGAGTTGCAACGAGAAGTTCGCGGACTATCACCGCCGGCTCGGATTTTCACCGACCCCGGAGCACGTGCTTCATTCCAGAGTGTACAACCGGGCCTGTCGGGGAGCTATTCCCGGGCTGTGCGGGTGCTGGGGGTGCTGGCGAAGCGGGCGGCGCCCATGATGCGCCGCCCGCTTCGCGTCCGGTCCGGCTCGCCGCCCAGGTGCGCAATTCAGGTTGGATGCCGCGATCAACGCATTTCGCACGTGATTCGTCGATCCCTCCTGAGTTGCGAACCGGATCTCGCATCCACCGATCTCGATCGTCGGGCCCGGAGCAGCCCACGGTGACGCGACCCTCGCCGACATGCATTCCTCCTCGACCACGCCGCGCGCTGAGCTTCTCGCTTCCGGGATGACAGTTCGCGGGATCGCCGCCGCCGTGCACCGCGGCGACCTCGTCCGACTGCGACGCGGGCACTACTGCCTGCCCGAACTCGATCACCACGTTCAGGCGGCTGTCCGGGTCGGTGGGCGACTGGCGTGCGCCTCCGAGCTCGACCTGCGCGGGATCTGGACCTTGACGGATCGCGAAGTCGTTCACGTGCACGTCGCGGCACATGCGGCACGACTCCGTGACCCCGCTGGACGGGTGCGCGCCGAGCCGATTCGAGCTGCGTCGTGCACTGGGCGCCGCTGCGGGAGCCCGATGGCGCGACGAACGATCGAATATCGCTGGTCGATGCGCTCATCCAGGCAATCGGGTGCCTCCCGCCGCGGGCCGCGATTGCCGCACTCGACAGTGCCCTCCACCAGCGGAAGATTCATCCGCGGGACCTGGGTGCGATCTCCGTGGCCGTCCCGCAGCACCGGCGGTGGCTTCTTGGCCGACTCGATTCATCGGCGGAGTCCGGTCTCGAGTCCATCGTCAGGTTTCTTGCTCAGGAACTCGGATTCAGGGTGCGAACCCAGGTCTGGATCAAGGGTGCGGGACCGGTCGATGTACTGATCGAGGACTGGATCGTCGTCGAGACCGACGGTGATGAGTTTCACGACGCGGCGACCTCCCCGAAGGACCGGCGCCGCGATGCCGTGGTCGCCGCATCCGGCCGAACGCCGCTTCGTTTCCGCTACGCGCAGGTCGTGTTCGACGAACGTGCGGTCGCTTTGGCGATCGTCGGGGCGGTCCGATCCCACCGCAACGTTCGTAATTCAGGTTCGAAGGCTGCCCGTGCCCTCGCTCGGATGCCGAACCTGTGGTCGACCTGAATTGCGAACACGGGACACGGTGGCCAGGATCAGCGGCAGCGGCTACAGCGGCCAGCCATCCTTGATGCGGCGATCGTCGTCGCGCAGCAGCATCCCGCGCCAACTGTCTGGATGCGAGCCGTCACGTGCGGGAATGCGCACGGGCGCGATCCCGGCGAAGTGGAAGCCGGCCGCCCGCGCGACGCGGGCCGAGGCGTAGTTGCCGGGGAGCGTCTCCCAGTCGATCCGCTCGACCGCGTGCCCGTCGATCATCGGCTCGGCGAACACCCACTCAACGACGGCAGCCAGCGCCTCGACCATGTAGCCGTTGCCGCGGTGCTCGGCGCCCATCCAGAAGCCCAGATCGCCTCGGGTGCGCCAGCCGACCATGCCGAGCAGCGCACCCTGCTCCGAGCGGATCGCCCAGTTGTACTCGCTGTCGTCAGCCCAGCGCTGCGGCACGAAGCGGTCGACGAACGCCACGGCAGCGTCCCGTGTGTACGGCCACGGGGTGGTCAGGTACCGCTCGAATAGCGGGTCCCGGCAGTAGTGCGCGATCGCGTCGACATCAGAGTCGCCCGCCGGCATCGACAGCAGCAGCCTCTCGCTGCGCAGTTCAACGGGTTCCACGATCGAAGAGGGCCCGGTCAGCGCACCCGCGGCAGGAATCCGACGCGGTCGTAGATCCGCGTCAGGGTCTCGCTCGCGATCGCGTCGGCGCGCTCGGCGTTCCCGGTGAGCACGCGGTCCAGTTCGGCCGGGTCGGCGAGGAGTTCGAGGGCCCGCTCGCGCACGGGGGCGAACGCGGCGACCACAGCATCCGCGGTCTCCGTCTTCAGGTCGCCGTAGCCGCGGCCCGCGAACTCGGCCTCCAGCGTCGCGATTGACGAGCCGCCCAGCACTGACAGCAGGGTCAGCAGGTTCGAGACGCCCGGCTTGTTGGCGGCGTCGAACCGGATGTCGCGTTCCGTATCGGTCACGGCTGACTTGATCTTCTTCGCCGTCACCGTGGGTTCGTCGAGAAGCCAGATGATCCCGCTCTCGCTGTCGCCCGATTTCGACATCTTCGACGTCGGGTTCTGCAGGTCGAAGACCTTCGCCGTCTCTTTCGGGATACGCGCCTCGGGCACCACGAGTGTCTCGCCGAAACGGTAGTTGAACCGCTGCGCCAGGTCACGGGTCAGCTCGATGTGCTGGCGTTGGTCCTCGCCGACCGGGACGATCGTGGTGTCGTAGAGCAGGATGTCGGCCGCCTGCAGGATCGGGTAGGTGAACAGCCCGACGCTGGTGGAGTCGGCCCCCTGTTTGGCGGACTTGTCTTTGAACTGGATCATCCGCTCGGCCTCGCCGAAGCCGGTGATCGTGTTGAGCACCCAGGCTGCCTCGGCGTGGGCGGGCACCTGCGACTGCACGAACAGGATGCTGGATGCCGGGTCGATCCCCGCAGCGATGTACTGTGCCGCGGTCCGACGGGTGGCCTCGCGGAGCTTCGCCGGATCCTGCGCCACCGTGATCGCGTGCAGGTCGACGACGCAGAAGATCGCGTCGTACTCGGCCTGGAGGTTCTTCCACTGCAGGAGCGCGCCGATGTAGTTGCCGGCGTGGAGCGAGTCGGCGGACGGCTGCATGCCCGAGAAGAGTCGGGGCTTGGTCATGGTGTTCCTTACGCTGATCGAGTCTGATCGAGGCTCGGGAGAAAGCTAGATGTCGTAGTCGACGACGACGGGAGCGTGGTCAGACCATCGCTCGGCGTAGCTCGGGGCGCGGTCCACGGTGTATGACCGGGCGCGAGCCGCGAGGGCCGAGGTGGCGAGCTGGTAGTCGATGCGCCATCCTGTGTCGTTGTCGAAGGCCTTGCCCATGTTCGACCACCAGGTGTACGGTCCGGGCGTTTTGCCGGCGAACCTGCGGCCGAGGTCGACCCAGCCGAGGCCGCCGCCCGCGTTGTACAGGTCGTCGCCTTCCGCGCCGAGGATGCGGTCGAAGTACGCGCGCTCGGTGGGCAGGAAGCCGGCGCGCTTCACGTTGCCCTTCCAGTTCTTGATGTCGAGCGTGCGGTGGCCGACGTTCAGGTCGCCCATGATCACGGCGAGCGGGTTGTGCTTCTCGAGCTCCGGCAGCCGATCGACCATCGCGTCGAGGAACTTGTACTTCTCCACCTGCTTCGGGGTGTCAACCTCGCCGGAGTGCACGTAGACAGACACGACGGTGACGATCGTGCCGTCCACGTCGAAGTCTGCTTCGAGCCAGCGACCCGCGCTGTCGAAGTCGGGTGCGCCGAACTCGACACGGTTGATGTCGGCACGGCGCCGCGAGGCGATCGCGACGCCCGCACGCCCCTTCGCGGTGGCGGCATCGTGCAGCACGCTCCACTCCCCACCGAGCAGCCTGGTGAGGTCGTCGGTCTCGGCACGCACCTCCTGCAGGCAGAGGATGTCGACGTCGCGCGCGGCCAGCCAGTCGCTCATGCCCTTGCGATACGCGGCGCGCACGCCGTTCACGTTCACGGAGGCGATGCGCAGGAGGCGGGGCATGGCTCGATTCTACGGGCGACCGCTGTCGTCCTTGTGGGCGCGGCGGCGGGCTCGGCGCTCACAGCGAGCACGCTGGCGTGCGATCCGGTGTGACTCGGGTTCCGGCTTCGCGTGCGCGGCGACCAGCTCGCGCGCGTCCGCGAGACGCTGCTGGGCGACGCGGGGCTCGGGGTCGATGCCGGCGTCCAGCATGCCGGTGTGGATCCAGGATGCCGCGATGAGGATGACCTGGCAGACGAAGTTGAAGAAGATCAGCAGTCCTGCCAGCACCGCGAACGAGGCGATGAGCGGGTTGTTCGTGGCACCACCCAGCAGTGCCGAGCCGAGAGCCTTGAGTGCCCCGAGCCCCACGGCGCCGAGCAGCGCTCCCGCCCAGAGTCGTTTCGTCGGGATCTTGATGCCGGCGAGCAGGTGATAGAGCGTCGCGAGAGCAACGGCATCGAGCGCGAACATGATGGCCAGGGTCACGATCCGGCCGACGACGACCCCGATCGTGGACGACGCGTGGATGCCGATCAGCGCCAGCAGATAGCCGGTCGCGCCGGTCCCGACCACCGACAGCAGTGACGAGATCACGAGCAGCACGCCGAGTCCGAGACCGATCGCCAAGTCGCGCAGTTTCAGCAGGACGAAGTTGGTGTGGGGCGCAGGCAGCTCGAACATGATGCGCACGGCATCCCGCGCAGACCCCAGCCATCCGAGCGCCGTGACGAACAATCCGACGAGCGCGATCGCACCGGTCCAGCCGAAGATCCCGGCCGAGAGCAGCGTCTTCGCGTCGATCGCTCCGCCTCCTCCATCGCCGGTGTCGATGAGCCCCGGAATGGTGTTGTTGAGCGTCGCAATGATGGCGTCCTGCAGGTTCGGATCGCGGCTGACGACGAGTCCGGCGATGGAGAAAGCCACCCAGAGGGCGGCGAACACGGCGAAGAGGGCCTGGAAGGCGAGTCCACTGGCGAGGATCGGACCGCGGACCAGCCCGTAGCGCGTGAACACTCGCACCGGCTTCAGCAGCAGCACCCATGCGACGAGCGCGCTTATGCGCTCGATCAGCGGGTTGGGAGCCTTCTCGGGGACGGCCATAGCTCAACCCTAGGGGCCGCTCGCAGGTCCCGAACGGGCTCACAGGCGACGCACTAGGCTGACCCGAGGCCTTACCCGGAGGGATGGCGCGCGATGGAGCACAACACCGTCCAGGTGCAGGGAGTCGGCGTGGGCCGCGGCGTCGCCGTCGGTCTGGTTCTGACCATGCCGGAGCCCCTTCCGGAACCCGCCGAGCAGAAGCACGGGGGAGATGCCGCCGCCGAGAAGGCCGCAGTGTCGACTGCCGTGACCGCCGCGGCGGCCGAGCTGCAGGCCCGCGCCGAGAAGGCGGATGGGGCGGGCAAGGAGGTCATCGAGGCCGCGATCCAGATGGCGCAGGACCCGATGCTGGCCGACGACGTCACTGCGCGCATCGACGCCGGCACCACGGGCGAGCGCGCGGTCTTCGAGGCCTTCCGCTCGTTCCAGGAGCAGCTCATCGCCCTCGGCGGTTACATGGCCGAGCGCTCGACCGACCTCGGCGATGTCGCCCAGCGGATCATCGCGCAGCTGCGCGGCGTGCCGGTGCCCGGGGTTCCGGAGTCCGACACTCCGTTCATCCTGATCGCGCGCGATCTGGCTCCCGCCGACACCGCGCTGCTCGACCTCAACCAGGTACGTGGCCTCATCACCCGCGACGGCGGTCCGACCAGCCACACCGCGATCCTGGCCCGCGCCAAGTCGATCCCGGCCATCGTCGGGGTCGGAGCGGATGCCGCGATCGCCGACGGAACGCGCGTCGTGCTGGATGCGGCATCCGGTGTCGTCACCGTCGACCCGAGCGACGAGCAGGTCGCGGACGCCCGGAAACGCATCGCGGACCGCGCCGCCCAGGCCGCCGCCCCGATCACCGACGGCGCGCTGGCAGACGGGACAAAGATCCCGCTGCTCGCCAACCTCGGCTCGCCGAAGGACGCCGCCGACGCCGTGGCGCTCGGCGCCGAGGGCGTCGGACTCTTCCGTACCGAGTTCCTCTTCCTCGACGCGCAGACCGCGCCGACGGTCGCCGACCAGCAGCAGCAGTACACCGAGCTGCTGTCGCACTTCCCTGGCAAGAAGGTCGTCGTGCGCGCGCTCGACGCTGGCGCCGACAAGCCGCTCGCGTTCCTCAACGACGCGCACGAGGAGAACCCGGCGCTCGGCGTGCGGGGCTTGCGTGCCCTGCGCGCGAAGCTGCAGATCCTCACCGATCAGCTCGAGGCGCTCAAGAACGCGCAGGACGAGACCGCCGCTTCTGGAGCGCCGGCGGACCTCTGGGTCATGGCCCCGATGGTCGCGGATGCCGGCGAGACCCGCTACTTCGTCGAGTACGGCAAGCAGCTCGGGCTGAAGACCGTCGGCGTGATGGCCGAGGTGCCGTCGCTCGCCCTCGTCGCCGAGCAGGTCGCCCAGATTGCCGACTTCGTGAGCATCGGCACGAACGACCTCACCCAGTACACGCTCGCCGCGGACCGGATGCTGGGCACTGTCGCCTCGTACCAGGACCCGTGGCATCCGGCCGTCCTGCGTCTCGTGAAGATGCTCGGAGACGCGGGCGCAGCCGCCGGCAAGCCGGTCGGGATCTGCGGTGAGGCCGCGGCCGACCCGCAGCTCGCCGTCGTGCTCGTCGGACTCGGGGCCACCACGCTCTCGATGACGCCCGCGGCGCTCGCCGACGTGCGCACCGAGCTGGCCGGAGTCACCCTGGAGCAGGCGCGCGCCAAGGCGATCGCGGCGATCGCGGCCGAGTCGGCCGCGGGCGCGCGGGCGGCTGCCGCTGCAGTTGCATAGTCTGCTGGCTGCCTAGGCTGGACGGCATGAACCGTTTCGAGGGCAAGGTCGCCCTGATCACGGGCGCGAGCCGCGGCATCGGATACGCCATCGCGGAGCGCATTGTCGCCGAGGGCGGATCGGTCGTCATCACGGCGCGCAAAACGGAGGCCCTGGATGCCGCGGTCGCAGCCCTGGGCGAGCGGGCTGTCGGCGTGGCCGGTCGTGCCGACGACACCGAGCACCGCGCCGCGGTCTACGAGTTGATCACGAAGGAGTTCGGCCACCTCGATCACCTCGTCAACAACGCCGGCATCAACCCGGCCTACGGTCCGCTCGCGGACGTCGGCGTCGACGTGATGCGCAAGACCCTCGAGGTGAATGTGATCGCGACGCTCGAGTGGGCGCGCGAGGCCGTGTCGTCCGGCTTGCTCGGTAGCCCCGACCATCCCGGCGGCTCCATCGTGAACATCTCGTCGATCTCCGGGATCGCCGCCGCACCCGGCATCGGCTTCTACGGAGTGAGCAAGGGTGCGCTCATCACCCTCACGCTGCAGCAGGCCGCGGAGTTCGCCCCCGGCATCCGGGTCAATGCGGTCGCCCCCGCCGTGATCAAGACGGATTTCGCGAGGGCGCTGTACGAGGGGCGCGAGGCCGAGGCCGCGGCGCAGTATCCGCTCCAGCGTCTTGGCGAGTCCGCCGATGTGGCTGGCCCGGTCGCGTTCCTGCTCTCGGAAGACGCAGCCTGGATCACCGGCCAGACCATCGTGATCGACGGCGGGGCGACGCTGGGGTCGATCCTCTAGTTCGAACGGGCTCGCTCGCCTGCACCGAGGCCGTCGGTCGTCGCGTCCCTCCGAAATGCAGGAGTTGCGACATCCGGTTGCCCGCGATTCTTGGGGACGGCTGCCCTTTCGGCGAGTTTCTCCTGCATTTCGGAAGGAGCGGCGGAGCGAACGGGTCGCGGATGCCGCCCGCTCAGCGCGACAGCTCGGCGCGCCCCAGCGACATCCGGTGCACCTCGTCGGGACCGTCGGCCAGGCGCAGGGTGCGGGCGGCGGCGAACATCTCGGCGAGGGGGGTGTCGTCCGAGACGCCTGCGCCGCCGAAGAGCTGGATGGCGTGGTCGAGGATCCGCTCTACCGCGGTCGGCACCGTGATCTTAATCGCCTGGATCTCGGTCATCGCGGCGCGGTTGCCGACGGAATCCATGAGCCACGCGGTCTTGAGCACCAGCAGTCGCAGCGACTCGAGCTGCACGCGGGCGTCGGCCGCCCACTCGCGCACGACGCCCTGCTCCGCCAGCGGCCGCCCGAACGCCACCCGCGACGCAGCCCGCGTGCGCATGAGCTCGAGCGCGCGCTCCGCCATCCCGATCGCCCGCATGCAGTGGTGGATGCGCCCCGGGCCGAGCCGCGCCTGCGCCATCGCGAAGCCCGCGCCCTCGGCACCGAGCAGGTTCGCGAGCGGCACGCGGACGTGGTCGAAGACGATCTCGGCGTGGCCGCCGTGTTCCCGGTCGTCGTAGCCGAACACCGTGAGGGGCCGCACGACCGTGACTCCGGGGGTGTTCCGCGGCACGAGGATCATGCTCTGCTGGCGGTGCCGCTCCGCGCAGGGGTCGGTCTTGCCCATGATGATGAGGAGCGCGGCATCCGGATTCATCGCGCCCGTCGACCACCACTTGCGGCCCGTGACCACGTACTCGTCGCCCTCGCGGACGATGCTCGTGGCGATGTTCGTCGCGTCGGAGGAGGCGACATCCGGTTCCGTCATGCAGAACGAGCTGCGGATCTCGGCCGCCAGCAGCGGCACGAGCCACTCCGCCTTCTGGGCCTCGGTCGCGAACTCGGCCAGCAACTCCATGTTGCCGGTGTCGGGGGCGGCGCAGTTCATGGCGGCCGGCGCGAGGCGGATGCTGCGTCCCGACAGCTCGGCGAGCGGCGCGTACTGCAGGTTGCTCAGGCCGGCTCCGCCCGCGCCCGGCAGGAACAAGTTCCACAGCCCGCGCTCGCGCGCGGAGACCCGCAGCCGCTGCACCACCGCCGGCTCGCTCCACACGCCCGGCGTGGCCGCGAGTTCGGCACGCAGCACCGGTTCCGCCGGATACACCTCCTCGTCGAGGAAGGCCTGCACGACAGCGATCAGCTCGACGGTGCGCGAATCGTGGGCGAAATCCATCTCAGGCCCTTCCGGGCCGCGACGACAGCTGCGCGCAACCCCAGGCCGCCAGCGGCGAGACCAGCGCCCCGACCTGCTCGAACCCGGGCCCGACCGTCTGCCCGGCGCTGAACCTGGTGTGGATGCCCTCCAGGATGACCGCGAGCTTGTAGGCCGCGAACGCCCGATACCAGGCGAGCGGTGGCACCGAGACCCTGACGACCGACGAGTAGGCGTCGAGCAGCTCGTCGAAGGCCGGATACCCGACCGCGGGATCGATCGCGCTCCCGCCGACACCCGTTCCGCCCGTGACCTCGCGCAGATCCCAGTACATGCTGAATGTGCCGAGGTCGAGCAGCGAGTCGCCGATCGTCGACATCTCCCAGTCGAGCACCGCCGCGACGCGGGCACCGTCGGCAGCTTCTGGCGCGACGATCGCGTTGTCGAGCCGGAAGTCCCCGTGCAGCAGCGAATCGCGCGTCGTCGCGGGCATCGCCGGACCGAGGGCGTCATGCAGCGCATCGAGGGCGGGCAGCTCACGACTGCGCGACGCGTTGTACTGCGTGCTCCACCGGCGCAGCTGTCGCGCGACGAACCCAGCCGGGCGTCCGAACTCGGCGAGCCCGACTTCGCCCGGCGGGATGCGGTGCAGCTCGCCGAGCACTCGGGCGAGCTCCAGGCTCGTCGCGCGCAGCGCCTCGGGCGAGTGGCCGAGGTTGTCGCGACGCGACGACAGGATCGGCCCCGCCACGAAATCCATCAGATAGAAGGGCGTGCCGATCCCGGCCTCGACGTCGTCGGTGTCGTCGAGGTATGCGATCACGCGCGGCACCGGGACCGCGCTGTCGGCCAGCGCCGAGATGATCGTGAACTCGCGCTGCATGTCGTGCGCGGTAGTGAGCACGTGGCTGAGCGGAGGGCGACGCACCACGAGCGGCTGGCCCGCGCCGTCGATGCGGTATGTGAGGTTCGAGAGCCCGCCGGCCAGGCGGGTGGCCGTGAGCTCCGCGCCCGTCGACAGCTCCGGATGTGCCCCCGCCAGCCACACAGAGAAGCGCGCGGCATCGATCCCGGGCGCGCTCATGCGGTCATGAACAGCACGATGGTGTCGGCGATCAGTGCCGGCCGGTCGGAGCCCTCGATCTCGACGGTCACCTGCAGTCCGACGCGGTAGCCCTGCCGGCTCTCGTCCACCGACATGACTTCGCTCCGCGCTCGCAGCCGAGACCCCACCAGCACCGGCTGCAGGAAGCGCACTTTGTCGAGGCCGTAGTTCACCGCCATCCGGATGCCGCTCACCTCGAGCAGCCCCTCGGTGAGAGTTGGCAGCAGCGCGAGGGTGAGGTAGCCGTGGGCGATGGTCGCGCCGAAGGGGCCGGATGCTGCGCGCTCCGGCTCCACGTGGATCCACTGGAAGTCACCGGTCGCCCCGGCGAACGCGTCGATGCGCCCCTGGTCGATGGTAAGCCAGTCCTGGCCGACCGACTCCGTGCCGACGAGATTCGACAGCTCGGCGGGAGTGGCGACAGCCCTGGCGCCAGAGCGCCCGCTCATGCCTTCGGCCCGCCCGCCACGTAGAGCACCTGGCCGCTGACGAAGGCGGCCCCCTCGGAGCAGAAGAAGGAGGCGGCGGCGGCCACGTCTTCCGGGTAGCCCACCCGACCGACCGGGATCTCTTTCGCCGCACCGGCGAGGAAGTCCTCGAAGGGGATCCGCATGCGTTCGGCCGTGGCGCGCAGCATGTCGGTCGCGATGAAGCCAGGCGCGATCGCGTTGACCGTGACGTTGTAGCGACCCAGCTCGATGGCGAGCGTCTTCGTGAAGCCCTGAAGCCCGGCCTTCGCGGCGGCGTAGTTGGCCTGGCCGCGGTTGCCGAGAGCCGAGGTGCTTGAGAGGTTGACGATCCGGCCCCAGCCCGCGTCGACCTGGTGCGCCTGCACCTCGCGGCTCATCAGGAACGCGCCACGCAGATGCACGTTCATCACGGCATCCCAGTCGCTGTCGCTCATCTTGAAGAGCAGGTTGTCGCGCAGGATGCCGGCATTGTTGACGAGCACTGTCGGGGCTCCGAACGCCTTGGCCACCGTCGCGACTGCCGCCTTCACGGCGTCGGCGTCGGACACGTCGGCTCCGACGCCGACCGCCCAGCCGCCGGCCTCGGTGATCCCGCCGACGGTGTCGGCGGTCGCGGACTCCTCGAGGTCGATCACGCCGACGGCATAGCCATCCGCGGCGAGACGCACGGCGATCGCGGCGCCGATGCCGCGGGCCGCACCCGTCACGATGGCGGTACGGGGAGGTGTCATGAAACGGACCCTTCTGTCAGTTCGTCGATGACCTGCTCGCCGGCGACGACGATGATCTGCCACAGAGCGCTGCCGCTCGCCACGATCTGCACGGTGCCTCCTTGCCCCGAATTCCCTGACTTCGACGCTACCTGCTCCGAACCCCCGGTGCCGCCTCGCCCCTGAACTGGCCCTCTGGTCCCCCGGAAGGGGGGTGAAGTACTCTCGAAAAGCCACGTCATAGTGGGGTCAATGGGCTGTCTCTCTCTGTGAGGACGTCGGATTGTGGATCTTCCACAGACGCACCTCGACAGGGACCTGAGAGGCCCGGAAAAGGATCAGGGGGATGAGCGGTCAGGACTCGAAGCCAACCGCTTCGGATCAGGAGTTGATCGAAAGCGCTCGATCGGGGGATACGAGCGCTTTTGCCGAGTTGTGGCGACGCCACTACCGCTCCGCTGTTCGCGTCGCCCGCCAGTTCACATCGTCGATCGATGCAGACGACCTCGTCAGTGAGGCGTACGCACGCATCTTCCAACGTGTTCGGGCGGGCGGCGGCCCCACCGGAGCCTTCCGCCCCTACCTGTACACCACGATCCGCAACCTCGCGAGCACCTGGGGTGCCGCCGCCGCGAAAGACGTCCAGGTGGATGTCATCGAGGAGTTCGAGGACGACCGCATCCCGGATGACCCCGCCGCATGGGCTCTGGACCGCACCCTCACCGCGAAGGCGTTCCGCGCCCTCCCGGAGCGCTGGCAGACCGTGCTCTGGTACACCGAGGTCGAGGGGATGGATCCTCACGAGGTCGCGCCGATCATGGGTCTCACGGCCAACGGGGTCGCCGCGCTGTCGTACCGCGCGCGTGAGGGACTCCGCGCCGCCTGGTTGCAGGCCCACATCTCGAACGACGGGACCTCGGTGGACTGCCGCTGGACGATGTCCCGGCTCGGCGACCGCACGCGCAACGGGCTCACCGCCCGCGAGAAGGAGAAGGTCGAACTCCACCTACTCGGCTGCACCAAGTGCTCGGTGATCTCCGACGAGGTCGAGGAGGTCGGCTCGCACCTCGCCGTGGTCATGCTCCCGCTGCTGCTGGGCGGTGTCGCCGGCGGCGCGCTGCTCGCCTCGCTGGCCCATCCGACGGTGGCCCTGGCATCCGAGATCATCCCAGCCCTCCCGGCCGCGATCCATGCCGCCGCGGGCAGTAGCAGCGTGACGGCGGCACCGGTGCTCGGCGGAATCTCGATGGGCGCGGCATCCGGTGCGGGAGCCCTCGTCGGCAGCCTCGCGATCATCGTGGCGGTCGGCGGGGGCGTCATCCTCGGGGTGGCCGCACCCGGCTCACCGCTTGCCCTGCCGGAGACCGCGCAGCATGTATCGGCTTCCGGCTCGGTGGATCCGCCTCAGGTGTCGATCCCCACCCCGACGTTGAGCGCCGTCGATCGCGCGGACACCTCCGTGCTCGGCTCGACCGGCCGAACCGTGGGCGATGTGGCCAACGGCCTCGGCACCGCGGTGGATGGCGTCGGCAGCACCGCGGTGAACGGCGGCGGCGGCGGGGTGACCGGCGTCACCGCGCCGGTGCTCGCGCCGGTCACCGGGGATGCTCCGGCCGTGAACGCCACTGTGAACCTGCATCTCGCCGGCACGGGGACGCCCGGGGCCACCGTCTCGGCGCAGGTCGCCGGCTCGGTGTACACGACGGTGGTGGCGTCCAACGGCGGTTGGTCGATCACGGTCAACGGCCTGCCGAAGACGGTCATGGGCGCCGACGGAGCGGTGAGCCAGAAGGCTCCGCTGCCCGCCGGCATCTTCGGCGCACTCCTGGCGCCGCTCTCGATCAACTCGAACTCGCTTGGTCTGCACCTCTCGCTGCTGAACTGAGAACCTTTTTCGGGGATCCGCGTCATAACCGCCGCAGAACCCCGTCTCTTCTCGTGAAGGTGACTTCACACAGACTCCACTCTCCCTTTCGTCCCAGTGGGGGGTGGAGGGTCGGCGCTCGCCAGGATCCCAGCCCGAGCGAGCACCGACCCACATGGACATGTCGCACACGTTTGCGCTCGGTTGCGACAGATCGGGAGAACGCCGAAGGCCGCCCCACTTAGAAAAGTGGCAGGCGGCCTTCGGTCATGTGGTCAGGCGCCGACTGGCGTCAGCACGAGGTCAGACGACGGGAGCCCCGGGTTGCCGCGCAGGATCGCGGCCTTGACCTCGGAGATCGCCTTCGTGACCTCGATGCCTCGCGGGCAGGCTTCGGAGCAGTTGAAGGTGGTGCGGCAGCGCCACACCCCCTCCTTGTCGTTCAGGATGTCGAGGCGCACCTGGCTGCCCTCGTCGCGGCTGTCGAAGATGAAGCGGTGCGCGTTGACGATGGCGGCCGGGCCGAAGTATTGACCGTCGGTCCAGAACACCGGGCAGCTCGAGGTGCACGCGGCGCAGAGGATGCACTTGGTCGTGTCGTCGAAGACGGCGCGCTGGGCGACCGACTGGATGCGCTCCTTGTCTGGCTTGTCGCTCGCGATGAGGAAGGGCTGGATCGCGCGGTACGACTCGAAGAACGGCTCCATGTCGACGATGAGGTCCTTCTCGAGGGGCAGGCCCTTGATCGCCTCGACGTAGATCGGCTGGCTGATGTCGAGATCCTTGATCAGGGTCTTGCACGCCAGCCGGTTGCGGCCGTTGATGCGCATGGCATCCGAGCCGCAGATGCCGTGGGCGCAGCTGCGACGGAATGTGAGCGAGCCGTCCTGCTCCCACTTGATCTTGTGCAGCGCGTCGAGCACGCGGTCGGTCGGATACATCTCGACGTCGAAGTCTTGCCAGTGTGGCTCGGCATCCACCTCGGGGTCGAAGCGCCGGATGATGAGGGTGACGGTGAAGGCCTGGATCGGCCCTCCGGGAACCCCTGCGGATTCCTCGACGACTGCAACCTCCGACATCAGTACTTCCTCTCCATCGGCTGATAGTTCGTGATCACGACGGGCTTCCACCCGAGCGTGATGTGGTCTGCGGCGTCCGCCGAGTGCGGGTCGCCGGTCAGGTACGCCATCGTGTGCTTCATGTACTCGGCGTCGTCGCGCGTCGGGTAGTCGTCGCGCATGTGGCCGCCGCGGCTCTCCTTGCGGTTGCGGGCCGAGAACACAACCACCTCGGCCAGGTCGAGTAGGAATCCGAGCTCGATCGCCTCCAACAGGTCGGTGTTGTAGCGGCGCCCCTTGTCTTGGATGGACACGTTTTTGTAGCGGCGCCGCAGCACGTGGATGGTCTCGGTGACCTTCGCGAGAGATTCGTCGGTACGGAACACCTGCGCGTTCTTGTCCATCTCCTCCTGCAGCTCCTTGCGGAGGCCGGCGATCCGCTCGGTGCCGTTGGAGTCGCGCAGCTGCTCGACGAGGCCGAGCACGAAGCCGGCCGGATTCTTCGGAACCGGCACGAAGTCGGCAGTCATCGAGTAGTCGGCGGCGTTGTTGCCGGCCCGCTTGCCGAAGACATTGATGTCGAGGAGCGAGTTCGTGCCCAGTCGGTTCGAGCCGTGCACCGAGACGCAGGCGCACTCGCCCGCGGCGTACAGACCGGGCACGACCGTGTCGTTGTCACTCAGCACCTCGGCCTTGACGTTGGTCGGGATGCCTCCCATCGCATAGTGCGCCGTCGGCATGACCGGCACGGGCGTGGTGACTGGGTCGACGCCGAGGTAGGTGCGCGCGAACTCCGTGATGTCGGGGAGCTTGGTCTCGAGCACCTCGGCGCCCAGGTGCGTGCAGTCCAGCAGCACGTAGTCCTTGTGCGGGCCGGCGCCGCGACCCTCCGCCACCTCCATTACCATGCAGCGCGAGATGATGTCGCGGGGAGCCAGGTCTTTGATCGTGGGGGCGTAGCGCTCCATAAAGCGCTCGCCGCTCGCGTTGCGCAAGATCGCGCCCTCGCCTCGAGCGCCCTCCGTCAGCAGGATGCCCAGCCCCGCCAGCCCGGTCGGGTGGAACTGGAAGAACTCCATGTCCTCGAGCGGCAGGCCCTTGCGCCAGATGATTCCGACGCCGTCTCCGGTCAGGGTGTGCGCGTTGGAGGTGGTCTTGTAGATCTTGCCGAAGCCGCCGGTGGCGAAGATGATCGCCTTCGCCTGGAAGACATGGATCTCGCCGGTCGCCAGTTCGTAGGCGACGATCGCCGAGGGGCGGTCCTTGCCCTTCACCTTCGTCATCACGATGTCGAGGGCGTAGTACTCGTTGAAGAAGTTGACGCCCAGGCGCACGCAGTTCTGGAACAGCGTCTGCAGGATCATGTGGCCAGTGCGGTCCGCGGCGTAGCAGGCCCGACGCACGGGCGCCTTGCCGTGGTCGCGGGTGTGGCCGCCAAAGCGGCGCTGGTCGATCTTGCCCTCGGGCGTGCGGTTGAACGGCAGGCCCATGTTCTCGAGGTCGAGCACCGCGTCGATGGCCTCCTTCGCCAGGATCTCAGCGGCATCCTGGTCGACCAGATAGTCACCGCCCTTGACGGTGTCGAAGGTGTGCCACTCCCAGTTGTCCTCTTCGACGTTGGCGAGCGCCGCGGCCATGCCGCCCTGTGCCGCACCGGTGTGCGAGCGGGTGGGGTAGAGCTTGGTGATGACAGCGGTCTTCGCCTTCGGTCCGGCTTCGATGGCGGCACGCATGCCGGCACCGCCTGCACCCACGATCACCACGTCGAACTGGTGGTAGTGGACGCCGTCGATGATCGCGCCATCTTCGAACTCCATTACCTCCGTCTCCGACTCATCGGTCGGCTTCTGAGGGGTTGCGGGGCTCACGCGAGGGTGCTCATTCGGTTCGGGCTCATTCGATTCGATACTCACTTACTGGAGGCGGGGCAGAAGCTGGGAAGGAGGGACGGGTCGGCGCCGGTCGGGCACGGGTCGAAAGCGACCAGGGTCAGAGTGCCGAGCACGATCAGGATGGCAACCGCGGCGAACACGAGGCCGAGCATCACCTGGCGGGGCCGACCGTGCGCGTAGTCGTTGATGATCGTGCGCATGCCGTTGCCGCCGTGGATCAGGGCGAGCCAGAGCATCAGCACGTCCCAGACCTGCCAGAACGGGCTGGCCCACTTTCCGGCGACGAATGCGAAGTCGACCTGCTTCACCCCGGTGCCGAGGAAGAGGTTCACGAAGAGGTGCCCGAAGATGAGCACGACGAGCAGGATGCCCGAGGCCCGCATGTAGAGCCAGCCCCACTTCTCCCAGTTGACACGACGGTTTTTCGTAACAGGGGTGTGCGGGGTGCGGGGAGCGTCGATGGTGGTCATGGCCTATGCCCCTCCAAAGAAGATGTGCATGATCTGACGCGGGACGAAGCCGGCCAGCAGCACGATCCACAGGCCGATCACGATCCAGAACAGCAGGCGCTGGTGACGCGTGCCGACGCTCCAGAAGTCGATCAGGATGATGCGCAGCCCGTTGAGCGCGTGCAGTCCGATCGCGGCGACGAGGGCGATCTCGCCAAGCCCGAGCAGCGGCGTCTTGTACGCGTTGATGACCGAGTTGTAGGCCTCAGGACTGAGCCGCACGAGGGCGGTGTCAAGCACGTGAACCAGGAGGAAGAAGAAGATCGCGACTCCCGTGATGCGGTGCAGCACCCACGACCACATGCCCTCGCGACCCCGGTACAGCGTTCCCGCCGGGCGCTTCGGACCACGGATCTTTGTGGAGGTGGCTGCTCCGGATCGTGCAACTTGGCTCGACACGGGACTCCTTTTTGTGTCTCGTTCGCGGCGACGGGTGGCACGCCGTTCGCTCGGTCATCGGACGTCATAAGTCTAGGCCTGCCCCCGGGACTCCGCAGGCAAGGGTCACCTCCGTTCCTCTCGACGTCGAGATACTTTGTACCGCTCTCGTTACGCTGGGGGCCATGAGCAAGAGCGGCAGTGGACTCGAGCACTTCTACAGCGTCATCCCGGCCGGCGGGATCGGCTCCCGGTTGTGGCCGCTCTCGCGCGCCGACGCCCCCAAGTTCCTGCACGACCTCACCGGGTCGGGGAGCTCGCTGCTGCGGGCCACCTGGGATCGGCTGGCTCCGATCTCCGGACCGGATCGGGTCATGGTTGTGACCGGTCGCGCGCACCGCGCCGCCGTCGAGGCCCAGCTGCCCGAGCTCATCGACTCGAACGTCGTGCTCGAGAGCGAGCCCAAGGATTCCACCGCGGCGATCGGCCTGGCCGCCGCCATCCTGCGACTGCGCGAACCGGACGTGATCATCGGCTCGTTCGCTGCCGATCACGTCATCGCCGATGTCCGCTCATTCCGCCGCGCCGTCGTGCAGGCGGTCGCCGCCGCGAACGCGGGCTACATCGCGACGATCGGCATCACCCCGACCGAGCCGGCGATCGGATTCGGCTACATCCAGTGCGGCGGCCCGCTCGACATCGCCGGGGCGCCCGACGCACTGGTCGTCGAGAGCTTCGTCGAGAAGCCCGACCTCGCCACGGCAGAGAAGTACGTCGTCGACGACAAGCACCTCTGGAACGGCGGCATGTTCGTGGCACGCGCCGACGTTTTGCTCGCCCAGATCGGCGAGTCGGATCCCGCTCTGCTCGCGGGCCTCGAGGAACTTGCCGAAGCCTGGGACGATCCCGCCCGCCGCGGTCCAGTCGTCGACCGGGTCTGGCCGGGGCTGACCAAGATTGCCATTGACTACACGGTGGCTGAACCCGCCGCGAAGGCTGGGCGCCTCGTCGTCGTGCCCGGACACTTCGACTGGGATGACGTGGGCGACTTCGCCTCGATCGCCAAGCTGCACTCGGGCGGCCGCAAGTCGGACCTCGCGATCCTGGGCGAGAACGCGCGGGTGCTCGCCGACTCCTCGAGCGGCATCGTGATCAGCCAGACATCCCGGATCATCTCGTTGATCGGGGTGCGTGACATCGTCGTGGTCGACACCGAAGATGCCCTCCTTGTTACCACCAGCCAGAACGCCCAGCGGGTGAAAGGCGTGGTCGACGCTCTCAAGCTGAGCGGGCGTTCCGACGTTCTCTAAGGCCGGACGGGCTTGGGATCGGACGGCGCTGCGCCTCGCGGCGCCTCGCACATTTCCGAATCATTACGTCGCCGTCGCAGCTTGGTAACTCTTCGGCCTCCGAGCGGGAAGCGGGCTGGGAACGGACTGTCACACTGAGTAACGTTGAGCCAATTCGCCCGGCGCCCCGCCCGGCGTGATTTTGGAGGACACAGTGATTTCGACTTCACGCAAGACCGCGTTGGCCGGTCTTGCAACCCTCGGCGTGAGCGCGCTCGTGCTCGCCGGGTGTTCCGCAGCCCCCACGGGCGGTACCACGACCAAGGCTGCCTCGACCTTCCTGCCCTGCATGGTCTCCGACTCGGGCGGCTTCAACGACCACTCGTTCAACGAGATCGGCCTCAACGGCCTGCAGGATGCCGCGAAGAGCCTCGGCGTCAAGGAGAAGCACGTCGAGTCCACGACGGCCGACAACTACGCGCCGAACATCGACAGCCTGCTCGCCCAGGGCTGCAACCTGATCGTCACGGTCGGCTTCCTGCTCTCCGCGGCGACGGATGCCGCCGCCAAGGCCAACCCGGACGTCAACTTCGCGATCGTCGACGACGGCCTCGACAACGAGGGCGCCACCGGGACCGACGGCAAGCCGACGGGTGACGGCAAGGTCGATGTGACCAATGGCAAGCCGATCCTCTTCGACACCGCGCAGGCATCGTTCCTCGCGGGCTACGCCGCGGCCAGCTACTCGAAGACCGGCGTCGTCGGCACCTTCGGTGGCATCCAGATCCCGCCGGTCACCATCTTCATGGACGGCTTCGCCGAAGGCGTTGCCTACTTCAACAAGACCAAGAGCAAGAACGTCAAGGTCGTCGGCTGGGATGTCGCATCCCAGACCGGTCTCTTCACCGGCGGCTTCGCGGCCGGTGTCGAGGCCAAGACTGCCGCGCAGGGTCTCCTGGACCAGAAGGCCGACGTGTTGATGCCTGTCGGTGGCCCGATCTACCAGAGCGCAGCTGAAGCCATCAAGGACCAGAACACCGGCACCGTGATGATCGGCGTTGACGCGGATGTCTACAACACCGACAAGAGCGTTCAGAGCATCCTTCTCACCTCGGTGATGAAGGGTGTCGACACGGGCGTCAAGTCGGTCGTGCAGGATGCTGCCGGCGGCGACTTCAACAACAAGGCCTTCGTCGGAACCCTGAAGAACGGCGGCGTCGGTCTCGCCCCGTTCCACGACTACGCGAGCAAGGTCGACTCGGGACTCGAGAAGGAGATCGCCGACATCAAGGCGAAGGTCATCTCGGGTGACATCGTCGTGACCTCGGCGGCGACGCCCAAGTAGGTCCCGTACCACCCGTACCACCCGCATCACTCGGTTCGGGGAGGTCAGCTCCGCTGGCCTCCCCGTTCCCTCTTAACTCACTTAGATTGGGCGATATGAAGCTCGAACTCCGCGGCATCACCAAGCGGTTCGGCGCCCTGGTTGCGAACGACCACATCGATGTCACCGTCGAGCCCGGCGAGATCCACGCGCTGCTCGGTGAGAACGGCGCCGGCAAGTCCACCCTCATGAACGTGCTCTACGGCCTCTACCAGGCCGACGAGGGCGAGATCCTCCTGGACGACGTCGTGCAGCACTTCTCCGGTCCCGGCGACGCGATGAACTCCGGCATCGGGATGGTGCACCAGCACTTCATGCTGATCCCCGTGTTCACCGTGGCCGAGAACGTCATGCTCGGCCACGAGGAGACCACGTTCGGCGGCCGGCTCAACCTGGGTGCCGCACGTGCGAGGGTGCGCGAGATCTCGTCCCGCTTCGGATTCGACGTCGACCCGGATGCGCTCGTCGAAGAGCTGCCGGTCGGTGTGCAGCAGCGCGTCGAGATCATCAAGGCGCTCTCGCGCGACGCGAAGGTGCTGGTATTCGACGAGCCCACCGCCGTGCTCACCCCGCAGGAGACCGATGAACTCATGGTCATCATGCGCCAGCTCAAGCAGGCGGGCACCTCGATCGTCTTCATCACCCACAAGCTCCGGGAGGTCCGCGAGGTCGCGGACCGGATCACTGTGATCCGGCTCGGCAAGGTCGTCGGCGAGGCGTCTCCGACCGCGAGCAACACGGACCTGGCGTCGATGATGGTCGGCCGTTCGGTCGAGTTGACCGTCGACAAGGGCGTCTCGACGCCCGGCGCTCCCGCGCTGGTGGTGCGCGACCTCTCGGTGATCGACGCCGACTCCCAGTACGTGGTCTCGCACGTGAACTTCGAGGTGCGGGCCGGCGAGGTGCTCGCGATCGCGGGCGTGCAGGGCAACGGTCAGACCGAGCTGACTGAGGCGATCATGGGACTCCAGGATCGGATCGAGGGCTCAATCACCCTCGACGGGGCCGAGCTGGTCGGCCGCAGCACGCGCGGCGTGCTCGACGCCGGCGTCGGCTTCGTGCCAGAGGATCGGACCGAGGACGGCCTCGTGGCCGAGTTCACGATCGCCGAGAACCTCATGCTCGACCGCTCGATCGGGGCGCCGTTCGTCAAGAAGGGGTTCCTGCAGATTGAGGCGCTGAACACCTTCGCCGAGGAGAAGATCGTCGAGTTCGACGTCCGAGCCCAGGGCGTCGCGACCCACGTCGGACGGCTGTCCGGCGGCAACCAGCAGAAGGTCGTGCTGGCGCGCGAGCTCAGTCGGGAGCTGCGCCTCTTCGTCGCCGCCCAACCGACCCGTGGGCTCGATGTCGGGTCGATCGAGTTCGTGCACACCCGCATCATCCAGGCCCGCGACGCCGGCGTTCCCGTCGTCGTGGTGTCGACGGAGCTCGACGAGGTCGTCACGCTCGCCGACCGCATCGCCGTCATGTACCGCGGCGGGATCGTCGGTATCGTGCCGGGCGACACCCCGCGTGACGTGCTCGGCCTGATGATGGCGGGCGAGGCCAGTCCGTCGCAGACGCATCGTTCCGAGACCCATCCCGCCGAAGCCCATCCCGCCGAAACGCAGACGGAGGTCGTGACGTGAGCACCGAGAACACCATCGACGGTGAGATCCCGGCGCAGGGCGCCGCTGCGGAGGCGGCGGGCATCGAGCCCGGACAGGCTCCCAACGTGGAGCCACCACCGGAGCCCGCGGGCAACCGCGTGATCCGCGAGATCATGAGTGGCAACGCCGTGCTCTCGTTCCTCGCCATCGTGCTCGGACTGTTGGTGGCCAGTGTGCTCATCGCGATCACCGACCCGGGCGTGCAGGCAGCGGCCGGCTACCTCTTCGCGCGGCCCGGCGACACCTTCGTGGCGATCGGCAACGCGATCGGCGGCGCGTACTACGCCCTGTTCCAGGGCTCGATCTACAACTTCCAACGACCAGGCTTCGGCAGCGGCATCCGCCCGCTCACCGAGACGCTGACCTTCGCCACTCCGCTCATCGCGGCCGGGCTGGGTGTCGCGCTCGCGTTCCGGGTCGGCCTGTTCAACATCGGTGGCCGCGGCCAGATCATCATCGCGGCGGCCGTCGCGGGCTGGATCAGCTGGTCGTTCCCGATGCCGTTCTTCATCCACATGCTGGTGGCGACGCTCGGGGCGATCGTCGGCGGTGCGGTCTGGGGCGGTCTGGTCGGCCTGCTCAAGGCGCGCACAGGGGCGCACGAGGTGATCGTGACGATCATGCTCAACTACGTCGCCTTCTACCTGGTGGCGTTCCTGCTGCGCACCCAGGGCGCGCTGCAGGCCAACGGCAGCAACAACCCGGTTTCCCCGCCGGCCGATGCGACCGCGGTCTACCCGAACCTGACGAACCTGATCACCGCGCTCGGAGGCCCGCCGACCTCGTTCCGGCTGCACTTCGGATTCATTCTGGTGATCCTGGCCACGATCTTCGTCTGGTACCTGCTCAACCGCTCGAGCCTCGGCTTCCGCTTCCGTGCGGTGGGCGAGAACCCGAACGCGGCGCGCGTCGCGGGCATCAATGTCAAGACCGTCTACATCCTCGCGATGGTGCTCTCGGGCGCGCTGGTCGGCTTGGCGGGTGCCGCGCAGGTGCTCGGCACGACCACGACGGGCTTCTCCTCGGGGGTGGATGCCGGCATCGGCTTCGACGCGATCACCGTCGCCCTGCTGGGGCGGTCCAAGCCGTGGGGCGTGTTCTTCGCCGGAATCCTGTTCGGAGCGCTGAAGGCCGGCGGCTACCTGATGCAGGCGTCGCAGGGGATCCCGATCGACATAATCCTGGTCGTGCAGTCGGTCGTCGTGCTCTTCATTGCGGCACCGCCGTTGGTGCGCTCGGTGTTCCGGCTTCCGCGACCGGGGGGCGTGCGTCCCGCCCGAAGAACACGCCGCGCGGCTGAGGCGGTGGCCAAGTGACCCGTCGAGAGAGTCAGGACGGCGCGACGCTCGTTCCCACCCATCCGGCCGGCGCCGACGCACCCATCGTCCATGAGAAAGCGGTGATGCGCAGCCTGAAGTTCCCGATCGTGCTCGACGTCTTCGCCGTGATCGCGCTGATCCTCGCCTTCGCACTCCCGCGATCCGGCACGAGCACCTTCTCGCTGTCGACGGCCAAGGACCTGTTCCAGATCCCGCCGATCCCGGTCCCGACGGTCGCCACCGTGATCGCGGTCGCGATCCTGCTGGTGGCGCTCGCCGTGCTCGCGCACCTGTACGTCGCGCGATCGGCGAGCGGCCGGGTACCGCTGTGGCTCACGACCGTGTTCGCGCTCCTCTTCCTGTTCGCGTTCCTGGCGTGGGCCTCCGCGGGCAAGACCATCCCCGTGCCCGGACTGCTCGTCGGCAGTCTCGCCCTCAGCACCCCGCTGATCTTTGGAGCCCTCGGCGGCGTCATCTCGGAGCGCGTGGGCGTCGTCAACGTCGCCATCGAGGGCCAGCTGCTCGGCGGTGCGTTCACCGGCGCGGTGGTCGGCTCGATCACGCACTCCCCGTGGGCCGGGCTGATCGCTGCCATGGTCGCGGGCGTTCTGGTGGCGATGCTGCTTGCCGTGTTCTCGATCCGGTACGTCGTCGACCAGGTGATCGTCGGTGTCGTGCTCAACGTGCTCGTCACCGGTCTCACGAGCTTCTTCTACTCGAAGGTGCTCGCCGCCGACCAGTCGCTCAACCATCCGGTGCGCTTCACCAAGCTGCCGATCCCCGGCCTGTCCGAGATCCCGATCATCGGTCCCGTCTTCTTCCAGCAGACGATCATCGTGTACCTCATGTACGTCGCGGTCATCGCGGTCTGGTTCGGACTCTTCAAGACCCGCTGGGGCCTGCGCCTCCGCTCCGTCGGCGAGCACCCAACCGCGGCCGACACGGTGGGCATCAATGTCAACCGCACCCGGTTCTGGAACGTCTCCATCGCGGGCGCCATCGCCGGCATCGGCGGCGCGTACTTCACGCTCGACTCGGTTGGCACCTTCAGCAAGGAGATGACGAACGGCGCCGGCTTCATCGCGCTTGCCGCCGTCATCTTCGGTCGCTGGGACCCGATCCGGGCCACCCTGGCCGGTCTGATGTTCGGTTTCGCCACGAACCTCCAATACCAGTTGGCCAGCATCGGATCCCCGGTGCCGAGCGAGTTCCTGCTGATGCTCCCGTACGTCGTCACGATCCTCGCGGTCGCCGGATTCGTGGGGCAGGTCAGAGGGCCTGCCGCGGCCAACAAGCCGTACATCAAATCGTGAGCGGGAGCTCCGCCTCGGCGGCATCCATCGACTGGGATGCGCTGCGCACGCTCGCGATCGACGCGTCGTTGCACGCCTACGTGCCCTATTCGAAGTTCCCGGTCGGGGTGGCCGCGATCGTCGACGACGGTCGGATCATCACCGGCGCGAACGTCGAGAACGCCTCGTACGGGCTGACCCTCTGCGCCGAGTGCGCGCTGGTGTCGAGCCTGCACATGACGGGCGGCGGCAAGCTGGTCGCCTTCGCCTGCGTCGACGGGCACGGCAACGCGCTCATGCCATGCGGTCGCTGCCGGCAGCTGCTGTTCGAGCACTCCGCGGAGGGGATGCTTCTCGCCACCGTCTCGGGCATCAAGACGATCGACGAGGTCATCCCGGACGCCTTCGGGCCGCGGACGCTGGAGGAGTTCCGCTCCTCATCGCCCTCATCACCCTCCGCCCCGGTGAGCTGACCGTGGCCGTCGAACCGTTCGACACCGTCGACCTGATCCGCACCAAACGCAACGGCGGTGCTCTCAGCACCGCCCAGCTCGACTGGCTGATCGACGCGTACACCCGCGGCTATGTCGCCGACGAGCAGATGTCGGCCATGACGATGGCGATCTTCCTGCGCGGGATGGGGCGCGACGAGATCCGCGACCTGACGCTCGCGATGGTCGCATCGGGCGAGCGCCTCGACTTCTCCGGCCTGTCGAAGCGCACGACCGACAAGCACTCGACCGGGGGAGTCGGCGACAAGATCACGCTGCCGCTTGCGCCTCTCGTGGCTTCCTTCGGGGTCGCGGTTCCGCAACTCTCGGGGCGCGGCCTCGGCCACACCGGGGGCACCCTTGACAAGTTGGAGAGCATCCCGGGGTGGCGTGCCTCGCTGACGAACGAGGAGTTCATGGCGCAGCTCGAGAGCGTCGGCGCTGTGGTGTGTGCGGCGGGGGCGGGCCTCGCTCCGGCCGACGCCAAGCTCTACGGACTGCGCGATATCACCGGTACCGTCGAGGCGATCCCGCTCATCGCCTCATCGATCATGAGCAAGAAGATCGCCGAGGGCACGGCCGCGCTCGTGCTCGACGTGAAGTTCGGCTTGGGCGCGTTCCTTCAGGACCCGGCCATGGGCCGCGAGCTCGCCGAGACGATGGTGCGCCTCGGGACGGATGCCGGGGTCGCCACCCGCGCGCTGCTCACCAACATGAACGTGCCGCTCGGTCTCGCGATCGGCAACGCCAACGAGGTGCGCGAGTCGGTGGACGTGCTGGCGGGCGGTGGCCCGTCCGACGTCGTGGAGCTCACGGTCGCCCTCGCGCGCGAGATGCTCGAGCTGGCTGGCATCCCTGATGCGGACGTCGCGGGCGCCCTCGCGAATGGCCAGGCGATGGACACCTGGCGCGCCATGATCGCGGCGCAGGGCGGGGATCCGGATGCCTTGCTCCCGGTGCCGCGCGAGACCCACACCGTGCGTGCCACGCGTGCGGGCGTGCTGGTGGAGCAGCAGGCGCTGCCGTTCGGCATCGCGGCCTGGCGCCTCGGGGCCGGACGCGCGCGCCAGCAGGATCCGGTGCAGCACGCCGCCGGGATCGACCTGCACGCCAAACCGGGTGACACGGTCGTGGAGGGTCAGCCGCTCTTCACCCTCGGCACCGACGAGCCGGAGCGTTTCGCCCGTGCCCTCGAGGCGCTGGATGGCGCGTACCGCATCGGCGACGCGGGCGAGCCGATCCTCGATGGCGGCCCGCTGATCGCCGGCCGAATCGGCTAGCCCGCCTCCCGCAAGAGTACGGATATCTGCGTACTCTCACCGTTGAAAGCGGCGGAAACCGCGTACTTTCGCGGCGCTTGCGAGCTCGCCGAGCTCGCCGAGCTCGCCGAGCGCACCGCCACCGCCGAAACGGTGTTCATGCGGGAGGCAGATTCCGCGCCAACCACAGCAGCAGATTGTGCGGAGAACGGTAGTCATCCGCGGTTGCTCGGTAGACCCGCCAACTCTCATCGGCGAAAGTTCGAAATCGGCGGATGTCACGGCTCCATTGATCGCGACTGACGCGGTGGGAAGCCAGCGAGCACAACCGCAACGCGCACCTCGCTTTCGGGGGCGGAATCCGATCGATCACTCAGCAGATCGAAGGCCGTTCGCATCAGCCGTGCTCCTCGGCGCCCCTCGTACCGGAGGATGCTTGCCTCGAGCTCGTCGACGGTGGTTCGAGGCGCTCGCCACCAGACCGTCCGATCACCAGCGGCGACGAGTTCAGCGAGGGTCAGCCCAGACGCCGCCAGATCACACCAGGTGCGACCGACCGAGCTGACCCGCATCGATCGGTGAAAGACGACGTCCTGCGGCGCGACCCGCACATGATGAGGGACCGTGCCGAGGGCATCCACTCGTCTGGCCCCTGCCGGGACACCCACGTGCAAGCGCGTGTCGCCGATGAAGCGGAGAGGGAGAGGAAGCCCGTGGATGGCCGCAGCTGTCCGGCCGAAGTAGAAGGCGCGAGGCGGCATCCGGTTGGCGAAAAGCGAGGCGCGCAACGTGACATGGCCACCGGGATCCGCGCGTGATCTGAGCCCCCAGTAGGGAGCGACATCAGGTGATTTCATGCCGCGAAAGTACGGGTTGAACGCTGCTTTCAGGGCCGAGAGTACGCAGATATACCTACTCTCGCGGCCACGGGCGGGTGGGGAGGAGCGGCTACTGCGCGGGATCGCCGATGCGCTCCAGCGCATGGACCACGAGCGCCCAGAAGCGTGCGGCATCCAGATCGAAGGCGACCTGGGTGACGCAGGAGTCGGGGGCCGGCCCGCGCAGGTCGGCCACGGTCATGCCGAGTGTGTGCTCGCCGCGCGTCTCCACGGCGAGCGGCGCGCGCACGGTTCGTACCAGGGTCGGGTCGATGACGTACGCGACGGCGACCGGGTCGTGCACGGGCGGGTGTGGGAAACCCTGGGCGTCGTGGTATGCCTTCTCGAAGAACTCCATGAGCTCCCCGACGAAGGCGGCGGGCTTCGTGCCGACTGCGGCGATCGCCGCCTTGACGGAGGGGGTCGCGATGGCCTGGTGCGTGACATCCAGCCCGATCATGGTGAGCGGCCAGCCCGCGCCGAAGACGATCGCGGCCGCCTCAGGGTCGATGACGATGTTGAACTCGGCGACCGCGCTCCAGTTGCCCTCGTGCACACCGCCGCCCATGAGAACGACCTCGCGCACACGCGGGATGATGCGGGGTTCCAGTCGCGCCGCGAGGGCGATGTTCGTCAGCCCTCCCGTGGGCACGAGGGTGATCTCACCCGGCTCCGTGGCCATGATCGTGTCGACGATGAACTGCGCGGCGGGCCGCGGGTCGAGGGCGATCGTCGGCTCCGGCAGCACGGGCCCGTCCAACCCGGACTCGCCGTGGATCTCGCCCGCCGTCTCGATCTCGCGCACGAGTGGTCGTGCCGATCCCCGCGCGAACGGTACGCCGACGATGCCGGCGACGCGGGCCACGGAGAGCGCGTTGCGCGTCACCTTGTCGATGGTTTGGTTGCCGACGACGGTGGTCACGCCGACCAGTTCGATGGCGGGGCTGCCCCAGGCGAGCAGCATCGCCACGGCGTCGTCGTGGCCTGGATCGCAGTCGAGGATGATCTTTGTCGGCACTCCCCGAGCCTATCGGTGAAACACCTATGAAAGTCGTGTTCATATATGAAAGACTGCGCGCATGACCGAACGAGCTGACAATCTCGCCGAGCACGGCGCCGCCAGAGTCGACTGGATCCGATCGCGGATGCCGTTGCTCGCCGCCGCCCGTGAGCAGCTAGCCGAGACGCGCCCGTTCGCCGGGCACCGGATCGGGATGTCGCTCCACCTGGAACCGAAGACCGCCGTGCTGCTCGAGACCCTCGCCGCCGGGGGAGCCGAGCTGGTGGCGACCGGCAACCACGGCTCCACTCAGGACGACATCGTCGCGTTCCTCCGCTCCCAGGGGATGACGGTGTTCGGTTCCCGCGACGACGACCTCGACCGGCACCACGCCAACGTCGCCTCCGTGCTCGACGCGCGCCCCGGCATCCTGCTCGACAACGGCGCGGATCTCGTGGCCGGGGTGGTTGCGCGCGGTACCGCCCCCGAGATCGTCGGCGGCACCGAGGAGACCACCTCGGGAGGCGATCGTCTGCGGGGCGAGCTTGCCGGGCAGGTGCCGTTCCCGGTGATCGTGATCAACGACAGCGTGCTCAAGGCGATCGGCGAGAACAAGCACGCCGTCGGCCAGTCGGTCGTCGAGAGCTTCATGCGCATCACCAACCTGATGGTGCCGGGTCGCCGCTTCGTGGTTGCGGGCTACGGGTGGTGCGGCCGCGGCGTCGCTCACTACCTGCGCGCTCTCGGTGGCAAGGTGGCCGTCGTCGAGATCGACGAGCTCAAGGCCTTCGAGGCGGCATTTGATGGGTTCCGCGTCGCCGAGTTGATGGACCTCTCGGAGTGGGGGGAGGTGTTCATCACCGCGACCGGTCATCCGGACATCCTGACCGCGCCGTTCTTTGAGGCGGTCGCCGACGGCGCCGTGCTGGCGAACTGCGGCCACTTCCCGTGGGAGATCGACGTGGCCGGGTTGCACGCGATGTCGACCGGATCACGTCAGCTCGCCGGAGCCGACGGCGCGATCGAGCGCGTCAACTTGCCGGGCGGGCGCCACGTCATCCTGCTCGCCGATGGAAGGATGATGAATCTCGCCGGCCGCGAGCCGAAAGGCAACTCGCTCGAATCGATGGATCTCGGCTTCCTGCTGCAGACGCTCTCGCTCGAACGAGTCGCCACCGACACTCTCTCGCTCCGGCTCGGCGCGCAGCCGGTGCCCGACGACATCGACCGGGAGATCGCCCGGCGGATGCTGCGCGCCATGCAGGCCGAGAAGTAGCGGACGACGCTGCCATGCCGACAACGGAATACGCGGTCCCGGCCCTCGACAAGGCCTTCGACGTGCTGGAGCTGCTGGCCGACTCCACCCGGCCGCTGTCGCAGACCGAGATCGCCGAGGCGACCGGCCGCACCGTGAGCCAGCTGTTCCGCGTTCTGACGACGCTCGAGGCGCGCGGCTGGTTGCTGCGCGACCCGGATTCTGCGCTGTACTCGTTCTCGATGGCCGCCTTCGACCTGGCCCACCGGCAGCCCGCCCTGCGCGGACTCCTTGACGCGAGCCTGCCGCCCATGCGCGTTCTCAGCGAGCGGGTGCGGCAGTCCTGCAATCTGAGCGTGCTGGATGCCGGGGCCGTCCGCGTCATCGCGCAGCTCGAGAGCCCCGCCGACTTCGGGTATCGGGTGCGGGTCGGAGCCGTGTTTCCCGCGGAATCGACCGCGACAGGCGCGGTGTTGACCGGTGCGCACGTCGGCGACCCGCTGCTGCGCATGGACCCGCTGGAAGCCGGCATTACCGATCTCGTCGTGGCGGTTCGCGGCGCCGGGGGAGCGGATGCGCCACCGCGCGCCGCCCTGACCGTCCCCTACGTCGCCACCAGCTTCAGCGGCATCCCGATCGAGCAGGTGCGCGGCGCGGCGATCGCCACCGCGCAACTGATCGAGGGGCGACTGGCGGGGAGTTCCCAGACCTCGGGCCGATAGATTGATCTCATGAGTTCAGTCGGGGAAGACGTCGTCGTGCCGGGGAGCCGCAAGGCGATCCGGGATCTCCCCAAGGTGTCGTTGCACGACCACCTCGACGGCGGACTTCGGCCGCAGACGATCATCGATCTGGCCGAACCGCTGGGCATCGAACTGCCCGCGACGGATGCCGCGGAGCTTGCCGCCTGGTTCGCCGAGAAGTCGGACAGCGGCTCGCTCGTCGAGTACCTCAAGACCTTTGACGTGACCATCGCCGTCATGCAGACGGCCGAGGGGCTCACCCGCATCGCCCGAGAGTTCGTCGAGGATCTTGCCGCAGACGGCGTGATCTACGGCGAGCTGCGCTGGGCGCCCGAGCAGCACCTGCAGCGCGGGCTCAGCCTCGACGAGGCCGTCGAGGCGGTGCAGCAGGGGATCGACGAGGCGACGGACGCCATCGCAGCCGCTGGCGGATGGATCCGCGCCGGGCAGCTGGTGAGCGCGATGCGCCACCTGGACCGCGGCACCGAGATCGCCGAGCTCGCGCTCCGGCACCGCGACTCCGGCGTCGTCGGCTTCGACATCGCCGGGCCCGAGGCCGGATTCCCGCCGTCGCGTCTCTCCGAGGCGTTCGACGTGCTCGCGCGAGCGTCGTTCCCGGCCACCGTGCACGCGGGCGAGGCGGATGGCGTCGACAGCATTCTGAGTGCCCTCGTCGACGGACACGCGCTCCGTCTCGGCCACGGCGTCCGGATCGCCGAGGACATCACCGTCGAGGGGACCGACGACGAGAGCACCTTCGTCACGCTCGGCCGGGTCGCCCAATGGGTCAAGGACCGCGGCATCGCACTCGAGACGAGCCCCAGCTCGAACCTCCAGACGGGCGCGATCGCGGCCTGGGGGTCGACGATGGCCGACCACCCCTTCGACCTGCTCTACCAGCTCGGGTTCCGGGTCACGGTGAACACCGACAACCGTCTGATGAGCGGAACGACCCTCACGCGGGAGCTCGGCCTGCTCGTCGACACCTTCGGCTACGGGCTTGACGACCTCGAGATCTTCCAGGTCAACGCGGCCGAGGCGGCGTTCCTGCCCCTCGAAGACCGCGAGGAACTCATCGAGCGCATCGGTGCCGGCTTCGGCGCAGCCTGATGGCGCTCCCCGCCGTTCCGGATGCGGCGATCGTGCTCGGTGCCGACGCGGCGGATTGGCGCGCCGCCGTCGAGTTGGCGGGAGCCGCGCTCACGGCGAGCGGCGCGACGACCGCGGACTACGCGCACGAGATGATCCGCATGATCGAGGAGCACGGTCCCTACGTGGTCATCGCGCCCGGACTGGCGCTCGCGCACGCGCGTCCCGGCCCGGCGGTGCTCCACGACGGCCTCGCGATCGTGACCCTTGCCACCCCGGTCCCGTTCGGCAACGCCCACAACGACCCGGTGCGTGTGGTCCTCGGTCTCGCCGTCGCCTCGCCCGATCATCACCTGTCGTTGGTGGCCGAGATCGCCAACGTTTTCAACGATTCGGATGCGATCTCCCGACTTGCCGCCGCCGCCTCGGCCGACGGGGTGCGCGAGATCCTGGGAGCGATCGCGTGACGCGCCGGCTTCGTGTGGGAGTGCTCGCGAGGGCCTGCTCGTGAAGATCGTGGCCATCTGCGGCGCGGGGGTCGGCACCAGCGGCATCCTCAAGGTGAATGCCGAGCGCGTGCTGCTGCGCCTCGGACTCAGCGCCACGGTCGTCGCCACCGACCTCGAGTCGCTGCACGCCGAGGCGGACGACGCGCAGATCATCCTCACCAGCCCCGAGTTCGTCGAGGCGATCGGCCGCACCTCCGCGGACGTGATCGTCGTCGAGAACTACTTCGATACCCAGGAGTTGAGCGCCAAGCTCGATGCGGCGTTGGGCTGACTCCAGCTGCGCCGAGTCCGGTTCGGCCGACCCGGCTGGACCGACTCAGTCGGCGAGTAGCTCGCGCATCCCCGCGTCGAGGGCGGCGAGCATGGCGGCCGCCGAGGCCAGCCGCTCTGCTGCCGTTCCGTCGTGGGCCACCGCATCCAGGTAGCACTTGAGTTTCGGTTCGGTGCCGCTGGGGCGCACGATCACGCGTCCGCCGCCCTCGAGGTGCAGGCGCAGCAGGTCGCTCGGCGGGAACTGCTCGAAACCGTCGACGAAGTCGTCGACGCTCTCGACGCGGACACCGCCCACCTGCGCGGGCAGGAACGCGCGCAGCCGCGCCATGGTGCGCGGGATCTGCGCGAGTTCGGCGACCCGCACCGAGATCTGCGAGGAGGCGTAACCGCCGAAGGTCTCCGCGAATTCGGCTAGGTGCGCCTCGAGCGTGGTGCCGGATGCGGCCAACTCGGTGAACAGCTGCACGGCCTCGACGGCCGCCGAGATACCGTCCTTGTCGCGCACCTTATCGGGGTCGACGAGGTAGCCGAGGGCCTCCTCGTAGCCGAAGACGAGGCCGCCGACGCGCGAGATCCACTTGAAACCGGTAAGGGTCTCGGCGAAGTCCAGCCGGTAGTGACGAGCGATCGCGCCCAGTGCCGGCGAGCTCACGAGCGAGCAGGCGAGCGTCCCGTCCGCGCCGTCGCCCGCCTCGGACACCCGCCGCGCGGCACTCCATCCGAGCAACCACCCGAGTTCGTTACCGCTCAGCCGTCGCCAGCCGCTCTCGGCGCTCGGATCGGGGACGCCCACGGCGACGCGGTCGGCATCCGGATCGTTCGCGATGATCAGTTCGGCTCCGGATGCGCGTGCCGTCTCGACGGCGAAGTCGAGGGCCCCCGGCTCCTCCGGGTTGGGGAACGCCACGGTCGGAAAGTCCGGATCCGGCTGCAGCTGCGCGTCGACGGTGATCGGCGTGGCGAAGCCAGCGGCGGCGAACACCGCCGCCGCGGTCTCCCATCCGACGCCGTGCAGTGGCGTGTAGACGACCTTCAGCGTCGAGGGCGCGTCGGCCAGGGCGGCGGTCTCGCCGATGTAGGCCGCGACCACGCGCTCCGGCGCGAACCGGTAGCCCATGTCGCGGGGAAGACCGACGATGGAACCGGATGCCACGCGCGCGATCTCGGCCGCGATCTCGCCGTCGGCCGGTGGAACGATCTGCGAGCCGCCGTCGACCCCGCCCAGGTAGACCTTGTAGCCGTTGTCGCGCGCCGGGTTGTGGCTCGCGGTGACCATCACTCCGGCGCTCGCGTCGAGATGCCGCACCGCGAATGCCAGCACTGGGGTCGGCAGCGCCCGCGGGAGCAGCGTCGCCCGAACGCCTGCGCCCTGCATGAGCTCGGCGGTGTCGCGCGCAAACACGTCCGAGTTGTGGCGTCCGTCGTAGCCGATGACGACGGTGGGCGCGGTCCCGTGAGCTCCCGCGGGGCGCGCGAGCAGGAACGCCGCGAGCCCGGCCGCCGCCTGGGCGACGAGCACGCGGTTCATCCGCATCGGACCGGCGCCCAGCTCGCCGCGCAGGCCAGCCGTGCCGAACGCCAGGCGTCCGGAGAACCTGTTGCGCAGCTCCGCGGAGGCGGGCGTGTCGCCGGCCTCCGTCCGCTCGACGAGGCCCCCGAGCTCGGCGCGGGTCACCGCATCCGGATCCTGGGCCGCCCAGGCACGCGCCTGCCCGAGCAGCTCGGTCAGCGGTGTCAGGTCGTCGTCGACCATGGCGTGCCCCCTAGAGTTCCGCGACGATCCGAGCCAGCAGCGCGCTGATCACCGGCTCAGCGTCGCGTCCGGACTGCAGCACCTCGGCGTGGCTAAGCGGTTCGGGCGAGATGCCCGCCGCCAGGTTCGTGATCAACGAGAGCCCCAGGATCTCCATCCCGGCCTCCCGCGCCGCGATCGCCTCGAGCGCCGTCGACATCCCGACGATGTGACCCCCGATGGCCTTCGCCATCTGCACCTCGGCCGGCGTCTCGTAGTGCGGCCCGCGAAACTGCGTGTAGACGCCCTCGTCGAGTTCGGGCGCGACGCTCCGCGCCAGGTCACGCAGCCGCTTCGCGTACAGGTCGGTGAGGTCGATGAAGGTCGCGCCCTCGAGGGGCGAGGAGGCCGTGAGGTTGATGTGGTCGCTGATCAGCACCGGGGTGCCCGGCATCCAGGTCTCGCGGATGCCGCCCGCCCCGTTGGTCAGGATCATGGTCGTCACTCCCGCTGCCGCCGCCGTCCGCACCGAGTGGACGACCCGGCGCACGCCGTGACCCTCGTAGAAGTGCGTCCGCGCCCCGATCACGAGCGCACGCTTCCCGTTCGGCAGCAGCACGCTGCGCAGGGTGCC
Organism: Microbacteriaceae bacterium; assembly: GCA_025352325.1. Lineage (GTDB taxonomy): Bacteria > Actinomycetota > Actinomycetes > Actinomycetales > Microbacteriaceae > Lysinimonas. Next base: position 42,503 of record JANXTR010000033.1, on the reverse strand, counting down.
GCTATGCCCGCTCAGGGCCGGCCGGCTGAATCCGATGATTTCGGTGGCGTTGACGGTCGCGGTGGTCTCGCCGATGAGGTCGGCGGCCTTCGCCCAGCCGCTGCCGAGGGTGAGCGCGATGTCGTGCTTCTCGACGCCGGTCGCCTCGGCCAGCTGCGCGGCCGCCTGCTTCGCGATGGCGAAGGGGTCGGCGTTCGGATCGTCGAGCGGGTGGCCGGAATCGTGGAGCTGCATCGAACTGGGCATGCCGCCCAGCCTAGAACGGACGGGGAGCCGGGCCGCATGCACGAGAATGGGAGCCATGCCCTCCTACGAGTTCGAGCGGACCCAGCGCATCGCGATTCTCGGCGGTGGCCCGGGAGGCTACGAGGCGGCACTCGCCGGAGCGCAGCTCGGCGCGGAGGTCACGCTGGTCGAGCGGGCCGGGGTCGGCGGCTCGGCTGTCTTGACCGACGTCGTCCCGTCGAAGACCCTCATCGCGACGGCGGAGGCCGCCAACGCGGCGGGGGAGGCCGCCGATCTCGGCGTGCAGTTTTTCACGCGCAACGGCGACGGTCGTGCGGTCCGACCCGAGGTGGCCGTCAACCTGGGGGCCGTCAACCAGCGCCTGCTGATGCTCGCCCGCCAGCAGTCCGAGGACATGAAGTCGCAGCTCATCAAGGCCGGCGTGCGCATCCTCGCCGGCGATGGACGCCTCGACGGACCGAACCGGCTGGTCGTCTCCACCGGCAAGGGCAAGAGCCGCACCGACTTCGACGAGATCGACGCCGACACCCTGGTCGTGGCGGTCGGCGCGCGCCCCCGGCAGCTCGACTCCGCCAAGCCGGATGGCGAGCGCATCTTCACCTGGACCCAGCTGTACACGCTCGACGAGGTCCCCGAGCACATGATCGTGGTCGGATCGGGCGTCACCGGCGCGGAGTTCGCCTCCGCCTACCTGGCGCTCGGTTCGAAGGTCTCGCTGGTCTCCAGCCGCGAGCAGGTGCTCCCCGGTGAGGACGCCGACGCGGCCCGCGTGATCGAGAACGTCTTCACCCGCAACGGCATGGATGTGCTCAGTAAGAGCCGTGCCGACAAGGTTGAGCGCACCGCCGACGGCGTGCTCGTCACCCTGAGCGATGGCCGGACGGTCGAGGGATCCCACTGCCTGATGGCGGTCGGGTCCATTCCCAACACGGCAGGCATCGGGCTCGAGGAGGCCGGGGTCCAGCTGACCGCGAGTGGACACATCCGGGTCAACCGCGTCGCCCGCACCTCGATGCCGAGCATCTACGCCGCCGGGGACTGCAGCGACTTCCTCCCGCTCGCCTCCGTCGCCTCGATGCAGGGCCGCACCGCCGTCTATCACGCGATGGGCGACGCGGTCGCGCCGACCGAGTTGCGCAACGTGAGCTCAAACATCTTCACCCAGCCCGAGGTCGCGACCGTCGGCTGGTCGCAAAAGCAGATCGAGGAGGGCATCGCCCAGGGCGACATTTACAAGCTGCCGCTCGCCTCCAACCCGCGCGCCAAGATGATGGGCATCAAGGACGGCTTCGTCAAGATCTTCGCGCGCACCGGATCGGGCACCGTGATCGGTGGCGTGATCGTCGCACCCAAGGCGAGCGACCTCATCTTGCCGATCGCCCTCGCCGTGGAGCACCGTCTCACCGTCGACCAGCTCGCCCGCGCGTTCAGCGTCTACCCCTCGCTCTCGGCGAGCGTGACGGATGCCGCGCGCGCCATGCACATCGTCGGCTGATGACCGAGGCGGGAGCGCCGCCGGCCCCTCTCGTCGGAGCCCGCCGCGCGGAGATCCGCCAGCTCACCGGCGTGCGCTTCCTCGCCGCGGTCTGGGTGGTGCTGTACCACTTCCAGTTCATGATCTTCGGGCTGGTGCCCGAGCTGCACCCGGTCGGCTTCCTGTTCGACTCCGGGTATCTGGCCGTCGACCTGTTCTTCGCGCTGAGCGGCTACATCATCGCGTACCAGTACCTGGCGTCCTTCCCCGGTGGTCGCGGCACCCCCAGCCAGTATCGGCGCTTCCTGATCAAGCGGCTGGCGCGCATCTACCCGCTGCAGTTCGTGACGCTGCTCATCGCGATCGCCGTGATCGTGACCGGTGTGCTGATCGGGGTCGCGATCCCGTATCCGCAGAGCTTCACCGTGTGGGGCGCGATCCAGGATCTGCTGCTGATCCGCGGCTGGGAGCCGTCCCCCCAGCAGGGCTGGAACTTCCCGGCCTGGTCGCTGAGCGCCGAATGGTTCGCGTACCTGCTCTTTCCGGCAGTCGCGCTGCTCGTGGGGGTGGCGCGGCGGATGCATGGCCGTGGTCGTGCTCGGGGTGACGTTCGGATCGGGCTGCTGCTGGTGTTGGCGGGGTGCCTGGCGCTCGAAGGAGTCGGGGCGTGGCTGCTTCCCTCCTTCAACGGGATGCCGCATCCGCTCGTCCGCGTCGTGGCCGGCTTCGTGGCGGGGGCTGCCATCTTCGCGCTGGGGGCGCCGCGCATCCGGCCCGGGATCCTGGCCGTCGTCGGCCTGCTCGCCCTCGCCCTGCTCATCACCACCGCGGGGCGCATCGAGCTCGACCCGGCCCGCGCCGTGGTGGCGTTGCTGCTCGCGGGCGTCGTGGTCGCCGGACTCGCGGGCGGAGAGGGCCCGACGATCCGCTGGCTGGCGAGCGGACCGCTGGAGTACGGCGGCCGCATCTCCTACGGCATCTACATGATCCACGGCATCGTGCTGATGGTGTTCGGTGCGCTGCTCGCCACCCTCGTGCAGTCCGTGCCGCAGGAAGTCGTCCTGCACTGGCCGGTGATCGCGCGGGTGGGGCTGCTGCTGGTCCCATTCGCCGTCGTGTTTGGGCTCGGAGCGCTGCTCTACCATGCGGTTGAGCGCCCAGCACAGCGGCGGATCGGGGCCCTGGCCGCGCGCGTGCGGCCCTCCGAGCGGCCGGAGTCGATCGAGCGCGCCTAGTCCTCGATCGCGAGCAGTAGGTGGCCGGAGGAGATGGTGGCGCCGACGACGGCGTCGAGCTTCGCGATCGTGCCGTCTTTGTGGGCGGTGAGCGGCTGCTCCATCTTCATGGCTTCGAGCACGACGACGAGGTCTCCCTTGACAACCCTGTCGCCCTCCTGGACGGCGACCTTCACGATCGTCGCCTGCATGGGCGCCTTCACGCCGGTGCCGGTCGCCGCGTAGCCGCCGCTGCCGACCGACTTGCGCTTTGGGGCCGGGGCGTTGGAGACGGAACCCGCCGACGGCATCAGCTTGGCCGGCAGAGAGACCGAGACGCGCTTGCCCTCGACCTCGACGACGACGCTGTGACGCTTCTCGGGTTCTGCGGCATCGGCCAGGATCCCACCCCAGGGCTCGAGGTCGTTGACGAACTCGGTCTCGATCCAGCGGGTGTAGACGCCGAAGTGACCGTCGGCGGCGGTGAAGGCCGGATCGCGCACCACCTTGCGATGGAACGGGAGCACCGTGGGCAGGCCCGCGACCTCGAACTCGTCGAGGGCTCGGCGCGACCGCTCGAGCGCGTCCGCGCGCGTAGATCCGGTGACGATGAGCTTGGCGAGCAGCGAGTCGAACGCCCCCGAGATGACGTCGCCCGTGGTGACGCCGGAGTCGACGCGCACGCCGGGACCACCGGGGAATCGCAGCACCTGCACGGGCCCCGGCGTCGGGAGGAAGTTGCGGCCCGGGTCCTCCCCGTTGATGCGGAACTCGAAGGAGTGGCCGCTCGGAATTGGGTCGTCGTAGTCGATCGTCCCGCCCTCGGCGATGCGGAACTGCTCGCGCACGAGGTCGATGCCGGTGACCTCCTCGGAGACCGGGTGCTCGACCTGCAGGCGCGTGTTCACCTCGAGGAAGGAGACGGTGCCGTCCCTGCCGATCAGGAACTCGCAGGTGCCCGCACCGACGTAGCCGACCTCTTTGAGGATCGCCTTGGACGAGCGGTAGAGCAGCTCGTTCTGCTCCGGGGTGAGGAACGGCGCGGGCGCCTCCTCGACCAGCTTCTGGTGACGGCGCTGGAGGGAGCAGTCGCGGGTGGAGATCACGACGACGTTGCCTGCGGCATCCGCCAGGCACTGGGTCTCGACGTGGCGCGGCTCGTCGAGGTACTTCTCGACGAAGCACTCGCCGCGACCGAACGCGGCGACGGCCTCACGGACGGCTGACTCGAAGAGCTCGGGCACCTCCTCGCGGGTGCGGGCGACCTTCAGGCCACGACCGCCGCCGCCGAATGCCGCCTTGATCGCGACCGGGAGTCCGACCTCGTCGACGAAGGCGAGCACCTCCTCGGCGTTCTCGACCGGATTGAGTGTTCCGGGCGCCAGCGGGGCGCCAACCTTCTCGGCCACGTGACGGGCGCTGACCTTGTCGCCGAGGCGCTCGATGGCGTCGGGGCTGGGGCCGATCCAGATCAGGCCCGCGTCGATCACGGCGCGAGCGAAGTCGGCGTTCTCGGCGAGGAACCCGTAGCCGGGGTGCACGGCGTTCGCGCCGGAGCGCCGCGCGATCGACAGCAGCTTGTCGATGACGAGGTAGGTGTCTGCGCTGGTCGTGCCGACGAGCGCGTACGCCTCGTCGGCAAGCTTGACGTGGCGGGCGTCGCGATCCTGGTCGGCGTAGACGGCGACCGAGGCGATTCCGGAGTCACGGGCCGCGCGGATGACGCGCACCGCGATCTCTCCCCGATTGGCGATCAGGACTTTCGTGATGCTGGCCATAACCCCTCAGCCTAGGCGCTGGGCCGGTGCCGGCCTTTGTCGAACGTCCACAGAAGGTCGCGTCGGACGTTGTGAGAGATGCTTCCTCCGGTCAGACGTTCCAGAGCCCGGTCCACTCGACCCCGAGCGCGCGCACCAGCTTGCGCAGCAACGGCACGCTGAGCCCGACCACGGCGTGCGGGTCGCCCTCGATCCTCTCGATGAATCCGGCGCCCTTCGAGTCGATCGTGAAAGCGCCGGCGACTTCGAGCGGCTCGCCGGTGGTGATGTACGCGTCGATCTCGGCATCCGTGATGTCGTCGGCGAAGTGCACCCGCGCCTCGGCGACTCCACCGATGGCCTGCCCGACCAGACCGTGGCGCGCATCGATGAGCCAATGCCCGGAGTGAAGCACGCCCGAGTGCCCGCGCTGTGCGAGCCAGCGTTCCCGGGCGATCTCGGGCAGGTGCGGCTTGCCGAAGACCTGTCCGTCGATCTCGAACGCCGAATCGCCGCCGAGCACGAGGCCGTCGAGCTGCGCGGCGTGCCCGAGCGTCGGATCGAGGATCGCCTCGGCCTTGAGGCGGGCAAGCAGCTGCACCATCTCGGCGGCCGTCAGCGGTCCGGCGGCGGCGACCGCGGCCTCCTCGTCCACCCTCGACGGGATGGTGATCGGGTCGATGCCGACCGCGCGCAGCGTCGCGAGCCTGGCCGGCGAGGTCGAGGCGAGGTAGAGGCGGACGGGCGCTCCGTCGGAAGTCACCATGGGGCCCTCCTAAGCTCGTGGGATGGGTGAGATGCAGGGCCGTGAGGTCGAACTCGAGGCTACCAAGATCGCGCACGGCGGGATCTCGGTCGCGCGGCTCGACGGTCGTGTGGTCTTCGTCTCGGATGCGATTCCCGGCGAGAAGGTCGTCGCCAGGATCACGGATGACGCGAAGCCGAGCTTCTGGCGCGCCGAGACGGTCCGCGTGCTCGAGCCGTCTCCGCACCGGCAGGCGCACGTCTGGGCCGAGGCCTCCGTGGACCGCGACCCCGGCGATCGCGCGGGCGGTGCTGAGTTCGGCCACATCGAGCTCGGCCACCAGCGCGCGTTGAAGGCGCAGGTGCTCGCCGAGGGTCTGCAGCGCATGGCCGGTCTGGAGCGCGAGGTCGTCGTCGAGGCGCTCGCCGATCCCGGTGACGGACTGCCGGGTACGGGATGGCGCACGCGCGTGCGGCTTCACGTGTCGGCGGAGGGCACCGTCGGACCGTACGCGGCGCGCTCGCATCGCGTCATCCCGGTGGCCGACCTGCCTCTCGCCACCGCGGCCGTCCGCGAGACCGCGCCGCTGCGGGAGAAGTTCACCGGTGCTGAGACCGTCGATGTGCTGGCGCCGGGCGTCGGCGGAGCGCGGCTCGTGATCGGGGCACAGAAGCCGAGCGTCGTGCGCGAACGGGTGGGGGAACGCGAGTTCCGGGTCGACGACACCGGGTTCTGGCAGGTTCACGCGGGCGCGGCGCTCGCGCTGACGGAGGCCGTTCAGGCCGCGATTGATCCGGCGCTGTTCGATCCGCGCGCCGCCAACCTCGACCTCTACGGCGGTGTGGGACTGCTGGCCGCCGCGGTCGGCGAACGGTTCGGGCCGACGGTGCGCATCACCACGATCGAGTCGGATGCCCGCGCCACCGACCACGCCTCTGAGAACCTCGCCGAGTGGCTGGGCGCGACCGCCATCACCGGACGGGTGGAGCACTGGGTGCGGTCGCTGGCGGATGCCTCAGTGGGGGAGCGCGCCCGCCTCGCCGCCGCGACCGTCGTGCTCGATCCGCCGCGCTCGGGCGCGGGGAAGGCCGTGCTGGAGGCGATCGCCGCGGTCAAGCCCGCCCAGCTCGTGTACGTGGCGTGCGATCCGATCGCGTTCGCGCGTGACGTCGCGATCCTGTCGGGTCTCGGGTACCGGCTCGACACCCTGCGCGCGCTGGACCTGTTCCCGCACACCCACCACGTCGAGGCCGTCGGCTCGCTCGCCCGCGACTAGAGCCCGTGATCGCATAGCACGATCGAGAACTCCTCAGGGCGCGCTAGAGGAAGCTGTGGAGAACGAGGGTCGGCGGCTGATCCGCGGGCTACCATGGGCACTGCGGGTGTTCCGTCGCCTGCATTCCGGGGGGAGAAACAAGGATGAACGTGGTTGAAACGAGCGAACGCCCGCCGACATCAGGCGCAGACACTGTGCACGTCAGGGTGGCGGTCGTCGACGACCACGAGTCGGTGCGACTCGGCCTCAAAGCCGCCTTCATCGAGGACGGCTACGACTTCATCATCGCGGCCGCCAGCGTCGACGATCTGATCGAAGGTCTCGCGGGCCGCGAGGTCGACGTGACCGTGCTCGACCTCTCGCTCGGCGACGGATCGTCGGTCACCGAGAACGTCAAGCGCGTGCAGGCCGCCGGCTCCGCCGTGCTCGTGCACAGCATCGCCGACCGCGTCGCCCTCGTGCGCGAGGCGCTCGCCGCCGGAGCCGCGGGAGTCATCCCCAAGTCTTCGGCCACCAAGACCGTCATCGCCGCGGCGGCGACCGTCGCACGCGGCGAGGTGCTCAACAACCTCGAGTGGGCGACCGCGATCGACGCCGACCGCGACTTCGCCAAGGCCCAGCTCGGGCGTCGCGAGCGCGAGATCCTGCACCTCTACGCCTCGGGCCTCCCGCTCAAGCTGGCGGCCGAGCAGCTCGGCATTGGCTACTCGACAGCGCGCGAGTACCTGGATCGCATCCGGGTGAAGTACGTCGAGGTCGGGCGCCCTGCGCCCACGAAGGTCGACCTGCTCCGTCGAGCGGTCGAGGACGGCATCCTCCCCGGTCTGGATCCCGACGGCGGCGATGGCCGCTAGCCCCCCGGCACCCGCCGGCCAGCGGAGGGTCGTCTCCGCGATCCGCACCACGCTGAGTCTGGCGCGCGTCGAGTCCGCAATGGCGCGGACGGGGGCGGGGATCGGGGTCGTCTACTTCGTCCAGTCGATCCCCTCGATCCTGTCTCAACGCCACGACTCCGACCCGCGGTGGCTCGTCACGTCCATCGTCATGCTGGTGACGTCCCTGCTGTTCACCGTGGTGGCGACCCTCGTCCGGCGGTTTGTGCGGGCGTCGATGCTGACCTTCGCCCTGGTCTTCCTGGTCGTGCTGATCACCTGGCCGTTCGGCGTCACCCACCCCTCGGCCGAAAGCCCGTGGCTCTACTTCCTCATCACCATCGCCACCGCCATGGCGGCCATCGGCTTGCCCCTGGTGGGGGCCGCCGGGTACCTGGTCCTCATCCCGGTCGCGTACGCCGTCATCCGGCTTACCGACGCGGGTGGCGGTCTCTCGCTCTTCCGCGTGACCCTGGACTCCCTCTATGCCTTCATCCTCGGCGGTGCGATCCTGATCATCGCAGTCGTGCTGCGCGCCGCGGCCACCGGGGTGGACCGGGTCCAGGCCACCGCTCTCGATGGCTATGCGCTAGCAGTCCGGGCGCACGCCATGGAGGCTGAACGGGTGCGCGTCGACGCGATCGTCCACGACAGTGTGCTCACCACCCTGCTGTATGCGGCGCGCGCCGACACTCCGGAAGCACAGCGGCTGGCGGCGAACATGGCCGCCAGCGCGATCGGCCACCTGCGGGATGCCGCTCTGGTCTCGCCGGATGACGGGTCGACCGTGCGCGTCAGCGCCGTGGCGGTGCGGACCCGTGAGGCGATCGAGGAGCTGGAGGGCGGGTTCGACGTCTCGTCCAGCCGGCTCGGCACCCGGTCGATTCCGGCCGCCGCTGCGGAGGCCGCGAGTTCCGCGGCCATCCAGGCGGCCGTCAACAGCGTCAACCACGCCGGCGAGGGCGTCACCCGCACCGTGCGGATGACAGCCTGGCAGGGCGGCATCCAGATCGTGGTCTCTGACGACGGCGGGGGATTCGACCTGCGGCAGGTGCCCGCCGAGCGCCTCGGCGTGCGCAACTCGATTATCGAGCGCATGGCGAACGTGGGCGGACGCGCCGAGGTGGTGTCATCCCCGGGCAGCGGGACGACGGTGACCATCCGGTGGCCCGCGGGGACGGCGCCGCTCCCGCTCCCCGTCTCCGAGCTGGATCACGTGTCGCTGTGAGAGTCGGGGTCCCGCGGTGGATCATCGTCGGCCTGGCGGCTCTGTTCTCGGCGTACGTCATCGTGCTCGGGGTCTACGCGATCGACATCCCGCGCTCGCCCTACCCCGCCATCGGCAGCATGGTGCTCTTCGTGATCGTCGTGATCCTGACCCTGTTGCCCTTCGGGCCCGCTCAGATGCCGGTCTGGATGGCCGCCTTCGCGGTGCCCTCCGTCGTCGCGATCACGCTGGTCGTGAGCTCTCAGATCGATCTGAGCAAGACGGTGGGCTACTCGACCTGGTACGTCGCGGGAGCCGGCATCATCCTCACGATCGTCTGCACGCGCGGCCAGCCGCGCTGGGCCTGGGCGGGTGTGATCTTCCTGGTGATCCACACGGTGATCTGGGCCGGGCCGCTCAACCTGGTGTATCTCGGTGTGGTCGGCAGTGCCAGCTGGGTCACGGTCTCCTACGTGATCCGCCGAGCGCTGACCGGCGCCGCGCGGGATTCCCGCCGATTCACCATCGCCGAACGCGAGACCACCGACTGGCAGGCCGCGCAGGAGGCGCATGTCACCGAGCGGCAGTTCCGACTCGGTCAGACCAGCGCGATGGCAGTCCGGATGCTCGAGACCGTTCAGAAGCGTGCGGGCAACCTGACCCCGGAGGAGCGGGTGGAGTCCCTCAACACGGAGCGCGCCATCCGCGATGAGATCCGCGGACGCAAGCTGCTCAACGACGCCGTCCGCGACGAGGTGATGGATGCCCGCCGCCGCGGGGCCACGATCACCCTGCTCGACGAGGGCGGGCTCGACGATCTCAGCGAGGTCGACCTCGAGCGGGTGCTCGGCGAGCTGGCCGCCGCGATCCGGGGGACCGACGCCGACAGTGTCATCGCCCGGACCGTGCCGGAGGGTACCGGCGTGGCGGTGACCGTAGTGGGGCTCTACAGCCCCGACGAGCACGCTCTCGCGCTCGGGCAGGATTCCGGCGGCGACGACGAGGAGGTCGCCCTCTGGCTCGAGATCCCGCGCGCGGTCGGGTAGAACGCGCTAGCGCAGGAATGCGGCGTCGGTGGCGAACAGGTAGTTGCGCACCTCCGGCACGATCTGCTCGGTCGTCGTCCAGTCTCCGTCGACCCAGGTGTACATCCGGTAGTCGGGCCAGCGCGTGTGGATCTCGTCGACGAAGTCGGCGGCGGTGCGTCCGTAGCGTGCCAGGTGCCGATCCTCGATCTCGAGCAGCAGGGACGGTCGGTCGCGATCGATGGTCGCCACCGCGCCCTCGATGACCGCCGGCTCGAAGCCCTCGACGTCCACCTTGATGAACGAGACCGGCGCGATGCCCTTCTCGGCGCACCAGGCGTCGACCGTGGTCATCGGGGCGGTGGTGCGGTACTGCTTCCCGTCGTCGTCGTCGTCGTCGTGACCGGCGATGTGGCCGTGCCCGAAGATCGGGAAGCCGTTGCGGAACGGGACCACGATGGTGGACTCCCCGGCGGACGGACCCATGGTCGCGCGGCTGGCCCGCCCGCGATGAGGGCCCGTGATGATGCGGAGCAGTCGGACCGTGAAGATGCCGCGCGGCTGCGGTTCGAACGACCAGACGCGCCCGCTGCGACCGACCAAGTCGGCGAGCGGGACGGTGTACATGCCGAGGGCGGCGCCGACGTCGATCACCTCGTCGCCGGCCCGCACAAAGGCGCCGAGACCGACCAGTTCGGGCTCCGCCCAGTGGAGGCGGGTGGCGACCCGGTACAACCCGTGAGCTGCCCGGACGCGGAGGTTGCTGCGGCCTCGCCGCGCCGTCAGATCGACGGCGGGGGTCGGAGACATCGGGATGGCGTCGGCGGTCACGGGTCAACCTCTCTGGACGGTCCCCGTGATCGACTTCGGGGGTAGAACCTTAACTCTACTGGCAGCGGAGCCCCGCAGATCTGCAGGGATTCCGGGGCCTTAAGGCCCGGAGGGCCAGTGCTGAGCACCGGCCCTCCGGGCGTTTCGAGTCAGGGCGACAACCCGAATATCGCCCTGACTCGCCCCCACATCATCGGCTCGCTTACCCTAGATAGCCGATGACAGGCGGTGGACCTCTGAAAGAGGTGCACCTGTTAGTTGATAACTCTGCACGATCTTCCCACCGTGCACAGTCGGACTTTCGGAGGACACGGGCGATTTCCGCGCGTTGGACCCTCAGGACGGCCGCGCACCCCATCGGGGACGACGACGGGGAGCCGCGGCATCCGTCGATCAGCCGTCGAATCCACAGGACGATGCACCGAAAACCACTGATTCCGCAGCAGTGACGCGCGATTCCGCAGTGTCACCCGGGTAACAAAGCCTCATTTAGCCGGTCAACGGCCGAATGTCTTCCACGCACCGGGGGACAAGGGGGTTCGGACCGATCGCTGGCTGCGCTCCCACGCGCTCGGCGTGAGGCGCTGCCGACGACGGTGGTCGCCCGCCAGCTCCTCGAGCGCCGCCGCGAGAACGGCGGTGACGGCGGCGATCTCCTCGTCGGACGCGTTGCCGTCGGTAATGCGGATGTCGTACTGCGGGTTGTCGTCCATCACAGCGGAATGTTGCCGTGCTTCTTCGGCGGCAGGCTCGCGCGCTTGGTGCGCAGGGCCCGCAGCGCCTTGATGATGGCGACGCGGGTGGCCGCCGGCTCGATCACGCCGTCCAGCTCGCCGCGCTCGGCCGCGAGGAATGGGCTGGCGACGTTGTACGTGTACTCGTTGGCCAGCTTGGTGCGGACGGCCGCGACATCCTCGCCGGCCGCCTCGGCTGCCTTGATCTCACCGCGGTAGAGGATGTTGACAGCACCCTGGCCGCCCATGACCGCGATCTCGGCGGTGGGCCAGGCGTAGTTGATATCGGCACCGAGCTGCTTGGAACCCATGACGATGTATGCACCCCCGTATGCCTTGCGGGTGATGACGGTCACCAGGGGCACGGTGGCCTCGGCGTAGGCGTAGAGGAGCTTCGCGCCGCGGCGGATCACGCCGGTCCACTCCTGGTCGGTGCCGGGCAGGTAGCCGGGCACGTCGACCAGGGTGACGATCGGGATCGAGAACGCGTCGCAGAAGCGCACGAAGCGTGCCGCCTTCTCGCCCGCCTCGATGTTCAGGGTGCCGGCCATCGCGTTCGGCTGGTTGGCGATGATGCCAACCGAGCGTCCCTCGACCCGTCCGAAGCCGATCAGGATGTTGGGCGCGTACAGCGGCTGCACCTCGAGGAAGTCGGCGTTGTCGACCACGTGCTCGATGACGGTGTGCATGTCGTACGGCTGGTTCGGCGAATCTGGGATGAGGGTGTTGAGCTTGCGGTCCTCGTCGGTGATCTCGAGCTCCACCTCGCTCTCGTAGATCGGGAGGCCCGCAAGGTTGTTGTCGGGAAGGAAGCTGACGAGGCCGCGCGCGTAGTCGAGAGCGTCATCCTCGTCGCTGGCCAGGTAGTGGGCCACGCCGCTGACCGTGTTGTGGGTCAGCGCGCCGCCGAGCTCCTCCATGCCGACGTCCTCGCCGGTCACCGTCTTGATCACATCGGGGCCGGTGACGAACATCTGACTGGTTTTGTCGACCATGATCACGAAGTCGGTGAGAGCCGGGCCGTAGACCGCGCCGCCGGCTGCCGGGCCCATGATGATCGAGATCTGCGGGATGACACCGGAGGAGCGGGTATTCAGGCGGAAGATCTCGCCGTACTTGCCGAGCGCGACCACGCCCTCCTGGATCCGCGCCCCGCCCGAGTCGAGCATGCCGATGATCGGGACGCCGGTCTTCAGCGCCAGTTCCATGACCTTGATGATCTTCTCACCAGCGACCTCGCCGAGCGACCCTCCGAAGATGGTGAAGTCCTGCGAGTAGACCGCGACCTGGCGGCCCAGGATCGTGCCCGTGCCGGTGACGACCGCGTCGCCGTACGGACGCTTGTTCTCCATGCCGAAGGCGTGGGTGCGATGCCGGACGAACTCGTCGAGCTCGACGAACGAGCCCTGATCGAGCAGCTGCTCGACGCGCTCGCGGGCCGTCTTCTTGCCCTTCGAGTGCTGTTTCTCGATCGCGGCCTCGCCGCTCGCGGTGACGGCCTCGTGGTAGCGGACCTTCAGATCGGCCAGCTTCCCGGCCGTCGTGTACAGGTCGGGCTTCGGGTCGACTTTCGCCGGAGCGGGGCTGGTGGGGGCGGCGTCGGCAGTCACGATGTTCAGCCTACCCAGGGGCAGGTGGGGCAGGGGGTGGTGGGATGTCGACAAGACGTCGGCTGATTCGTCGTCGAGATCGTCACTGCGTGCGTCGGCGGCGCAGGCGGCGCGAGATTCCCCAAACGGTGACCTTGCGCATGGCCTCGACGACGATTCCGCCGCTCATCTTCGAGACGCCCGCGATCCGTTCGCGGAAGGTGATCGGCACCTCGCGGATGCCCCAGCCGGCATCGAAGGTCCGGATCGTCAGATCGATCTGGAAGCAGTAACCCCGCGAGTCGATGTTCGCGGTGTCGAGTGCGTCGAGCACCTCGCGGCGGTACACGCGGTAGCCGGCCGTGATGTCGTGCACCGGGATGCCGAGGGCGATCCGCGCGTACCGGTTGGCGCCGGTACTCAGCAGCCGGCGGTGGAGGGGCCAGTCGACGACCGTGCCCCCAGGGATCCAGCGCGAGCCGATCACCAGGCCGATGCCGGCGTCGGAGCGAAGCGTCGCGAGCATCGCGGGCAGGGCGTCCGCAGGGTGCGAGCCGTCGGCATCCATCTCGACCACGACGTCGTAGCCCTGCTCGGCGGCCCAGGCGAACCCGGCGAGGTAGGCGCGGCCGAGCCCGTCCTTCAAGGTGCGGTGCAGCACGTGCAACTGCGCGTCGCCAGCGGCCAGCCGGTCGGCCAGCTCGCCGGTGCCGTCGGGGCTACCGTCGTCGACGATCAGGATGTCCGCCTCGGGCGTCGCCGCCCTGACCGACGCGACGGTGCGAGCCAGGCTCTCGATCTCGTTGTAGGTCGGCGTGACGACTACGATCCGACCCGGCTCCGCGGAGTCCGAGGGCTGCGGCATGACTAGCATTCTAGGCTCAAGGGATGTTGCTCCCTGTCAGCTCCGAGCGGGTTAGCCGCCTTCTGCAGCTCCCATCGCTTCCGTCGACGAACGCGGAGCTCGTCCGGCTCGCGGGCGAGCAGCAGCTCCCCGCATTCACCACCCTGGTCACCGACGACCAGACCGCCGGGCGGGGTCGCCGGGGACGCTCCTGGGTGGCTCCGGCTGGCACCTCGCTGGCGATCTCGGTGCTGCTGCGGCCAAGCGGTCTGGACGGCGTCCCCCTCGATCCCTCCCGCTTCTCGTGGCTCTCGCTGGCGGCAGGGGTCGCGATGACCGATGCTGTGGCGACGGTGCTCCCGGATGCCGCGGTGGGCTTCAAGTGGCCGAACGACGTGCAGGTGGCGGGCAAGAAGATCTGCGGAGTCCTCGGCGAGCTGCTGCCGTCGGGCGGGGGAGTCGTAATGGGTGCAGGGATCAACGTGACGATGACCGTCGAGCAGCTGCCCGTGCCGTCGGCGACCTCGCTCGCGCTCGAGGGCGCCGACGGCGACGACCTGCCCGACCGCATCCTGTCGGTGTACCTGGACCGACTGGTCGAACTGGTCGGCGCCTACGGGAAGCACGCCGGCGACGCGGATGCCTCGGGGCTGCGGGCCGCCGCGGTCGAACGCTGCACCACCCTGGGTCGCGAGGTGCGCGCCGAGCTGCCCGGCGACGAGGAGCTGCTGGGCTCCGCGGTCGGGATCGACGAGCTCGGCCGCCTGCAGATCCGCGCCGGATCCGGGCGTGTCGACGCGGTCGCGGCCGGAGACATCATCCACCTGCGGTAGTAATGAGCCATGTCGGCTGAGGCGGTTCCCGAGTCGGTCGTGGCTCGTCTGCGACCGCACGCCCGCGTGCTGTTCTGGCCGACCGTGGCGCTGATCGCGGATGCCGCGGCTGTCAGCTACTTCGCCGGCTCCTTCCCGGAGAGCTGGATGAACTGGGCGCTCCTCATCGCCGGGGGAGTCGTCGCGCTGCTCGTGTTCGTGCTTCCCGTGCTCTCCTGGCTCGGCCACAACTACACCATCACCACGCGGCGGATCGTCCTCCGCTCGGGTCTGCTGGTGCGCATCCGGCAGGAGCTGCTCCACAGTCGCGGCTACGACGTGACCGTGCGGCGTGCCGGATTGCAGCTGCTCTTCCGCAGCGGGGACGTGCTCATCAACACGGGCCTCGAGCATCCCGTGGTGCTCCGTGACATCCCGGATGCCGACCTGGTGCAGTCGGCCCTTCACGACCTGATGGAGGCCAGCCTCAATCCGATTGCGGCACGACGGCAGCGGGCGCAGTCGCGCCCGGACGATGAGACCCAGGCGTGGGGCTCGCGGTGATGCTCTCGACCGAGGTCGCGGGAGCGGCGGCGGAATCGCCAGCGGTCGCCGCGTCGACATGGTGCTCGTCCGGGAACAGCGCGGGCTGCGGTTCGTCGCGACGCGGCGAGAACACCCAGAACCGGTAGAGCGAGAAGCGGAACGCCGTGCCGAGGGCGAGACCGATCACATTGGATGAGATGTTGTCGGCGAGCACCGAGGTGTAGCCGAGCACGTAATGCGACACGAAGAGGCAGAGCAGGCCGATCAGCATTCCGCCGATGCTCACGATGCCGAACTCGATGCCCTCGCGTATCAGCTGCGGTCCGCGGTGCTCGCGGAAAGTCCAGTGCCGGTTGCCGATCCAGTTCACGATGATGGCCAGCAGCGTCGAGATGATCTTCGCGAAGACCGGACCCTCGTGGATGTGATCAGGGTTGAACACCGTCGCGCGGAGCAGATTGAAGACGCCAAAGTCGACGACGAGGCCCACACCGCCGACGAGACCGAAGCGCAGGAACTGCAGAAAGAGCTTGCTCATCGCGGTGGTCGCCTCGATTCCGGGACAATGGTCTGAGGTGGAAAAGTCTAACCACCGCCCTTGTCGCCCTTTCTGGAGAGGCTCCGTGAAACCTTCGACTTCGTTCAGAGACGACTCAGGATCGGGCACAGCATGAGAGTCGGAGTGATCGGCGGCGGCCAGCTCGCCCGCATGATGGTGCCGCCCGCGGTCGCCCTCGGCATCGACATCCGCGTGCTCGCCGAGGGCGAGGGCATGTCCGCGGCAATCGCGGCGAGGGCCATCGGTGACTACCGCGACCTCGACACCGTGCTGGCCTTCGCGGCCGACGTCGACGTGATCACCTTCGACCACGAGCACGTGCCGCAGAACGTGCTGGCCGCCCTGGTCGCCGCTGGGCACGCGGTGCACCCGGGGCCGGATGCCCTGGCCGTCGCGCAAGACAAGATTGTCATGCGCGAGCGGCTCACCGGCCTCGGCGCCCCCGTTCCCGACTGGGCCGTGGTGCACGACGCGGTCGCGCTGGGCGTCTTCCTCGACGCGCACGGCGGAGAGGCCGTGGTGAAGACGCCGCGGGGTGGGTACGACGGCAAGGGAGTGCGCGTGGTGCGCTCGACCGAGGCGGCCGACGACTGGTTCGCGCTCGCCGCGGCGGGAACGGGCGAGGGACTGCTCGTCGAGGAGCTGGTGGACTTCCGGCGAGAGCTCGCCCAGCTCGTGGCGCGCCGACCGTCCGGCGAGGTGCGCGCCTGGCCGCTCGTCGAGACCGTGCAGCGCGACGGCGTGTGCGCCGAGGTGTTCGCGCCTGCCCCTTCCTCGGGTGAACTGCCCGAGGCTGCCCGGGCGCTCGCCACCCGCATGGCGACCGAGCTCGGTGTCACCGGCGTGCTCGCCGTGGAGTTGTTCGAGACGAACGACGGGCGCCTGCTGATCAACGAGCTCGCGATGCGCCCCCACAACACAGGGCACTGGACCATCGACGGGGCGGTCACGAGCCAGTTCGAGCAGCATCTCCGGGCCGTGCTCGACCTCCCGCTCGGCGACCCGTCACCGATCGCGCCCTGGAGCGTGATGGTCAATATCCTGGGCGGACCCACCGGCGCGACGATGCCCGATCGCTACGGCGTCGCCTTCGCCGACCGGCCCGAGGTCAAGTTCCACTCCTACGGCAAGGAATCGCGCGCGGGACGCAAGGTCGGGCACGTGACGGCCATCGGATCCGAGCTCGACGACACCGTCGCGCGGGCGCGTGCCGCAGCGGGGTTCTTCCAGGCCTGACGCATACCATGGCATCCGTGCCAGGGACCCATGCCTCCGTCGTTCCGTTGAGTGCACCCCCCGGTGCTCCGACCGCCGACACGACGACCGGGCCGCTCGTCTCGGTCGTCATGGGCTCCGACTCCGACTGGAACGTCATGATCGAGGCGTCGGCGGCGCTGACCGAGTTCGGGATCCGCCACGAGGTCGAGGTCGTCTCGGCCCATCGCACGCCGAAGCGGATGATTGCGTTCGGCTCCGAGGCGGCGGGCCGCGGCATCCGGGTCATCATCGCCGGCGCCGGCGGAGCCGCCCACCTGCCCGGCATGCTCGCCTCGGTGACCACCCTGCCCGTCATCGGGGTGCCGGTGCCGCTCGCCAAGCTCGACGGGCTCGATTCGCTGTTGTCGATCGTGCAGATGCCGGCAGGTATTCCGGTCGCCACCGTCTCCATCGGCGGCGCCCGCAACGCGGGACTGCTCGCCGCACGCATCCTCTCGATCTCCGACGCCGCGCTCGCCGCTCGGCTCGAGGACTTCGCCGCCGCGCTCGAGACACTCGTCATCGCGAAGAACGCGAAGCTGCAGCGCGGCCTGTGAGACCGCGACCCTCATGAGTTCGACGAACATCGTCCGTCATCCGGATGTCGCGGCCACCGCACTGATGACGAAGCGCGCCTGGTGGCTGGTCGGCCTCAACATCCTGGTGCCCGGTTCCGCCCAGGTGCTCGCCGGGAGCCGCCGCTTCGGCCGGTTCGCGCTCACCACCACGCTCGTGTTCTGGACCCTCCTCGTGGGGATTGTCGTCGCCCTGTTGATCGGTCGGGAGGCGCTGATCCCGTTCCTGGCGCAGCCGATCGTGCTCTGGGTGATCGCCCTCGTTCTCGTGCTGTATGCGCTGCTCTGGCTGATCTGCTGGATCGACACCGTGCGCCTCAGTCGTCTTCCCCGGGTGGACCCTCGGGTACGTGTCGCCGTCGCAGCCCTGTCGATCGTCGCCCTCCTCTCGACCGGCGGGGTGGCTGTCGGGGCAGCGGTGACCGCGGGGAGGACCGCGAACGTCCTGGCGAAGCTCGCCTCGGACACCATCGACATCACGGGTCCCGACGGCAAGCCGATCACCGTCGGCGCAATCACGGGTCCCGTCAACATCCTTCTGGTGGGCGGGGACAGCGGGGGTGGCAATGCGGCCTACGGCGTGCGCGGCGAGTCTCTGAATGACGTCACCATCCTCATCCACCTTTCACCGGTGTCGCATTCGGTGACGGCCATCAGCATCCCGCGCGACCTCTACGTCGCGCAGCCGCAGTGCACCAAGCCGAACGGCACGGTGTCGCCCGCGGTCAGCCAGGCTCGCCTCAATACGGCGCTGTCCCGGGGCGGGCTGAACTGCGTGGTGGAGAGCGTGTCGGCGCTCACCGGGCTGCCGATCCAGTACGCGGCGAAGATCGAGTTCGACGGCGTCGTGGCGATGAGCGATGCGGTCGGCGGTGTTCCGGTGTGTCTCGCCACCGCGATCAACGATCCGTACAGCGGTCTGGTGCTGAGCGCCGGCGCGCACACCCTGCAGGGGGCGCAGGCGCTCGCCTTCCTCCGCACCCGCCATGGGCTTTCGACGGGGAGCGACCTGCAGCGCATCAGCAACCAGCAGGTATTCCTCTCGTCCCTGATGCGCACGATCAAGAGCTCGCAGACGCTCGACAATCCTGTCAAGGTCATCGGGTTGGCGGAGGCGGCCTCGCAGCACATGCAGCTCAGCACGCAGCTCGCCCAGACGTCCACCATGGTCTCGATGGCCCTTGCTCTGCGCGGTATTCCACTCGATCGGATCGCTTTCGTGCAGTATCCATCGACTCCGACGAACGTGCGTGGACAAAGTGTCACGCTGCCGCACGTGAGCGATGCCGCCGCCCTGATAGCGGCCATCTCGGCGGATCAGGCCGTCGTCACGCAGACGCTCGGCGGTGCGGCGACGACCTCCGACGCGCCGGCCACCACAGGTACCCCGACACCCAGTGCTTCCGCGACGCCGACGGGCGGAGCTCCCGTCGAGCTGCCGACGGGCATTTCGGGCCAGGCAGCTGCTCAATCGACATGCTCGACGGGCCAGACCGGCTGATCGTCGGCCGATCGTCGCGGGAGAGACGGCGCCCCGCGCGAGCGCGCTGCCGACTAGAGGTCGGCGTGCAGCTGCCAGACCTTCTCGGCCGCGTCGCGCCAGCTGAAGGCGCGCGCCCGATCGGAGGCGCTGACGGAGAGCCGGTCGTGCAGCTGCGGGTCGTCGCGGACCGAGCGGATCGCCTCCGCGAGACGGTCCGGGTAGCCGTCCGGTGCGTCACGGGCGACGACCACGCCGGCGCCCGCGGCCACCTCGACGAGGGCGGGGGCATCCGAATGGATGACCGGCAGCCCGAAGGCGAACGCCTCGACCATCGCGAGTCCGAACCCCTCTGCGCGGCTGGGCTGGACGAACAGCGACGCGCCCTGCAGCACCGCGGCGAGATCGTCGTCGTCGATTGGGCCGAGGGCGACGACGCGATCGACGGGGATGCCGGCAGCCGTCGCGGAATCGGCGATCCGCCCCGCGTCGCCCGGTTCGGAGCCGACGACGACGAGCGGAACCTCGGGAACGTCGGCCAGGGCGGCGATCAGGGCGTCGAGACCCTTGCGCGGGTCGAGTCCCGAGACGGCGAGCAGGTAGTTGTCGGAGAGGCCCAGCCGGTCTCGGCGCTCCGAGGCGTCAGCGACCGGACGCACCCGTGAGCTCGGCGCACCGCCGATGACCCGCAGCCGGTCGCCGAACTCGAACCGGGACGCCAGCTCGTCCGCGACCGCGTGCGTCGGGACCACCACGGCATCGGCGAACCGCTCGGCGCGACGGGTCATCGCCTTGTTCCAGGCGAGTTGGCGCGACGACAGCAGCTCGGGATCGGTCCACGCGACCGCGTCGTGCACCGTCACTGCGGTCTGCGTTTTGCGTGCCGTGAGGCGATCGTGGCGCGACATCGGGGCGAGCAGGCTCGTGGCGTGCACCATTCCGCTGCCCGGAAGCCGGGTGAAGCCGTGCTGCCACGCGGCGGCGAGCTCGCGGCGAGCCAGTGGGCTCTTGTAAAGCTCGGTGAGGCCGGGCAGGCGCTCGGCGAGCCGAGCATAATCGGGCTCCGGCGACGCGGACACGATGCCACCGACGCTCGACCCGCGGGGAGCGGTCGCGATCAGCTGCCGGGTGAGTTCCTCGGCGTAGCGCGCCATGCCGCCGGTCGGCGCGGCCGTCACCTCGTCGAGGATCACGCGCAGGGTGGTCACCGCGCCAGCACTCCGGATGCGGCAGCCGCCTCGAGAGCGACCCGCCAGTCCCGCAGCGGCGCCAGGCCCGCTCGACTCCAGCCCTCGTGTCCGAGGACCGAGTATGCCGGCCGCGGTGCCGGGCGCACGAAGGAGGTGCTGTCGGTGGGCAGCACGCGCTCGGGATCGAGCCCTGCCACCTCGAAGACGGCGCGCGCGAAGCCGAACCAGGTGGTCTCACCGTCGTTCGTGCCGTGATAAATGCCGGCTGGGGCATCCGCGTCGAGCAGACGGACGATCGCATCGGCGAGGTCGGAGGTCCAGGTGGGTTGGCCCCGCTGGTCATCGACGACCGATACCGTCTCACGCTCGCCGGCCAGCCGGAGCATCGTCTTCGCGAAGTTCGGACCGTGCGCACCGTAGAGCCATGCGGTTCGAACGATGTACGCAGAGGGATGCTCCTGCTGCACCAGGCGCTCGCCCTCTGCTTTGGTTCGCCCGTATGCGCCGAGCGGTTTGATCGTGCTCGACTCGGGGTACGGCGATCGCCCCAAACCGTCGAACACGTAGTCGGTGCTCACCTGGACGAACCGAGCGCCCACGTGAGCAGCGCCTCGGGCGAGCAGTCCCGCGGCGGTCCCATTGACGGCCGATGCCGTGGCTTCATCCTCCTCCGCGGCATCCACGTTCGTGTATGCGGCGGCGTTGATCACGACATCGACGCCAGCGACCGCGGCAGCGATGGACTCCTGATCCGTGATGTCGAGCTCGTCACGACCGAGAGCGACTACCTCGCGTCCGTGCAGGGCGTCGCGAAGATCGGTGCCGAGCATGCCGCGAGCGCCCGCGATCAGATATTTCATCGCGTCATCCCCGTCGTGGCGCCGATCGCGAGGTGGTGCTGCTCGACGGGCGCGTGCATAAAAGACCACGTTAGTGCACCGTCCCTGAGCTCCCGGCATCGCCCTAGGATGATCCGATGACCATGGCGCGCACCCTCGGAGGCGCGCGAGCTGCTGGGGTCCGCTCGGTCCTCTTGCGATCACTGGATTCCGCGCGGCGGGTCAAGCCCGAGATTCAGGCGCTCAGGGCTGTGGCCGTGGGCGCGGTTGTCATCTTTCATTTTTGGCCGGCTCGCTTGCCTGGCGGGTACGCCGGGGTCGACGTCTTCTTCGTCATCTCGGGCTACCTGATCATCGGGAGCTTGCTTCGCGAGGTCCGCGACACCGGTCGTGTGCGTCTGGTGGACTTCTGGGCACGCCGAGCTCGCCGACTCATCCCGGCGAGCCTCGTCACCCTGCTCGCTGTGACTCTCGGGGTCGTGATTTGGGTGCCCCGCGTCTCGTGGATCCCCTTCATCCACGAGATCGGCGCGGCAGGCGTCTACGCCCTCAACTGGGTGCTGGCCGCCAACTCGGTCGACTACCTGGCATCGCAGAACGCTCCGTCGCCTGTCCAGCACTTCTGGTCGTTGTCGGTAGAGGAGCAGTTCTACATCGCGTGGCCCCTTCTGATCGTCGTGACGCTCGCCCTCGCCGTCCGGCTCCGCCCGGCGAACCGACAGCGTGTCGTGCTCGTCGTGCTCGTCGCGATCGTAGCGGCCAGCGCCGTGTTCTCGGTGATCGCGACCGATGCGAGTCAGCCATCCGCGTACTTCCTCACGACGACACGCGCGTGGGAGTTCGGGGCAGGCGGGATCCTCGCCGCGGTTCTGGAGAGATCTCCGTCGATTCGCCCCGCTCTGGCTGCAGCCCTGGGGTGGGGAGGAATCGCCGCCATCGGCGCATCCTTCGTCGCTTTCAACGCGCAGACCGCATTTCCGGGCTGGGCCGCCTGGCTTCCCGTTGGCGGCTCGCTGCTGGTGATCGCCGGTGGCCTCCCGACACCCAGGTGGTCGCTCAGCCTCCTCTTCCGCCTCCGACCCGTGCAGTGGGTCGGTGATATCTCCTACTCGCTCTACCTCTGGCACTGGCCGCTCATCGTCATCGCGCCGCTGGCGCTGCATCGGGAGCTCGGAACGACGTCCCGGGTCGGACTCCTCATCGTGGCGCTGGCGATCGCCTGGGCGAGCAAGACCTGGATCGAGGATCCCTTCCGCCGCTCGGCTCGGCTCCGTTGGCGCGGGCCCTGGTTCGCCACTCTCGCCACCGTCGTGATCACCGGCATCGTCCTCACTGGATCGCTCGTGTGGACCGGATCGATGGAGTCCGCAGTCGCTCAGGCGAAGAAGGAGGCGCTCCATATCGTCACCGCTAACGGATCGTGTCTCGGCGCCGACGCGTTCGGTCCGCAGCGGGTACGCACCTGCCTCCGCCCCTTCGCCGTCAGCGCACTGACCGACCCGGCGGTCGCCGCGACGGATATCGGTCGAGGTGTGCAGGTGGCGGACAAGTGCAAGCAGACCGGCGAGGACTCCGCGGTCATCGCGTGCCGATTCGGTGTCGCGGCGCATCCGGTGCATCACGTCGCGCTAATCGGCGACTCACACGCCGGTGTGTTCCTCGAGCCGCTCCAGCTCTACGCCGCAAAGCACGATTGGCAGGTCACGACCTACCTCAAGACGTGGTGCATCGGGACGGGAGTACCTCGGGTGGCCGCCCCTGACAATCTCGACGCCTCGGGCGTACGGAGTTGTGCCGATTGGGGAGCGTCCGCCATTCGCGACATCGCCGCAGATCCGACCATCGACGTCGTCGTCTTCTCCAACTTCACCCGGCACTACGACGTGAGTGACGTCGGAAGCCTCGGAAGGCCGGTGAACGAGCAAGACTTCCGTTCTGCCTGGTCGCCGTTGATCCGGGCCGGGAAGAAGGTGATCGTGATCCGGGACACCCCGGACGCCGGGAACTCGCTCGCGCCGCAGTGCATCGCCGAGCACCTCGCCGACTACGACCCGTGTGCGACGCCCAAGGCGGTCGCCGTCGTTCCCGCAGGCGACGATCCGCAATGGTCGGCGGTCCTCGACACTCCGGCGGTCACGGGCATCGATCTGACGGACGATTTCTGCGATGCCGATGTGTGCCATACCGTCATCGGCGGACTCATCGTCTACTTCGATTCGCATCACTTGACGGCGACGTTCGCGCGAACTCTCGCCCCATATCTGGGCGAAAAGATCAGCCGGGCGATCAGATGAGCGCGGCGCGCGCCTTCAGCGGCTCCCACCAGGCGCGGTTGTCGCGGTACCACTGCACGACGTCGGCCAGACCCTGCTCGAACGGGACGAGCGGCTCGTAACCGAGTTCGGCCTGAATCTTGGAGATGTCGACCGAGTAGCGCAGGTCGTGACCCTTGCGGTCCTCGACCTTGTCGACGTACGACCAGTCGGTGCCGGTGGCATCCAGGAGCTTCTGAGTCAACTCGATGTTGCTCAGCTCGGTGCCGCCGCCGATGTTGTAGGTCTCGCCCGGGCGACCCTTCGCGGTCACCAGCGCGATGCCGCGGGTGTGGTCGTCGACGTGCAGCCAGTCGCGGATGTTCTCTCCCGACCCGTAGAGCGGCACGTGGTGGTCGTCGATCAGGTTGGTCACGAACAGCGGGATCACCTTCTCGGGGAAGTGGTACGGCCCGTAGTTGTTCGAGCAGCGCGTGATCGAGAGGTCCATGCCGTGCGTGCGGTAGTAGCTGCGTGCCAGCAGGTCGCTTCCCGCCTTGCTGGCCGAGTACGGCGAGTTGGGCTCCAGCGGGCGGTCCTCGGCCCAGGAGCCCTCGGCGATGGAGCCGTAGACCTCGTCGGTGCTCACATGCACGAAGCGCCGGATACCGGCTCGCAGGCTGGCATCCAGAAGCCGCTGGGTGCCCAGCACGTTCGTCTCGACGAAGATGCCGGAGTCGCGCACCGAGCGGTCGACGTGCGACTCTGCCGCGAAGTGCACGACGGTGTCGACGCCCGGAAGCACGTCGTCGAGCGTGCCGGCATCGCGGATGTCTGCCTGCACGAACGAGAAGCGCGGCGAGTCGGCCACCGGTGCCAGGTTCGCGGGGTTGCCCGAGTATGTGAGGGCGTCGTAGACGAGCACCTCGGCCCCTTCGAGGCCCGGGTAGGCGTCTTCGAGGGTGCGGCGAACGAAGTTCGAGCCGATGAAACCGGCTCCTCCGGTGACGAGGATCTTCACGATGTGCTCTTCCGAGTCGAGGGTGGTTCGGCCGCATGGCGGATGCGCCGCACAAGGGCACAAGCGTATCGGGGCCCGTTCGGCAGGATTGTTACACTGGTTTCTGCACCGGCCGCACCACGTGAGATGAGCGCATGACTGAGTTTCCCACTGACGAAAGAGATGTCTCGCAAGAAGTGCGGCAGCTCGCCCTGGTCGACCGGATCATCGGTCTCGAGGCAGAGGTGGCGAATCTCTCTGCCACCTACGGTCTGGGCAAGGTCACACGCGATCAGATCGCGCTGGTGAAGAGTTCTACGACGTGGCGCGTGGGACGGGTCGTCCTGAGCCCGTTGATCTTCGTATCCAAGCTCGTCAACCGTGGTGGTCGGAAGTGATCGACGCCCCTCCTTTCGTCACGATCCTGGTGATCTCGGATGGGGCGACTCCTGGATACTCCGCCCTCGTCGCTTCCGTGGAGTCGCAGGAGGAGGGTACAGCCGAACTGATCGCCGTTGCTCCCGGCGGAGACCTTGCGGCCCGGGTGAATCAGGCGGTCGACGCCAGCGATTCGACGTTCGTCGCAATCATCCGGCCCGTCGGCGTGCTGCTGCCTGGCGCGATCGCGGCTGTTCGTGCCCGCGCGTCCGATAGACCCTCCGCCGACGTCCTGTACGGGAACGAATCGGTACCCGGAAGGGGCGGGCGGCCCGTCTCCCTTCTCAAGCCCATTTTCTCTCCCGAGCGGCTTCGTTGCCAGAACTACCTTGGCGAGCTCGTGTTCTACCGACGCTCGCTTTTCAACGCAGAGGGTGGTCTCGACGCGAGTCGGCCCGGGGCCGAGCTCTACGACCTTGCATTGCGTGCTACACGCCCGGCTGGTTCGGTCGACTATCTCGCGGTCGATCTCTTCGCGCGGACCGTGAGCGCCGAGGCGTTGCTCGATTCCGACGCGATCGAATCGACGCGAGCCGCATTGGTCGCTCACCTCGATGCGACCGGCGGCGGTGAAGTCCGGTCCGTAGGAGCTGACGGTGTGCACGACACGCGCCGCCTGGTGTCGGGCGAGCCGATGGTGTCCATCGTCATTCCCACGCGTGGTCAGTACGTGGAGGTCGATGGCGTGCGGCGCTGCTTCGTGCTGGATGCGGTCCGAAGTATTCGCGAGATGTCGACCTGGCACAACTACGAGATCGTGCTCGTAATCGACTCCGTTGCCGAGCAGCAGGTCGTCGACGAGTTGCTCGAGATCGGGGGTCCACGCCTCAGGTTCGTCGTCTGGTCACGACCCTTCAACTTCTCGGAGAAGGTCAACCTGGGAGTGCTGCACTCCGACGGCGAATACGTGCTGCTGCTCAACGATGACGTCAAGGTCATCACCCCGGACTGGATCGAGGCGATGCTCGCCTTGGCGCAGCGTCCGGGTGCCGGAATGGTCGGCGGCATGCTCTACTACGGTGACGAGACGATCCAGCACGCCGGTCATCAGTACGAAGGCGGGGAGGTGAGCCACATCGGGCTCGACGCGCCGCGAGGTGACGCGGGACCGCAAGACGGTTACCGCGTCGAACGCGAGGTCGCTGGGGTGACCGCCGCCTGTGCGCTGATGCCCACGCGTGTCTTCCGGGAGGTCGGGGGCTTGACGAACCTCCTTCCGGGCAACTTCAACGACGTGGACCTCTGCCTCAAGACCACCTGGCAGAGGTACGAGATCTACTGGACTCCCCACGCGGAGTTATACCACTTCGAGTCGAAGACCCGGGACGCCTCGGTGCACGCATTCGAGATCGATGTGGCCTGGCGTCGCTGGGGGTTCAGGATCAAGGAATCGGACTACTGGCCGCACGCCTTCAACCGCCCGGTCACCTAGTCGGCTCTTGATAGGCTCCTGACCGTGCAGATCCGTGAGCTTTCGATCCCCGGATCGTGGGAGATCACCCCTCGGCAGTTTCCCGATGATCGCGGCGTCTTCCTCGAGTGGTATCGCTTCGACACGCTCGGCGCGGTGGTCGGGCACCCCCTCGACCTCCGGCAGGCGAACGCGTCGGTGTCGGCCAAGGGGGTAGTGCGTGGCATCCATTTCGCGGATGTCCCGCGGGGTCAGGCGAAGTACGTCACCGTCGCGACGGGGGCCATCATCGACTTCGTCATCGATATCCGCGTCGGCTCGCCGACCTTCGGCCTCTGGGACTCCGTGCTTCTCGATGATGTCGATCGAAAGGCCGTCTATCTCGCGGAGGGTCTCGGGCACTGCTTCGTCTCGCTCACCGACCGGACGGTCGTGAACTACCTCGTCTCCGACGTGTACAACGCCACGCGGGAGCACGGCATCAATCCGCTCGACGACGAGATCGCGCTCCGGTTTCCCGCGGAGGCCGGCGAGCTCGTCCTGTCTCCGAAGGACACCGAGGCGCCCGGTCTGAGCGCCGCGGCCGAACTCGGGCTTCTTCCGAACTGGGCCGACACGGTGCGCTACTACGACGAACTCGACCGAGCGGGGAACTGAGGCATGCGCGGAATTATCCTCGCCGGCGGAACCGGATCGCGACTCTGGCCCATCACCAAGGGCATTTCGAAGCAGCTGATGCCGATCTTCGACAAGCCGATGATCTACTACCCTCTCTCGACGCTGATGATGGCGGGGGTGCGCGAGATCCTGATCATCACCACGGCCGAGTACGACGCCCAGTTCCGCTCGCTGCTCGGCGACGGCAGCGACCTCGGAATCCGGTTGGAGTACGCGATCCAGGAGGCGCCAGATGGACTCGCCCAGGCGTTCGTGATCGGTGAGGATTTCATCGGGGACGAGAGCGTCGCGCTGGTGCTCGGAGACAACATCTTCCACGGCGCCGGATTGGGCACGTCCCTCACCACGGACGGGGAGATCGACGGAGGTCTAATCTTCGCGTACCACGTGGCCAATCCCAACGCGTACGGCGTCGTCGAGTTCGACGCCGACATGACGGCGATCTCCATCGAGGAGAAGCCGACGCATCCAAAGAGCAACTATGCGGTCCCCGGCCTGTACTTTTACGACAACACGGTCGTCGGGATCGCCAAGACCATCGAGCGCAGCGCGCGAGGCGAGTATGAGATCTCGACGGTGAACGAGATCTACCTCATGGCATCCAAGCTCCGGGTCCAGGTCCTCGACCGCGGGACCGCCTGGCTCGACACCGGCACCTTCGAGTCGATGATGCAGGCGTCGGAGTACGTCCGGGTGATCGAAGATCGGCAAGGTTTCAAGATCGGATGCATCGAGGAAGTTGCCTGGCGCGCCGGGTGGATCGACGATGATCGCCTTCGCGAGCTTGCCGAGCCCCTGCGCAAGAGCGGATACGG
Organism: Microbacteriaceae bacterium; assembly: GCA_025352325.1. Classification (GTDB taxonomy): domain Bacteria; phylum Actinomycetota; class Actinomycetes; order Actinomycetales; family Microbacteriaceae; genus Lysinimonas. The sequence goes on along the minus strand of JANXTR010000033.1, from coordinate 14,837 downwards.
CGGGTATCTGCTCGGTCTGCTCAGCGAGGCTTTCGAGTAGCCCGCTCCGCCTGACGCACCTGCACCATCGCCCGGGCGCCAAGTGCGACTCGCAGCGCGAGTCGCAAGGGTGCGAGGTAGACAGCTGAGTACTTCTTCCGCAGGAAGCGGTACGCACTTTGGTGGTGCACCTCGAGCATCCTTCGCGATTCGGTGCTCGTCGAATGCGCGCCGGTGTGGACGACCGAGGCCTGGGGATCGTAGAGACTCAGCCAGTCGGCCTTTCCCAGGCGGAAGCCCAGGTCGACGTCCTCGAAGTACATGAAGTAGTCGTCGTCGAACCCGCCAACGCCGTCGAACGCCGAACGTCGAACGAGCACGCACGACCCCGATAGCCATCCCGCCGGCGTGATGGTCGTCGATTCGAAGGCGTCCGAGAGGTACAGACGCGTCCAAGGGTTTGCGGGCCAGAGCTTGCCGAAGAGCGCGTGGCCGACTCCGGTGCGGAGGGAGGGCAGACGACGGGCGGAGGGGTAGACCGAGCCGTCGGAGTTGAGAACTCGAGGACCGACGGCTCCGGCTGCGGGATGCGCGTCCAACGTCTCCAGCAACGTCGCGATCGAACCGGGCTGGAAGCTGACGTCGGGATTCACCACAAGGATCGACTCGATCTCGGGTGTCAACATCAAGGTCGCACGATTGATCGCCCCGCCGTAGCCGAGGTTTTCGCCCAGCTGCAGCAACCGCGCATCGAACTCTTCGGTGAGGGCCACGACGAGGTCGAGGTCATCCGAACCGTTGTCGGCGACGATGACCAGAACGTTCTCCGGCTCGCTGCCCCTGACGGATTCCAGGAACGGGCGCAGATGTGCGCTCGAGTTATAGCTCACGGTGATGACGGCCGTCGAAGAGAGTCTGGACGCAACCATGGGCCTTCATCATACGCGGCGGTCCTGACACCGCCGCGACACCCTCCGCCCCCTTGCTACCATGGGGCGTTCGTCGCAATCATCGGCCTGACGACCCGGATGGGATCCCCTTGAGAACGTTCATCAGACTCGTGGCGACCGGCATCCGGATCATCAAGAGCGAAGGCCTTCCCTCCGCCCTCTCACGGACCCGCAAGCGCCTCGGCGTCGACCTTCTCGGTCAATCGGTCGACATGGCGGTGAAGACACGAGACGCGCTTGCCGTCGATTGGACGAACCCGCCCGAGCATCTGGCTCGTCCCGCTGCCGTCGAGTCGGGACCCGTCACCATCGCCTGGCTGATGCCGCCGCCGAGCGCGATGAGCGGCGGTCACCACAACCTGTTCCGCTTCATCGACTACGCCGAGAAGGCGGGTCACCGCTGCCTGATCTACTTCTATACGAACACCGCGGTCATCGTGAACATCGCCGACATGAAGGCGATGCTCGACGCCTCACCGGCGTATCCGAATCTCTCGGCGCAGATGGCGATGTACGACGAGAAAGCCGGAGTCGACGCGTCAGTGCAGGCCATCTTTGCGACCTCCTGGGAGACCGCGTATCCGGTCTATGTCGACGAATCGCGCGCACGACGGTTCTACTTCGTCCAGGATTTCGAGCCGTCGTTCTTCCCGGCGGGTTCGGAAGCGATCCTCGCCTCGAACAGCTACCATTTCGGATTCCACGGCATCACCGCGGGTGGGTGGCTCTCTCATAAGCTCCACGAAGAGTTCGGCATGCCGACGGACCACTTCGACTTCGCGGTCGACAGCAGCACCTACTTCGTCACCAATCGCGAGCCCCGCACCGAGATCTTCTTCTACGCGCGCCCCGTGACGCCGCGTCGAGGATTCGAGCTGGGCATCCTGGGCTTGCAGGAGTTCGCGCGCCGTCGGCCCGATGTCACGATCAACCTCGCGGGGTGGGACATCTCGCGGTGGACGGTCCCGTTCCCTCACGTGAACTTGTCCGGTCTCGCGATCTCCGAGTTGAACGACGTATACAACCGGTGCGCGGCGGGTCTTGTGATCTCGGCGACCAACATGTCACTGCTGCCGCTCGAGCTGATGGCGAGCGGGGTGGCGCCGGTCGTCAACGACGCACCGAACAATCGACTCGTCTCGAACAACCCGTACATCGAATACGTCGCGCCCGTCCCCTCGGCGATCGCCGACCGGCTCATCGAGGTGCTGGAGCGAGCGGATGCAGTGGAGCGTTCGGTCAAGATGTCCGCTTCCCTGAAGGACGTGACCTGGGAGCGCTCGGGCGCCCAGTTCGTCGACTCCTTCGAACGGGCTATGCGTGGCTAGCGCGCTGGTCATCGGCGCGAACGGATTCCTCGGTTCGCACCTCGTCGACGCACTGACGGCGGCCGGGCATGAGGTGACCGCGTTCGATCGCTTCAGCTCGCAGGAACCGACCTTTGACGCCACCGGAGTGACGGTCGTGCGGGGGGAGTTCCTCAGCCGCGGTGATCTCGAGGCGGCCGTTGCGGGTCAGAGACTCGTCTTCCATTTCCTGTCGTCGACCAATCCCGCGACCGCGGAGAGCGATCCGACTCTGGACATTCGCACCAACGTGGCGCAGACCGTCGAACTGCTGGAGGCGTGCGTGGCGGCGGGTACCGAGCGCGTGTACTTCGCCTCGACGGGCGGGGCGATCTACGGCCCTCAGGGACGGTCCGAGTACATCGAAGACGACCACACCCTTCCAGTCTCGCCCTACGCCATCGGAAAGTTGGCCATCGAGAACTACCTCAGGTACTTCCGGGTCGTGCACGGGCTCAGCTCCACCATCCTCCGCATCTCCAACCCGTACGGGACCCGTCAGCGGCCCCACAAGCGGCAGGGCCTCATCCCGATCGCGCTTCGACAGATCGCGCTCGGTCGTCCTGTCGATCGATTCGGGGATGGCAGCATGGTGCGCGACTATCTCTACGTCGAAGACCTCGTCGCGATGATCGGATCTCTGGTGGCCATGACGCCGCACTTCGACACGTACAACCTGGGCAGTGGCACAGGTCACTCCGTGACGGAGATCCTCGAGGCGCTGCGCCGGGTGACCGACGTCGACTTCGAGATCCGTCAACTCGCCGTGCCGCGCACGTTCGTGGACCGTGTGGTCCTCGACACCACGAGGTTCCGCACCGAGTTCGCCGTCGCTCCCCTGACGGACCTCGACGAGGGCATCCGCCGGACCTTCGATGAGATCAAAGGACAGCTGAATGTCTGAGCAGCCGACAGCCACCGTCGCGATCCTGACCTTCAACGGCGAGGTGTACCTTCGCCGAATCCTCGAGGCCGTCTCGTCCCAGGAGCTCGACGGCGGTGTGGAGATCCTGGTCATCGACTCGGGGTCGACCGACTCCACGCTGGAGATCGTCGCCGACTTCCCGAGCGTCGTCCTCCATCAGATCCCGAATGCGGAGTTCGGTCACGGCAAGACGCGCAACCTCGCCGCCCAACTGGCTCACGGTCGGTTCATCGCCTACCTGACTCACGATGCGGTGCCGATCTCGCCGACCTGGCTGGCGGAACTGCTCGAACCGTTCTCGCTGGACGAGAAGGTCGTCGCCGTGCTGGGGAAACAGGTTCCGCGTCCGTTCTGCTTCCCACTCATGAAATACGACATCATCGGCGCCTTCGCCCGGTTCGGCCCCGATTTCGGGACGACGCTCTTCTACCGTGGCGCGTTCGCCGAGGATGAGGGCACTCTGAATGCGCTGAGCTTCTACTCCGATGTCAACTCGGCGACGCGGCGCGATTTCGTGTTGACGACCATTCCGTACCGTGATGTCCGCTACTCGGAAGATCAGCTCTTCGGTCGTGAAGTCATCGATGCCGGCTACCACAAGGCCTACGCCCCCCGTGCAGCCGTGGAGCACTCCAACGATCTCAGCTACGACGAGTTCGGCGCCAGAATCTTCGACGAGACCGTCGCACTCCGTCAAATCGGCACCGTCATCCCACCGATGCGACGCCGGGCGGTGCTGCGGCGCGTGGTGCGCGGATCGGTCGGAGACTCCGCGAGGATCGTGCGGGACCCGGCTTTCCGCGTCCGCCGGCGCCTGTACTGGCTCGTGGTCAACCCGTTCTTCCACGTGCGCAAATGGACGAGCTACCGCCGTGCGACCCTGGTCGACCCGGCGGATGCCGCCGCAGTCGCCGCCGGATCGCTCGAAGCCCGCCGCAAGGCGTCCTAGCCGAGCGCGTCGAACGCCGCCAGCTGGGCACGGCTGACGACGGCCGCGTCCGCGCCACCGAGGACCGCCTTCTGCCAGTCGATCGTCCATTCGACGCTCGTGCGGAATCGGAGGCGGTTGCGCCACCCCAGCACATGCTCCGCCCGGGTGGCGTCGAGGGCCAGCAGGTTCGCCTCGTGGGGCTGCTCGCCGATGACCGTTGACCAGCTCGCGGCTGCGCCCCAATAGCTCGCCGCCAGATCGGCGACGTCGCCGACACTCACGAAGCTGTCACGGCCCGGCCCGATGTTCCAGGTGCCACCGCCTCTCCCCGCCAGCAGAGCGTCGGAGAGCATGAGGTACCCGTTCAGGCAGTCGAGCACGTGCTGCCAGGGCCGCACCGCACCCGGATATCGGATCTCGGCCGGGACGCCCGCGGCGTAGGAGTTGAGCAGATCCGGCAGCAGGCGATCGGCACTCACATCACCACCGCCAATCACGTTGCCGCCACGGGCGATCGCGGTCGGTGCCCCCGGGAAGCTCTTGACCCATGACTGCGACAGCAGGTCGGCCATCGCCTTTGACGCGCTGTACGGATCGTCACCACCCAGCGGGTCGGACTCGACATAGCCGGCTTCTCGATCGACGTTGCGATAGACCTTGTCCGTGGTCACGATGACCTGCGCGGCGACAGACGGCGTCGCGGCGACGGCTTCGAGCACGTTCAACGTTCCGATGACGTTCGTCTCGAACGTTTCGCGGGGGCGCAGATATGACTCCCGCACCAACGGCTGCGCCGCGAGGTGGAAGACGACATCCGGCGCGATCGAGGTGATCGCATCGGCCACGGACGCTGCATCGCGGACATCCACCCGAAGGTCGTGGGTAAGAAGCGAACCGATGTCGGTGCGCTCGAACAGGCCACCGGGAACCGGGTCGAGCGCCAGCCCCGAGACGGTGTGACCGCGCTCGGACAACCACAGTGACAACCAGGACCCTTTGAACCCGGTGTGGCCGGTGACGAGATAATGCACGGCGCTACCGGGAGGCCGTTTCCATGAACTCGATGATCGAGTCGGCGATGAAGTCGAGCATGGGGATGGTGAGGCCCGGATAGACCCCAACCCAGAAGGCGCGGTTCATGATGATGTCGGTATTCGTCATATCGCCCACCACTCGGAAGTCGACGTTCCGATACGCAGGCTGCTTCATGAGGTTTCCGGCGAAGATGAGTCTGCTGCCGATCTTGCGAGCATCGAGGAAGCGCTGGAGCGCGTTGCGGTCGACCGGATGTTCGGGGTCCAGCGTGATCGGGAATCCGAACCACGATGGGTCCGACTTCGGCGTCGCGCGGGGGAGGATGAGGCCCTCCACGCCCGTGAGGCGGGCGTGGAGATGGTTGAAGTTGCGCTTGCGCGCCTCGACGAAACGGTCGATCTTGTCGAGCTGGGACAGACCGAGTGCCGCCTGCATGTCTGTCGCTTTGAGGTTGTATCCGATGTGGCTGTAGATGTACTTGTGGTCGTATCCGAGCGGGAGATCGCCGAGCTGCCAATCGAAACGCTTGAAGCAGGTGTTGTCGTGTCCGGTCTCGCAGTAGCAGTCACGTCCCCAGTCTCGGAACGACTCAACCTGCTTGCGCACCAAGGGGGACTTGACGAAGACGGCCCCGCCCTCTCCCGTGGTGATGTGGTGCGCCGGGTAGAAGCTGACGGTCGCGGTGTCGCCGAAGCTTCCGGTCCGCTTGCCGTTGTACGTGGAGCCGAGCGCGTCGCAGGAGTCCTCGATCAACCAGAGGCCGTGCTCTTTGCACAGTTCCTGGACGACATCGAGATCGAAGGGATTGCCCAGGGTGTGGGCCATCATGATGGCTCGGGTCTTCGGACCCACGGCCTCACGAAGCCGCTCGGCGATGGCGTCGTAGGTGCCGAGTTCGATGTCGACGACCACCGGGCGCATCCCGTTCTGAATGATGGGGTTCACTGTCGTGGGAAACCCCGCCGCAACGGTCAGCACTTCATCGCCCGGCTTGAGCGCGCGCTTTCCCAGCTTGGGGCTGGTCAGCCCGCTGAGTGCAACCAGGTTGGCGCTGGAGCCGCTGTTGACGAACATCGCGCTCCGACTGCCGACATACTTCGCCAGTGCGCGCTCGAAATCGATGTGGAACCGCCCGGCCGTGAGCCAACCGTCGAGAGACGAATCGACGAGGGCGACCAGGTCTTCGGGGTCGAGCACCTTCCCCGAGACGGGAACCGTGCTTTCACCGGCTACGAACTCCCCCTTTGCCAGGGACGTTTTCGCGAACGATCGAACCTGATCGAGGATCTGCTGACGCTCAGTCGACTCAGTAATTGGGTATCTCCCCGAGGTGCTCGAAGCGGACCTCCCATTCTACCGGCGATTTCCACGGGGCCGGACCGCTGTGGAGGCCGTGAGTCGCCGTCGGGCTAGTCTGGCGCTGTGTTCCAGGGCTTCCGGTCACGATCCTTATTCGTGCGAAAGAGATGAACGTGACACGAGTCGTCATCCTGGGGGCATCCGGATTCCTCGGGTCATGGTGCGTCCGAGCACTCCTCGCCCAGGGGCACGAGGTCGAGGTGATCAGCATGCGTCGGCAACCGGGCTGGAGGATCGACGGAGTGCCTGGTTTTTCTTTTACGCACTCCGAACTCGAGTCCTGGGCCACCGAGATCGAGCGGTCGGGAGCAGACACGGTCATCTCCCTCGATTGGGAAGGGGTCGGGGGTGCACACCGCGATCAGGAATCCGTGCAGACGGGCAACCTGGCACGACTCAGCACGGTGGTCGCTGCCTCGGTCCGAGCGGGTGTGAAGAGGTTCGTCGGTGTTGGCAGTCAGGCCGAGTACGGCCGAACCCGGGGCGTGGTCGACGAAGAGGCGTCCCTGAATCCGACGACGGCATACGGCAGAGCGAAGGTCGAGGGCTTGCGATCCCTGCAGCGGCTGGCTGATCTGGGCGGGATGGAGTGGGCCTGGGCACGTGTCTTCTCCGTCTACGGCCCATTGGAGGGCGATGGATGGTTGTTCCCAGCCATCGCGGATTCATTTCGTGAGGCTCGCGCCATCTCGCTGACTCGAGCGGAACAGTCGTGGAGCTACCTCTATGCCGCAGATGCTGCGCACGCGCTGATGGCTCTGGCGACTCATCCGGGTGCGCGGGGGGCCTACAACGTGGGGAGCGGAAATGCTCCGCCTCTTCGTCAGTCCATCGAGACGTTTTCACGAAGCCTGGGAGCGGGGGGCCTTCTTCGCTTCGGTGCCAAAGCCGAGGGCGGGATTCCCGTCGAACTCCGACCGGATGTCAGCAGGTTGGAATCTCTCGGCTGGCGGGAGCAGACCGTCCTGGATCGTGGGCTCCGAGTGACCGCGCAATGGATGACCGGGCATCCAGTCGCGGACCCCTTCGCTCTGGCTCGACTCCTGCCGAGTCGACCATCTGTCAGCGGCTCGTGACGACCCGTCGCGCGGCTCCGGCCAATGAGATCGATCGAGACGTCAACCGCTTCACCCAGTTCGGAGACCTGAGGATCGGGCGGTCGAGTACCTTGAAGCGGGTCATCTCCCCGAAGTGCCGCGAGGACTCCCGCGCGAGCGCATCTCGTTGCGCGAGGCTCAGCGGCCAGGCGAGAGTCAGAATGTCGATGAGGTTGGCCGAGTATCGCTTCATCCGGTAGAAGTCGTAGAAGGTTGTCTTCAGGCCGGACGAACGCCCGTTGTCGATCATGGTAATGAGCGAGAGGCCGCTTTGATACTGGTTGCCGAAGTTCGCGAACCAACGTTCCGCGTTCGATCTCCTGACAGCCAGAAGGTTGTTTTTCATGAGCACGCCGACAGAAGTGTGCTCACCGGAAAAAATTTGCAGGAATGCGCCGAAGTGAACCCAATTCGTGCCCAGGGCGAACTCGACGTCGACAGATCTCATGCGGGCCACCGATACGCAGAGGGTTGACAGGGCCGCAGCGGTGTAGGCGCTGCGGTGGATGAAACCGTCGTCGTTCAGGATGGTGAAGCCGCCCGGCCCGTGGCGAGTCACGGCGGACAGTTCCGATGTCTCATGGAAAAAGATGGCGGGGCACAGAACGGCGCTGACCTCGGGGTGCGCGCGGAGGACGTCCAACATCTCCGAGAGGGCATCGTCGAAGAGGATGTCGTCGTCGCCGAAGAACCAGACGAAATCGGTTGTTATGTCGGCCAGAAGCCGCATCAAGTTCCGGTCGTAGCCGAGGTTGGTGTCGTGCCGAACGAACCTGAAATCGGGGAAGACCTGTGCGCGCGACACGAGGAACGACGCGTTCTCGGGATCGGACCCATTATCGACTACGACCACATCTACCTCGGCGAGACGCGATTGTCGGGCAATCGAGCTCAATGCCTCGTCGAGGTGTTCGCTTCGGGCGTTGAATGTCGGTATCGCGAGAGTGAGGGTCATCGTGTCACGGTCCGCAGCAGGTTTCCGATGCCCTCAACGGGGCTCACGCGTGGCTCGAACCCGTACGCGACGCCGAAGTCGGGGCTGGCGAACGACTCGATGATCTCATCAATGCGGTCAGGGATCGCGCCAAAGCGGAGAAGAGTGGGCGACCCCGACTCCTGACGGATGAGTTCTGCCATCTGCTTGACGGTCTGGATAGTGCCTGTTCCGATCTCGAAATACTCATACCCGGTTGCGCCGGCGTCTGACCGCTCGAGAACCAACATGAAAGCGGCTGCCGCATCAGTCACGTAGATGAAGTCACGTGCTTGATTCCCGAGGGTCAAGTCGAACGTCTCAACGCGCTGGCGAGCGATCCGATCGATCAGTGTGGGGATGAACTTGTCGGCGCCGTCGGTGGGCCCGTAGAGGTGCTCGAGCCGCATGTTCACGACCCGGATCCGATCGGAGTGGTGCTCCAGCCAGTCCTCGAAGTACTTCTTGGTCAAGGAATAGCCCTGGAGCGAGTTGTAGGTCTTTCCCGGCTTGTTGAAATAGGAATCGGTGTTGATGAACGTCGGGACGCCGTGGGCGATCGCCGCGTGCAGCGTCCGCATGGGGAGCGAGATGTTTGCGTCGATGAGCTGGGCGTACGTCGTCGTCGTCGTCGGTCCTCGTCCGTAGAAGGTCGCCGTGTGGACCACTGCATCCACCTGAGCGCCGTCAAAACTCACGTCGATGGAGTCGGTGTCCGGGTCGACGTCCACGAGCTCGAGACACGGATGGGTCATCACGTCGGCAAGCCGGAAGGGGTCCGAGCCGCGGCGCTTGAACCCGACCACCGCGTGACCAGCAGCCAAAGCCGCTCGTGTCACGAAACTGCCGAGAAACCCGGTTGCGCCGGTGATCACAAGTTTCACTGCCGTCTGCCTTCGTTGTGGGGCGGTGAAACGACGAGGCGATCACTCCGCGATGTCGCCAGCGCCCGCCAGTGGAGGGGCTGCTCAGACCGCCGAGCTGACCAGGAGTCCGCTGGGCTGTTCCGGATAAGCGAAGGGAAGAGGCTGTTGTTCTCGGTCGCTTAGGTACGGGAATTGATCGTGAATGAAGTGGTCGCCCTCGACTTTCGGCGTGATCAGCGCCTGAGACGGAACGACGACCTCGATGATCCCGAGGCCGCGGGCGAAGATCTGGGGCGTGATGTCGTGCAGGGTCGAGACGCGGTGGAATGGGACCCCGTACGCTTCCGCGATCTTTCCAATATCTGGGACGGAGTAACCGGTACCGCTCGCGTGGTAGCGGCTCTCGTTGTTCGAGTCTTGGAACTGTTTAATGATCCCGTATCCGGAATTGTTGAAGACGATGATGGTGATCGGTAGTCGATAGTGGACGGCGGTCTGAAGCTCTTGGACGTTCATCTGAAGACCGCCGTCACCGATGACGCACAGGACGCGTGCATCCGGGTTGGCGCGTTGAGCGCCGATCGCGGCTGGAAGGCTGTATCCCATCGGTGAGTTGCCGCCCGACGTGAACAGGTGGGAGTTGTCCGGCGCATACGCCTGGAACAGCCAACAGAGATTGGCCCCGGTGTCGGCGACCACGATGGATTTGTCGGGAAAGTGGGGTTGCATGGCGAGCACGACCTCATAGGGACTCAGCTCACCTGACTCCACCGACGCTTCCCACCCGGACGAGTTCGAGGCCGCGTCCGCTTTTACCAGCGACATCCACGGGCTGCTGTCGTACTCGAAAGCGATCCCGCTGAGCATCTCCGCGACGCCGCGCAAGTCGAACGCAGCGCCGTCGTAGCGGCGATCGTTGTCGAACTTCCGAACCTCCTCGATGTCGACGTCCACGACGAAGAAGTCAGCAAACGGGGCGTACGCGCGAGGGTTACCCGTGCGTTGGCGGTTATCGAGTCGGCTGCCGAGGGAAAGGATGCGGTCCGCTGCGTTGACCGTCCAGTTGGCGTGGCGGGATCCGTAGACACCGTGTGTCCCTTGATAGCCAGGGCGCGATCGGTCGAGGAAGGTTAGCCCGGCCCAACTGGCGATGTACGGGATGTCATGCGACTCGCACCATTCTTGAGCCCAGTGAGCTGTGCCGGCAAGACCGAGCCCTCCTCCCATGACAACCAGAGGGCGCTCGGCCCCCGTGAAGAAGTTCTCGACCTGACTGGAGAGGACCGCAACTGGGGTGGCCTCCTCGGCATCCAGGAGTTCGAGAGGCGCCAGCGCCACAGCGAAATCCATCTCAGTCGCCGGCTCCTGTTGCACGTTCATGGGGACGTCGATGACAACCGGCCCCATTCGGCCGCTGAGTGCGATGGCGAGCGAACGATGAAGTGTCTCAGCGAGCTCTGCGACGGTGGCGACCTTGACGGCGCTCTTCGTGATGGTGGAGACCATGGCGACGATGTCAGTCTCCTGGAATCCGGCTTGGCGGACGTTCGCGCCGATCGTCTTCTTGCTTTCCCGGTCATTGACTTGGCCGGTGATGTGCACCGTAGGAATCGAGTCGAACCACGAAGAGGCGATCCCCGTCACGAGATTGGTGGCTCCCGGGCCGCTGGTGACCATGGTCACACCCGCACGTCCCGTCGTGCGCCAGATCGCGTCTGCAGACATCGCGGCCGCCTGCTCGTGTTGAACACAGACGTAGCCCGTGGTTTCGTTCCGGCCGAGAGCGTCGATCATGAACGCGCACGCACCACCGTTGACGACGAACACGTCTGCAAAACAGTGCTCAGCGACGAAGGCCGCGATGAGGTCAGCCCCGGTCTGGTGCTTGTGCGATTCTGTCCCGACCATCTCTACCAACTCCTCCAGGGCGCCGTGCCCGAATCCCACATTTCATTCAACATCAAGGTCTCCCGGTAGGTGTCCATCGGTTGCCAGAATCCTGAATGCTTGTACGCCGCGATCTGATTGTCCTCGGCCAGCCGGCGCAGCGGTTCCTCCTCGAGCACCGAGTTGTCGCCGAGGTAGTCGAAGATCTCCGGCTCGAAGATGAAATAGCCGATATTGATCCAGCCCTCAACCTGCGGCTTCTCCTTGAACCTCTTAACGGATCCATCGGCGGCGAGGTCGAGGACCCCGAAGCGGCTCAGCGGCTGGACCGTCGTCATCGTGGCGATCTTCCCGTGTGACTCGTGGTAGTCGACGAGGGCGTCGATATCGACATCCGCGATGCCGTCGCCGTAGGTGCAGAGGAATCGCTCGTCGCCCACATACCGCTGGACCTTCTTGATACGGCCCCCGGTCATGGTCGCCGCGCCCGTGTACGCAACGGTGACGCTCCAGTCGGATTCGTCGTGTTCGCCGTGGTATTCGATGCTCTCGCGTGAGCCGAGTTTGACAGTGAAATCGGAGTTCATCGCGTCGTAGTTGGCGAAGTAGTTCTTGATGATCTCGCTCTTGTATCCGGTGCAGATCACAAAATCTCGAATGCTCTTCTGACCCAGGATCTTCATGATGTGCCAGAGAACGGGACGCCCGCCCACCTCGACCATCGGCTTGGGGCGGAACTCCGTCTCTTCCCGCATGCGCGTACCGAGACCACCGGCCAGCAGAACTGCTTTCATCGTGGAGAACCTCTTCGTGGATGACGCGGCCATTTCTCGATGGACCCTGCGTGGTGTGCGCTCCTAACCCTATGGGGCCCGACCGAACACGCCGGAATCGACCCGTTCGATAAGCTGAAGCCGCTCGGTCGCACCGGTGAGCACCAGCACGGCGAGAGGATGACTGTCGGATGACCGTCATTGTCCAACTCCGCGGTGGTCTGGGCAATCAGCTCTTCCAGTACGCATCCGGCTATGCCCTCAGCGCACGGCACGGCACGGAACTCGTTCTCGACACCGCGCTTCTCCCGCCGTCCACGGTGGATCGGGGCGGGGTCCGTCGCTGGCCTGAGCAGATCAGTTCGTTCGCGCACGCGGGGAGATTCATCGACTCGGCGGGCACCTCGTCGGCGCGGAAGCGAGTGGCGCAGTCGTGGGCGGGACGCGAGCGAGCTCTCGGGGACTCGAGGTTCCGATCGCTGCTGGGGCAGGGGGTCTACGCGCGCGAGACGCGCGAGGATGTGGCGGCATTCGACCGGCTTCCCGCTGCAGCCCGGATCAACTCGTACTGCAACTCGTGGCGCTATTTCTCGGACGTCAGCGCCGAGATCTCTCGACAGGTGTCCGATGTGGCGCAGCCGAGCGAATGGTTCCTCCAGACTGCCGCCGAGATGCACGAGGCTCGACCGATCGCGCTGCACGTGCGCTGGGGGGACTACCTCAACCTGGCGAAGGTCTATGGCGCGATCGGCGTCGACTACTACCGGCGTGCCGTCGACCGGATCGCGCAGAGCATCGGCGAACGACCGCTCTGGCTCTTCTCGGACGATCCGGCGGGCGCGACGTCCATGTTGCAGGGGCTCACCCTGCACAGGGTGATCGATCCGCCGGCAAGCAGTTCTTCGCTCGAGAATCTCGTACTGCTCGGCGGAGGAGCGGGAATCGCGTGCGCCAACAGTTCCTTCAGTTGGTGGGCAGCTTTCCTCGCATCACCCCCGGCAGGAGCTGTGGTGTTCCCGCGGCCCCTCTTCGCGGTCGGGGGCCCGGAGGAACCGAAGGAATGGCTTCGGCCGGATTGGATGCAGCTTGGCCGGGACTGACTTCCTTCACGAGGAGTATCGAACTGCTCGCACTGTGATGGCGGCGGAGCGGCTCGAGGAGAATCCGCGAGTGACCGTGTTCGTCGGTCTCTACAACGCGATCCCTTACTTCGACCATCTGGTCTCGCAGATCGAGGCGCAAACGGTCGAGGCCGTGCGCTGGATCTTCGTCGACAACGCCTCCTCCGATGACACCTGGACCCGGTTGACCGGTTGGGCCGCGGGTACTGATCGCGATATCACCTTGGTGCGCAATAGCTTCAACCTCGGGGCGACCGGATCGATCTTCGTCAATCTCGACCTCATCACGACCGAGTGGTTGACGTTCATCCATCAGGACGACATCTACCTGCCTCACCACCTCCGCACTCTCGAAGAGGCGGCCGTCGCCGCGCAGGACGATGTCGTCGGAGTCTTCACGGACATGGCGCGCGCCGATCATCGGGGTCGGCCCATCGGATCGTTCCCCCCGCTGATCTGGATGCTTCCCGATCTCGACCCACCGACCGTGTTCCTCGCCCTGCTCCGCAACCACTGCATCCCATGGTCGGCGCTCGCGGTGCGTACTCGGATCTTCGCCGCGACCGAGGCGCCGTGGCACAGCACAGCATTCCCCGATACCGAGATCACCATGCGCCTGGCGGGTCGCGGCCGATTCGTCCATGTCGAGAAGGAGACGATGCGGTATCGGGACAACATGGCGAGCGAGTCCAGGTCGATCGATGATCGTGAGCGCAAGTTCGGTGCGACCGTCTCACTGTTTCGGGTGTTCAACAGCGCGGAGTTCGCGACTCTCGCACGCGCGATTGATCCCGCGGACCGGGCGCCGTTCGTGACCGGTCTCGTGAACTCGGTCACGGTCAGACTCGGAGAGACCGATCGGGCTGCGCTGGTGACAGCGGGGGCCCTCGAGCGGCTCGAGCAGTTGTGGGACAACACCGAGCCCACGGGCCTCGCCGTGTTGGCGGGTGTCTACGGGGGCCTCGGCGCGACGGCGACCGCCGGTCTCCTCGATCGAATGGCGCACGCCGCCGGGGGCGAGACTGTTCAGTCGACGCGGATCACGCCGCCGCCGGCGGACCAGTCGGAGACGGGAACGGATCCGGCCAGTCCCGCACGCGCCATCCCCCCGTTCGCGATGGTGACCTATGAGCGCTTCGGGCATCTGCTCCCGTACGCGGTACGTCGTGCGGCCGCGCGCGCCGTCGTTCGAGTAGTCACGCGCCGCAACCCACTAAGCGCCTGGCGTTTCGAATGGCGGTGATCGCTCTCAGCGTCGTCGGCGCATCGGCGGCCGGAGATCTCGCGGGTTATGCCGCCACCGACCACGGCGCACTTCTCGACCTCCTCCGGGCTCGGGGTCACCGTCCGGTCGAGCCGGCGGATCCCGACGCGTCGCACTACGTGGCGATGGATCACAACCGCGGGAGTCTTGCGGCGGTCGCCGATCGCGTGCCCCCGCATCGGCGACAGTTGATCGTCTTCGAGCCCCGCGTCGTGCTGCCAGACAACTACCGAAGTTCGGTCAGGGCCCACTACGGCGATGTCGTCGCCGTAGGTGCCGAGAGCGCACCTGCCGGAGTCGTGACGGTGCCGTGGCCGCAGCGCGACGGGCG
>JANXTR010000041.1 GCA_025352325.1 Microbacteriaceae bacterium | reverse complement strand
TTTCTTCGCTCTCGCCAGCTCAGCTGTTTCCGGAGTACTTATCCCTGGCCGTTCGCCTCGATCGATCTGATCTTGGTGCACCCAGCTGTGCAGTGCTGCTGCGCTCACGCCGAGTTGGACGGCCGCGGTCGTGATAGGTTTACCGGCTCGCACGAGCGCGACTGCGCGCAAACGAAACTCGGCCGGGAATGGTCGTGGCATGAATGAAGCCTCTCAAGAGAAGGCCAGATCTTCACACTGAATTGGGTAACCAAACCATGGGGCACGTCAAACTGTCACCTAACCGTGCAGCAGACCCGTTCGCCCACTCCTAACCACGCTGCCAGCTCAACTGCCGCTCACCCTGGCCGGACTACGCAACGCGGATGTCGCAGCAGCCCTGGAACTAGCTTTCACGGCTCTTGGACCCGAGCACTGGACAGCCTCAACGGTGCTCAGCCAGCTAGTTTGGCCGTCACTGGCACGCGTAGCCATTGGACCCGAACTCTAGGTTCTGCGAGAGGCTGGCGTACTAAGAGGCCAGAGGCAGAGACTGGCTGGGAGATATCGGAACTTATTCGCTGAGATATCGGAACCTCTCAATGCTCCGCTGCCAGGATTCGAACCCGGTCCGTACGGCACCAAAGGCCGACGTGCTGCCGTTACACCACAGCGGATCGCGCACGGGAGCTGCTGCATCCGGCGCCCGTCAAGTCTGCCAGACGCGCACACGCGAACGGCGCGAGCAACTGCCTCAACGGCTATGGGCAGTGGTCGGCGCGCGGTTCCGCCGTGAAGGTCAGCTGAATCTGATCGGCGCGGTGCGACTTCGCCGGAGTCTGGCTGGCATCGTGCCAGGTCAGGTCGGCGGTGCCCTGCCCGCTCGCCGGCAGACCCCGGTCGTCGTAGGTGAACGCCACCGCGCCCGTGCCCGCGATGATCCCGGTGCCGGGAACGGACGTCGGCCACACCGTGCCGTACGACACGTCACCCGAGTGCTGGATCACAAATCCGTAGACGGGGATGGTCGTATCCGAACTGGCGAGGGCTGCGTGGTCTTCGAACGAGATTCCGAGGTTGAGGTCGCACACGTCGGCCGTGGCGTTGATGTAGGTGCTCTTCGCCTCGACATGCCACGCGCTCTGGTAGGCGAGGGCTTCGTTGAAGACGCCGGGCGTCGGTTTAGCTGGTCCAACGGCAGCAGGTGCGGCGGTTTGAGCGGCGCGCGTTGTCGGCGTCGAACTCTGTGCGGTGGTACATCCGGCAAGAGCGATGATTGCGGCCAGCGCCACCGCCGAGACAGCGTAGGAACGGGCCAACGACATCCGTGTCATCCGAATCGCCCATTCACGTAGTCATAGGTGCGGGGGTCTGTCGGGCTGTCGAACATCATGCGTGTGTCACCCTGCTCGACGATGCCGCCGGGTGTGCCCTGCGCCGCCAGGAAGAAGGCGCAATTGTCGGAGACCCGCTGCGCCTGCTGCATGTTGTGCGTGACGATGACGATGGTGACCTCGCGGGCAAGCTCGATCATGGTCTCCTCGATCACCCGGGTCGAGGTGGGGTCGAGGGCCGAGCAGGGCTCGTCCATCAGCAGCACCCGCGGCTGGATGGCGAGCGAGCGGGCGATGCAGAGCCGCTGCTGCTGACCGCCGGAGAGACCGCCGCCCGGCTGGCGCAGACGGTCACGCACCTCTTTCCAGAGGCCCGCCTTGTTGAGACAGGACTCGACGAGGTCGTCCTTCTCGGACCGGGTGGAGCGCTTTCCGGTGAGCTGCAGTCCGGCCACCACATTGTCGTAAATCGACATCGCCGGGAACGGGTTCGGCTTTTGGAAAACCATTCCGATCTCGCGGCGCGCGTCGGTGAGTCGGCGTGCGGCGCTATAGATGTCAACACCGTCGAGCAACACCTCCCCCGCGAGACTCGCGCTGGGGATCATCTCGTGCATCCGATTCAAGATGCGGAGGAACGTCGACTTGCCGCAACCCGACGGTCCGATCAGCGCGGTGATGCGCCCGGCTTCCATCGTTAGCGAAACGCGGTCCAGTACCTTGCGATCGCCGAACCAGGCAGAGATCGAGTTGGCCTGCAGAACGGCAAGGGGTTCGGAGGGCTCACTGAACGGGAAGGCATTCGAGCCAGCCGGGATGATCTCCGTCTGCAGGTCTTCGAGAGGCTCGGGAATGTACGCCGAGTACGCTGCGGACATGACCGGCGCCGGAGGCGGGTAGGCGTTCGGGCTGACGAAGACGGGCTCGGGCATCCGTTCCGGGGCAGCCGTCAGCACGTCGGTGGGAGCATCCAGCACGGGCAGAGGCGTCGAAGGAACTGGCGCGTTGGGCGACGGCATCGGCTCCGCGCTGGACACGCCTGCTGACGGATCCGCGACCACAGGGGCGGCGGAGTCGATCGCGGGCGCCAGACGCACCGTCGTCGCAGCGAAGGGCGCGCGCGGTTCGTTCAGCGGGATCGGCACAGGCTGAATGCTCGGGCGCAGAGCGGGATTTGGCTCGGTCACGATGTAGAGATCCTCGGGGGTCAGATCAGGTTGGGAAGCAGCGCCATCGCACAGTCCGCGGTGGTGGCGCCGAGGATCAGCAGCACCGGGGCTGCCACGATCCAGGTCTGCCAGCGCCCCCACTTTTGGAGGAGCCAACGCGTAAGCACGGCCGCAATAGCCAACCACTGAAAGATGAACAACAGGGGTAGCCAACCGTTCGCATCGGTGGCCATCACTTTCTCGTCCGGGTCCAAGGCGCGCTCGGTGAACACGTTCGCCGGCGTCTCCGATGGCGCACCCTTCAGAGTGGCGTCGACGTACAGCACTCCGCTCGGGGCGAGCGGCAGGCCATCCGCGGTGATCAGTTCGAGCCGACCTACGTTGCCGACGAGCTTCTGCGGGAGCGGGTCCCCAGGGCGCCGGAGTCCGAACACCGTGAAGGTGTGTGTCTGCTGCCCGGTGGTCACCGTGATCGAATCCCCGGGGACCAACGCCGAGAGCACGCCGAACGGCCCTCCGTAGCTCGACTGGCGGCCGAACAGAATGCTGGTCCCGCTTTGGCCGGGCATCGGGGTGTCGCGACGGTGCCCGACTCCGAGGCGCGTGATATCGGAGGATGTTCCCTGACGCACGAGCTCGCTGACCCCGAGCTTGGGGATCTTCAGCAGCGCGATCGGGGTCCCCGCCGCGACGAGGTTCTCGTTCAGGTCGAGCTGGCCGAGGGGTGTCTCCGCTTTGGCGAGCGAGGTGCGCAGTTCGTCATATCCGGCGGCCTGGTTGCGGGCATGCTGAAGGATGCCGAACAGGGCGACGTGCGCCACGAAGCCGAGCAGCAGCACCGAAAGCATCAGCCAGACGACGCCAATCCACCAGCGCCCCTCCCGCGGAGTGGGCCGCGGCTTCTTCGGGCGCCGATTGGCCGGCGGTCGCAGCCAGAACGGAAGCTTGGGTGGTGCGGTCGGCGCAGACGGGATTGGAGCTGTGAGGCGCGGCTCCTCGGGCACGGCGGGCGCCTCCGGCGCGATCGTCGTCACGGGACTGCCCTCGTGGCGACGCCGACGACGAAGGCATTCGGCAGCCACCCGAACAGGAATGCGAGGAAGACGCAGACTCCTGCTATCCCCACCCCTCCCCCGGCGACGACCCAGGCCATCCAGGGGAAGTTGCTGTGGCCGGAGCCGCTCGGCGAGACGATCTCGACCTGGGCCGCCGACACCTTGCAGTCTTGAAATCCAGTGGCCTGGATGGTGTGCGCGCCCAACTGGGTGCGGCGCGGGATCGTCACCTGCGCGTAGACCTGGCCGGTGCTGCGGACTGTGAAGACGCCGAGCTTCACCGGGCTCGAGTAGAGCGCAAGCACGACCTTCTCGCCGGGCTGGAATCCGTCGCCGGTGACCACGACATCAGAACCTTGGGCGGCGTGCCCTGGCCGCACTCGCAAGGTTCCGGCGCCGCTGGTCGGGCCAGCGTCCAACTTCGGTGTGGTCGTGGTGGGCACGCAGGCCGGCGGTGTGGTGCCGCCACCCCCCGTTCCTCCACCACCTGCACCTCCGCCTCCACCTCCACCACCGTGTCCACCGCCACCCGTCGAGGGCGAGGGTGACGGGGTGGGCGATGAGGTGTCCGGCACGGTGAATCCGACCTGGCTGTTGCCGGTCGCGGTGGCTGTCGGTGTTGGGTCGTCGCCCGGCTCGGCGGCTGCGGAGAGCGCTCCCCAGGTCATACCGACGGTCGCTCCGAAGACCAGCGCGCTCGCGACGAGCGTGCGCCCCCTCACGACTTGTATCCTGCTGCGCCGGCGGTCGCCTTCTCGGTGGTGCCCGATTGTGCGTCACGGATGGCGTCGAGTCGCGCCTGCTCGGTGGCGGCGTCGATCGCGTCGAACATCCGGTCCCTGGTGGTGCGGACGTAGCGGACCACCAGGAAGATCAGCGCGATGATCGCGATCACAATCAGCAGCAACGTCCACGAGATGGCGGCGGTCAGAGCCGACGCGGTCGCCGCGGTGAACTTCGGTTCGACGAGCTTGGGCAGCGGGTTGCCGTTCTGATCCCGCAGCTGCGACTTGTCGACCAGGTCGGTCGGAGCACTCGGGGTGAGCTTGACATCGGCGAACAGAATTACGAGGGCTGCGATCCCGGACACCCTCTGATGGATGTGCGTGGCCTGGCCGGGGAGAATGTTCACTACCGGCGCGACCTTCAGCTGGGCGAGCTGGATGCCGAAGGGTCCGTTGAGTGTGACCGATTGAGCGACGTCTTCCCGGACATTGCCGCCGTTGCGCACGTCGTAGTCGACGGTGGCGTCGCCGCCTCCGAAGGGATTCCACGAGGGGCTGAACCCGACGACGGCACCCGTCGCCGACACCTTCGAGACCGGCTGACCCGCGACGCGGATGTAGACACGAGCCGCCACGCGCTGATCGATGCCGATCCCGTTCTTCTTGCCGGGCGCGGCGGTGCTCACCGACGCGATCACACCGGCGGTGTGGTCACCGGGGGTGGCGTCGGACGGCACGAGGATCCGAAAGGGGATCGTGGCCGATTGGCTCGGCTCGACGGTGATCTGGTCGGTCTTGGTGGTGATCCATGAGCCGGCGTCCTTCGGCTTCGTCGCCGCAGGAAGCAATCCGAATGAGCCGGTGTCGAACTGGGTCAGTGCATCGGTTCCGTAGACGCTGAAGGTCTGAGCAGCGGAGCCCAGGTTCGAGACCACCACGTAGTCGTCGATCTCGGTGCCCGGGTTCACCCCGTAGGCAAAGGCGAGACGACCATCCCGACCTGTCTCACTTGCAGGTTGCACGCTCCATGAGATCGAGGGCGGCGCGTCGGCCGCGCTCGCGGACACGACGGGCGCGAGTGCCAACCCGAGGGTGAGAACAGCCGCCAGCGCGACGAGTGTGCGATTCATGGTGATGACCTGCGTTTCTGGGATGGGGCGCGGTGTGACTAGAGAAACTCTGGAAGTCCGGGGGAAGCGGCTGATGAGCCGGGGCCGGACGCGAACGTCCGACCCCGGCCCGCTTTATGCAGTGTGCTTAGCCAAGCGTCAGCGTGAGCAGCGCCGAGTAGTGACCCGTGGCGGAGTTCGCCGGGATCGCCACGTTCAGGCCGGCCTTGACGACCGTCACCGGCGAACCGTTGACAATCGGCGCGGTGGCGAGCGTGCTGACGACCTTCAGGCCACCGGTTGCCGCAGACTCAGCTGCGGGCAGCACAGTCGAGCCGGCCAGTGCGCCGGCCGGGCCGCTGGTGAGCGACGGGGTCCAACCGAGGTACTTGCCGGACAGCGTCTTGGTGCCGCTGGTGAAGTCCGACACCGAACCCGTGAGCGCCCAGGAGGCCGCGTCGAGCGAACGGTTGTCGGTCACGGTGATGCCGCTGAACCCGGTCAGGTTCGACGCCGTCAGGAGGCCGGCGTTGTAGGTGGCAGCACCGAGGTCGACCGAGGTCGGGACGTTCGACAGCACGAGCCCACCGGGGTTCGCACCCGCAAGCACGTCGAACGTGATGTTCGTCGCACCGGTGAGGGAACCGTTGATGCTGACCGTCGCCGTGGACGAGGTGGAGCCATTGAATGCGGCGTCACCTGCATACGTCACCGTGAAGCTGTACACGGTTCCCGGCGTCAGTGCCGCGGTCGTGAAGGTCGCGAGACCATTGACGATCGTGACAGTGCCGAGGGTGGCAGCGGTCGGGGCGGTCTGGTTGACCGTCGCCGAGCCAGTTGCCGTCGTGGAGGTGGTGCCGTCAGACGCCTTCTTCACCGTGGTGGCGATGGTGGCCGTCTTGGCGGTCTGGTCAGCCGAGGCCGTGATCGCCGTGGTGGTGGCGATCTTGGCAACCGGAACTGCCCAGGTGTGGGCGGTCTTGTCGAAGTTCAGCGTGATGCTGAAGTACTTGTCGTTGGCGAAGTCAGGCTGGCTGGCGTCCGCGTAGCAGTAGTACCGCAGTTCGAACGTCCCCGTCGTCAGAGCCGGCGCAGCCGTCTCGAGCGAACGGTTGTTGTCGACATACGGGTTCTGCGCCGGAGCGGTCGCGGTCTCGTCCATCGCGATGCTGGCGTCAGACGGCTTGAGGCCGTTCACGCCGTACACACCGTCAGTCGACGGGTCCTGGAACGAACCGATGCCACCGAGACGACCGTTCACGCCCGCCGCCGGGTTACCGAGCTGAGCGATCTGGATGCTCTCGGCCTGGCGGAAGCCCGTCGGGCAGATCTGGTCGATCGAGATACCCCAGTACATCGGGTTCGCGGTCGAGCTGCCACCGGCGAGAACGCTAGCGGCGCTGGTTGCACCGGCCGATCCCGCGGCGTACAGCTTGATGTTTCCAGTGGCCTGGTCAGCGTTCGCGGCCGTGGCCGTGAGCGCCAGACCGGCGGCGACGAGCGCGCCGGTGGCGAGAACAGCGGCGAAGCGCTGCGTGAACTTGTTCATGGGAGAAATTTTTCCTTTGCGTGGGAGTTGGGGAACTGTTTTGAAAGGGGTGAGGAACACGGACTACTGGGTGAAAGCACCCTGCAGCGTGGTGTCGCCGCAGTTTGCAACCGTCTGGAAGCCGAACTTCTGGATGAGCGCGGTCTGGCTGCAGACTGCCGAACCGGCACCGACGAAGGTCGCAACGATCGGGTCGGAACCCGTGATGCGGCTGGTCGAGACGACGTTGAAGACCGACCGGGTGACCGGGAAGCTCGGGTTCATGACGGTCGTCGTTCCAACCTCACGGAGGGCCGGCTGTCCACCGATCGAGCCGAGCACCACGTTGCCGCGACGCTCGTTGACCGTCGTGCCGAACGCCTGAGCGATCGACGCGTGGTTGCCCTGCGCGATGTACTGAGCGATCGAGAACGGCACGATGTCGCCAGCGTCGTCAATCGTCGTACCGTTGTGCTCCTCGATGCCGACCGGGGTGCTGTCCGTGTTCACGCGCTTGACGCAGCTCGGAAGCGCGGTGTCGCTGAACCCGAGCGTCGAAGCCCAGAACTTGGCCGTACCGGAACCGGACTGCGGAACCAGCGGGTGGATGGTGACCGTGTTGCCGTCGCTGTCGCCGTAGGTGGTCTTGGTGCAGTGGTAGACGTTGTACAGCGTGAGGCTGGTGGTGCTGCCACCCGCGGCGCCCAGCGGAATGTTGCGAGCCCAGTCGCTACCGGCGTTGACGGCGTAGGTGACGGCGTCAACTGCGAACGGGATGTAGGCGAGGTCGGTACCCGCGGAGCCCTGGAAGCCCGACGCGCGCGCGAAGTCGATCTGACCCGTGACGTCGACGCCGTTCCACTTGTGGGTGCCACTCTCGATCGAGTCGCTGAGCGCCTGGACGCCCTGACCCGAACCGTTCGGACGGATGTAGCTGTTGCCACTGAGCTTGGTAACGATGCTGTCGCCGCCGACCTGGGTGGACGGGTTGACTGCGTCGTAGGAACCGATCGCGGGGATCTGCGAGCCGAGGCCGTTGAGCACGTCCTGAATGGTGTCCGAACCAACACCCGAAAGGGTCTTGAATCCGGTCGGGTCGGCGTACGCGGGCATCGCGGTGAACGCCAGAGCACAGGCGGCCAGGGCGGCCGTCGTCGCCACGCCAAGGCGCAGCTTGTTCTTCTTCAGCATTACTGCCAGCTTTCGTTGTTATTCTGCCCATGCGTTTCCGTCCGATCGGACGCCCCCCTCGCCGAGATCTCACTCAGCGGCGAGGGGGTTTTCCGTTCCTGGGCGTGGCGGAACGAAAAGTTTGTGAGAGTCATGAGCGACCCAATCCACGGATGACCAGCGGCGAGAAAATCGCGCCGACGAGCCCGACCCCGAGGGCGACGGCGAGGAAGATCTCCCCGAGCGGGAACGTGGATGACGCAGGCGTCAGGCCCTCGACGGACTGGTCGCCTGTGGCCGTCACCTTGGGCCCGGAAGTGGCGGCGTCTCCGGCCCCCGTGCTGGTCGCGCCCCCGTCGTCGTAGCTACTACTCGACGTCCCGGTGTTGTTCCCGGTGACGAAGGTCTCGCTGCTGTCCGATGCGGATGGGGTGTAACTCGCGATCGCCGTCGCTGCTGCAGTGGCCTGCGACTGAAGGTCGCCCGTCAAGGGCAGGTAGCCGACCGGGAGCTGCCCGACCTCGGCGCCCAGAGTCTGGCCGTCGCCCACCACGTACTTGATCATCTTGGAGATGACGCCGCGCGCCGCGCTCGTGGCGGCGGTGAGATTGACGGCTGCATAGACGACCGTCGTCAGCGGGTAGCTCGACGCGGAAACCTTCGCGGGATCGACCTGCTTGACGGCGGCGACGCTCGTCGCGACGAGGCCCGACGTAACGGCGGCGGCCATAGAGGTGGGATCGGGCCTGGAGACTGCCGTGCCATTGGCAGCGCGAAGCCCCGCGGGAGTGAGGTCGTATCGGGCCGTCGCTGCGGCATCCGTGATCGAGATCACGAAACGCTGGCCCGGAACCTGAGGGCCGCCGGAGACCCAGTCGCCGAATGTGCCATCCGTCTTGATGGCCGTCGGGTCCCACCCGGTCTTCGCTCCGGGGTTGGCGCGGAAGGTGACGACGGCCGCTTTGACGAAGTCGTCGACGTACGGGGAAGCCTGGATCGAGTCGAAGCGGCTGGTCTCGACGCCGAGCTTGTGCGGCACGGCCGACGCGTCTTCCTTGAGGAAGTAGCCGATGGGGGCCGTCGCAAGGGACTGGGGGCTGCCATCGAGGTTGTGCAGACCCACCGGCACATCGTTGGGCAGTCGGGCACCCGTCGTAACGTCGTAGGCGGGAACATGAGCGTCCGGGCTCCCGACCGGCAGGTAGTACGGGTTGATTTTCATGTGCCAGGAATCCTCTTTTCCGTTGAGGAAGTCCCGAGCATCGGCGTCGGATTGGATCCACTTCCACACCTGAGCAAGAGCGTCACCATCGGCCGGGCCGGGCAGGACGATCGAGGGGTTGCTGATGAACTGAGCCCAGTTGGGGTTCAGCGCCTGAAAGTCCGGATCCTGCGAGAGATAGACGTACGAGAGATTCGTGGGAGCGAGTTGGTTGTAGTCATCGTTTCCCCCGTCTTCGCCGGAACTGGGCAACTCGAACAGGTAGGACTGAGTCAGCAGCTTGGCCAGCAGACGCGGGGACAAGACCATCGAACTGATCTGGCCACTGCTTCCATCGGCCAGGAACGACACAGTTGTCGCGCCGACTGCGACGGGCGCGTAGCTGACCGCGGTGGTCGAGAAGGCGGCCTGATCGCTGTCGTCCAGTTGGTCCTTCACGATCGGATACGACGTGAATGCCAGGTCGGCCTTCTTCTCGAGGAGCTGCGCACGGGCCACCGAGTCGGGGTTCGTCGAGAAACTGAAGGTCGCGCCGCCGGCCGTGCAGAGCTTCGGCTGCCAGCTGGACATCGCGCTGATTACCAACTGCGATCCGATGACGCGCTCTTCCGCGCCGCTCGGGCACGCGCCGGCGACCTGGTTGAACTTCATCGGGACCACAATGCGGTTGCTCCAGTAACCGCACCCCGGGTTGAGCGGGCTGCCTGCCTGGATGGCCGGAGTCGTGCCGTAGGCGTACTTGACGCCGTGTGCGCCGAAGATGGAGCTGCAGTCCCCCGTGGCACCGTTCGCCTTGGCCCCGAAGACCGTTCCCCGCGGAACGAGCACCAGGTAGCACTGCTGATCGGCGGCGTTGCGCCCGCACCCGAGCTGCGGGGCCTGGATGTCGGACTGGAGTTCGAAGTCGAAGCTGGCGGTCCCGTCGTTGTTGATCCGCGCGCCCTGCAGTTCGTTGCTCGAGTCGGAGTTGAACTCGTCAAGAATCGGGTAGTTCTTGCCGCCCGAGCTCGGATCCAGCACCTGACGGCCCGTGAAGGACTCGCCGTCCCGGGTGACGAACGGAACGTCGACCGGGTTGGCAGCGGTCGGGGAGACATCGCGCGCCGCGACGCGGTAAACGTTGTCGCCGTAGACCGAGAAGCCCAGTCCGTTGTTCTTGACGAAGCGGCCGCCCCACTGGCAGGTCTGGGCGAAGGTGGCGGAGGCCGGGTCACCCCAGCACTGCATTGCCTGCATGAAGTTCATCGCGGTCGACCACGTCTGACCGGTACCGTCGGTCGCCTGCTGGGTGCCGCCCTGGAATCCGGAGACGTCGATGCGCACGGCCTGGTCGATGATGTTCTGCGTCTGGTCGACTTTGACCTTGATGTCTTTGAACTCGCTGTACTCGAAACCGTTCGGGTCGCGGGCCGGCTGAATCGACGAGGCAGTGCTCGTGTCTCCGGCCCAGCTGACCGTCAAGGACGAGTTCGCATCGGCAGCCGCCGTCGACGAGAACGCCCCGCCCAGAACCATGCCGCCGAGCGATCCGAGCGCGACGAAGACGCACGCGACACGCACGACGAGGGCGCGACGAACGCTCTGGGTTCGGACTGTGGGGGGGAGCACGCCGCGCACGCTACGAGCCTTCCGTCGGGATAGAGCCAGGAGCACGTTCCCTACGGGGGGACCGCAGGTGAATTCTCGGAATCGCCGATCCGGAGCGAGGTCGCGCCCGGCTCGGTCGGATGGTGCGAGGGCGGTCGCGAGGTCGCACGCGGGACATCAGGGGTGGTCCGAATATCGCGATCAGCACAGCGACAGCTGCCGCTCCGGCAGCGATCAGTCCGGGCGCCGCCATCGTCGAGGAGGCGGGGATCGTCTCGGGAGTACCCGCCACGGTGACCGGCCGCGTATCGGAGGAGGCGTCCGCTAATGCTCCTGAGGAGTCGATCCCGGAGGTCGTGCCCGTGGACCCGTTGGTGCCCGATGACGCCGCCGTCCCACCCGATCCCGTCGTCGTGCCGGTGGCTTTTCCCCCGGTCGTCACCGCGGTGGACGTGCCCGCCGCGCCGCCAGTCCCGGTCGCGCACTGCGTCGCGCCCTGCTTGTCGCAGGCCTGCGGCTGGGGCGCGGTGGTCGCCAGCTTGTTCGAGCCGTCCGCCGAGAAGGTCGGGTTGTTGCACTTGGCGATGTTGACGTTCGCCGGGTCGCCACCCGGGATCTTCAGCACCTGATCCAGGCCCGCCTGCACCAGGTTGATCGGCAGTGCCGAATAGCCGAGCACATCTGCCTGTTGTTGGCCTTCGCACAGGAAGTAGTCGGCGAATGCAGCCAGAGTGAGGCCCTTGTCGTTGGTGAATCCGTACTCGAGCGCGGTCGGCACGAGCATGTAGGAGTACGACGAGAGCGGATAAGTACGCGGGTCGGGGTTCGTGTAAACACCGCTCAGAAGCTGAGTGAGGTAGTCGGTCGAGCTTTGGTCCTGGTTGATCTGCGCCTTGAGCAGAGCCACCGCCACGTTGCCCGCGGTCGGTTCCGTGTAGTAGCCGGCGGCGTTGAGCACCTTAACCACGGGGAAGTGCGAGTTGAGCGCGTACGAGTACTCGACGTAGGTGATCGATCCGACGTACTGCGGCTGCGCGACATACCCAGCGACGCCGTTCGAGCCGGACTGCGCCTTGAACCCCGGCAAGGCCGGGAAGTTCGACGTGATGCCGCAGTTGGTCGGTCGACCAGCGCGCCCGCACAGTCCGTTCCAGATATCAGGGAACTGACTTCGCATCCACGACGAGAGCTGTGCCGAGGTGCCCGAGCCGTCGGAGCGGACCACCGGCACGATCGGGATCGCAGGAAGAGCGAGACCTGGGTTGTCAGCGGCGATGGCGGGGTCGTTCCAGCGGGTGACGGCCCCAGCGAAGATCTTGGTCACGGTGGCGCCCGCGAGCCGGAGGTTGGTGACGCGCTTGCCTCCGATCACCAGGTTGTACATGAACGAGGTTCCGCCCGCGACGATCGGCATGTAAGCGAACTTGCGCGCGGGCGGCGGGTCGACGCTGTCGCTGTTCTTCAGTGCGTACGGGATCTCCGAAACGGCAAAGTCGGCACCACCGTTGGGGAGGGCAAACGCCTGCCGGCCCGCGGAGGAGCCAGCATCCGAGTAGTTGACCTTCCAGTGGTAGTTGCTAAGAACGTTGCGTGCCCACTGCTGCAGGGCGTTGGCCGACCATGTCGATCCGATGCCCGAGATCGTGGCGTAGTTGGCGCCAACGTCTTTCGACGCAGCCTGAGCGGGGGCGGTGCCGGTCCCGACCAGCCCGACGATCGCAATCGCGGTCAGTGTGACGACGCCGATTCGCAGCTTGTTCACGATGTTCCCCCTGCGTTCCGGCCTCGCCGGAACCTGGACTTGACGGTGGTGTCAGCGGCTTTCGACACGACTGAGGACTGAGGCTGCGTGGGTGGAGCTGGCGTGGCAAGAGAGACCGCCTTGCGGCCGTCCTTCGCGATACCCAGTTCACGAGCGCGGAATCGGTAGTCGTCGCCACGCGACTGCTGCAAGCGGCGGCGGAGCTGACGTGCGGTGAGCACGCCGGGGCCCCGGCCGCCGATGAGGCGCGCGATGATGAACAGGACGAGCACCAGCAGCATGAGGACGGCGGCGCTGCCGAATCCACGCTGCACGAAGTTCTCTTCCGGCGACTTGACGAAGGTGTATGTCGCAAGCGGCAGCGAGATCATCGGCCCCGAGAACGGGTTGAAGTTGAAGAACGTCGTGAGTCCTGCGGTGAGCAGAACCGGAGATGTCTCGCCGACTCCGCGGGCCGTGCCGAGGATGACGGCGGTCGTGAGCCCCGAGCGTGCCGTCGGAAGCACCACGTGCCAGACGGTGCGCCAGCGGCTCGAGCCGAGGGCTTGGGACGCCTCCTTCAATCCGCCGGGTACGAGCCGGAGCACGACATCCGACGAACGGATGATGATCGGCAACATCATGACCGTGATGGCAAGCGATGCCGCGAAGCCCGACCGCGGGAATCCGAGCAGCAGGATGACGGTCGCGTAGATGAACAGACCCGCGACGATGGACGGCAACGCTGTCATCGCCTCGACGACCGTGCGGATGACGCGAGAGTAACGGCCGGGGAACTCGCTCAGGTAGACGGCAGTCGCCACGCCCAGCGGGATGCTGATGGCCAGAGCGATGCTGATCATGATCAGCGTGCCCACCATCGCGTGAAGAATCCCACCTCGCGTCAGCGGGTCCAGCGGGCCGGCGGCGCTCATGTCGGTGGTGAAGAAGTTCAGGTGGAGCAGTGGCGGGAATCCCGAGATGAAGGTGAAGCCGACGACCCAGACCAGCGCGAGCATCAGCACCAGTGCAAGTGAGTGCACAAGGACCGAAACCAGCCGATCTCGGACCGCCATGCCCGACTCGTCGAAGCGGGTGACGATCCCGTAGATGATCACGAAGAAGATGTAGGCGAAGCCGACGAACGGAAGGATTCCCTGAAAGATCAGCAACTGGGTCATCAGCCAGAGCGATAAGGCGATAGCCGCGGCCGCCGCACCGAGGATGCCGAAGATGTCCGTGCGACGGATCGCGCCGGTGCTGCGGCGCACCTCGGTCGCCTCGGCGGCGACCCGCGGCTCATCTAAAGAGGGCAGCGGCGGCGTGGGCTGCGGCGAGGCCGCGGGTGCTGCAGCGGCGGGAAGGGTGGCAGTCATCAGTCGCTCGACGCTCCGGATCGTGATCTCGAGATGACGAGGGACGCGCCGAAGTTGACGATCAGAGTGAGGATGAAGAGCGCGAGCCCGGCGGCCATCAGTGCCGAGATCTCGAACGGCGACGACTCGCTGTAGCGGAGGGCGATCAGGGCGGAGATCGAGTTGGCCCCGCTTTTGAGGATCTGCGGTTGAACGACGAAGACCGGACTGACGATCAGCGCGACCGCGATCGTCTCGCCGAGCGCGCGACCCAGCCCGAGCATCGTGCCGCCGATCATGCCGCCGCGACCGAAGGGGATCACGACTCGGCGGATCATTCCCCACTTGGTGGCCCCGAGCGCGAGAGCGCCTTCGCGCTCGCCAATTGGAGCCTGAGTGAAGACCTCGCGCATGATCGAGCAGGTGATGGGGGCGACCATCATGCCGACGACGAGCCCGATGATGAACGTCGACGACGTGAAGGTGGTGGGGCTGGACAGCGGGTCGGACGGGTCGAAGCCGTCGACGTGGAAGATTGGAATCCACCCGAACCAGGTCGCGATGAACTGCGATACGCCTGTGATGTTCGGTTGCAGGGCCTTGAGACCCCAGAGGCCGTACACGACGCTCGGCACCGCAGCCATCAGGTCGACGAGGGTGACGAGCCCCTGTTTGATCTGTCGCGGCGCGTACTCGCTGATGTACAGCGCGGTGCCGGTC
This sequence comes from Microbacteriaceae bacterium, assembly GCA_025352325.1. GTDB lineage: Bacteria > Actinomycetota > Actinomycetes > Actinomycetales > Microbacteriaceae > Lysinimonas. The sequence goes on along the minus strand of JANXTR010000041.1, from coordinate 42,051 downwards.
GCGAGAGGCACCGCGACGACGATGGCGGTCAGCGCGATGAAGATCGAGCCGAGAATCACGGCGGCGATGCCGAAGACACCCGAGTTCGGCTCCCAGCTCTGCGTCGTGAGGAACTTGAGGGGACCCGCGGCGGAGAGTGCCTGGCCACCCTGCAGGAGCAGGAACACGCCGACCAGCAGCATGATCGCGAGTACCGCGCTGGCGGCTGTGCGGGTGCCGATCCGGAACGGCAGATCACTCCGGTCGCTCTTGGCCTTCAGCGAGCGCGGCTTGTCTTCGACGAGCGGACCAGGCTCGGGTGCCGATGCCGGCTCGAGCACCGCGGTGGGCGCGTCAGTCATCGAAGGCCGCCCGCTCCCCCGCCATCAACGACGGGTGGTTCGATCGGGCGCCTTCGCGCAGTGAGGCGCCACGTAGAGCGACGAGTGCAATGGCGATCGAGTGCTGCCGATCGCGATCGGTCTGGTACCAGCGCGCGCAGACGAGCTCGGTGGTTCCGGCGTGTGCGGCACGCCAGCCATAGACCCCGTCGCGATCACCGCTGACGGGCGTGACCTCCAGCTCGCCGCTCTCGGCGATGAGCCGTTCGGCGCCCAGAACCGCGTCGTCGAAACGCTGATAGATGTGGGCGCCACGGCCCAGCTCGCGATTGTTTGCCGAGACCAGGTTCCACACGATGACCGATGCCGTCTCACCGTCGAGACCGATCAGGTCGGGCGCCGTGCCGGTCACACGACGGACGTGCTCTCGCCAAGGCCGCAGCTTGGGGCTCGTGCTCGACGCGAAGCGCGTGAACACGATGCGGGGACCGACCGTCATTGCGCCGCATCCTGTTCAGGGGGTTCAGGGGGATGTACCGACCGCCGGGGGAAGCGGGGCGAAATGAAGTACAGGTTCGGGCGCTGAACGAAACTGCTCAGCGACGTGTACGGCCACAGCACAGAAAGTGAACAGGGGACGTCGAGAGTTTCCAGAAGGTAACGATCAGGTCACAGTAGACAGGTCGGTCTCGCGCGCCTGCGACACCCGACGGTCGATAATGGGGCGATGCCCACCTCCGACGAAGTCGATCGCATCGTCGACGACTGGTCGCGGGAGCGACCGGACGTGGACTTCTCGCCGATGCAGGTGCTCTCCCGCGTCGCCCGTCTGGCAAAGCACCTCGACCGGGCTCGGCGCACCGCCTTCGAGGCCTCCGATCTGGAGCCGTGGGAGTTCGACGTGCTCGCCGCTCTCCGCCGGGCCGGGGCGCCGTACCAGCTCAGCCCGAAGGCGCTCCTGCAGCAGACCCTGGTCTCGAGCGGCACCATGACCAACCGCATCGACCGGCTCGTCGAACGTCGGCTCGTCGAACGCCACACCGATCCGCACGATGGTCGCGGCGTGCTCGTCGTGATGACCGACCGCGGCAGACGGGCGGTGGATGACGCGATCAGCGAGCTGCTCACCGGCGAGGCCCAGCTGCTCCAGACCCTGTCCCCCGCCGACCAGGAGCGCCTCAGCGCCCTGCTGCGCAAGCTCAGCCTCGACTACGACTGACGGCCGCGTCTCGGCGACCCTTGCCGTCCTGTTCGCGGTGGCGCTGGGCGCGGCGATCGTGGGCGCACCAGTGGGTGCGTGGGGGCGGCGGAGGTGGCGGAGGTGGCGGGTTTTGAGCCTGCCGGTTCTAGCCCTCGAGCAGTCCGCTCAGCTGGAGCCAACGCTCCTCGAGCTTCGCCGACGAGGACTCCAGCTCGGCCAGCCCGGACTGCAGCGTCCCGAGACCGATGTAGTCGTTCTGGTCGTGCGCGGCCAACTCGGCGTGCTTTGCCGCGATCTGATCTGTGTACTTCGCCAGGCGACGGTTCGCGGCAGCGAGCTCCTTCTCGGCGTCGCGTTTGGCGGCACCGGTCAGTCCCGTCGGCGGAGCCGTCCGCCCCGCGCCCGCGTCGAAATCGGATGAGGTGGGTCTCGACACGGCGGCATCGCCGCCCACTCGACCGGCGATCTGAGCCGCCCGGATCTTCAGGTACTCCTCAACCCCGCCCGGCAGGTGCCGAAAGCGACCGTCGAGCACGGCGTACTGCTGATCGGTCACCCGCTCCAGCAGGTACCGGTCGTGCGAGACCACGAGCAGGGTACCGGGCCAGGAGTCCAGCAGGTCCTCCATTGCGGCGAGCATGTCGGTGTCGAGATCGTTGGTGGGCTCGTCGAGGATCAGCACATTCGGCTCGTGCAGCAGGATCAGCAGCAGCTGCAGCCGCCGCTTCTGACCGCCGCTGAGATCCTTCACGGGGGTCGAGAGCTGGGCGCTCGTGAAACCGAGCCGCTCGAGAAGCTGGCCGGGCGTCAGCTCAACGCCGCCGCTGTTGAACGACGTCTTCTCGCGCGCGATGACCGCGCTGACCCGGTCGTTCGCAATGTCGGCGAGCTCGTCGAGGCGCTGATCGAGGATCGCGAGCTTCACCGTCTTGCCGCGCTTCACCCGCCCGGTGGTCGGCTCGACCGTGCCCGCGACGAGCCCGAGAAGGGTCGACTTTCCCGCGCCGTTCACGCCCAGGATGCCGGTGCGCTCCCCCGGCGCGATCCGCCACTCGATCGGATGCAGCACCTCGCGCGACCCGACACGGCCGTCGGGCTCGATCGTCGGGTAGGTCACGGTGGCGTCGAGCAGGTCCACCACGTCCTTGCCCAGGCGGTTGACGGCGAGGCGCGCGAGCGAGACGGAGTCGCGGATGGGCGGCACGTCGTCGATCAGGGCGGCGGCGGCATCCATCCGGAACTTCGGCTTCGTCGACCGGGCGGGAGCCCCGCGCCGCAGCCAGGCAAGCTCCTTGCGCATCAGATTCTGCCGCTTCGACTCGGAGGCCGCAGCCATGCGGTCGCGCTCGACGCGCTGCAGGATGTACGCCGCGTAGCCGCCCTCGAAAGGCTCGATCGTCGCGTCGTGCACCTCCCAGGTGTCGGTCGAGACCTCGTCGAGGAACCAGCGATCGTGGGTCACCACCACAAGCCCGCCGGAGGTAGCGGCCCAGCGCTTCTTGAGGTGCTGAGCGAGCCAGGCGACGCCCTCGACGTCGAGGTGGTTGGTGGGCTCGTCGAGGAAGACGACGTCCCAGTCGTGTGTGAGCACGGAGGCCAGGGCGACCCGGCGACGCTGCCCGCCGCTGAGGTCGTCGACCAGGGCATCCCAGCGGATGTCGCCCACGAGGCCCTCGATGACGTCGCGCACGCGGGCATCGCTTGCCCACTCGTACTCGGGTCGATCGCCGACGATCGACTCGGAGACGGTCAGCCCGGTGGCGAGCGCATCGGATTGATCGAGCATCCCGATCGTCACGCCGCCCCGGCGGGTGACCCGCCCGGAGTCGGGCTGCAGGCGCCCTGCGAGCATGCGCAGCAGGGTCGTCTTGCCATCGCCGTTACGACCGACGACGCCGATCCGGTCGCCCTCGTCGATGCCGACGGTGACGTTCTCGAAGACGACTTTGGTGGGGTACTCGAGCGAGATGCTCTCCGCGCCGAGCAGATGTGCCATGGGTCGAGCCTACTTTCACAGCGGGCGCTGGGATTCCGCGGCCTAGCCTGCAAGGGTGAGACTGCTCCGTTCTGCTGCGATCGTCGCCGTCGCGACGGGCGCGCTGCTGCTCGCGGGATGCTCGGGATCCGATCCGATGTCGCTGCAGGTTCACGCTCCTTCGGCTTCGGCTTCGGCTTCGGCTTCGGCTTCGGGGTCTGCTTCGGCTTCGAACACCGCCACGGTCGTCGCGCACCCGGGCGTCGTCGCGATCGGCGACTCCATCATGAAGGGCCACGGGCTCACCGCCGCCGAGGCCTGGCCCGCGCTGCTGGCCGCGCAGAACGGCTGGCGGCTCGACAACCTCGCCTGCGACGGCGCCGGATTCCTGACCGTCGGCGACGATTCGGACTGCGCCGAGACCTTCGCGGGCCTGGTCGCGAAAGCCGTGGCGCTGCATCCGCACACCGTGATTATTGAAGGCAGCAGCAACGATTTCGGCGAGAGCAACAGCGCCCTGTTGCCCGAGACCGAGTCGCAACTCGCGCAGCTGCGACTCGCCCTGCCCGACGCCCACATCATCGGACTGAGCACCGTGTGGGGCGATACCGCCGTCCCCGAACAGTTGGTGGATGTCGACGCCCAGATGCACGATGCCGTCACGAAGGTCGGTGGTCAGTTCCTCGACATCGGTCAACCGCTCGGTGGGCATCCCGATTGGATGCAGTCGGACGACGTGCACCCGACCGCCGCCGGGCAGCTCGCCATCTACGCCGCCGTGCAAACCGCGTTCTATAAGGCGCACCTGCGGGGCTGAGCCGCACCGGGCACCGCAGCTGCAACCGTGCTTGCCTCTGCGACGCCGACCCGCGGCCCTACGCTAGGCCCGTGACCGAGCTGGGTCGGCGGGGATTCGTACTGGGTGCCGCGGGCACCCTCCTTCTTGCGGGCTGCGTGCCCACCGCGCATCCCACGGGCTCGCCGTCCGCGTCGGTGGGGCCGCCCGATTGGGCCGCGCTGAGGTCCGCCGTCACCGGGTCGCTCCTGCTGCCGAGCAGCCAGGGGTTCGCGGTCGCCAAGCTCACCGAGAACCCGCGATTCGACGCCGCCGAGCCGCTCGCGATCCTGCAGGTGGCGAGCGCGGCCGACGTCGGCGCGGCGTTGGCCTTCGCGCGGACGTACCGGCTGCCGGTCGCTCTCCGCGCCGGGGGCCACAACTACGTCGGTTGGTCGGCGGGCGGAGCGGCGGGCAGCGGCGTGCCGGCGTCGTTCGTGATCAGCACGGCCGCGCTCGACACGATCGCGTTCAGCGCCGACGCGAGTTCGGTGGTCGTCGGAGCGGGCGCGACCCTCGCCGCCGTCTACGACGCCGTCGGATCGCGGGGTCGGGCGATCGCGGGCGGCTCGTGCGCGACCGTCGGCATCACCGGGCTGACGCTCGGCGGCGGGGTCGGCGTGCTGGTGCGCTCCTTCGGCTTGGCGTGCGATCAGCTCACCGAGATCGAGCTGGTGACGGCGGACGGCGTGGTGCACACCGCGAACACCACCTCGGACAGCGATCTCTTCTGGGCCTCGCGCGGCGGCGGGGGCGGCATCCTGGGCGTGGTCACGAAGCTGACCTTCGCGACCCGGCCCGCGCCGACCGTCACCGAGTGGCACTACGCGTTTCCCTTCGCCTCGGCCGCCGCCGTGGTCGGCACCTGGCAGAAGTGGGCGCCGACCTCGGACCCGCGCAACTGGTCGACCCTCAAGCTGCTCGGCGGACTCGCCAAGCACCCGGACGGCCCGAGTGTCGGCGTCTCGGGCACCTGGACCGGGCCGGCCGCCGACCTCGCGACCCAGTTGGCCCCGCTGCTGGCCGGGCTGCCCGCGCCCCTCGCCCACAGTTCCGTCACCCGCAGCTACCGCGACTCGATGCTGGACTACGCCGGATGCCTCGGCCTCCCGATGAGCGAGTGTACGACCGGCCCCGGCGGCAAGCTGGTGCGCGAGTCCAGCTCGGGTACCTCGAGCATCGGGTACACGGCCCTCGATGGCGGCGGGATCTCGGCGCTCCTCGCGCAGGTGCAGGCGGCGCAGGCCGTGGCCGGCATCCGCGAGGGCGGCATCTCGATGGATGCCCTGGGGGGCCAGGTCGCGACCGTCGCGGGCGACGCGACGGCGTTCCCGCACCGCTCAGCACTTTGGACCGTGCAGTACACCGGCACCTTCCCCGACGGCGCAGACCCCGGGCCGATCGACGCCTACGTGCGCGGATTCCGCGCCGCCATGACGCCGCACTGGGGCGACCACGCCTACGTGAACTACCCGGACGCCTCGCTCGCCGACCCCGGGACGGCGTACTGGGGCGACAACCTGCCGCGGCTCGACTCGATCAAGAAGAAGTACGACCCGGCCGGGTTCTTCACGCAGCCGCAGAGCTACTAGTCGCTCACGATGCGGGCGCCGTGCACTGGGCCCGAGGCGCGCACGACCGTCAGCCGAGCCGACGACAGGGCGACCTGCAGCTCGAGCGCGGCATCCAGATCCGGGGTCAGGAAGGCGACGGTCGGACCGGAGCCGGAGATGATCCCGGCGAGCGCACCGTTCTGCTCGCCCAGCTCGATGACCTCGGTCAGGCTCGGCTGGAGGTGCAGGGCGGGCGCCTGGAGGTCGTTGTGCATAGCCTCGGCGAGCATCGCCGGATCGCCCGCCCGCAGCGCTTGCAGTACGTCGGTGTCGACCATCGGGCGCGGGTCGACGGGGAATATGTCCTGCGCGTGCCGCTCGCGATGCGCGTCGAGCTCGCGGTACACCTCGGGCGTCGAGAGGCCGAAATCGGCGATCGCGAGCACCCACTGGAAGGTCCCCTGGGCGAGAGCGGGCGAGAGCTCGTCACCGCGTCCGGTACCGATCGCCGTGCCGCCGGTAAACGCGAACGGCACGTCCGAGCCGAGTTTGCGGGCAAGGTCGATCAACTCCTCACGCGGCACCTCGGTGCCCCAGAGGGCGTCGCAGGCGACCAAGGTGGCCGCGGCATCCGCCGATCCCCCGCCCATGCCGCCGGTGACGGGCACGTGCTTCGCGATCTCGATGGACGCACCGCCCCGGTAGCCAGTCTTGGCGGCCAGAAGGCGCGCGGCCTTGATCGCGATGTTGCTGCCGTCGGTCGGAACCCGGCTCAACTCGACGCTGCCGGTGATCTCGACGTGGAAGTCGTCGGCCTCGGAGACGCGCACATCCTCGTAGAGCGAGACGGCCTGATAGGCGATGGCGACGTCGTGGAATCCGTCGTCGAGCAGTGCGCCGACCTTGAGGAAGACATTGATCTTGCCCGGAGCCCTGACGTGCACCGTGCGAACCATGCCTTCCACCCTAACCAACGGGAAAGGCGGGTCGATTCAGTGTGCGCGAGCGATCGCCAGGAAGTCCGGCATCGTCAGCTGCTCGCCTCGCAGTGTCGGGTCGATGCCCGCGCCCTCCAGGCGAGCGGATGCGGCGGCCGAGCCGCCGTGCAGCTCGGCGAGCGCCTGACGCAGCATCTTGCGGCGCTGCCCGAAGGCGGCATCCACGAGGGCGAAGGTGGCCACGCGCTCCTCCTCGGAGCCGGGCCGCGGGCCGCGCTCGAACGACACCAGGATCGAATCCACGTTCGGCACCGGCCAGAACACCTGGCGGCTCACCTGCCCGGCGGTGGCCCAGTGGCCGTACCAGGCGGCCTTCACGCTCGGCGAGCCGTAGATCTTCGATCCCGGATCGGCCGCGATCCGCTGCCCCACCTCCGCCTGCACCATGACGAGAGCGGTCTCGAGCGTCGGCACCGTGCTGAGCAGGTGCAACAGGACGGGCACCGAGACGTTGTACGGCAGGTTCGCGACGAGCCGTGTCGGAGCGCCGGGCAGATCGATGACCTTCATGGCGTCGTCGGTGATCACCGTGAGCCGTTCCAGTGTCTCGGGCGCGAGCACCTCGACGGTGAGCGGCAACTGCGTCGCGAGCCGCCCGTCAATCTCGACCGCGGTCACGCGCGCGCCCGCCTCGAGCAGCCCGAGGGTCAGCGAGCCCAGGCCCGGTCCGACCTCGAGAACCTCGTCGCCGGGTTCGACCCGGGCGGTGCGCACGATCTTGCGGACCGTGTTGCCGTCGACCACGAAGTTCTGGCCGAGCTTCTTCGTGGGCTGCAAGTCGAGCCGCTCGGCGAGGTCGCGGATCTCGGCCGGCCCCAGCAGTGTCATGCCGGCAGCTCGAAGGGACCCGTCGGCGGGTCCACGTGGTGGTCGTCCCAGTGGCCGTAGACGAGCTCGGTGTTAGAGCTGATCTGCGCCGCCAGCATGGAGACGTCCGTGCCGAGGTGCGCGGCCATCGCGCGCAGGGTGTGCGGGATCAGGTACGCCGAGTTCGGGCGCCCGCGGAAGGGCATCGGCGTGAGGTACGGGGCATCCGTCTCGATCAGAATGCGCGAGCGCGGGATGACCTCGAGCGCCTCCCGGAGCGGCTGCGCGTTCTTGAAGGTGACGGTGCCCGCGAACGAGAGATACCAGCCCGAGTCGGCGACGAGCTTCGCGAACTCCCGATCACCGCTGAAGCAGTGGAACACCGTCCGCTCGGGCGCGCCCACCCGGCGCAGCGTCGCGAGCACCTCAGCGTGGGCATCCCGATCGTGGATCTGCATGGCCAGGTTCTGCTGCTTGGCCAGCTCGATGTGCGCCTCGAAGCTGCGGAACTGGGCGCGCTGCCCGGTCTCGTCGGGCGTCCGGAAGAAGTCGAGCCCGGTCTCGCCGATCGCCACCACCCGCGCCCGCGCTGCCAGCTCGGCGATGCCCGCCAGGTGCTCATCGAGCAGCCCCGCCGCCTCGAGCACGGGAGCCTCGTTCGGATGCAGCGCCACCGCCGCCAGCACGCGGGGTTCGTGCGACGCGATCTCGGCGCTCCAGCGGGAGGTCACCAGGTCGGTGCCGACCTGGACGACACCGCGCACCCCCACGCTGGACGCCCGATCGAGTTGCTCGCGGTAGTCGAGCGGGGTGACCCCGTCGGCGATCTCCAGGTGCGTGTGGTTGTCGTACACCCCCACGACGAGCGCTTCCGGGAGCGGTGGCCAGCCACGATCGCGGCCGCCCCGGGCCGGATCGTCCGGCCCGACGTGGCGCGCTCGCAGGAACGGCTCGGTCACGCAGCGCCTGAGACGGCGCCGACGGTCTCCTCGATGCGCGGGAACAGCCCGGTCAGCGGCGTCACCGTGCTGCCGGCAGGCAGCTGGCCCCAGTCGCCTGCGGCACGGATCGGCTGCGCAGTGAGCGCGCCGAGTCCCGCAGGTGCGCCGAGAGCGTCCCACAGCGTCGTCGTCGCCTTCGGCAGCACCGGGCTGAGCAGCACGGCGAGAGCCCGCAGACCCTCGGATGCCGTGTACAGCACGGTTGAGAGCCGGTCGCGGGTGGCCCGCTCCTTGGCCAGCACCCACGGCTCCTGCTCGGTGATGTAGCCGTTCAGCTCGTCGACGATCGTCCACACCGCGGCGATCGACTCGTGGATCGCGAGTCGATCGATCGCGGCGTCGGCAGTCGCCGCGGCGACCGCGACGGTCCGTTGGATGGCGAGGTCGGCATCCAGGTACTCACAGGCGGCGGGGACGACCCCGTCGAAGTAGCGCGTGACCATGGCCACCACGCGCGAGGCGAGGTTGCCGAAACCGTTGGCGAGCTCGGCCTGGTAGCGGGCCGAGAGGTCCTCCCAGCTGAAGGAGCCGTCCTGCCCGAAGGCGATCGCGCGCAGGAAGTAGTAACGGAAGGCATCCGAACCGAACACCTCGGTGATCTGCTGCGGGGCGATGCCGGTCAGCTTCGACTTGCTCATCTTCTCGCCGCCGACCAGCAGCCAGCCGTGTCCGAACACGCGATGCGGGACGGGCAGTCCGGCAGCCATCAACATGGCGGGCCAGATGACGGCGTGGAAGCGCGCGATGTCCTTGCCGACGATGTGGGTCGCGGGCCAGCGGCGGCGGAACTCCCCGTCGCTGGTCGGGCCGTCATGGGCCGGGTCGCCGTAGCCGACCGCGGTGACGTAGTTGAGCAGCGCGTCGAACCAGACGTAGATGACATGCGTCGGGTCCCACGGCACCTGCACGCCCCAGTCGAACGTGGATCGCGAGATCGACAGGTCTTCGAGACCCTGCTTCACGAACTGGATGATCTCGTTACGCACGCTCTCGGGCTGCACGAAGTCGGGCTGCGACTCGTAGAGGTCGAGCAGCTGCTGGCCGAAGTCGCTCATCCGGAAGAAGTAGTTCTTCTCCTTCAGGATCTCGACCGGGCGGGAGTGGATGGCGCACACGAGTTCGCCCGCGTAGTCCCCGGTCTCCGTCTCGATGAGCTCGTCGCGCGACTTGTACTCCTCGCAGCCGACGCAGTAGTAGCCCTCGTACTCGCCCTCGTAGATGTGGCCATCGTCCTGTAACTGCTGAATGAAGGCGGCGACGCCCTCCTCGTGGCGCGCGTCGGTAGTGCGGATGAAGTCATCGTTGGCGATGTCAACCGTCTCGAGCAGCGGCTTCCAGGCCGTCTCGACGAGCTGGTCGGCCCACTGCTTCGGCGTCACGTTGTTCGCCGTGGCGGTGCGCAGGATCTTCTGGCCGTGCTCGTCCGTGCCGGTCAGCAGCCAGGTGTCGTCACCCGCCTGCCGATGCCAGCGAGCGAGAACGTCAGCGGCCACCTCCGTGTACGCGTGACCGATATGCGGCACGTCGTTGACGTAGAAGATGGGCGTCGTGACGTAGAACGAGTCACCGGATGCCATGGGTTGATTCTACGGTCGGGTTTGCATTGTTACAGGCTCACGGTTTTGCCGGGCGTGCACGCAACGCGGCCTCGTACAACTCGCGCCGCCCCAGTCCGGTGATCTCGGCGACCTCCGTGGATGCCTCCCGCAACCGCACCCCGGACGCCACGAGTTCGAGCACGCGCGCGACGCCGTCCTCGAGCGACGCGGAGGCGGGCGGAGCCCCCGCCACCACGAGGGCGATCTCGCCACGGGCTCCATCGGCGAAGCGCTCGGCGAGCTCCGCGAGCGTGCCCCGGGCGACCTCCTCGTGCAGCTTGGTCAGCTCGCGACACACCGCTGCGCGCCGGGCCGGACCGAACGCGGTCGCGAGGTCGGCCAGGGCATCCCCGATGCGATGCGGCGACTCGAAGAACACGAGGGTGCGCGGTTCGGCCGCCAGGAGCTTCATCGCCTGCACTCGTCCCTTGCGCGGCAGAAAGCCCTCGAACACGAAGCGATCGGTCGGCAACCCGCTCACGGCGAGCGCCATCAGCACGGCGCTCGGGCCGGGCAGCGCCGTTACCGTGACGTCGGCGGCGGCCGCCGCGACCACGAGCGCGTAGCCCGGATCGCTGACGGTCGGCATCCCGGCGTCACTGAGCACGAGCACGTCGGTGTCGCGCGCGAGCTCGACGATCTCTGACGCCTTCGCGCTCTCGTTGTGCTCGTGCAGAGCGATCAACCGCGGGCGGTTCTCGATGCCGAGGGCGCTCAGCAGCTGGATGGTGGTGCGCGTGTCCTCGGAGGCGATGATGTCCACGCGTCCCAGCGCCTCGATCAGCCGGCGCGAGGCATCCCCGAGATTGCCGATGGGCGTCGCCGCGAGGATGATCACCTCGCCATTCTGTCGCCCCCGCGCTGACAAGCTCGCGCGCCGTGGTCGCCCTCCGTTGCCAAATCAAGGCCGGCGACGGCATCCAGGGCTGAAAAGGCTATGACTCGGTCCCGGGATCGCGTCCTCGCCTTGATTTGGCAACCGACCGGTCAGCACGCCAGAACGCGCACCTTGCGCGCAACGCCCTGAACCTCACGCCGAGCAACCGCGAATAGCATGTCCCGGTGACCATCGCCGAGCTGACGGGCTCCCGCCTCGATGACGCGTGGGATCTGCTCATGGGGCGCCGCTACGCCCGCCGCATCTGGAACTGGGGCGGGCCGCTCGTCGTGGTGCTGATCGCCTCGCTGCTGCGGCTGGTCGGGCTGGGTTCGCCGCACGAGTTGGTGTTCGACGAGACGTACTACGTCAAGGACGCCTGGAGCCTCATGCACCTCGGCTTCGAGGGCAGCTGGCCCCCCGACGCCAACACCCCATTCAACGCGGGCGACCCGAACCGGTACACGAACAATCCCGAGTTCCTGGCGCATCCGCCGATCGGCAAGTGGGTCATCTCGGTCGGGCTGTTCCTGTTCGGCGGCGGCAGCAGCTTCGGATGGCGCTTCTCGACGGCGATCTGCGGCATCCTGCTGGTGATCCTGACGATGGTGATCGCCTGGATGCTCTTCCGCTCGCACCTGCTGACCGTGATCGCCGGCGGACTGCTGGCCATCGACGGCAACGCGATCGTGCTCAGCCGAGTGTCGCTGCTCGACGGGATCGTCGCCCTCTTCGCCCTCGTCGGCGTGATCTTCGCGCTCCTCGACAGGCGAATGAGCCAGCGCCGTCTCGAGGAGTGGATGGCGCGGCGCACCGCCGCCGGGCGCTCCACCCACTGGGGTCCGACGCTGTGGTGGCGTCCGTGGCTCATCGCCGCCGCACTCGCCTTCGGAGTCAGCTCCGGCGTCAAATGGAGCGGCGTCTACTTCCTGGTCGTCTTCGCGATCTACTCCCTCGTCACCGACGCGATCGCACGCCGCCGCCTCGGCATGGAGTTCTGGTTGAGTGGCACGGCGTTCAAGCAGGGTCCGGCGAGCTTCCTGTTGATGGTGCCGATCGCCGCCGTCACCTACGTCGCGAGCTGGGCGGGCTGGTTCCTGCACGGCGACAGCTACGACCGGCACTGGGCGACATACGCCGGCAACGCCTGGACGGGGCTACTGGCCCACGTGCCGCTCCCCCTGCAGAGCTGGTACCACTTCCAGGCCGAGATCTACAACTACAACGTCAACCTGCACACCCCGCACAGCTACCAGGCCAACCCCTTGACCTGGCTGTTCCTGCAGCGGCCGACGAGCATGTACTACAGGGACTTCGGCAACGGGACCAACGCGCACATCCTCGACCTGGCGAACCCGCTCATCTGGTGGGCGTGCGCGGCAGCGGCGTTCTTCCTGGTCGGACGCGTGGTGTGGGGCATCTGGCATCACCGCAGCATGTGGCGCGAGGGCCTGATCCTCACCGGGCTCGCCGCCGGTTACCTGCCGTGGGTGCTGTTCTACTCCACCCGCACGGTGTTCCAGTTCTACACGATCGCCTTCGAGCCGTACCTGATCCTGGGGCTCGTGCTGGTGCTCGGCATCCTGCTGGGCCGACAGGTCGATCCGGAGCCCCGACGCGTCGTGGGCCAACGCGTGGTCGGCATCTTCCTCGCGCTGTGCGTGGTGCTGAGCATCTTCTTCCTACCCAAGTGGACCGGGATGCCGATCCCGGCCTGGTACGCGCAGATCCACTTCTGGTTCCCGAGCTGGGTCTGAGCCGCAACGACGCACTACCGGTCGACCGGATGCAGGACTAGCTTGGGGCCACCCCGCGTCACCCCGTCATTCCCGCTTCCCCTCCCTCCGCCCCTCTTTCGCGATCTCCTTCCCCCCAGGAGCTGTCCGTGAGCGCACCCGGATTCGCCGTTTTTGCCCTTGGCGCCGTTATCGCGCTCAGCAGCGCCCTCGGCGTGAGCTCTGTCCGTGCGGCGGAGACCATCGACGACCCGACGTCAACGACCTCGCCGGCCTCAGCGACGCCGTCCGATGAGACGACGAGCCCGTCCGACGACCCAACCACCGAGGTCGCGAGCGACGAGCCCACGATGAGCCCGTCCCCGTCCTCGCCCCCGTACGTTCTGGCCCTCTGGGTGTCGTCGTCCCACCAGACACCAAAGTTCCCCCAGACGCTCGTGGCACACACCGCAACCGATTCGCGTGACATCCACCGACTCGACAGCGAGATGGCGCGGTGCGGGACCACGTATCAGGCAGACCTCTACGCGAATGACGCGAAGACCGCGGCTCTGATCCTGTCGGGAATCCTCAACGACGGTGACGAGTCGTTCCCCGGTGGCGGCTGGGGTCCGGACCTCAGCGAGGTCGTCACGACGGCCGACTGCCCCGAGACGTCACCCCCGACCGAGACACCGACGCCCACCCCGAGCCAGGATGCGGCGACGCCCTCGGCAGCCGCGACCTCGTCGCCCGTCTCGGTGCGGATCAGCCTGAAGACCCTCGCGATCTGGAACTTCACGGTGACCGGGATCGATCTGGGGAACGTGCATCCCGGTGATCATTTCACGGTCAACGGGAGCCAGCTGCCGCCCGGGTCGATGATCACGGGCGAACTGCACTCGAAGGCGGTGGCGCTCGGGGTCGCCGTGGTCGGCGGAGACGGCACCTTCTCGCTGCCGGTCAGCGTTCCGAGCGACTTCGCCCCCGGCCCGCACGAGCTGATCATGACCCTGACCGCGCCCGGCGTGGATCCGATCTCGAGCGTGCAGGACATCACGGTGGTTCCCGGGGCGGCGGCCGCCCCGAGCGATGACGCCGGCACGCCCGCGAGCACGGGTTCCGGCTCGGGGGCGACGGGGAGCGGACGTGCTCGCACCGGCGAGGAGCTGGTAACCAGCAACATCCTGACGCACGGTCTCAACTCGATCGCCGACGTGATCAGTCACCCCGAGAAGATCCCGGCGGCTCTCGAGATCGGGCTGGTGCTGCTGATCTTCGCGATCCTTCCGGGACACCTGCTCAACGCCACTCTGGCCGAGCAGTACGAGAAGCTGTCCGCGCGCCGTCCGCGCCGCGCCGCGCCGGCCTGGTGGACGCGATTGCACGCCCTCCTGCACCGCGCGCCGGTGCTCGGCGGTCTCGCCCTCACGACGATCACCGCGCTGCTGTTCGGATTTGCCGATCCACGCTTCGGCTTCACCCCGGTCTCGCTGCGGCTCCTCATGGGCCTGGCGATCGCGCTGGCGATCGTGACCTACCTCACCAACGTGATCGTCGGCCGCATCATGCGCGCCCGCTGGAAGGTCGAGGTCGAGGTGAGCCTGCGACCGCTCGGGCTGATTCTGACCGTCGTCGGCGTTATCGTGTCGCGGGCGCTCGAGTTCTCCCCCGGGTTTCTCGTCGGGCTCGTGCTCGGGCTCGTGATCTCCGAGAAGTCGCTCGCGAAGCACGCCTGGCGCGCCGTGCTGCTGCGAACCTCGATCCTGCTCGGGCTCGCCCTGCTCGCCTGGCTCGGATTCAGCCTCTTCGACTCCAGCAACGAGGGCGGCACCTTCCTGTCCAAGCTCGCCGTCGAGACCCTGGTCGCGATCACCACCGAGGCGGTCGTCGGGCTGATGGTGGAGCTGCTGCCGCTCAAGCTGCTGCAGGGCGAGGCGCTCTTCCAGAGGTCGAAGCTCGTCTGGGGCGCGCTGTATCTGCTGTCGGTGTTCATCTTCGTCGTGGCGGTCGTGCCCTGGGAGGGCAACTGGGCGACGCTTGGCAGCTCGCTCTGGGCCTGGATCGGGATCGTCGTCGGCTTCGGCGTCATCGCCACCGGTGTCTACCTGTACTTCCGCATCCGCACGCACGACGAGCCGCCCGAGCTCGACCAGAACGAGCTCGTCGCGATCGGCAGCGAGCCAGAGTAACCGGCAGGAACAGCTTTCGTGCGCGAGTAGCCTGACAGCCATGTCAGAACGCAGCACCGACCGATCCGACCGCGAATACGGCTTCCGCACCCGCGCCATCCACGCCGGCAACATCCCGGATGGCGTCACCGGCTCCCGCGCCCTCCCGATCTACCAGACCAGCGCCTTCGTTTTCGACGACACCGCGGATGCCGCTGCCCGCTTCGCGCTGCAGAAGTACGGCAATATCTACAGCCGGCTGGCGAACCCGACGGTCGCAGCATTCGAGGAGCGCATCGCCTCGCTCGAGGGCGGGATCGGGGCGGTGGCCACGGCATCCGGGCTCGGTGCCGAGTTCATCACCTTCGCTTCGCTCGCCGGAGCCGGCGACCACATCGTGGCGAGCTCGAGCCTCTACGGCGGCACAATCACCCAGCTCGATGTGACGCTGCGCCGCTTCGGCGTCGAGACCACGTTCGTGAACTCCTCCGACCCGGCCGACTACGCAGCGGTCATCACTGACAAGACGAAGCTCATCTTCGTCGAGACGATCTCGAACCCTTCCGGTGAGATCGCCGACCTCGAGGGCCTGGCCGAGGTCGCCCACGCCCACCACCTGCCGCTGATCGTCGACTCGACGGTCGCGACGCCGTACCTCAACCGCCCCATCGAGTGGGGCGCCGACGTCGTCATCCACTCGGCCACCAAGTTCCTCGGCGGCCACGGGACCACCCTCGGCGGCGTCGTCGTCGAATCCGGTCGCTTCCACTGGGCGAACGAGCGCTTCCCGCTCTTCGACGAGCCCGTGCCGCACTACGGCGGGCTCAACTGGCACGGCAACTTCGGCGAGTACGCCTTCCTCACGCGCCTGCGTGCCGAGCAGCTGCGCGACATCGGTCCGGTGCTCTCGCCACAGTCCGCGTGGCAGCTCGCCCAGGGCGTCGAAACGTTGCCGTTCCGGATGGCCGCGCACGTCGAGAATGCGCAGATCGTGGCGGAGTGGTTGGAGGCCGACTCGCGCATCGAGTTCGTCAACTACGCGGGGCTCGCCTCGCATCCGCACCACGAGCGTGCCGTCAAGTATCTGCCGAAGGGGCCGGGATCGGTGTTCAGCTTCGGTGTCGCCGGCACCGAATCCGAGTCCAGTCGAGCCGTCGGGCGACGCTTCATCGAGAGCGTCAACCTGGCGAGCCACCTGGCCAACATCGGCGACGCGAAGACCCTGGTCATCCATCCGGCGTCGACCACCCACGCCCAGCTCAGCGTGGAGCAGCTGCTCGCCGGCGGCGTTCTGCCCGGCCTGGTGCGTCTCAGCGTCGGGATCGAGGATGTCGAGGACATCATCGACGACCTCGACCAAGCGCTCGACGCCGCGATCAAGGGAGAATGAGGGCATGGTTTCGAGAAGCTCAAACACCGAGACCGTCACCCTGACAAACGGCCTCACCTGCGACATCCCCTCCGACTCGCCCCTGGCGAAGCTGCTCAAGTCGCAGCGCACCTGGGTCGGTCCGAGCGCGAAAGAGCGCCTCAAGATCCTGCAGAAGGCGAAGACGGTCGCGATCGTCGGTGCCTCGCCGAACGCGACGCGCTCCAGCTACTTCGTCGCCACCTACCTGCAGCAGTCGAGCGACTACGAGCTGTTCTTCGTGAACCCGATGGCGCCCGAGATCCTCGGCCAGAAGACCTATCCCGACCTTGCCTCGCTGCCGATCGTGCCCGACATCGTCGACGTCTTCCGGAAGGGCAGCGACATCCCCGCGGTCATCGACGAGGCACTCGCCATCGGCGCGCAGACCGTGTGGGTGCAGCTTGGCATCTGGAATCAGGATGCCGCGATCTACGGTGAATCGAAGGGGCTCACGGTTGTCATGGACCGCTGCCTCAAGATCGAGCACGCCCGCTTCCACGGCGGACTCCACCTGCTCGGCTTCGACACGGGAGTGATCAGCTCGCGCAAGGCAACGCGCTAGCTCAGCAGCGCCGCCAGCGCGGCCGGGGTGCTGACCGGCAGCGCGCACACGAAGTGCTCGCAGAGGTAGGCCGCCGGGCGACCGCCGCGCAGGGCCCGTGACTCGAACAGCTCGAAGCCGGCATCCGCGAAGGCCGCCGACTGGGCGGGCGTGACGACTGCGGTCGGCTCGGGGCCGTCGGCGAGAGCGAGATTGGCCAGCGGATCGCCCGGGTCCTCGGCGACGACGACGAGCTGCCGCACCGGCGAGACCAGCCGTGAGGCGACGGCCAGCGCCGCCCCGAAGGCGGTCGGCTGGTCGAGGGCGCTCGCGAGGGTGGGGGCGATCGCGTCCTCGGCGATCCGGCGGTGGGTGTCGTCGCCCGTCAGCGTCCAGAGCAACAGCGCGGCGTCGGCGAGCAGCGCGGCACCGGATGGCGTGGCCCCGTCATCGAGGTCTTGCGAGGCGGCGAGGCCCCGGCTCGCGAGCACGGGGTCGATGCCCCCCGGAGCGGCGATGCCGCCGTCGGCGTCTCGGCAGCGTTCCACGAGGGTGCGGGCGACGCTCGCGTAGCGGGCCTCGCCGCTCGCCAGCGCGAGACGAAGCAGCCCGCCCGCCAAGCCGCCGACATCTTCGAGGGTGGCCACGGCATCCGAGAGACGGCCGTCGAGGGAGGCGCGCGCGATCGGGCCGTCCGCCCCCTGCGCGAGATGCATGCCGAGAACGGCATCTGCCGCGGCCCGCGCGCCATCGACCCATTCCGGATGCCCGAACCGAGCGCCTGCCGCGGCGAGCGAGCCGATCGCCAGCCCGTTCAGACCGGTGAGAACCTTCGCGTCGAGGGCCGGAGGCGGTTGCGACGCCCGCCCCGCGGCATCCCGGGCGTAGTAGCCGCCCTCGCTGCGCACGCCGTCGATCGCGCTCTCGCTGTCCTGCGCGGAGGCGAACGCGCCGGATGCCGGAGATTCAGGGGGCAGCCGCAGCACGCCGAGTAGGAAGTCGGCGATCCCGGCGACCGTCCCCGCCGCGAGCGGGCCGCGAGCCGTGTACCGGGCGAGCAGTTGCGCGTTGTCGCTGAGCATCCGCTCGTAGTGCGGTTCGCTCCAGTTGCGCTGCACCGCGTAGCGGAAGAAGCCGCCCTCGACCGCGTCACGCAGCGGCGAGCTCGCCATGGTGTCGAGCATGCGCGCCGCGAAGCGCGCGGCCCCGTCGTCGTCCGCCTCCGCCCGCTCGGTCAGGAACGCCAGCACCGGGGCGTTCGGGAACTTCGAGCCGCGCCCGAGGCCGCCGAACTCGGGGTCCTCGAAGCGGGAGAGCCGGCCCACCGCAGCATCGAGCTCGGAAGCCGTGGGTAGCTCGGACGGCGCCCCCCCGGGGCTCTGCGCGAGCGCCTCGAGCACCGACGCGGACGCCTCCTCCACCTCGTCGCGTCGCTGCCCCCAGGCCTCCAGGATCGCGTCGAGCACCATGCGGAACGACGGGGTCTCCCCGACCGGCCGCGGCGGATAGTACGTGCCGGCGAAGAACGCGGCTCCCCGCGGAGTCGTGAACACCGAGAGCGGCCAGCCCAGGTTGCCCGTGAAAGCGCTGGCGGCGGCCAGGTACGCGGCATCCACCTCGGGATGCTCCTCCCGATCCACCTTGATCGCCACGAAGTTCGCGTCGAGGAACGCGGCCAGCTCCGGGTCGGAGAAGCTCTCGCGGGCCATCACATGACACCAGTGGCAGGTTGCATAGCCGATGGAAACAAACACCGGGACGTCGCGGCGCTCCGCCTCCGCGAAGGCCTCATCGCCCCACGGCCACCAGCTCACCGGGTTGCCGGAATGGGCGCGCAAATACGGACTCACAGCATCCGACAGCCGGTTCGTCATAAAGTCAGGGTATGTCGACGACGGCCGTGACGTATCTGGGTGGACCGACCGCGCTCCTGGAGTGGGCGGGGTTGAAGATCATCACCGATCCGACCTTTGACCCGCCGCAGAGCTACTCCGATCCGGACGAGACCACACTGGTCAAGACCGCGGGGCCGGGCCTGTCGCGGGACACCATCGGGCCGGTCGATCTAGTGCTGCTTTCGCACCACGGTCACAAGGACAACCTCGACTGGGAGGGCCTCGAGCTCATCGCCCAGGGCCCCCTGACGCTGAGCACCCACGAGGCGGCGTCCGAGCTCTGGGGAGGCTCGGTCGTGGGCTTCGACGACTGGGAGCAGCAGCATGTGGGCGACGTCACCGTCACTATCGTGCCGGCGCTGCACGGGCCTCCCGGCTCGCTGCCGTTGGTCGGGCCGGTCGTCGGGTTCGTCCTGGAGAGGCACGGCGAGCCGACCGTCTACGTCAGCGGCGACAACGCCTCGCTTGCGCTCGTCGAGCAGATCGCGAGTCGCTTTCCGCAGATCGAGATCGCCCTGCTGTTCGCCGGCGCCGCTCGGGTGCCCGAGATCGATGCCGCACTGACCCTGACATCGTCGGATGCCGCGGCCGCCGCCACGCTGCTGGGCAACCCGCGCGTAGTCGCCCTGCACGTCGAAGACTGGGAGCACTTCAGCGAGAACCGCACCGACTTCGAGAGCGCCTTCGCGGCATCCGGGATCAGCGGCTTGCTGGTCGCGACCCCGCGGGGCGAGCGCGTCGAGCTCTGAGCGATCCGCTGGTCGTGCCTGTCGAGACCTTCCTCTGTCAGCGACGGTGCGCCGCCCAGCGGGGTGGCGACCAACGACCGACGATTCGGCTGGCCGCCGGAGAACGTCCCGAAGGCGACCGTCCATCCGCCCCGGCCATCGGAGGATGAGCTGGAGCGCAGTAACGACTAGAAGCGCGCCTCGTCGGGGTCGGCCCCGACGCGCATCCCCTGGTCGAGCGTGTCGATCGCGGCGAGCTCGTCGGCGCTCAGCTCGAAGCCGAACACATCGTAGTTCTGCGCCATCCGCTCGCGGGAGTTCGACTTCGGAAACACGATCAGGCCGTGGTGGAGGTGCCAGCGCACCACCACCTGGGCCGGGCTCACGCCGTGGGCTGCCGCGGCATCCGCGACCGGTGCCATCTCGAACAGTGGGTACTTGCCCTGTCCGAGGGGACCCCAGGCCTCGATCGCGATGCCATGCTCCGCCCCGTATGCACGCAGCTGCTTTTGCGCGAGAGCCGGGTGCAGCTCGAGCTGATCGACGGCCGGCACCGTGCCGGTCTCGGCGGCGAGGCGCTCGAGGTGAGATAGATGGAAGTTGGAAACGCCGATCGACGTGGTCTTGCCGTCGACCTTCAGCTGCTCCATCGTCGTCCAGCTGTCGACGTAGCGATCGAGGTCAGCGCGCGGCCAGTGAATCAGGTAGAGGTTGACGCTCTCGAGCTGCAGCTTCTCGAGGCTGAGATCCATCGCGTCGATCGCGGACTGGGTGCCCTGGTCGGAGTTCCACAGCTTGGTGGTGATGAACAGCTCGTCACGCGGGATACCAGACTTGGCGATCGCGTTGCCGACGCCGACCTCGTTGCCGTAGATGGCCGCGGTGTCGATGTGCCGGTAGCCGACCTCGAGCGCGTCGCTTACGATGCGTTCGGTCTGTTCCGGGTTGACCTTGAACACTCCGAATCCGAGCTGCGGGATGATCTGGCCGTCGTTGAGGGTGAGGGTGGGAACTGTTGTCGTCGTCACGATTCCAGCCTGACAGATTCCGCCAGAATGCGCTGACGCTCACCGGTATTCTGAAGGGCTGATGACCGAGCCCCTCCCCTACACGATCTTCTACCCGCCGGAGCTGCCCGTCAGCGCCGCCCGGGAGGAACTGGCGCGCGTCATCTCCGAGAACCAGGTCGTGATCGTGGCCGGCGCCACCGGCTCGGGGAAGACGACCCAGCTGCCGAAGATCTGCCTCGAGCTCGGACGCGAGCGCATCGGTCACACCCAGCCGCGCCGGATCGCCGCGCGCAGCATCGCCGAACGCATCTCGGAAGAGCTGAACGTCGATCTCGGTACCGTGGTCGGCTACCAGGTGCGCTTCGACGACCGCTCGAGCCGCGACACCCGGATCAAGCTGATGACCGACGGCGTGCTGCTCGCCGAACTCAACCGCGACCGCGAGCTGCGCCGCTACGACACGATCATCCTCGACGAGGCGCACGAACGATCCCTCACCATCGACTTCCTGCTCGGCTACCTCAAGCAGCTGCTCCCCCGCCGTCCCGACCTCAAGGTGATCGTCACCAGCGCGACGATCGACCCGCAGAGCTTCGCGGCTCACTTCGCGACAGTGCCTGTTGACGGCGGTGCGGGCACGCCTGCCCCGATCGTCGAGGTGAGCGGGCGCACATACCCGGTCGAGATCCGCTACCGTCCGCTCGTCGCCGAGGCGGCGCTGGACGGTTCGGACGACCCCGACGACGTCCCCAGCGACGACCGTGACTACCTGGACGGTATTGTCGACGCGCTCGAGGAGCTCGGGCGCGAGGCATCCGGCGACGTGCTGGTGTTCCTCAGCGGCGAGACCGAGATCCGGGATGCCGAGGACGCCATCCGTGGACGGTTCGGCCCCGCGACCGGCACCGAGGTGCTCCCGCTCTACGGGCGGCTGAGCTCGGCCGACCAGCACCGGGTGTTCGAGACCAAGCGCGCCGCCGGCGTGCGTCGTCGGGTGGTGCTCGCCACGAACGTCGCCGAGACCTCGTTGACGGTGCCCGGGATCAAGTACGTGATCGACGCCGGCACTGCGCGCATCTCGCGCTACAGCGTGCGGGCGAAGGTCCAGCGGCTGCCGATCGAGGCGATCAGTCAGGCGAGCGCGAATCAGCGCTCCGGTCGGGCGGGGCGCACCAGCGACGGGATCGCGATCCGGCTGTACTCGGAGGAGGACTTCGACAAGCGCCCGGCCTTCACTGATCCCGAGATCCTGCGCACGAACCTGGCCGCGGTCATCCTCCAGATGATCTCGATCGGGCTCGGCGATATCGCGGCGTTCCCGTTCCTGCAGCCACCGGATTCGCGCGGCATCCAAGACGGCATGGATCTGCTGCTGGAGCTGAACGCCATCTCGCGCGACCGCACGACCGGGCACACGCGGATCACCTCCGTCGGCCGCGACCTCGCGACCCTTCCACTGGATCCGCGCTTCGGACGCATGCTCGTCGAGGCCAAGCGGAACGGCGTGGTGCGGGAGGTGGCCGCGATCGTGGCGGGACTCAGCATCCAGGACGTGCGCGAACGCCCCCTCGAGAAGCGCGCTCAGGCCGACCAGCTGCACGCCCGTTTCGCCGACCCGACGAGTGACTTCCTGGGGCTGCTGAAGCTCTGGAACCATCTCGAGGACCAGCAGCGGGAGCTCTCGAGCAGCGCGTTCCGGCGGCTGTGCAAGAGCGAGTTCCTCAACTACCTGCGGATCCGCGAGTGGCAGGACCTGTATCGCCAGCTCATCCGGGCCGGGAAGCCGCTGGGGATCGCGCCCGGCGAGGCGAAGGTCGACCAGGACGGCATCCACAGATCGCTGCTGGCGGGCCTGCTCAGCCGGATCGGCCTGCGCGACGAACGCGTCACGGCGAGCAACCCGAAGGAGAAGCCGCGCGAGGGGCGCGAGGCGAAGAGCCGTGAGTACCTCGGCGCGCGCAACCAGCGGTTCGCGATCTTCCCTGGCTCGGCCCTCGCCCGCAAAGGCCCGCCGGCCGTGATGGCGGCCGAACTGGTCGAAACGAGTCGGCTGTTCGCTCGCACGGTCGCGGCGATCGACCCGGCCTGGGCCGAGGCTCTCGCGGGCGAGCTCGTCAAGCGCAGCTACGGCGAGCCGCGGTGGGAGAAAAAGCAAGGCTCCGCGGTCGCCGACGAGAAGATCACCCTCTACGGGGTGCCGATCGTGCCGAAGCGACGCATTCAGCTCGCCCGGATCGACCCAGTCCAGGCGCGCGAACTCTTCATCCGGCACGCGATGGTCGATGGCGACTGGCCGTACTCCATCGAGCGGAACGGGCTGTTCGAGTTCGTGCGCGCGAATCGCGCCCTGCGGGATGAGCTGAGCGAGGTCGAGGAGCGGACTCGGCGCCGTGACATTCTGATCGACGACGAGGTGGTCGTCGAGTTCTACGACCGGCGCGTGCCGCGCGACGTCACCGACGTGCGCCGCTTCGAGACCTGGTGGAAGGAGGCGCGCGCCGAGACGCCCGGGCTGCTGACAATGACCCGCGGCGAACTGCTGGAGGAGGATGTCGAGGAGGAGCTCGACGCGGACGCCTTCCCGAGCGAATGGGTGCAGGGCGAGCAGCGGATGCCGCTGCGCTACCGTTTCGAGCCCGGCGCCGACGACGACGGGGTCACCCTCGAGATCCCGCTCGCCCTTCTCGCGCGACTCGAGGATCGCGGCTTCGATTGGCTGGTCCCCGGGCTCCACGAGGAGCTCGTCACCGCACTGCTCAAGACGCTGCCGAAGGCGATCCGCCGCAACGTCGTGCCCACCGCGGACTGGGCCCGGCGCATGCTGGCGCTGGTCAAGCCTGTCGAGACCAGCTCGATCACCGCGACCCTGGCCACGCAGATTCGCGCCCTCACCCACACGGTGATCGCGCCGACGGACTTCGATGTCGAGCGCCTTCCCAGGCATCTGCGCATGACCTTCACCGCCATCGACGAGCGCGGACGCCGCGTCGCCAGCTCAACGAGCCTGGTGGCGCTGCAGCATCGGCTGGCGGAGCGCTCGCGCGAGAGCATCGCCAAGGTGACGGCGGCCGCCGCCCCGCGGGGCATTCCGGGCATCGCCGCGCCCGGCCTCGAGCGCTCCGGCCTCACCGGCTGGGACTTCGACACCCTCCCCGACAAGCTCGAGACCGTGATCTCGAGCGGCTCGATCACCGGCTATCCCGCTCTCGTCGACGAGGGCGCGAGCGTCGCAATCCGCGTTTTCGGCACCGCGGCCGAGCAGGCACGCGAGCATCCGCGCGGGGTGCGCCGCCTGATCGCGCTCACAGTGCCGAGCCCGCTCAGCTACGTGCAGGAGCACCTCACCGCGACCGAGAAGCTGCAGCTCGCCACGAGCCCGTACCGCTCGACCGCGGCGCTCTTCGACGACGCCCTGCTCGCGACCATCGACCAGTTGGCGGAGGCCGCGAGCGGCGGGTCCGTCCCGTTTGCTCGCCCGGCATTCGAGGCCTTGCGCGCCGAGGTCAATGCGCTGCTCGTCGACGCCCTGTTCGCGACGGTCTCTCTCGCCGCGCGCGTGCTCGGCGCGGCCCGGGACGCCGACCGCGTCATCTCGGGCACCGCGAGCCTGAGCCTGATGGCCCCCCTCGCGGATGCCCGCTCGCAGCTCGACGCGCTCGTGCATCCGGGATTCCTGCGCCTCACCGGCGTGACACAGCTGCGGCGGGTGCCCGTGTACCTGGCCGGGATCACCCATCGCGTGAGCAAGCTCGCCGACGCCCCTGGCCGCGACCGGGTCTGGCTCACCGAGGTCGAGCAGGCGATCGCCCTCTATCGGGATGCCGGAGGCACCCTGCCCCTGACCCCCGCGACGCCGGCGGCGCTGGTGCCGGTGCGCTGGATGCTCGAGGAGCTGCGGCTCAGTCTCTTCGCCCAGCAGCTGGGTACGGCGGGCGCAGTGTCGCTGCAGCGCATCCGGAAGGCGCTGTCGGGTTGACGAACCCTTTCGTCAACCCCGCTATCCTGCCGAGGGGAGGTCGCACGAGATGCCGGAATCGACGACGAACGCATTCGAAATGCGCGTCGGCTGCGATGTGCAGTCGATCGAGGACGTCCGGGCTGCGATCGACTCGGCGGGCGACCGCTACCTGCGCCGAGTGCTGGGTGGCGACGAACGCGCGGAGGCTGCCGGCCTCGCCAGCCCCGAGCTCGTCGCACGCTATGTGACCGGCCGCTTCGCCGCCAAGGAGGCCGTCTACAAGGCGCTCCGCGGTCGACCCGATGTCGCGCTCGCCTGGCCGCAGATCCAGATCGTGGCCGACGCGTCCGGTGCTCCCCAGGTGCGGCTGAGCGGAGCGGCTGCCGAGCTGTCCGCCGGGGCGGGCATCGACGACATCGCGGTCTCGATCAGTCATGCCCCACCGTTCGCCTTCGCGGTGGCGACGGCGATCGCGCGCACGTGAGGGCTGCGGCGAGAGTGCATCAGCCCTTGTCCCCCACACGCGGAGTAGCATTTCTCACAGTCGAACGATAGAAAGGTGTGGCAGGACACCGCACTATACCCACGGACCCCCGATCGGGGAAATCCGACCGCCGCGCGCCGGTTGCCACGCGAAAGGTTCCCCGATGACGACTCCCGAGACCGTCGATCCGCCGACCGACCAGCGGCGCGCCTTTTGCGATCAGCTCATCGAGATTTCGCTCTCGGCCAGCTCTGTCGCGCAGAGCCCATGCACCAAATTCCGGTTGGAACGCGTCGTGCTCGCACTCGCCAATCACCACGGCCTCGATCTTGATGTACGGCCACGGAACGTTCGGACGCGGGCGGGCATCGGAGCATGACCTCACTAGGCGAACAGACATGGTTCCGCAGCGGGAACCGCACGCTCGAGGGCTGGGTGCATCGACCAGACAACGGCCAGGCCGTCGGCGCGATCGTCATCGCCGGGGAGCTCGCCTGGGAGCGGATGGTGACCTATCGGGCGCTCCGCGTGCTTGCGATCACCGCCGCACGACGCGGCTGGGTCGTTGTCCGGTTCAGCTGGACTGGGGTCGGCGACTCGGGACCGCTCCAACCGGGCTCCGATCTCGTCAAGCTGTGGCAAGAGGATCTCGCGGCGGCCGTGGAACTGGCCCGGACGGTTTCTGGCACCGCCGAGGTAGACGCCATCGGCCTTCGGGTGGGGGCGTCGATGCTCGCGTCGGCTGCGGATGTCCCGATCCGCACACGTCTGCTCTGGGAGCCGATCGGAGGGCGCGCCTTCATGCGCAGGCAGTCGGTCCTGCTCGGTGTCAACCTGCCGGCCGGCTTTCCCCAGTCGTCGGACGGTACCGAGCTGTGCGGCGCCTGGCTCGATGACGTGCAGGCAGCCTCGCTGCGCGGCCTCCCGGACGCCGCAGCACTCGACGCCAGCGCGCTCCCCGACGGCGCCACCGTCGTGCTCGAAAAGAACCGCAACACGGCCGAGGAGCTGTACGAGAGACATCCTTGGTGGGCGAAAGTCCCGATCGAGTCCGAGCACGCTTTGCTCGACCGGCTGACGCTGGTGCCGCCTGCCGCGCTGCCCTCCTGGGAGCCAGAACGCGTGTCGGTAATCCGCGATCCCGACACTGGCGTGGCGATCCGCCGCACAATGCTCGAGGTCGGGGCCCACCACCTACCCGGGATTCTCACCGAGCGGGCGAATGGCCCGCGCGCCGAGGCTGCGGTCCTGCTGGTCCCCGGCGGTTCCGAGCTGCGAAACGCCATCACGGTCCACGAGCGGTCGGCGCGATGGCTCGCCGCACGCGGCGTGCCGAGTCTGCGTGCCGACCGTCGGGCGGCTGGCGACGGCGGGGCAGGGGACGAACTTGGCGAACCCCGGAGAGGGAGCGCCACAGGCATGAAGGACGTCGCTGAGCTCACCGCATTCCTCGCCAGGGAGACGCACGCGCCGGTGACTGCGATGGGGACGTGCGCGGGTGCCTGGCTGGAGGCGCGGGCGGCCGCGAGTACAGGACTCGTGCACCGCCTCATCATGGTGAACAACGCAACATGGGGTGTCGCGCTCGACCGACAGGAACGGCTCATCGAGGACAGGGTGAAAAGCGAGCCCAACGACGAGCCGCCAGCGAACCGGCGGAAGCCGGGTCGGCTCGCCTTCATCCACAGCGGCGGGCGGGCCTCGTACCACTTCCCTTACTGGGCCGGCTACTTCGTGCGCAAGTGGTTCGGGATCGGGGAGCATGCGGAGCTGCTGCTTCGCACGATCCCCTCGACAACACCGATGGCGCTGTACCTGGGAGACTCGGACTGGGACGGTTTCGTCGTCGCCCGCGGCAAGCGCGCACTGCAGCGCATGATCAGCCTCGGCAAGGACATGCGGGTCGAGGTGGATTCGCGCCTCGACCATTCACTGATGTCACGTGCCTCAAGCGACGCCTACGTGGACATCCTGGAACGAGAGTTCGCAGGTGTCGCGCAGACACCATCGCCCCAGCCCGCGGCACAGGATGGCTAAGGGAGCTGACCGGTTCGGTCGGGGCCGAGGTGACGATCACGATCGAGCCGGTGGTGGGCTTCGTGCTCGAGCTAGCCGGAGGGTCGACGGGTTACGTCAGCGGCGACAACGCCTCGCCACGACTGGTCGAGCAGATCGCCGGACGATTCCCCTCATCCACAGAAAACGGTCCCGATTCCGTTTGCCGAGAAAGTTTGGCGAAAGTCAGACCCCTCTCACTGTCAAGGTTCGTCAGTTCCGGAGACCGCACTCGATAGTATGAAGCCTCGACAAAATGACACTCCGACAGAAGATGTGATAACTATGGAAGAGGCTATTCGGGAAGTGCTCGCCTCCTACGCAAAACTTCCCGTGGACATCGCTGCAGTGGGGTACCAGGCGGACCTCTACCAGATTGGGCTTACCTCGCACGCGAGCGTCAATGTGATGCTCGGGCTCGAGGACGCATTCGACGTGGAGTTTCCAGACGCGTTATTGCGCAAGGACACCTTCAAATCGATCGCATCGATCGCTGACGCACTCAGCGGGCTGACGAATCAGACGGGTGAATGAGGAGTGTCTGATGAAGAATGACCGCAATGGCCTCGCGCTCCAACTTCGAGCGGTCGCTCAAGCTATCGGGGAGCAGGTCGCAGGGCCGAATGCCAGCGACGTCGATTCCTCCAGTCGGTTCCCGACTGAGGCGGTAGACGCAATGCGTGAAGCCGGACTCTTGCGATCGATGATCGCCGTCGACGAGGGGGGCCTCGGTGCGTCCCTTGACGATGTCGCAGATGCGATCACCGAACTCGGGCGCTGGTGCTCCTCGTCAGGGATGATCCTCGCGATGCATTCCATCCAGGTAGCGTGCCTTGTTCGTCATGGCGACTCCGACACCATGGGCGCTTACAGACGCAAAGTGGCCGAAGAAGGCTTGCTCCTTGCTTCCGCTACAACGGAGGTCGGCATCGGCGGGGACGTCCGCAGTAGCAGCTGCGCCGTCGAACTTGAGGTTGACTCGTTTCATTTGCGAAAACAAGCCCCGGTCATTTCTTACGGCGCCTACGCCGACGCGATATTTGCAACCGCCCGGCGGACACCGGACAGTGCACCAAACGACCAGGTGCTCGTCATTTGCGAGAAGGAGGGTTACACCCTCGAGCAGACAACGGAGTGGAACGTTCTCGGCTTTCGTGGAACATCCAGCTCGGGTTTCGTGCTGGACGCGGAAGGGCCGTCTGACCTGGTCTTTTCGACTCCGTACAGCGATATCTCCGCCCAGACCATGCTGCCGGTGTCGCATATTCTATGGTCGTCGTTATGGCTCGGAATGGCAGCGGAAGCGGATGCGCGCGCGCGCCGATTCGTGCAGAACGCAGCGCGTAAGACCCCCGGAGTTGTGCCCGCCAACGGCATGAGACTGGCTGAACTTGCGATCACCTTCCAACAACTGCATGACATCGTGCATGGGGCACGTTCGCGGTTTCGCGAGGCCGACGTCGATCCAGACCTTGGTAGGGCAATCGGCTATGCGACATCGATGAACTCGTTGAAGGTGGCCGCTTCAGGCCTCCTGGTCGAGGTGATCCAGAAGGCCCTATTGATCTGCGGAATGGCCGGGTATGCGAACGGCTCGCCGTTTAGCCTTGGCCGACTGTTGCGCGATGCATATGGAGCACAGCTGATGGTGAACAACGACCGTATCAATGCCAACAATGCCCAGCTCTTGCTCGTGCAGAGGGAACGATGAAGCCCACTATGAGCGATGAAACCGTCGCTGAGGAGCGCGCTGAGTTCCGTAGTGCGATCCTCGCCGCAGGGCTGCTGGTCGCGACCGGCGTCGACGGTCTTTACCAGCGATCGGGGAAGTTTGAGCGCGTTGTCCGTGCCGTCGAAGCTCTCGCGTCCCGGTCGGCGGGAGACAAAGGCGGGTCACAGTATTACTTCTCGCCCATCATGGCCCGAGAGGCTTTTGAGCGTACTGACTATCTACGGTCGTTTCCGGACCTGATGGGCGCGATCGAAGTGTTCCAGGGCGGGGACGATGAGCACGCCCGCCTGTTACGCGCTGCTGACCAAGGGCAGGAGTGGTCCCAATACCTGACTTTGGCGGAGGTTGCGCTGTGCTCCGCTGCGTGCCACCCGCTGTACTCTTCGCTGACGGGAACGCTGCCTGCCGGCGGAGGAAACTTTGAGGTTCAGGGGTACTGCTTTCGGCATGAGCCGAGCCTCGACCCGGTTCGTATGCAGAGTTTTCGTCAACACGAGTTCGTGTACGTCGGTGAGCCGGACGCCGCCTTGCAACACCGGGACCGCTGGCTTGACCGGGGGCTTGATCTCCTGTCGGGGCTCGGGCTCGATGTGCAGGCAGAGGAGGCGAACGACCCGTTCTTTGGCCGTGCAGGGCGGATGCTTGCGGCGAATCAACGCGCCACTGCATTGAAATACGAGATTACCTGCCCCGTCAGTTCCAGCGAAGTTCGCACAGCGATCACGTCGGCAAACTGCCACGAATCCCACTTTGGTGACTCGTTCGGGATCTTCACCGCCGACGGCAAACCCGCCCACTCGGCTTGCATCGGGTTCGGCTTGGAACGCATCACCCTCGCCCTCATCAAACGGCATGGGGTGGACCCTGCATCGTGGCCATCCGAGGTCAGAGGCAAGTTGTGGCCGTAACGAGACTGCTCCAGCTTGACGCAGCAAGCTACCAACCCCACGCGCTCCATGGTGCGGATCAGATCTGGGGCGAGACGAACTGCTACGTCGATATTTGGATCGAGTTGTTACACGCGCTGGAGTTGGAACCACTGGCGGCCGCCTCGTTTACGCTCGCGACGGACTTCGAGACAGACCAGTGGACTTTCTTTAAATTCCCGCCGGAGGTCCTGCGCGAGCTGTACGGGATCCGGGTCTTCGAGATGAACCCCTGGCGACCAATAGTCGATCACGTCTCCGAGCATCTGGAGTCCGGACGACTCACCACGCTCGAGGTGGACTCGTGGTATCTCCCCGATACCGCGGGGGTTTCATACCGGATCGAGCATACGAAGACAACGATCGTCCCGAACTCGATCGATCAGGGCGAGAAGCGCCTCGGTTACTTCCACGGACCTTCGTATTTTGAGCTCGAGGGCGAGGACTTCGATGGAGTCCTTCGCCTCGGCGATAGTGCACAAGCCGAGGCATTGCCTCCTTATGTCGAGACGATCCGACTCGATGAGTTGCAGCGACTTGATATCGACGAGCTTGTTACGGCGTCTCGCACCGGACTAGCCCAACAGGTAGCGCTGATGCCTCGAGATAATCCGATGTTGCGCTTTCGGGCTAGGGTAACCGCGGATCTCGAATGGTTACGCTCCGCGGGTATGGACGGATTCCATCGTTGGGCATTCGCCACGTTCCGCCAGTGCGGGGCGAGCGCAGAAGTAGGGGCTTCGTACCTCGAGTGGCTGGGGCGGGCAGAGAACGATGCCCACCTGATGACGGCGGCATCTTCGCTGAGATCGATCGCTCTCGATTGCAAATCTCTCGAGTTCGCCGTGGCGCGGCTGGCGCGCGGGCGGGCGGTCGATATCGGTTCAACGTTCGATTCGATGGTCGCCAACTGGGACATTGTGAACCGCAATCTGGCCGACCGCTTCATTGACTGACAGCCGAAATCTCCTCGCCAGTGCGCGCTGGCAATGCATGGCGACCGCGCCAGGCACTTCTACCGCGCCAGACCGATGGAATGACAGGGACTGGTTCGATGCCAAAGTTCCTGGCACCGTGGCAACTACCCTCGCCGCCCACTCGGTGGAATGGGCGGGCGCTGACATCGATGGACAGGATTGGTGGTATCGCACGTCCTTCGCCGCCGACGAGGGATTGAGCGCCGACATCGAATGGGACGGTCTCGCAGGTTTCGCAGAGGTGTGGCTGAACGGGCAGCAGCTGGCTGAGGTGTCAAACATGTTCGTCGCTGGGCGCGTGCGCGTCTCGGCGCTAGCGGAGCGCAACGAGCTCGCCGTGCGGTTCCGCAGCGTGCGCACCGAACTAGGTGGGCGGCGCCCCCGACCACGTTGGCGAGTGGCACGTCTTGCATATCCCAATCTCCGCTGGACGCGTCTGTCGCTGTGGGGGAGGCTGAAGGGCGCTGTTCCGGTGCCGCCTGTTGTCGGCCCGTGGCGAGAACTGCGGGTGGTGCAAGAAACGTCCGTGCGGCTCATCCGACGTCAGCTCACGGCAACTCCCTCTGCGGATGGCGGCGGAGTCGTCACTTTGGTGGCGGAGCTTCGCGGCGAACTGGTGGGAGGCGTCCCGCCCACAGCGACCGTACGAGTTGACGACTCCGTCGCGGCGGCGACCATCGAGCCGAGTTCCGAGTCCGGCTCCTGGACGGTTCGTGGTGTCGTCGAGCTCGACAGCGTGGAGTTGTGGTGGCCGCGGACCGCCGGTCGCCAGCCTCTCTCTGAGGTAACGATCACCGTTGATGGCCTCGAGCTATCGGCGGGTCGCGTCGGCTTTCGGACGATGGAAGTGGATCACTCGAATGGCGGTTTCCGCTTCGTCGTGAACGGCGCACCACTGTTCGTCGGCGGTGCGTGTTGGATGCCCGTCGACCCCATCGGTCTAGGCGACGACCCGGTAGCCCTCCGCACGGCGCTGCAGTCGGTCGCCGATGGCAACCTCACCATGCTTCGTGTCAGCGGCGACACCGTGTACGAGTCCAGCACCTTCTACGACCTCTGCGATGAGTTGGGCATACTGATCTGGCAGGACTGCATGCTGGCGTTCGCCGATCCACCCAGCGACGAGGTCTGGGAGGCATCTTTTTTTGAGGAGGTCGAGCAGAACCTCGGCAGGTTGACCGGCCACCCCTGCCTCGCGCTCGTCAGTGGCGGTGGCGAGATCGCACAGCAGGCGGCATACGCCGGAGTCGAAATCGCCGACGGATTGCCGTTGCTGACTGAACTGCTGCCGGTACTGTTCGAGAGAATTCTCGGTGACGTTCCTCACATCCCCACGTCGCCATATGGCGGCGACATCCCGACCCGGCCAGATGTTGGCGTCGCGCACTACTACGGGGTCGGAGCGTACCTGCGCGGCGTCGAGGACTCTCGACTCTCCGGGACGCGGTTTGCGGCGGAATGCCTCGCCTTCGCGGTCCCTCCCGAACGGCAAAGCGTCGACCGAGCGTTCGGTGGGCCAGCCGTCGCGGGGCATGACCCCAACTGGAAACGCGCCGTGTTCCGAGATGCGGGCGCTTCCTGGGATTTCGAGGACGTGCGCGACCACTACCTCCGTGAACTATTTCGAATTGACCCGCTGAGTGTGCGGTATTCCGATCCGGAACGTTACCTCGACCTCGGCCGGGCAACCGTCGCATACCTCTGTGGGCACGTGTTCGCGGAGTGGCGCCAGGGCCGCTCCTCATCCGGCGGCGGGCTCGTCTTCTACCTGCGCGACAGCTTGCCGGGGGCTGGGTTAGGACTTCTGGATGCGTACGGGCTCCCCAAGGCGCCGTGGTACGCCATGCGACAGGCGCTGGCGCCCGTCGCAGTTGCTATCGCCGACGAGGGGCTGAACGGGCTGGTCGCCCACCTTCACAACGCCACCGCGGACACCGTGTCCGGCACGCTGCGCGTCGATCTTTTCGTCGACGGCGAGTTGCTCGTCGACAGTGCAGAGTGTCAAGTCGAGCTCGCGCCGCGAACGTCCACCGAACTCGGTATCGATGGCCTCTTCTCAGGATTCCGTGACCTGGCGTGGGCACACCGGTTCGGACCGCTCACCTTCGATGCCGTCGCCATCCGGCTGATTGAGCACGGAGGGCGTGTGCTGAGCGAGGATGTCCACCTGCCAGGCGGACTGATGCGGGCGGTCGAGCGCGATCTCGGACTTACTGCAACGGTGGAAGTCGACGAAGACGAGGGTGTAGCTGAAGTCGTTCTCAAGACCCGTCGACTCGCCCAGTTCGTGAACATCGACGTGCCCGGGTGGCAGCCGGCCGAGGGGTGGTTCGATCTCGTGCCCGGACAGGAGCGCACTGTTCTTGTGCGGCGGATTTCTCACGGGACTCGGTTTGCCGGGTCGGCGCGTTCGCTCAACGGGGGTGCAGCCGTACTGCGGGCAGAGTAAGTCAAGCCTCTTCGTTCTCGTCCGTGGTGGCGACAGCGATCGTCGCGCCGGTATGGCAGACACGGCCTCAGAAACAGCATTGGGAGGCCGTTCTGGGCCGAATGTACCCAGCTCGCAGGCTAGTTCTCTGTGCGGCCGAGTACGGCGGCCGGAAAGATGACTCGCTGGCTCCAGTTTGCCGTCCGTACTCGCCCACATGACCCGCTATCGATTGTCTCTGTTCGGCCGCGAGTTCGATTTGCTCGACTGCGAGTTCGACCTGCGAGCGCACCCGATGAAGGACGACGCCACGAAGGCCTGACCCACCGGGCGGGGCAAGCCGCTGTCGACCCTAGGTCGACGCTTCGGCGTCACGGCGCCGGACCCCGGCCCGGCGCGCACCGTGACGGATAAGACCCTCGAGCTCGAGCCACGTCGACGGCGCCGTGAAACGAAAAACTGGAAGGTACACGGCGAGGACCGAGACTCCGACCAGAATGACGCCGGCCAGGTCCGGGAGACTGACGGTGAGCCACGCGACAAGGTAGCCGGCGGCCGCGGCTACCGCTCCCGCCACTCCCACCTGGGCGAACCGAGCGAAGAGCCCGCCCCAGCCGTCCTGCAGCTGCCGAGCGGTGACAAACCATCGGATCATCATGACCAAGATATTGGCCAAGAGCCCGGCCAGGACCACCCCCTGAAGCCCCCAGTTCGACCCGATCCAGGTCGCGGCGACCAGCAGGACCGAGGAGTAGAGCGTGTAACTCGTCCACAGCCGTGGCCGCCCGATTCCGGCATACAGAGCATGGTCAAGGGCGTCGACGAGGAAGACCGCCGTAATCGCGAGTACCTGACCCGGAGCGACGGCCGCATCCCACTGATTTCCATACATGAAGGGCACCAGATGCGGCGCGGACGCGGCGATGAACACCACCAACGGGATGAGGAGGGCATACATCGTCGAGAACGACCGCAGGTAACCCGACCGCAGCCGGTCGACTGAATCACGGATCATCGCGAAGGCCACCGTCGAGACCTGGAGAATGACCGAGAGCACGACGTCTGTGACGACTCGGATGAGACGCTGAACGATGTTCAGATAACCAAGCGCGGTCACACCCAGCGTGGCCGTGATGATGAAATTGATGAGAAGTTGGGCGGCGGTCTGGATGCCGGTGCTTACAACGTAGTTGCCGCCGAACCTGACCATCAGTGACAGCTCTGACCGCGAGAACTGGAACGACGGACGGTACCTCGCGACGATCCAGGCGAGAAGCGTGGCGATGAACTGCGCTGTCAACGTCTGCAGGACGAGCGACCATACGCCGAGTCCAGCGAAGGCGGCCGTGACCGCGACAGCCTGGCTGAGGACCGCTGCGACGGTTCCTTGCACCGCGATCGCCCGAAACCGGAGCCCTCGGCGGAGGATCGTCTGCGGGACCGCGCCGAGCGTCACAAGCAGCGCCGTCGGTGCCAGCCCTTGCATCACCGGGCCGGCGGACGGCTCACCGAACCCCTGGGCGATGAGCGGTGCCGCGAAGAAGAGCGCACAGCCGCCGATCAAGGCGATCGAGACTGATATCCAGAAGTATGTGTGGTAGACGAGCTTGGTCGGGGCCGGGTGCTGGAGTACGTACAACGTGATTCCGAGATCCGCCAGGACCTGGACAATCGGAATCAGTGTCGCTGCGATCGTGACGATGCCGAAGTCGGCGGGCGAGAGCAATCGCGCAAGGATCAGAACCGTCGCGAAAGCTGTGACACGAGTAAGGAGGTTCTGCGCGATGGACCAGACTGCGCCGGCGGCGGCCGTGCGCGCTAGTCCGCCGCCCCCGATGGCGCCCGGCGAAAGCCTCGACTCGTCGGTCATGAAATCGTCTCTTCTCGGTCACCTTCTGCCCCTGATTCACCTGACAGAACTACCAGATCCTCTGAACCGAGTCGGACGCCCTCTCAGCCAATCAGCAGAGGTCGCCTCGGCCCTCAAGACCCCCGAGACAGTCAGCCGGATCGGCCACAACAGCACGGTACACACGCGGACGCCGTTCTGCACCACGGGCTCATCGTGCTGATGAGCTGCCACGACTCGGAGTCCTGGGCCCTGCACAGGTGCCGCAGCCGGTGACCTCTGATTCTCGGTAAGGACGGCTCGCTTTCCACTCCACCACGGTCTCTGTTGCACGGCCGAGTTCTGACCCCGTCGTCAATCTTGCGGGAGTGAACTGGGACGGCGTAGACCACGAGGCCCCACACCGCCCATGGACGGGAGTGGGGTGCGCGGCTCATCAATATACTGTGGCACCGGCAGCCGCTAGGCTGACCGTCATGACGTCGCTCCGGGTTGCGATCTGCGTCGTCACCTACAACAGCGGGCCCCTCATCGCCGATCTCGTCGCCTCGCTCGACGGGGGCGCCGAGGGTGTGGTGCCCACGCTGGTGTTCTCCGACAACTCCGCGGGCGACGAGACGCTCGAGGAGATCCGTCGCCATGCCGCCGACGCCACGGTGGTGCGCAACCCGCACAATCCCGGGTACGCCGCCGGCATCAATGCCGCGATACGTGCCGCCGGCCCTCAGGA
Organism: Microbacteriaceae bacterium; assembly: GCA_025352325.1. GTDB lineage: Bacteria > Actinomycetota > Actinomycetes > Actinomycetales > Microbacteriaceae > Lysinimonas. The sequence goes on along the minus strand of JANXTR010000041.1, from coordinate 6,276 downwards.
CGCCTATCTCATCCTGAACGCCGACGTCCGACTCGATCGAGGCTGCATCGCCGCCCTCGCTGCCTCGTTGACTCCCGAGATCGGGATCGTGGTCCCGCTCCTGAGAGATGCCGAAGGAGTGCGGATCTCGTCGCTGCGTCGGCGGCCGACCGTCCTGCGGGCATGGGGCGACGCGCTGTTCGGCGCGGAACGTGTCGGGCGGTTCCCGCTCCTGGGAGAGATGGTGACCGATCCGGCGTCCTACGAGTCGGCGCATCAGGCGGAGTGGGCGGAGGGATCCACCCAGCTCGTCAGCGCCGAGTGCTGGACGACGTGCGGCGGCTGGGACGAGTCCTACTTCCTCTACTCGGAGGAGGCCGAGTACGACTTGCGGATCCGGGCCCACGGGAAGACTCTCTGGTACCAGCCGCGCGCAACCGCCCAGCACCTCGAGGGCGGATCGGCCGACAACCCTCGGCAGTGGTCGCTGCTCATGGCCAACCGGGTCAAGCTGTTCCGCGCGACCCACGGCCGGCCGGCCACCGCTGCGTTCTGGGCCGCGGCCGTTGCTCGGGAGGGGAGCCGTTCTCTCCTCGGCAAGAAGACCAGTCGCGCCGCGCTGCGAGACCTCGTCCGACCGTCCCGGCTGCGACAGCCGCGCGGCCCCCGGTGGCTCAGCGACGTGCAGGCCTAGCCCGAACGCACGCGATCGGTGGAGAAGCCAGGCGGAAGGGTCGCCCGGATGTTCCGCAGACTCCCGCAGAGTCCGAGAACCATGAACAGCGTCCCGGCGCTGATCGGGAACGACAGTCCGTCGAAGAACGCGAGCATGACGCCGACGACGGCGACCGAGACCGTAAGTGCGTAACCAACCAGCCTGACGTCGTGGCGGGGCATGCGTCGACGCGCCGCAAGTGCGGACCACGCGGCGGAGATCAGCAACCACCCGAAGGCGGCGGCTCCCAACAGCCCCATTTCGACGGCGATCAGCACCCACTCGTTGTCGAAGATGTAGTAGCGGGGCAGGAACGTGCCCCAGCCGGCCCCGATGATCGGAGAGGTGCCGATGAACTGGGGCGCCTTGTCGAGTCCGCCGACCCGGGACTGGGCGCTCGGATCGGTGGCGGCGCCCGCGAAGAGCCCCAGGGTCGTGCCGAGCAGTCCGGGGAGCGCCGCGACGACGGCCCCGCCGAGGAGCACTCCCCCGGCGATGACCGCCACGCGGAACCGACGAGGGATCGCGGGGATCATTAAGACGGCCGCCAGGGCGAACCCCACGATCGCCGATCGCGAGACTCCGACCAGGGCCGAGACGGCGATCAGCACGACGGGAATCCACCAGAGGAAGCCCGATGACCGCCGATCCCACCGATACCCGCCGGAGATGGCGCCGGCGATCGCGAAGGGGAGGACGCAGATGAGAGTCGTCGCGTATTCGAGCGGATGAATGGCCGTGCCCGACGCGCGCGTGACACCTCCACGTTCGAGCACGCCTCCGCCGGAGTTCGAAATGCCCGGGATGCCGTTGAAGAAGTCCAGCAGGGTCTGTCCCGTTAGGAACTGGGCGATGCCGAGTGCGGCGAGCAGGCCGGTGGCGATCACGAGCCGTCGCATCATCCGCGTGACGTCGTCGATGGTGCGCACACCGTCGATCGCCACGAGAACGACCCCGCCCCAGGAGAGCAGCCGCACGATGGCGGTGAAGGCGGGGCTGACCTGGTCATCCGGTTGACCCCGGAGCAGCGCGGCCGCGAACCCGATGAGGGCCAGTACCAGGAGCAGGGCGAACGCGAACGAGACGGAGGGGCGCGGGGGCCGCGCGTCGGAGGTGCGTCGCTGCAGTCGCGAGACTCCCCAGAACACGATCAGAACAAGCCCCCAGATCAAGGAGGGGCGTCCGAGCGATCCGACCGCCGTGATCGTCAGGTTCGACGGGATCGCGAAGAGCAGCACGAGGTAGACGGTGAGAAGCGAGACGCCGTCGACGCCGCGTCGGAGTCGGCCGGTCGACGCGCCGAGCGCGACCGGCGACGAGTCGGCCCGATCGTTGCGGATCGTCATGGTGACCGGTGCGCGGCTGCCGGCTCCTCGCCTGCGTGGTCGGCCATCGACCCTCCGCGCTTGCGCTGGATGTTCCGCGCCAGGCGTCCTGCGGGCTGCCGCTCGGATGCAGTCGCGCCTGATCGACCACCGGCCACGTCGGCCGGCGTTGGCGTATCGGTCGCGCCGTCGGGATCATCCGCGGGCCCGAGCCGCCTCCGACGGCTCAACCCGTCGACGAGGCCGGCGAGGAGGAGGGAGAGCGCGAGGATGACCACGCCGCCGCCCACGGTCGCGACGATCCGGTTGCGCTGCTGCAGGATGCCCTTGTCGTCCTTCGACACCGGGACCACCGTGATGCGGTACTTCAACGGGATGTTCTGGTCCACCTGCAGGGTCTCGAGCTGCGATGAGGTGCGGTCGATGAAGTCCGCCACGACCACGCCCGCCTCCGCGTCCGTCGGGGCGTCGACGGTGACGATGATGAACGGTCCGCCCGAGGTGTTGTCCCGGGTCACGACGACCTGGGCTTTGGGATGATCCTTCTTGATCGCGTTCAGCGTGCTCTCGGAGCCGACGGCGCGCACGAGGACATCGGCCGCGAACGAGAGCCCGCCGAGGTAGAGCAGCGGGTTGGAGTCCGCCGGGATGTTCCCGCTGCCGGGCAGCAGCAACTGCGTCGCAGTGCGTTCGTAGCTGGGGGGGATGGCCACCCAGGCGCCCAGCGCGACGGCGACCGCGAGGATGATGCCGGGGAACGTGATGTACCAGCGCCGCAGCAGTCCTCGCAGCGTTTCGGAGAAGTTCATGTCAACGAGCCCTTCAGGCTGAGGGGAGCCCGAGAGCTCACAACCGGATGATGTGCCGAGCGCACGCGCGAGAGGCGCCGGTCCAGCGCCACCGAGCCCCAGGCGCCCACGAGGAGGCCGGCGAGCAGCAGCGCCCCCAGGGCGACGAACTGCGAACTACGAACGGGCTCCACGGCGGTGATGTCCTCGGTGAGAGGCACCACGGCGGCGGTGATGTATTGATTCGGATCCGCCACGAGACCGACCTGTTGCGCCTCGGCGGTGCCAAGAATCATCGTCACGAAACGCGCCTGCTCCTGCTTGACCCACTGCTTCGTTCGGCCGACGATCTGGATGTCGATCTCGGCGTGGTTGAAGCTCTCGTACCACTGGTTGCCGTCGCTGGGGACAACGACGAGGACGCCCTGACGCAGGCCGGCGCCATAGTAGGGCGCGTCATCCTCGGAGTAGGAGACCGGATCCCTGCCCGTGTTGACCTGGGCGGCCACCGAGCGCGCGAACGCGATGACGCTTCGATTGTTCGAGCCGTTGTCGGGGGAGAGCGTTGTCGTCGCCGGAACGAGGAAGGTCACGATGGTCTTCGTCGTGTAGCTGCCCCCGCCGCTGAAGAAGGCCACGAATCCCAGGCTGGCAGCCAGCAGTGCCACGACGACGACATACCACCGACGTCTCATCGCCGACAGGATCGCCCTGAACGTCAAGTGGCCTCTCTCCGGATCGGTGCAGACATTGAGACTACCGGCGTTCTCCAGCATGAAGCTGCGACACGGCTGCGAGCGGGGTCATCGTATGCGTTTGGCGAAACTGACCGCAACATTCCGAACGGTTCGCACGGTCACCCGCTGCGCGAGGATCGCCGCGATCGAGTCGGTCGTGTCGTCGGCTGTGGCGCTGTACCGCGGCTGCATCCACGAGCCGGACCGGGCGGGCACCCGGTCGCTCGTGAAGACGTGACGGTAGTCCGCGCCGCGGAGTCTGCGGAGGAGTTGCCGGTCGTACCGGCCCAGCGGCATGGCCGCCTCGTCGACGGCTGCACCGCTGACCTCCGCGATGGCCTGACGCGCCTCGACGAACTCGCGATGAGCATCGGAGTCGGCCAACCCGCGCCACGGGACGTGCGACCAGCCGTGGCTGCCGATCCGCATCGTCGCCGCTCTCAGCTCGCGGATCTCTCCCGCGCCAAGGCTGGTCCGGTCGTCGAGCCTGCCGGCGAGCACGAAGAACGTCGCCGTCAGCCCGCGCTCCCGGAGGGCGGGAAGGGCGATCGCCGCGTCGGATGCATTGCCGTCGTCGAAGCTCAACCGGACATCGGGTCGGTCGACCACCTGGTCGAGAATGCGCGCGAACATGTCCTCCGCCACCCAGTAGCGGCTCTCGCCCGGCTCTCTCTCCGTGACGCAGCTGCCGATGCCGTGGAAGCACAGGTTGATGATCATGGCGCACCACCATCGGACGCGGCCTGCGACCGCTCACGCGTGCTCGAATCCTGACCCCACGCCGCAGCGCCGTCGGCCACCCGGCGAGCACGCGAGCCAGCGATCGCGGTGATCACCGCGTAGGTCACGGCGCTCGTCCAGAGGGTGGGGTGCCCGACTGTCACCCGGAGCCACGCCCAGCGCTGCGAGGGACGAACCTCGGCCTCCACCGCCCCGGCCGCCGCCGCCGCCCGCATCTGCGCGTTCCCGCGGCGCACGCGCACCAGTCGGCGCAGCAGGTCGCCGGTGGCGAACGGCGCATCGACGACGATCTCGGCGTCGGGCGTCATGGCCTTCTCGGCCTTCGAGAACTGCGCGTCGAGGAAGAGGTCGTCCGCGACCATCTCCGGGAACTCGGCGAAACGTGACCGGCCCTCGGCCGAGACCGCGATCATCCCGCGACCGAAGAGTCCCTCCTCGAACGCTGGCAGACGTGTGTTGACGGCGAAGTAGGCGCGGACCGGCCAGGCGCGGCCCGCAGTGTTGACGCGTCTGCGGGGCACGGCAGCAAGAGCGCCCGGCACGCGCTCGAACGACGCGAGCACCGACGCGACGCCGGCAGGGGGGACGACGATATCGGCGTCGAGGTAGATCCGGGGGTAGCCGATCGCCACGGCATCCCCGGCGTTCAGCGCTCCCGCCTTGCCCGGCTCGGGGAGGTCGATGACGACGACGCCACGTTCACGCGCCACCCCGGCGGTGAGGTCGGTGCAGCCGTTCGCCACCACGACCACCTCGTTGGACCGCACGCCCTGGGCGAGCAGGGCGTCGAGGCACGCCCCGATGACGCTCTCTTCGTTGTGAGCCGCGATCACCACACTGGGCATCCGGGTTCCCTTCGCACGGGCGAGCTGCGCCCGGACCGGACGCCTCGCGCTTCAAGGCTATCGAGACCTGCCGTACGATTCGATCCATGGGATCCTCCGGCGTCGAACTGGCGGAGATCTCCGATGGCGACGTCACGGATGTCGCCACCTTCCTCTTCGAAGCGATGAACGACCGGGTCGCACCCGAGGCCTGGGCGGAGTTGCTCTCGCCCCCGTGGTCATCGACGGGGCCGAACCACGGCTTCCTTCTGCGGTCCGAGAGCCGGATCGTCGGGGCGTACGCGGCGGTGTACTCCGACCGAGTGATCGGTGGCGAATCCGTACGGATCTGCAACCTCGCGGCGTTCTGCGTGCTCGACGACTTCCGCGCGCAGAGTTTCCGGCTGCTGCGCGCCGTGCTGCGACAACCCGGATTCGAGTTCACCGACCTCTCCCCCAGCGGCAACGTCGTGGCACTCAACGAGCGGCTCGGATTCGTCCGTCTGGACACGGCGACGCGCCTGGCGATCAACCTCCCGACGCTCCCCCAGCGCGGCGTCACGGTGACCAGCGAACCGGCCAGACTTGAGTCGGTCCTGCGGTCGGATGACGCGCGGATCTACGCCGATCACCGCAACGCCGCCGCGTCCAGGCACCTCCTCGTGACCTTCGGAGAGGGCTGGGGCTACGTGCTCTTCCGAAAGGACCGCCGCAAGGGGCTCCCCCTTTTCGCCACCCCGCTCCACGTGGGCGGCGACAGGAGCCTCGTCGAGCGGGCGTGGCCGACGATCGCCTCCGAACTGCTCCTGCGGCACCGTGCGCCCGCGACCCTGGCCGAACACCGGATTCTCGGATTCGATCCCCGGCCGAGCGTGCCGCTCAGCGCGCCGCGACCCAAGATGTTCCGCAGCACGCGGCTCCACGCCGATGACATCGACTACCTGTACAGCGAACTGACCCTGCTCGAGTGGTGAGGACGCGCGGGAGGCGGGGATGGGATCCGCCGCACGCATGTCTTCTTAGTGCGCGGCGGTGACGGGCGTTCCGTTGTCCCAGGTGTTGTTGCTCCAGATGTTGCCGGGTGCTGTGGTGTCGAAGGAGGTGATGGGGCCGTAGGAGCCGCATTTGCCGGAGGGTCCGCGTTGGTAGACGTTGTTGGTGTAGAGG
>JANXTR010000027.1 GCA_025352325.1 Microbacteriaceae bacterium | reverse complement strand
CATCACGGTCCGTTTGGCCGACCCAGACATCAGCGGCTTCGAAGCGCGAAACGTGGAGGTCCGGCCAGGCGGGAGTCCGCTTGCGCCTCCGCCAGGGTGGGCTGGGGACCTGTCGAAGTACATGAAGCAATTCAACGAGGTTTGGGGTGCGGGTAGTGGTACGAAAGCAGCCGCGGGCAGTACCGGGCACAAGATAGTGCTGTCAGTCGGTAAAGCGTTCGGCAAGAAGTTCAAGCCCTGGGAAGCGGTGCGGACAGCCAACACGATCGGAAAAGTCGCGAAGGTCGGCGGGGTTGCCATCTCAATCGGCCTGGAGGCATACGGAATTGTTGCCGAGGAGCGGGCAGCCGTTGAGGAAGAGCGAGCACGGGCCGAGCGTCGCCGCAGCATTACCCAGGAAGTGTTGGCCCAGGCCGACGGCATCGTGGTTGATGCGCTGCGTGCGGTCGGTTCCAACTTGGAAGACACTTTCCGGCCTCAATTCCGCCGCATCGACGCGATGGCTGGTGAGATCCACGGGGCACGCGCAACGCGATCCGGTCTGGGTGATCAACTTGTTTCAATTAGGCAACGGGCGGAGGCCGCGTTGGCCGCGCTGTCCGTCTCGAACGGCACTTTGTGAGCAGGGTGGCCGGATCGGGAGCGGATTACGATAGCCAACCTGTTCCGAAGGAGTCAGATGTCACCGCAGATGCCATGCGATGCCTTGGGGCGAGCGGCTACTCGATCGCTGAGGCCTTGGTGAGGGTGCCGAACGTGCCAGGGCTATACGCCCTGCACGCTCTGCCGGAAGTTTGGACGCTTCTCGGCTTCGAGGACCGCGGCCGCGGCGTACCTCTTTATGTCGGAAAGGCCGAGAAGAGTTTAGTTTCTCGCGACTTGAAGACTCACTTCTCGTCTGGGCAGACGGGCTCATCGACTCTGCGCCGGTCATTCGCCGCGCTACTGCGCGAGTCCCTGGACCTCCATGCCATCCCCCGCAACCCGGCGAAGCCCGGTTATTTTTCAATGTTCGCTCTCTCATCCGAGGGCGACCAAACTTTGACCGACTGGATGCGAGAGCACCTGACTCTCGCCGTATGGCCAAAGCCAGCCGATGAGATCTGCATTCTCGACGATGTCGAAACCGCGGTTCTTGACCAGTGGCAACCGCCGATGAACCTCGCAAAGGTCCGCCAACCTTCCCCAAGCCTCAAGGCCGCCCGGAAACACATGGCAGACGTGGCCCGAGGCTGGGTGGCCGCGCGATCTTAATTCACTGGTCAGCTCCTAAACACGGTCGTGGATGTCCTTGCGATTTGACCCGGTGATATCACCGCTTGAATCCCCCGTATTCATTGGGATCCGAGCACCTCCGTGGAATTTTGGGGGTTTCACCCTGGAATGACTTTTACCCGTGCCAAAATCCCACCCCGCTGATCAGGGCTTTTGTATTCTCCGAATCACCCGACATCGGAGTCGTTGAAGGACGCGGATGCCGAGGCGCTGGCGGTGGCGGTGGAACCGGTGTGATGCATGCCGGTCTCGGTCGTGCTGCAGCCCGCAAGCAGGGCGAGGGCGAGAGCGCTCGTGGCGAGCGCGATGGGTCGGATGTTCATGGTTGTCACTTTCTTTCGATGGGTCGGGTGAGCTGATCACCCGACATGGGTCGGGCACCTTCGGCGGACGCGGAAGGGGTAATCAGATCCGGCTGATCGACAGAAGGTGAAGAGAGGGTGGAGCGGGTGGCGGCAGGCTCGCCACCCGGGCCCGCCACACGGACACGAGAACCCAAAGGCGTTCGAGACGAGAGACACCGAACGAGAGCAGAAAGACGAGGACGACCGAGGTCACGAGAAGGGCCAGCTGGCACGCCATCGACGTCCCCACCGTCTCGCACTGCCACTCCTGCCACGCGCAGGAGAACGCCACCGGGGCGACGGAACCCTCTCGCTCTCGACATCGGTCTCCTCAACGCTCCTGTGCGCACAGTACCCCTAGGGGGTATCCGCAGGCTGGGACTTTCGTCCCAGCGGGGATACGGACCGGACATCGGCCGTCCGGTTCGGTGACATCGTGATGAGGAGCCCCATGGCACCCGCCGAGGAGACCGCCGTGGTCCCGCGCGAGATCGATCAGGTGTTCGCTTTCCTAGCCGACGGACGGAACGAAGCCCTCTGTCGCCCCGACATCATCGACGTCTCCCAGACCGCCATCCAGCAGCTCCCCGCCGCGATGACCGGCTGGATGCCGGTGTTCTAGCCGTCGCAGTCGCACTAGCAGTCGCACTAGCAGTCGCACTAGCCGTCGCACTCGCGTGCAGGGTGCAGGATTCATCGCATGGAGATGCCCGCATTTCGTGAATCCGCGCGTTCGCACACCCGTGCCGCCGTCGCGCCGGTCACGGGTCGATGCGTGCAATGACGGCCGACGGATCCGAGTACGACGCGGCAGTGCGGGCGGTTCGCGCAGGTGAGCTCGACGGGGATGCGGCCGCGGCGCGACTGATCGAGCTGATGACCGACGCCGAGCTCCTCGCGTTGCTCGACGGCGACTCCCCCCGACGGCTTCTGGCACTCATTCCGTGGCTGCTCGGTCGGCGGCCGTTCGTGGCCGGCGCCGTCCCGCGCCTCGGCATCCCGGGGATCCGGTTCAGCGACGGCGCCCGCGGCGTGGTGATCGGGGCCTCCACCGCTTTCCCGGTCACGATGGCGCGCGCGGCGACCTGGGACCCGTCGCTTGAGGAGCAGGTCGGCCTCGCCGTCGGTGTCGAGACGCGGGCCCAGGGCGCGAACTACTCCGCGTCCGTGTGCGTGAATCTGCTGCGCCACCCCGCGTGGGGACGGGCGCAGGAGTGCTACGGCGAGGATCCGGTGCTCACCGGCCGGATGGGGTCGGCCATGACCCGGGGCGTGCGCGTGAACGTGATGGCGTGCGTGAAGCACTTCGCGCTCAACTCGATGGAGAACGAGCGCTTCGAGGTCGACGTGCACGTGGACGAGCACGCGCTGCATGAGGTATACCTGCCGCACTTCAAAGCCACCGTGGATGCCGGCGCCGACTCCCTGATGACCGCGTACAACAGGGTCCGGGGCCAGTACATGGACGTGAACGGCGCCCTGCTCACCGATGTACTGCGCAACGAGTGGGGCTTCTCGGGATTCGTGACGAGCGACTGGGTCTTCGGCACCCACGACGCCGTCGCCAGCCTTCAGGCCGGGATGGACGTCGAGATGCCGCTGCGCCTGCTGCGTGCCCGCGAGCTCCCGGCCGCGCTGCGATCCGGAGCCGTGACGCGCGCAACGGTGCTGCGGTCGGCGCATCGCATCCTGCGAACCTGCGTGCTGCACGACGCGACGCGACAAGCGGCGACGCCGAGTGCCGACGACATCGCGTCCCCGGCGCACCGCGAGCTCGCACGCCGGGCGGCCACGGAATCGATCGTTCTCCTGAAGAACGAGGCGGTTGACGGGGCGGTTGACGCGACGGTTGACGCGACGGTTGACGCGACGCCGCTGCTGCCGCTGGATCCGGGCATCCGGCACCTCGCGGTGGTGGGCCGACTCGCGGCGCAGGCGAACCTCGGCGACCACGGCTCGTCGCGCGTCCGACCCCCGTCGACAGTCTCGCCGTTGGAGGGTCTGCGCGAGGCGCTCCCCGGGGTGCGGATCACGACCGCATCCGGACCGAGCGCCCGCGCCGCTGCTGCCGCCGCCGCCGCCGCGGACACGGCGATCGTGGTCGTCGGTCTGGACCAGCATGACGAGGGCGAGTCGGTCGTGACCGGTGGTGTCGAGGTGGGCGTGCTCGGCCGCGCGTTCAGTTCCGGTCCCCTCCGCGTGCCCCTCATCGGTCTCGCCCACCTGGCGTCGCGCTTCGTCCGAGGTGGGGATCGCAGCTCGCTCGAGCTGCGCGCGTCCGACGTGGAACTCATCCGCGCCGTCGCCGCCGCCAACCCGCGCACCATCGTCGTGCTGGTCGCGGGCAGCGCCATCATGACGGAGACGTGGCGAGAGCGCGTGCCGGCCCTGCTGATCGCCTGGTACGGCGGGATGGAGGGAGGCCGCGCCCTGGCGAGCGTGCTCACCGGCCGGACGGAGCCCGGTGGGCGACTGCCATTCGTCGTGCCGACGGATGTCGCGCATCTTCCGACCTTCGACAGCGCCGCGAAATCCGTCGTCTACGACGACAGCTGGGGCCAGCGGATGCTCGACGCGGACGGGCACACGGCTGCGTTCCCGTTCGGGTTCGGTCTCGGCTACACCACGATGGAGCACCGGCTGATCGGCCATCGCTTCGACGACACGGGCGGCTCAGCAGAGGTGCTCGTCACCAACACTGGCGACCGCGCAGGATCGACGGTGGTGCAGATCTACGCCGCGGATGTGTCGCTCGAACGGCCGGTGGCTCAGCTGCTGGGCTTCCAGAAGGTGACGTTGGAGCCGGGCGCCAAGACGGCCGTGACGGTCGCCCTGGATGCCGGACCGACGCTGCAGCGCGACCCGGCGAGCCGACTCTGGTCGCCGCGTCGTGGCGACTGGGCCGTCCTCGCGGCCCAGTGCAGCCCCCGCAGCTGGGAGGGTGCGGTCGACCTACGCCGACCCGTCGCCGACGGCGCGGAGAGCAACTGACCCCGACGTCAGCGCCTCGACGCGAACGGGAAGCGCCTGGTCGTCGCCCAGCACACTGCGGAGCAGCCGCCGCGCCTCCCACCGGAACGACGCTCGCGTCTCGTGACGCAGCACCAGGTTCCCGTCGGGATCGGCGTAGCGCTTCTGCAGATCGACGACCTCCTCGGCCTGCAGCAGGGCGACCGTGCTGTCGGAGACCGGGTCGATCAGGCGGACCAGGGCGCTCGGTCCGGTCAGATCGCTCGCGATGAGGCGCTGCTCGCTCGCGGCGAGAATCGACTTCTGGGCGGCGCGCGTGATGACGAGCGGACGGGACGGGCCGTCCAGCAGTCCGTTCAGCACGTCCGCGGCGGCCTCGGGACGTCCGATCCGCTGTGCCGCGTCCTGCATCCGCCGCAGGCGACCCGGTTCTCGCAGCACCTGATCGATCTTCCATCCGATCGTGGCCGGGGTGTTGCAGCGGACGGCCGCCCCCTGCTCCATCAGGTAGTCGCCATTGCGCACCTCCTGGCCGGGAATCGGGTTCACCAGCACCATCGGGAGTCCCACGGCCATGCACTCCGACGCCGAGAGCCCGCCCGGCTTGCCGACGAAGAGGTCGGCATCCCGCAGCAGCTGCGGCATCTCCTCCGTGAACCCGAGCACGCGGTACCGATCCCCGGCCGGCGCCACGAGCTCCTCGACCCGTCGCCGCACCTCCTCGTTGCGTCCACAGACCACGGTCGCGGTGAAGGGCGAGCGGATCTGCAGTGTCTGCCGCACGACGGCGACGGCGTAGTCGCCGCCCGCCGCGCCCGCCGAGATCAGCAGCATCGGCGGTCGCGCGCGGTCGCGCGCAGGCGCCGGCAGTCCGGTCGCCGCGATCGGGATGCCTGTCGCCCTCACGCGGTCGGACGGTAGGCCCAGCGCGGTCAGTTGCACCCTCCCCTCCTCCCGAGCCACGAAGAAGCAGTGGAACGCGCTCGTGAGCCACAGACCCTGGAAGTCGTAGTCCGTCGTCACGACTGCGGTCTTCGCGTCGATCAGGCCGCGCAGCAGCAGCGAGGCCACCAGCTGCGCCGGGAGGAAGTGGGTGCAGACAATGGCCGTCGGAGCGAAGCGCTTGATCTCGCTGAGCGTGGGGAAAGCGTTCGCCCGCGTCCAGGGGTCGATCGGGCCACGTCGCCAGAACGGCTGGTCGCTGACGTCGTAGCCCCACTCCACCAGCCAGGGCGCGCCCTCGACCAGCACGAAGTAGCCCTTCCCCAGCAGGTCGCGGTAGAGCGAGGTGCTCTCCTGGAGCACGTCCAACACGCGCACTTCGGCGATGTCGTCGCGCGCGGCACAGGCCTGCTGGACGGCGGCCGCGGCGCTGTTGTGTCCGGATCCCACCCCGGCGGACAGAATCAGGACCCGCTCAACGCTCCGAGCTTCGAGATCTCGTTCCGATGTCCTGCGCATGAGCAGATGGTAGCGACGGCTTGCGGGGGACGTTCGACTCTGGATGGCGCGACCCCTGGGGCGCAGACTAAGAAAATGACCATCACCACCCCGATCGAAGAACTGGATGCCGCCGAGTGCTGGCGTCTGCTCGCCACGGAGACCGTCGGCCGCGTCGCCGTCACGGACGGGATGGCCGCCCACATCTGGCCGGTCAACTTCCGGGTGCGCGGCGAATCCATCCTGTTCCGCACGGACCGCGGCGGCAAAGCCGTCGAGATCTCTGCCCACCCGCGCGTCGCCTTCGAGGTCGACGGTCTCGAGGGGGAGCTGTACTGGAGCGTCATCCTCAACGGCGTCGCCGAGTTGCGCGAGACCGACGAGCCGGGCGCCCACGAGGGTCGCGCGGAACTCGTGACCCAGAACCCCGGCGTGAAGCGCTATTTCATCTTCGTCGAGGGAACCGTCACTGGTCGGCGGTTCGCCTCCGCGGTCGAGCGGAGCTCGATCTGGGGCGGGACCGTCGGCTAGACGCGGGCCGACACTCGCGGCACGGTCGGAGATCCCGCGACATCCGCCGAGAGCCGCTCATGCGGTCGGAGGGAGCGCAGGGCGTTGAGGATCGTCGCCAGGTCGACCACCTCCTGGATACCGGCGCCGAGGGTCGCGGGAATGACCCCGAACGAGGCGATGAGCATGAGGCCGACACTGAGCGCCATGCCGAGCCAGATGCTCTGGAGCGCGACGCGCACGGTTTCGCGGCCGATCTCGATCGCCCGCAGTACCCGCGAGACGTCATCCACCAGGATCACCGCCGAGGCCGACTCGCTGGCGGAGGTAGCACCGCGCGCACCCATGGCGACGCCGACGTCCGCCGAGGCCAGGACGGGGGCATCGTTCACGCCGTCCCCGACCATCAGCACGGGGCGGCCCGGTACCGACCGCGCCGCATGGACCTTGTCGGCGGGCAGGCAGTTCGCCCTGAGCCGGGTGATCCCGACGACGGATGCCACGTGATCGGCGGTCGCCTGCGCGTCGCCCGTGAGCATCACGATGTCGGCGATGCCGAGAGCCCGGAGCCCGGCGACGGTCGATCGCGCGTTGTCCCTGACCGGATCGGCGGCGACGATCGTGCCCGCGAATCGATCGTCGACGACGAGGTAGATGGCGAGCTCCCCGCCCGAGATCGCCGCCTCCGGCACCTCGTCGCCCGCCTGATCTCGTGCGAACCGCAGGGTGCCGATCGCGACGCGATGGGTGTCGATCGTCGCGCGAACGCCCTGCGCGGCCACCTCCTCGGAGTCGGATGCCTCGACCAGCGCGAGGCCCCTGGCCGTCGCCGCCCCGACGATCGAGGCCGCGAGCACGTGCGAGGAGAGCTGCTCGGCGGAGGCCGCCAGCCTCAGCAATTCGCCCTCGGTCCACGGCGGCCGGGTCTCGATGGAGACGATCGTCGGCGTCCCCCTGGTGAGGGTTCCGGTCTTGTCGAACATCACGGTGCGCACGTGGGCGAGCTGCTCGAGCACACCCCCGCCCTTGACGATGATCCCGTTGCGGGCGGCGCGACTCATCCCGCCCATGAAGGCCACAGGTGCCGCCAGCACGAGGGGGCACGGCGTCGCGAGCACGAGAACCTCCGCGAAGCGCACCGGGTCGCCTGAGAGGACCCAGGCGATCCCGGCGATCGCGAGCGAGACCAGCGTGAACGGGATCGCGTACCCGTCGGCGAGCCGCACCACCGGTGCCTTGTCGGCCGACGCCTGCTTGACCAGCGCGACGATGCTCTGGAACTGGCTGTCCCGCGCAAGCGCGCTGGCGACGATGGTCGCCGAGGCGTTGCCCGTGACCGACCCGCTGAGCACCGTCTCCCCGGCTACCCGCATGACGGGCAGGCTCTCCCCCGTCAACGACGACTCGTCGAAGGAGGCGCTCGGCGACCGGAGCGTCCCGTCGATCGGCACGATCTCGCCCGATCTCACCAGCACCGAATCGCCGATCCTCACTTCGCTCGCGGCGACCTCCTCGATCGTCGTCGACCCCGGCACGAGCCGGTGAGCAGACTGCGGCTCCCGATCGAGCAGCGCCGTCAGCTCCCGCTGCGCGCGCCCCTGGGCGTAGTCCTCGAGGGCCTTGCCGCCCGAGACCATCAGCACGATGATCATGCTCGCGATGACCTCGCCCACCGCGACGGTCGCCACGATGGCGACGATCGCGAGGATGTCGATCCCGAACTGACGTCGCCGCAGCTGCGCGAGCATCCGCCATGCCTCGATCACGGCGACCACGATCGCGAAGCCGGCGAACCCCCAGCGCGCGATCTGGTCAAGCCCACTGAGCCAGAGGACGGCGCCCACGATGCCGACCAAGACCGTCGCCACGACGATCGGATATCTCCGCAGCGTGCGCACGAGCCTCCTGAGGTCAGTGCGAGGCTGGCACGTCCGGGGGATCCTGCGAGGGGGCGAAGGTCCCGGCACGTGCGAGCCACACCATCACCACGGCGGGCCAGAGAGACTCGGCGTCGGCAGCGATCCGCTCGATCAGTCCGAGCGTGCCGGTCGGCGGCGCGGTCCAGACCACGAGGAACCAGATGCACACCGTCGTGAGGAACACCGTGCCCAGAACGGCGCCGGCGGGGCGCACGATCGCCGGGAAGCCGCGTCGCAGCCGAAGCCCGAGCAGCGGCCAAGCCGCCAGCAGGATGAACCCCACGATCGCACTCACCCGGTGCGGCACCGAGGTGCCCGCCACGGTCGGCAGGGGGAACGCGGCCACCGCCAGGCTCGCGGCTCCGGCCAGGATCAGGGCGACGCGGCCCGCTGGTCCGACACCGCGGGCGTAGACGCCGGTGACGACGTGGCAGAGTGCCGCGATCACGAACACGAAGGTCATCGCGACGCGGGTCGGGGCGTCCCCGGCGGCCAGCTCGCTGATCGTCTGGGCGACTGGGTCGTAGCTCGACCAGCTCGCCCCGATCACGGCCGTGCCGCCGATGAACAGCACGGGGCCGAGAAGGGCAGAGACGAGGGCGGGACGGCCGACGAACGGGAGCGGGGCCGCAGTCACGAGATCAGGCTAGCCCGAGGTGCCGAGTGCGGGACCTTCGGCCTCCCACAACCGGGCGGAGGGGTGGGACGATGGTGCGGTCGCCGACCGGTAGCACCCGAAAGAGGATCTGATGACCGAGACAGCCACCCCCACCGCCCTCGCCTCCTCGGGACGAGCCCGTGCATTCAACGCGCTCCTGGGCGTCACCACGCTCGGCATCTTCCTCCAGGCGATCACGGCTGGCGAGTTCGTCTCCCAGGAGCATCGCGGCGGATGGATCACCGCGCACAACATCATCTCGAACGTGACCATCACTGTGGCCGTCATCGCCGCCATCGCGGGGTTCGCTGCAGGTGCCGCGCAGCGGACCGCCGCCTGGGCCACCGTGGTGTTGGTCGTTCTGCTGCTCATGCAGATCGTGATCGGTCACCTCATCACCGACGGCAAGCAGGACGGCTGGATCGGCGTGCATGTTCCGCTCGCCTTCGTCATCTTCGGTCTCACGATCTGGTTGTCGATCCGTGGCGCCCTGGCGCGCCGAGCGCGTTCCGCCGCCGTGTGAGCGGCCGAGGGACTCCCGCCGCTGCCGCTGCCGCACTCGCCGAGCCGGGATCGGCCGTCTGGGCGGCGCGCACCGCGGCCGAGTCACTGGCGCTTCTCGGCTCCCGTGCAACGGGCCTCACGGGCGCCGAGGTCGAGACGCGCGGCGCCGAGTCCGGACCGAACTCCATCCCCCCACACCGGGCGAACGCGCTCGCCGTGCTCGGGCGCCAGTTCCGCAACACCGTGCTGCTCCTGCTCCTGGGCACCGCGGTCGTGGCCGCCGCGGTCGGTGACGTGACGGATGCCGTGATCATCGGCGTGATTCTGGCCGCGAGTGTGGGGCTGGGCTTCGCTAACGAATACGCGGCGGAGCGTGCGACGGCCCGCCTGCAGGACTCGCTCACGCAGTCCGCCGTCGTCAGGCGCGACGGCGCCGTGGTCTCGATCCCCGTGACCGAGCTCGTTCCGGGTGACATCGTCCATCTCTCGCTCGGATGCCGCGTCCCGGCCGATCTGCGCCTGCTCACCACCAGCGCGCTCAGCTGCGACGAGAGCGTGCTGAGCGGGGAGTCGCTGCCGAGCGAGAAGGATGCGGCACCGGTCGCCACGGCGACCGCCATCTCGGATCTCGCCTCGATCGCCTTCCTGGGGACGATCGTGCGCGCGGGATCCGGCACCGGTGTGGTTGTCGCGATCGGCTCCGGCACCGAGATCGGGCGGCTCGCCGCGGGGCTCGGACGGCGGATGCCGGAGACCTCCTTCCAGGCCGGACTCCGACGATTCTCACTGCTGCTGGTCTGGGTGGCGGTGGCCCTGGTGGCCACGGTGCTGCTCACCGGGACGCTGCTGGGACGGCCGCTGCTGGAGTCCGTGCTCTTCGCTCTCGCCATCGCGGTCGGCGTCACGCCGCAGCTGCTCCCCGCCGTCGTGAACACCTCGCTCGCCGCGGGTGCAAGGCGCCTGGCGAAGCAGAGGGTGCTCGTCAAGCGCCTGGTCTGCATCGAGGATCTCGGCAACATCCAGGTGCTCATCACCGACAAGACCGGGACACTCACGATCGGCTCGATGACCTTCGAGCGAGCGCTGGATGCCGCGGGCGCCGACGCCCCCGAGCTGGTCGCACTCGCGGCCTCCGCGGTCACCGATGCTGGCGCCGGCTCCGGGACCACGGACGCGCTCGATGCCGCGCTCGTCGCGGCCGCTCCCCCCGGCATCCCCACTGCCACGACCGTGATCGCGCAGCTCCCCTTCGACCACGAACGCCGGATGGCGAGCACCCTTGTCGCATCGGCGGACGGCTCCGCCCTGCTCCTCACCAAGGGCGCTCCCGAGAGCGTGCTCGCCTGGTGCGTCGACGTGCCCGCCTCGGCCGCCGCCATCGCCCAGCGCGAGCTCGACCGGGGCGCCCGGCTGATCGCGATCGCGAGCAAGCCGATGGCCGGGGCGACGACCCTCGCGCCCGGGGACGAATCCGGACTGACGCTGCGCGGATTCCTGATCTTCGCCGACCCGGCCCGGCCCGAGGCGCGTGCCTCGCTCGCGCGGCTGTCGGGTCTCGGAATCCGGCTCGTCATCGCGACCGGCGACCATCCCGCGGTCGCCGCCGAGGTCGCCCGCTCGCTCGGCATGGAGGCAGGCACCCCGCTCACCGGCGAGCAGATCGACGCGCTCGACGACCGTGCTCTCGCCGAGGCCCTGCGCGACTGCAGGATCGTGGCGCGCGTCAGCCCAGAGCAGAAGGAGCGCGTCGTGACACTGCTGCGCGCCGGCGGGCAGACGGTCGGATTCCTCGGCGACGGGGTCAACGACAGTCTCGCCCTGCACAGCGCCGACGTCGGGATCTCGGTCGACACCGCGACTGACGTCGCCAAGGACGCCGCCGACATCGTGCTGCTCGAGAAGAGCCTCGACGTGATCGCCGACGGCGTCGCCGAGGGGCGCCGGATCTTCGCGAACACCCTCAAGTACGTGTTCATGGCGGCGTCCGGCAACTTCGGCAACATGATCAGCGCGGCCGCGGCCTCCGCGTTCCTGCCGTTCCTACCGATGCTGCCCGGGCAGATCTTGCTCGGCAACCTGCTCTACGACGCTAGCCAGCTGACCATCTCGTCCGACCGCGTCGACCCCGCGGCCGTGCGCGCCCCTGCCCGCTGGGATATCGCCGCGATCGGCCGGTTCATGCTGATCTTCGGACCGCTCAGCTCCTTCTTCGATCTGGCGACCTTCGCGCTGCTGATCGGGGTGTTCCACGCCGACGCGACCCAGTTCCGCACGGGCTGGTTCATCGAGTCGCTGGTGTCGCAGACGCTCGTCGTGCTCATCATCCGCACGCGCCGCTATCCGTTCGTGCGCAGTCGCCCCGGCCTGGCGCTCATGGCGGCGTTGCTCGGGGTCGTCGTGGTCGCGGTGGCTCTACCGTTCTCGCCGCTCGGTCCGGTGCTCGGCTTCGAGACCCCGGATGCCGGGCTGCTACTCGCGATCGCCGGCATCGTCGTGGCCTACCTGGTTGTCGCCGACCTCGCGAAGTTCCTCTTCTTCCGCGAGGAGGCCTCGCGGGCGGCGCCGCATCCGCATCAGGCCCGGCGTCTCCGCCGCGCGCTGAGCGGGTTCAGTCGCTAACCAACTGCCGCGACTCCTCGACGAACGAGGCCGGCATGATCCGGATCGGCAGGGTGCCCGTGCACATCGCCTCGATGAGCTCCGCCGTGAGACCGGATGCCGCGACCTCCGTCGTCGCGGGAGGCGCAACATCTTCGGCCTCCGCCCGCCAGTCCGGCGGCACGATCACGACCGGGCAGACCGAGCTGGACGCGATCGCGACGAGCGACGCGGCCGTCGCCCGATCCACGCGGCCCCGCGGTGCTCCGAGCACGATCACATCGACACCGCCCGTCGTCTGAGCGAGGGCGGTGGGCATCCCGACGGCGACCGTGCGCATCGCGAACGGCACCTCGGACCCGGCCGCGATCAGCTGGAGTCCGACCCCGACAAGCACGCCGTGCGGGTCCGGCCATTCCAGCCCGGAGGCGATGATCTCGAGGGCGCCTCCGCCCGCACGAGCGCGCCGGAGCGCCCAGGAGACGACGCCGGGGCCCTGCCCGGGTCGGATCGCGACGACGATGTGCTCCACCGGATCACCGCCGCTCGCCGCGCGCGCCCGGCCAGCGCCAGTCGCGCACCTCGGGCAGGTCGTCGCCGAACTCGCGGGTGTAGGCACGGGCCTGGAGCCGCGCATCCTGAAGCTCCTGCCGGAAGCCGGCGTGGGTGGCGGCGAGACCAGGAACCCGGTCGATGACGTCCATGACCAGGCGGTAGCGGTCGAGGTCGTTGAGCATCACCATGTCGAACGGGGTGGTCGTGGTGCCCTGCTCGATGAAGCCGCGGGCGTGGATGTTGTCGTGCCCGTGCCGCCGGTAGGTGAGCCGGTGGATCATCCACGGGTAGCCGTGGTACGCGAAGATCACCGGCTTGTCGTTCGTGAAGATGGCGTCGAACTCGGGATCGGGGAGTCCGTGCGGGTGCTCCCCCTCGCTCTGCAACCGCATCAGGTCGACGACGTTGACAACCCGCACGGCGAGCTCGGGAATCCGCTCCCGCAGAATCGACGCGGCGGCCAGCACCTCGAGCGTCGGGACGTCCCCGGCGGCCGCGAGCACAACATCCGGCTCCGTGCCCTCGCGGTCGGTCCCCGCCCACGGGAGGATGCCGAGACCGCGGGTGCAGTGCTCGATCGCCTCGTCCATGGTCAGCCACTGCGGTGCGGGCTGCTTGCCGGCGACCACGACGTTCACGTAGTCGACCGAGCGCAGGCAGTGATCGTATGTCGACAGCAGCGTGTTGGCGTCGAAGGGCAGGTAGACCCGCACGACCTCGGCGCTCTTGTTGACGGCGACATCGATGAAGCCCGGATCCTGATGGCTGAAGCCGTTGTGGTCCTGCCGCCACACGTGGCTGGAGAGCAGGTAGTTCAGACTCGAGACCGGCGCCCGCCACGGGATCCGCTTGGCCGCCTCCAGCCACTTGGCGTGCTGGTTGAACATCGAGTCGACGATATGCACGAAGGCCTCGTAGCAGTCGAAGAGCCCGTGACGTCCCGTCAGCAGATAGCCCTCGAGCCATCCCTCGCACTGATGCTCGCTGAGCATCTCCATCACTCGGCCGGCCCGCGCCAGGTCGACATCGTTCGCGTGGTGCTCGCCGTTCCACTGCTTCGCGGTCGCCGCGTAGACGGCGGGCGCGAGACGGTTCGAGGCGGTCTCGTCCGGTCCGAAGATCCGGAAGTTGGTGGGATTATCGCGGATCACGTCGGCCAGCCACTTCCCCAGCACGGCGGTCGCCTGCCCGTCGACGGCGCCGGGCGCGGGCACGTCGACGGCGTAGTCCCGGAAGTTCGGGAGCCGGAGCGGCACCCGCAGGAGCCCACCGTTGGCGACCGGGTTGGCGCTCATCCGACGCAGGCCGTCCGGCGCCAAGGAGGTGACAACGGGGCGCGGTCGCCCTGACGGGTCGAAGAGCTCGTCGGGGCGGTATGACCGCATCCAGTCACTCAGAATATGCAGGTGCTCGGGGGTGTCGCGGGCGTTGGCGAGCGGTACCTGGTGCGCGCGGAAGGTGCCCTCCATCTCGACGCCGTCGATGAACTTCGGGCACGTCCAGCCCTTGGGAGTGCGCAGGATGATCATCGGCCAGCGCGGGCGGTCGACGAGGGCTCCGGAGGCCGCACCGGCCTTGATCGCCGCGATCCGATCGAACACCACATCGAGTACGGCGGCGAAGCGCTCGTGCACGATGCGCGGGTCCTCGCCGTCGAAGCCGCCGGACACGAGGAACGGCTCGTGACCGTACCCGCTCATGAGGTCGAGCAGCTCATGGTCGGGAATGCGTGCCAGGACGGTGGGGTTGGCGATCTTGTAACCGTTGAGGTGCAGGATCGGGAGGACGACGCCATCCTGCGCCGGGTTCACGAACTTGTTGGAGTGCCAACTCGTCGCGAGCGGGCCGGTCTCGGCCTCGCCGTCTCCGATCACGCAGGCCACGAGCAGGTTCGGGTTGTCGAAGGCCGCACCGTATGCGTGGCTCAGGGAGTAGCCCAGCTCGCCGCCCTCGTGGATCGATCCGGGTGTGTCGGGCGACGCGTGGCTCGGGATGCCACCCGGGAAGGAGAACTGGCGGAACAGCCGCCGGATGCCGTCCTCGGTCTGCGGGATCTCCGAGTACACCTCGGAGTACGTGCCCTCGAGGAAGGCATTGGCCACCATGCCGGGGCCGCCGTGCCCCGGTCCGGTGACGAAGAGGGTGTCGAGATCGCGTTCGCGGATCACGCGGTTCAGGTGGGCGTAGAGGAAGTTGAGCCCGGGCGTCGTGCCCCAGTGGCCCAGCAGCCTCGATTTGATGTGCTCGGGCCGCAGGGGCTCCCGCAGCAGGGGATTGTCGAGCAGGTAGATCTGCCCGATGCTCAGGTAGTTGGCTGCGCGCCACCAGGCATCGATCCGATCGATGTCCTCGGGGCGCAGGTGCCGGGCCGGGCGCTCCCGCCAGACCGGTGAAGCGGGGGTGATCGACGACACGGCGACTCCTTCGAGAGTGGTGTGTTCATCCTCACCTCCGTGGCCTCCGGCCGTTCGGGCCGAAGGTCCCGCCCCGCCGACGGGACCTTCGGCCTGTTGCGGATGATCGGGGCCGCCCAGGCTGATCTCAGAGAAAAGAGAGGCGCACCCCCATGACCATGCGGTACATCGTCGGCTTCGACGGCTTGGGACCCAGCGAAGTCGCCCTGGCCTGGGTGCTTCAGCGCATCCGTCGGGAGTCGGCCCCGATCGTGCTCGTGCATGTCACCGAGGGCGACGACGGGGCCATGGGCAAGGAGTACGAGGACCTCGCGGGGCGCCATGGCGCGGCCCTGCTGTCTCGGCGGCTCGACGCGCTACGCCGCACTCACCCCGAGTTGACCGTGGAGGGCCTCTCGCTGGACGGCAGCGTCGCGTGGGAGCTCGCCGACTCGGCCCGACCCGGCGACCTTCTCGTGGTGGGGACCCACAAGACGGGCTTCCTGCACGGCCGCGTGCTGGGATCTCGCAGCGTGCAGATCGCCGCCTCCGCACCGTCGAGCGTCGCGATCATCCCCCAGGTCGACCTGCGCTTTCGGCGCGGAGTGGTCGCCGGTATCGACCGCGTCGAGACCGCGGCATGGGTCGCCGAAGCGGCGGCGGATGAGGCAGCCGCCCGATCCGAGGAGCTCTCGCTCATCGAGGCCGTCTCGGACGCCGGCCAGACGCCGGATCGCGCCGCGCTCGCCATCGCCCTGGTCGCCGTGCGGCAGCGGCACCCCTCGCTCGTCGTCCGTTCCCGCACCTCCACCCGACCCGCCGCGGAAGCTCTCCTCGATGCCTCCCGCGACAAGGCGCTGCTGGTGCTCGGCCCGGGTTCGCAGGACCCGCGGCGCTCCCCGATCGGCTCGGTGCTGCACGACGTGCTGCTCAACCTCAACGCGCCCGTGATCGTGGCCCGCCCGACGACCCCGGCTGCGGCCGGTGCTATGGAATCACCGCGACCGGGCACGGCGAAGTCGCCAGCACCTCTCGGCTGACCGATCCGAACAGTGTGCGCAGCCGGATCGAGCGCTGAGCGCGACCGATGACCAGCAAGGACGCGTCGGCTGCCATCTCAAGCAGGGACGCGACGACCGCGCCCTGGCGCAACTCGGAGTCCACGCGGATGCCGGGCTCGGCGAGAGTGGCGACGGCGTCGAGCCGCGCGAGCGCGCGCCTCTGCCGCTCCGGGATGGACTCGATCCCCGGGTCCTGGCTCGGATCCTCGGCGCCGACACCCGGCATGTTCCACACGTGCGCGAGGCGCAGAGTGGCGCCCATGTCGGCGGCTTCTCGCCCGCCGAAGGCGAGCACTGCAGGGGGGATGCTGTCTGCGGTCACGCCGATGACGACCGGCCCGCGACCGCCGAGCCAGTCGCCGGGTACCACGACGACGGGACAGCGGGCCAGCTCCGCCAGACGCTGAGGGATGCCGCGCCTGCGCGGGTGCCCCAGCGAGGCGTGATGGCTTCCGATCACCATCAGGTCGCAGAGCCCCGAGGCGCGCTCGAGCGCCTCGATCGGATCCCCGGACGCGAAGGTCAGGGTGACCTCGGCCAGGGGCAGGATCACCTGCAGCACCTGTTGCGCGGCGCGGAGCAGACGCTCCTGCTCGGCGCGGGTCTCGGCATCCTCGTCGGCCATCGCGCTGACGAGCTCGATGCACACCGGGCGGTCCCCCGCGTGCACAAGGACCCAGCGCAGTGCGGCCCGACCGGCCGACCCTCCGTCGGTGGCGATGACGATCGATTCGAACTCGGTCAGGACTGTTGCGGACATCGGCGACTCCTCGGTCGTGGTCGCCCAAGCCAAGTCGGAGCCGCCGGGAACGGTCAGTGCCGAAGGTCCTGCCGAAGGTCCTTCCGAAGGTCCTGCCCGCCGAGGACGGTCGCGGTCTCTCGGGCGATCTGCAACTCCTCGTCGGTGGGGATCACCAGCACGGGCACCCGTGCCGACGGAGGGGAGATGCATCGCGACGCGGAACCAGGAAGCAGATTGGACGCGCCTTCGACCTCGATGCCGAGGAATCCGAGGCCCTCGACCGCGTTCTGACGCACGACGGCACTGTTCTCGCCGACCCCCGCGGTGAAGACCAGCGCATCCAGCCCGCCCAGTTCGGCCGTGTAGGCGCCGATGTAGTGCCGCACCCGGTGCAGGTAGACCTCCAGCGCCAGGCTCGCCGTCTCCTCGCCGCGCGCGGCCGCGGTGGTGATCTCCCGCATGTCGGAACGGCCGGCGAGACCGAACAGTCCGCTGCGTCGATTGAGCAGCTCGTCGAGCTGGTCGACGCCGAGCCCGGCATTGCGCTGCAGGTAGAGCAGCACGGCCGGGTCGAGGTCGCCGGATCGCGTCCCCATCACCAGGCCCGCGAGCGGGGTCATCCCCATCGAGGTGTCGATCGATCGACCGCCAGAGATCGCCGCGGCGGAGGCCCCGTTGCCGAGATGCAGCACGATCATGCGCAACTCCTCCAGCGGGCGTCCGAGGAACTCGGCGGTGCGCTGGGAGACGATCCGGTACGAGGTGCCGTGGAAGCCGTAGCGACGGATGCCGTGCGCGGCGGCCAGCTCCGCGTCGATCGCGTACGTGCGGGCGGCGATCGGCATCGAGGCGTGGAACGCCGTGTCGAACACCGCCACCTGTGGCAGCTCGGGAAGTGCCGCCCGGGCGGCACGGATCCCCAGCAGCCCCGGCGGGTTGTGCAGGGGGGCGAGCGGGGCGAGGGCCTCGATGCCGCGTTCGACCTCCTCATCGATCACGGTCGCCGAGACGTAGCGATCGCCGCCGTGCACGATGCGGTGACCGACGGCGTCGATCTGGATGCCGTCCAGCTCGTGGAGGACGCGCGCGATCGCGGTGCGGTGGTCGGCGATCCCCGACCCCGGTTCGCCGATCCGATCGAGGACGCCGCTCGCCGCGACGGCTCCCGAGACGGCATCCACCACTCGGTACTTCACCGAGGACGATCCCGTGTTGAGCACGAAGACTGAGTCGACCCCGCTCATCGCGCCGCCTGCGCCTGGATCGCGGTGATCGCGATCGTGTTCACGATGTCGCGGACCAGCGCACCGCGTGACAGGTCGTTGATCGGCTTGGCAAGTCCCTGCAGCACCGGCCCGATGGCGACAGCGCCCGCGCTGCGCTGGACCGCCTTGTAGGTGTTGTTGCCCGTATTCAGATCGGGGAAGATGAATACGGTCGCGTGCCCGGCGACATCCGACCCGGGCATCTTCGACGCCCCGACCGTCGGGTCGGCCGCCGCGTCGTACTGGATCGGACCCGCGACGGGCAGCTCGGGGGCACGCGACCTGACCAACTCGGTGGCGGCTCGCACCTTGTCGACGTCGGTGCCCGATCCGGATTCGCCGGTGGAGTAGCTGAGCATGGCGACACGCGGCTCGATGCCGAACTGGCGTGCCGTCGCCGCCGAAGAGACTGCGATATCGGCCAGTTGGTCGCTGGTCGGGTCCGGGATCACGGCGCAGTCGCCGTAGACCAGCACCCGATCGGCGAGCGCCATCAGGAAGACGCTCGAGACCACCGAGACGCCGGGCGCGGTCCGCACGATCTCGAACGCCGGCCGGATGGTGTGCGCGGTCGTGTGCACCGCTCCCGACACCATGCCGTCGGCCAGCCCGTCGTGCACGAGGAGCGTGCCGAAGTACGCGACGTCGGCGACGCGCTCGGCGGCGGTCTCGTGGCTGACGCCTTTGCTCGTGCGCAGCTGGAAGTACTCCTCGGTGAACCGAGCATGCAGCTCGGGATCGCGGGAGGAGATGACGCGTGCGGCCGAGAGATCGAGTCCCAGCTCGAGGGCCCGTTCGCGCACCAGGCGCTCGTCCCCCAGGATGGTGAGCTCGGCGATCCCCCGACGCAGCACGATGCTCGCCGCCTGCAGCACCCGGTCGTCGTCCCCCTCGGGCAGCACGATCCGCTTCGGGTCGGATCTGGCCTTCTCGACCAGCGAGTACTCGAAACGCGCAGGCGTCATGACGGTGGCGGGGCTCAGGCTGAGCTGGCGCAGCAGGTCCTCGGCGTCGACGTGTCGCTCGAACAACCCGACCGCAGTCGCGTACTTCTGGGGCGAATCCGCGGCGAGACGGCTGCGCGTGTTGATGATGCGCAGGGCGGTGTCGTAGGTGCCGGTGGCGCAGCGCGCGATCGGCAGGGCGGCTCCAAGGCCCTCGAGCATCCGCGCGATGTCGGGCGCGATGTCGAATCCCCCGTTCAACACGATCCCGGCGAGCGAGGGGAACGTCGACGAGAGGTGGGCGACCACGGCGCCGACCAGCACGTCGCTCCGGTCCCCCGGCACGACCACCACGCTTCCCTCGATCAACCGGGGGAGCACGTTTTCGAGTGTCATCGCCGCGACGACGGTGCCGCGCACCGGTCGGTCCAATAGCAGCGGGTCGCCGAAGACCAGTTCCGCCTCGACCGAGGCCAGCACAGACCGCAGCAGAGGGGCGGTGAGCTCGCCGTCCTCCGGGATGGCCCAGCAGGGCAGTCCCGTATCGTGCTTGACCAGTTCGACGATGCTGGCCAGGGCATCCGGGGCGGCGCGATTGACGACGATCGCGGCGACCTCGGCGTGTTCGGCGCGCATCTCGGCGACGGCGACGCGGGCCACGGCCGACACCTGCGCGGGGGTGCGCGCGCCCTCGCCGGAGGTCTCCCGACCGTTCAGCACCAGCACGACGGGCGCCGCGAGGTCGGCGGCGATCCGGGCGTTCGTGGCCAGCTCCGTCGGGGTGCCGACGTCGGTGTAGTCGGACCCGAGGATGAGCACCGCATCGCAGCGATGCTGCACGGCGGTGAACCGGTCGATGATGCGGGGGAACGCCGTCTCCGGATCGTCGTGCAATCGCGCATAGTCGGTGCCAGTGCACATGTCGGCATCGAGGCCCGCCGTCGAATGCTCGAGCAGGAGGTCGAGCACATAGTCCGACTCCGCCTGCGAGCGCGCCACCGGCCGGAACACCCCGAGCCGGTCGACCGTGCCCTTCAACGCCTCGAGCAGCCCGACGGCGACCGTCGACTTTCCCGAGCGGCCTTCTGCGGAGGTGACGTAGATCGTGGATCCCACGGATCTCACGCTACGGGACGCGCGGGCGAGCCGCCCGGGACCTTCGGCATAGTCATGCCCGCGGCGGCTTGACGGAGGCGCCGAAGACGGCCGCCTGGGTGCGGCGTTCCATGCCCAGCTTCGCGAGCAAACCGGAGACGTAGTTCTTCACCGTCTTCTCGGCGAGTTTCAGCCGTTCGCCGATCTGCCGGTTGGTCAGACCCTCGGCGATGAGATCGAGGACCTGACGCTCGCGCAGGGACAGCTCGGGCATCGACGGGGTGCTGACGGTCGCGAGATCCGCCACCACCTGACGGGTGACGTCACGGCGCATGAGCGATTCGCCGGCGCCGACGCGGCGGATGGACTCGATGAGCTTCTGCCCTCTGATGTCTTTGAGGACGTAGCCGCTGGCCCCGGCGAGCACGGCGGCACGGCTGGCCTCATCGTCGTCGTAGGCGGTCAGGATGATGCAGCGCACCTGCGGGTCGGCCGAGCGCACCTCGCGGCAGAGGTCGATGCCGTTGCCATCCGGCAGCCGCACATCGAGGACGACGACGTCGGGCGTCGTGGCACGGACCCGGCCGAGGGTGCGAGCGACGGTCGCCGACTCGCCGACGACCTCGAGGTCGTTCTCGGCGTCGATCAGTTCGGCGATCCCACGACGCACGATCTCGTGGTCGTCGACCAGGAACACCCGGATCACACGTGGCCTCCCATTGCCGTGCTCGACTCGATCAGAGGAGCCCGCCACAGCACGCGAGTTCCCCCCTCGACTCGCGCGGCGATGAGGTAGTCGCCACCCAGGTCCGCAGCACGAGCCGCGAGGTTCGCGGTGCCGCTGGCCCGCGAGTCAGGTGAGTAGCCGATCCCGTCGTCGTCGATCTGAACCCGGATCTCGTGGTCGCCCACGGAGACCTGGATCTCACAGCGCGTCGCGCGGGCGTGCCGAGCGACGTTGCTGACCGACTCCCGGACGACCGCGATCACATCGTCGGCGATGGTTCCCCGGATCAGGAGGTCGACGGGCCCGGAGAACGAGAGCCGCGGCGGGGCCGCCATCGCTGCTCCGACCTCCGAGACGACGTCCAACAGCCGATGGCGGACCGATGCGTCCGGACGGCTCGGCGGGGACAGGGCGAAGATGACCGTGCGTATCTCTGAGATGGCGTCGTCGATGGCATCCACCTGCTCGCGGATCGCGTCGCCCACCGCACCCGGCGCACGGCCCGCGGCGCTCTGCAGGGAGAGCCCGGCGCCGAACAGCCGCTGGATCACGTGATCGTGCAGATCGCGCGCGATCCGTGAACGATCGTCCAGCAGCTCAAGCGCCTCCCGATCAAGCCGGCCGCGGGCGAGTTCGAGCGCCACGCTGGCCTGGGCGGCGAACTCGGATGCCATGGCGAGATCCGTGATCGAGAACGGGGCGCGGTCCACAGAACGCGAGACGGACAGCGCGCCGATCGAGTGCCCGAAAGCCTCGAGGGGAACCACGAAGGTGGGTCCGAGGCCGGGCTGCCACTCGACCACCTCGCCCGGTTCCTGTCGGGTGACGAGCACCGGTTCGCCCGACGCCAGAGCCCTCCCGACCAGCGATCCCTCCGCCGCGTAGCGTTGGCCGAGCATCAGCTCGGAGTCGACGCCACGTGCGGCCGCTACGTCGAGCAGTCCCTCCGCGTCCGCGGCGACGACGATGCAGACGAGATCGGCGTCGACGAGCGAGGCGACGTGATCGACGACGACGGAGAGGGTGTCGCTGTCGCCCGAGAGCAGCGCGGAGCTGACATCCGCCAGCGCGGCACTCCATCGTTCCCGTCGGCGGGCGATGTCGAACAGGCGGGCGTTCTCGATGGCGATGCCCGCCGTCACGGCCAGGACGCCGACGAGCTCCTCGTCCTCGGCGCTGAACGATCCCGACGTGGGCTCCGTCAGGTAGAGATTGCCGAACACCTCGCCGCGCACCCGGATCGGCACGCCGAGGAATCCCTCCATCGCCGGATGATGATCGGGGAATCCCACCGATCTCGGATCCTGGTTCAGATGGTCGAGTCGGATGGCGTGCGCCTCGTCGATCACGGCGCCCAGGAGTCCGTCGCCGAGTGGCAGATGACCGATCGACTCGGCCACGGCACCGGACATCCCGACGTGGATGAACTGCTCGAGCCGACCGTCGGTGCCGATGACCCCGAGCGCCCCGTAGCGGGCGTCGACGAGATCCACTGCGGCCTGGACGATGCTGCGGAGCACCTCGGCGAGTTCGAGCCCCTCCACCACGAGTCGGTTCGCGTAGATGAGGCTCCGCAGCCGTCCCTGCGTCGACAGCACCAGCTGAGCCTGTTCGACCAGTTGGCCGATGGTGACTTCCAGGTCGGAGCGAGCGGCGTCCGGGAACACGATGGGCTCGAAGCTGGCCACTGGGCGGTCCTTCCACTCGGACGTGTCGAGTGTACGGGTCCGGGACGCCGCCCAGCCCGGCCCCGCATCCCGGCCGTGGCCCGGATCAGCTCGGCGATCGCCACGCGATCGGGCGACCGCTCCAGATCGAGCTCCGCTCCGTCGTGGAGTTGAAGCGCCGGCCCGACACCGTGGTCGGCGAGATCCGGATCATCAGACGCTTCCGGCCCGGGGCTTCCGTGACCAGCTCGCCATGCGGGGTCTGGGGCCCGGGCTCATCCCGGTCGATCACCTCCGCGCGACCGGTGACGACCACGCTCCAGCGCTCGTCGCCGTCCTCTCCGTCGATCTCGAAGGACACCCGCGCGTTGGCGGCGATGTCCCAGACCTTCGAGCCGGGATCGCTGCGGAAGATCAGCGAGTCTCCGCGAGACCGGTAGTTGACGGGCCAGATCCGGACGCCGCGGTCGGTCGCGGTGGCGAGTCGGCCCATGGTCTCGGTGCCCAACAGCCGCCAGCACTCGGCGGTGTCGAGGACGTCATCCTGGGTGTGATTCATACCTCGAGCCTGATCGTCGGCCGGCCTTGGTGACAGTGCCGAACGTCCCTCGGATCTCAGAAGGCCGACTGGATCCACCCGAGTCGCAGTTGCGTTGCGAGGGTGAGGATCCTCTGGGTCATCAACCAGATCACCAGCGCCACGGCGACCACCACGCCGACGTTGAGGGCGATCCAGAACCATCGCGCGAGGTGGGCGCCCGCCAGCATCGCCACGCCGACGGCGATCGGCGCGGCGAATCAGCCGACCGCCCCGGTCAGGATCAGGACGACCGCGAAGACCCATCGCCGCGGTTTCCGGGTCACCTGGTGAGGATCTGGCTGAGGATTCCGGCAACGGCGATGAGCGCCACGACAATGGCACCGAACACCACAATGGAACCCGAGTTCCACCTCCGCGATGTGCCGGTGAAGGCGCGGCCCGACACCGATTCCGTGGTGATGGCCACGTAGTTGAACTTGTCGCTGGGATGAGCTGTGCGCAGGGTCTCGATCCCGGAACGCGCGATCTCCTCGTCGGAGCTCAACCTCGTCGCGATCCCGTGCACCACCACGCTCCACACGCGGCGTCCTGATCGGCCGTCGATCTCGAAGGCGACGTGCGGGTTGCTGGTCAGGTCGACCATCTTCGACCCTGGCGCGCTCCGGAAGTAGAGCTTGTCGTCGTGCATCCGGTAGTTCACCGGGAAGATGTCGACGGTCTCGTCACGTCGGATAGCCAGGCGACCGAGTTCCTGCGTGCGCAGGAGGTGGCGGCACTGTTCGGTGTCGAGTCGCTCGATGTCGTCGCTGCGTTTCACGGCCGGCTCCTCGTCGTCAGCGGTCATGTTTAAGCATGCCGGGGAAGGTCGGGCGTCCCCAGTGCCGAAAGTCCCATCGACGCACGCGGGACGTTCGACTCTTGGGCCGAGGGCTGCGGGCGACGACGCTGACGGCATGGAACGCATCGCGATCGGTCTCAGCGACCCAGCTAGTCAGAAGGCAGTGGACTGGGTGATCGACCGCGCCCAGAGCCGAACGGTCGAGGTGACCCTTGTCGCCGCCTTCGCCCGGATCCGGACCCCCTCATCGCAGGTGACGGAGCTGTTGAGAACCGCCCGGGAACGCATCGGGAACGCCTCGCCCCGGACGGTCGTGCATCTCGCGCCCGTCGACGGCGATCCGATCCGGGCGCTCGTCGAGGCGAGCGAACGCGCAGATCTGGTGGTCGTCGGCGCTCACGCACGCGGGGGCCTCGCCTCGTGGAGGGAGGCACCCAGCCTCACGGTCGCGCGCTCGGTCCGCAGCGCGACCGTCATCGTTCCCGAAGGATGGCACCCCACGGGCCTCGGGACGGTGCTCGTCGGCGTGGATGACGACTCCAGCGCCTCCGCGCTCGCGTTCGCGGCTCGAGAGGCGGAGCAACGCGGCGCGCAACTCGAGGTGGTTCGAGCCTGGACTGCGCCGTTGCCCGCTTACGACCCTCTCGTCTGGATCGTCGACACCGAAGGCGAGCTCCGCCTCGCCAATCGCGCGCGGCTGGACGAAGCGGTCACCGCGGTGAGGGCGGAGCACCCCGGCATGCGGGTCCGGAGCACTTTGGCCGAATGTCTGGCGAACATCGCCCTGCGCGATCGAGCGGCGCACGCCGACCTGATCGTGCTCGGCACGCATCGACGCGGGCCCATCACCGGGCTGGTGACGGGATCGACGGCGCGAGAGTTGTTGAAGGATGTGGACATCCCGCTCTGCATCGTCCCCCGGGAACGCCAGGAGACCTCCCGTCGATCGCACGCCGCAACCCCCGCCGCGGCGGCGACCGCGTCGACCGCGACCGCGACCGCGTGATCCTGGTCGACGGCTCGGGATTCAGCCGAGGCCAGCGGCCACGTGGAAGCGCAGACGAACCAACCGGTGATCGAACGGATGTCGGCGGGGGCGGCGAGCTGCGCGGCAGCTTCCAGCAGGTCATCGATGCGCTCCTCGAGCCGGACGCCTCGGTCGACGAACGCCTCGACACGCGACTCGTCTTCGACACGGTGAACGCGACACTGATGGTGGCTCGCCGAACCCCCGCAAGCGATGACGACATCCTGGCCGTAGCGCGTCGGGCCGTACTCGCTCTGACCGCCCCTCCCAAGCCGGCCTGAACCCGTCGCCGGGCCCGGTCCGCCACAGGGCCGTCACAGGGGCCCGGATCGGTCAGTCGCTCGTCGACCAGAGCGCCAGGGCGATCAGCAACGGCTGTCCCAGCAGGCGGATGCCCCGCTTGAGATCGGTGTCGAGTCCGAAGGCGCTCCGGCGCCCGGCGAACTGGGCGATGTTGCCTGGGAAGACCGCGGCGAAGAAGGCTGCCACGATCCGTCCGATCCTCTTCCGCTCCGCCGGGAGCACGATCAGCGCGCCGCCCAGACCGATCTCGGCGACACCGGACATCAGCACGACCTGATCCGCGCCGAACGGCGCCCAGTCCGGCACCTGCGCACGGAACATCTTCCGCGCGCCCGTCAGATGCGCGACGCCCGCGAACACGAGCATCGCCCCCAGCGCAACACGGCCGGTGCGCTGACGAGAACAACTCTTCTGCATGCTCGACGGTATCGCGCGCATACTGATATGTCATGAACGACCTCTTCGACGCGGCGCTCACTCGCCGCCGGCTCGCGGATCGACGACTCGTCGTGCAGACGCGGTTAGTCGAGATCGATTCCCGGCTGAGTGCGGTCCGGTCGGCCCGCAGCGAGTGGACGGACGAGGAGCACGACCCGGAGGGCTTCACGCTGACCCACGAGTGGTCGCACGCCGAGGGTCTGCGCGAGGAGTACGAGTTCGAATCCGACGAGCTGGATCATGCCGAGGCGCGCGTGCTCGCCGGCACCTTCGGCGTCTGCGAGCGCTGCGGGCGTCCGATCCCGGTCGAGCAGCTCGAGCGACGTCCCGCCCGGCGGGAGTGCGTGAGCTGCGCGGATCGCGGCCTCCGCCGCTGATCTCGCCGTCGTCCGATCCTGGACGTCGCCTGTCCGTTCGACTCGCCGAGCCCGATCGGGGTGCGGATGAAGGCCGATCGCACCACGACGAAGGGACCGCGCTGGACTGCTCGGGCGCGTCGGCGCGCGCTACGACGGATCGGTGAACCGGTCGATCGGGATCAGGTCGCCCTCGTGGAGCCACGAGGCGTACCCGCCGGGCGCCCGCGCGATCGCGCGCGACGAGATCATCACGTCGAGCTTCCCCGACGGGATCACGCGGTAGCCGCGTGAAGCGATCCGAGCGACCAGCTCGACGTCCTCCCCGACAGCGCGGGGGTGGAATCCGTCGACGGCCAGGTAGACGTCGGCGCGGATGCCGCGATTCGCCCCGTGGACGTGTCCGTTCGGATCCCCCGCCGGGTGGCTGACCGTCCAGGCCTCGATTTGCCCGGCCGAGAGCCCGTCGAACTCGGGCGTGACGGTGCCGACCACCGCGTCCGCCCCCTGTTCCGCGTGGTCGAGGTGCTGGACGAGCCAGTCGTGGGGGACGATCGAATCGGCGTCCGTACTCACCAACCAGGTGCTCGCCGTGCGCCAGGCAGCAACGGCGACCACGACGGTGTGCACGGCGATGCTCGGTCGTCGTCGCGTCAGCTCATCGATGGCTCCGCCGAGAGCGTTTAGGCACCGGGGCAGCAGGCTCTCCTCGTCGCGCGCGGGGATGACGATGGCCACGGAGTCGATGCGCCGCGTCATCGCAGTCCCTCGCGCATCGCGACCGACCGCCGGTCGGTCCTCAGAACTTCGGGCAGGAGGTCCTGCTCCTCGTGCCGCACGATCCGGTCGAGAGCGAGCCCCGATCGCAGGATGACGTGCACCTCGCCCCCACCCAGCGGGTAGTCGTCGACCGGCCACCGCTAGTGGCACAGCACCACCTCCGCACTCGGAGCCAGTCGCTCCCGGATGTCGTCAGCGAGACGTCCGGCGCGAGGTAGTAAGCGACCTCGCTGACCAGGACCAGATCGAAGGATCCGAACGGGAGGCCGTCACGGACGTCGGCACGCTCCACCCGCACGTTGCCGAAGCCCGCAAGCGACCGCCGAGCGATGTCGACCGCGCCCTGCGAGATGTCGATCGCGAGCACGGCATCCGAGCAACTCGCGAGCTGTTAGGGCGCGGTGACGAGGTCCCGGTGACCAGCTCGCAGGCCGGCCGGACGATCCTCCGTCCTTGCTGCGAGTTCGTTGGCCCGCGCGATGCGGGCGGCGGCCCGAGCGCACGCTGAGGCCATGATCACGACCGTCAGCGACTTCGTCATCGACCGCATCCAGCAGTGGGGCGTCACGCGCGTCTTCGGCTACCCGGGCGACGGGATCGGCGACTTCGATGGCGCTCTCGGTCGCGCCGAGAGGCAGGGCGACGGACTGCAGTACGTCCGCCCGACGCACGAGGAGATCTGCTCCCTCATGGCGACGGCGCACGCCAAGTTCACCGGGGAGGTCGGGGTCTGTATCGCGACCTCGAGCCCCGGCGCGTTCCACCTGCTGAACGGGCTCTACGACGCGCAGATGGACAACCAGCCGGTCGTCGCGATCGTCGGCCAGCAGGGGCTTGCCGCACTCGGCACCGCCTCGCTGCAGATGAGCAACCTGGAGCGCACCTTCGCGGATGTCGCCGCCTACGTGCAGACGATCGTCACCCCCGAGCAGGCCCAGGTGGTCGTCGATACGGCCTTCCGGACCGCGATCCTGCGCCGACAGCCGACCGTGATCGTGCTGCCCCACGACGTGCAGGGAATGACGATGGCCGAGCCCCAGCCTGCGAACTGGGTGTCCCGCTCGAGTGCGGTCGCGGCATCCACCCGGGTCACGCCGCCGCTCGCCGAGCTGCAGAAGGCGGCCGACATCATCAACGCTGGACAGAAGGTCACGCTGCTGGTCGGCTCCGGCGCCCGGGGTGCGAGTGCGCAGGTTCTCGAGCTGGCACGGAAGTCGGGCGCGGGCATCGTCACCGCCCTGCGCGGCAAGGATGTCGTGTCGTCTGAAGTCCCCTTCCACACGCAGCAGCTGGGACTGCTGGGCTCGCTGCCGAGCCTGCACCAGATGCAGCGCTGCGACACCGTCGTGATGCTCGGCACCAACTACCCCTACGGCCAGTTCCTGCCGAAGACGGGCCAGGCCCGCGGCATCCAGGTCGACCTGAACGCCGAGCAGCTCGGTCAGCGCTACCCGACCGAGCTCAACCTCTGGGGTGACGTCGGAGCGACGCTCGACGCCCTGCTCCCGCTGATTCAGCAGACCGAGGACCTCGGCTGGCAGATGGGAATCGCCGAGGAGATGCGCGGCTGGGAGGCCGAGATGAAGGGCCAGGCCATGCTCGACTTCGCGGATGGCGCCAACCCCCGCCGCGTCATCCACGAGTTGAACCTCCGCCTGCCCGATGACGCGATCGTGACCGCAGACGCCGGAACCACGGCGGACTGGTTCGGCCACCACATCCGGCTGCGCCATGAGATGAAGGGCGACCTCTCCGGTCGACTCGCGACAATGCTCGCCGCGATGCCGTACGCGGTCGCGGCGAAGTTCGCCTACCCAGACCGCTCGGTGATCTGCACGATCGGCGACGGCGCGT
Source organism: Microbacteriaceae bacterium (assembly GCA_025352325.1). Taxonomy (GTDB): domain Bacteria; phylum Actinomycetota; class Actinomycetes; order Actinomycetales; family Microbacteriaceae; genus Lysinimonas. Next base: position 4,805 of record JANXTR010000027.1, on the reverse strand, counting down.
TCCAGATGCTCGGGATGAACGAGCTGATCACCGTCAAGAAGTACCTTTCACAGTGGACGAACAAGCAGTTCATCGTCGTCGTCATGCACAACGACGACCTCGCGCAGGTCTCGTGGGAGATGCGCACCGAGGACGGCAACCCGGTCTGGCCGGGCTCGCAGGACGTCGAGTCGGTGGACTACGCGGGGTGGGCCGAGTTGCTCGGCTTCCGCGGCATCCGGCTGCGCGCGAACGAGGATGCCGGCCCCGCCTGGGATGCCGCGTTCGCGCACGACGGCGTCACCCTGATCGACGCCTACGTGAGCAGGACAGCGCCGCCGCTGCCCGCGCACATCACCCGCGAGTACGCCCTCAATACGGCGAAGGCGCTCCTGAAAGGCGACCCCTCGGAGCTCGACGTCATCCGCGACTCGGCGCAGGCCCTCGCGGCCGAGACCGTCTCGCGCGTGAAGGGCGCCCTGCACCTCGGCGAGCGCTGAGTCGCCCCGCGGACGCTGACCGGCAGATGCCGAGCGGTGGACGCCGAGCGGTGGAATAGCCTCGACGGCATGCGACGTCAGGTGACCCGCGACGAGGCGCGACGGATCGTGGTCCGCGCGCAGTTGCTCGATGCAGAGCGCCCGGGCGATGTCGTCGAGGTCGCCAAGCAACTCGGCGCCATCAAGATCGATTCGACGTCGGTGATCGCGCCGGCCGAGCACAGCATCCCGTGGTCGCGGATCGGCTACGCGTACGAGCCGGGCCAGCTCTGAAGGCCGTCGAGCGCGACCGGCTGCTGTTCGAGTTCGACGGGGCGTTCCGCCCGGTCAGCCTGCTGCCGACCCTGCTTCCCTCGATGCGCGGCTGGCCGCGTCGCGAGACGACGCTGCAGTGGCTCGAGGCCAACGACCGTTTCCGCCGGGACGTGCTCGCCCAGCTCCGGGTCGAGGGGCCGCTCCTCGCCGGCGACATCGCCGACACCGCCCAGGTGAGCCGCCCGCCGGACGGCTGGTCGGGATCGAATCAGGTGCCGATCATGCTCGACGCCCTGAGCAGGCAGGGGGCGGTCGCGATCGCCGGTCGTCAGGGGCGGCACCGCGGCTGGGATCTCGCGGAGCGGGTCTACCCGAGCGACCTCCCCGAGTACGACGCCGAGGAGGCCGAGCGCCTCGGCGACGAGCGCCGACTGCAGGCCGCCGGTCTGGGGCGCGAGAAGTCGTCGTGGACGAGGGTGGGCATGGCGGGCGAGCAGGTCACCATCGAGGGCATGCGCACGAAGTGGCGTGTTGATCCGGCGGCACTCGCCTCGCGGGACGAGGGCGAGGGGGTCGCGTTGCGTTCCTCAACCCCTACGACGGCATGCTGTTCGACCGCCCGCGGCTGCGTGAGATCTTCGATTTCGACTACGTGCTCGAGCAGTTCAAGTCGAAGCCGCAGCGCCGGTACGGCCTGTTCGCCTACCCGATCCTGCTGGGCGATTGATTGTTCGGGATGCTGGAAGCCGAGGCCGATCGCAGCGAGGGGCTGTTGCGCGTGCAGGCGGTGCACGAATTCTTCCCGTTCGAGCCCGAGGAGCTGGAGATGATTCGCGCCGAGATCTCGGAGCTCGCCCAGTGGCTCACCCTGCGTGTGACTGAGGGCAGCGCCTGAGGCGGCGACCCACAAGGCGCCTGGACCACCGCGCCTCAACCCGCGGCGAGCGTGCGGCGCGGGTTCTCACCGGAGACGGCGCGGTGCTGCTGCGAGGTGTCGATCTCCCGCTCACGGTCGTCAGCGAGAGATAGGAATCGGAACTCGCCAGACGACAATCGAGCGGGGTGAGGCCGTCGTCGTCCGCACTGCTGAGGGCGAATCCGAAACCAGACCTCGGCGTGCTCATCCGCACTGCGGAGAAGTACTTCTCGAGACCCGGAACGGCCACTTCGGGCTCCCGGGTCGAGAACGAGATCTCTGCACGATGCCCCGACGATACGGGCCACGGAGGCCAACGCCGCCGCCGACATCGACATCGGATCGCGGCCCGAATCCTTTTCGCCTTTCGGATAGTTATCGGCCGAGGGATGCTACCCGCAGTTGCGTCGGACGTGGGGATTGCTCGGCCCGTTGGCGGATCAGGCTGCCGGGCCGAGCGATCGTCACGCGGGTCTGGAAGGCGCGGCGGTCAGGGCCGCATGCGCGATTCGCGCCCGCGGGGCAGACCGCATGGGCACGATGACTGAAACGTTCACCATCCCGCTCGACCTGCCGGTCACCCCCGCACGACTGTCGCTGCGGCTGAGCGAACTCACCGGGCGACGGAGGTGGGTGCGGGTGCCGGGCCCGACATCGACGGCCGCGCACGATCTCGACTTCCGCCCCGGCGGCGGCGGCGAGGTTCACGAACACCTTCGTGTCCGGCGAACTCGCCGCGGAGTGCGAGAACCGTTCCGTGCTAGTTCGTCGGAGTGGGCGATGCCGAGGGGCTCGGCGGGGAGCTCGCGTTCTCGGTGAAGGCGTCACCCGCGATCTGCTGCACGAACTGGGCGAACTCGTTGGGCTCAAAACCGGTCGTGTATTTAAACTGACTGCCGTTGACGACGATCGTCGGGGTTCCGGAGACCGACGTGAGGTCCGAGTTCGGGATCGGGCCGTTCAGGGCGCGGGTGGTCGCACTCTGCACCCAACTGCGGAAGCGCCGATCGTTGATGCACTTGCTGACGTGTGTCAGGTCGGAGACGCCCGCTTTGCTCGCCCGCGCGATGATCTGCGCGTCGCTCAGACCCGCCGAGCCCTCCTTGGGCTGGTCGACGAACATCGCGTCGTTGAAGTCGAAGAATGCATTGGGTGAGAACTCGGCAACGCAGCCTGCCGCGTTCGCAGCCCGCAGCGAATACTGGGTGCCCGCCGACTTCGTGGTGAGGATCGCGATCGGGTGGATCTCGACGGTCGCCGCCCCCGATTTGATCCAAGCCTGCAACTGTGCGCTGTTCTTGCGCTCAAAGGTGCCGCAGTTCGGGCACAGGTAGTCGACGTACAGCTTGATGTCGATGACCGCGGGAGGGTTGGTCTCGGACGCGATCGGCTTCGAGTTCGCCGGAATCGCCGCCGTGGGCACGGCCTTGAAGCCCTCCCCGATCTTGATCCCGTCGCTGAGCATGTTGAGCGGGCCGCGCGTGGTCGGCGTGACGAAGCCCAGGATGATCAGGGCCACCGCCACAAGGATGATCGCAATTCCCGAGGTCATTGAGCCGCGCAGGACCCAACGGCGACGGCGATCCTGCTTTCGGTGCAGGTTGCGCAGCTCGCGGGCGCGCTCGCGGGCACCTTCGCGCACCTCACTCCTGCCGCTGGGTGACTCTTCGGGTGTGTCAGCAGGAGGAAGGCCGCTCATCGGGCCGTCACTCATCGATCCTCGTTTTCGGGTGGGTCAAGCGGCGTAAAACTACCTCATCGCCCCTCACGAGGCGAATCGAGCACCACCCACGATGCTAGGCACGAAGGCTGGGAGGGGACCGGATGTCGCGGGGCAGGCACGCGATCCCACCCGTTGTGATGCGCATCGCGGGCCGCGGTGTCATACTCGTAGGTGGCCATCGGTGTCCGCACCATTGGTCGCTTCCATTCACTACGGATCGTCCGGCACGTACCTGCCGGTGAAGGAGTTAGTACAACCATGGCATCTGTCACTTTCGACAAGGCGACCCGCCTCTACCCCGGGTCGACCAAGCCCGCCGTCGACGCGATCGACCTCTCGGTCGCCGATGGCGAGTTCCTCGTGCTCGTCGGCCCCTCGGGCTGCGGCAAGTCGACCACCCTGCGCATGCTCGCCGGCCTCGAAGAGGTCAACAGCGGTCGCATCCTGATCGGTGACCGTGACGTCACCGACATGGCCCCGAAGGATCGCGACATCGCGATGGTCTTCCAGAACTACGCCCTTTACCCGCACATGACGGTCGCCGAGAACATGGGCTTCGCGCTCAAGATCGCCGGCGTCAACAAGGAGGAGCGCGCCGCCCGCGTCCTCGAGGCGGCCAAGCTGCTCGACCTGGAGCCCTACCTCGGCCGCAAGCCGAAGGCGCTCTCGGGTGGTCAGCGTCAGCGCGTCGCGATGGGCCGCGCCATCGTGCGTCAGCCCCAGGTGTTCCTCATGGACGAGCCGCTGTCGAACCTCGACGCCAAGCTGCGCGTGCAGACCCGCACGCAGATCGCCTCGCTCCAGCGCCGTCTCGGCGTCACCACCGTCTACGTCACGCACGACCAGACCGAGGCCCTCACCATGGGCGACCGGATCGCCGTGCTGAAGGACGGCGTCCTGCAGCAGGTCGGCACCCCGCGCGAGCTGTACGAAGCCCCGAAGAACGTCTTCGTCGCCGGCTTCATCGGCAGCCCCGCGATGAACCTGTTCAGCGCGGACCTCACCGAGGGCGGCATCAAGTTCGGCTCGGCGATCGCCAAGGTAGACCGCGAAGTCATCAACGGTGCCACCGGCAGCAAGATCACCATCGGGATCCGTCCCGAGGACGTCAAGATCGCCACCGCCGGCGAGGGCCTGCAGGTCGAGGTCGACGTCGTCGAGGAGCTGGGAGCCGACGGCTACCTCTACGGTCACGCCGACGTCGACGGCCAGCGCGTCGACATCGTCGCCCGCGTCGACGGTCGCATCCACCCGAGCGCCGGCGACAAGGTGGTCATCACCCCCGTCGAGCGTCACGTGCACGCCTTCGACGCCGAGTCGGGCGAGCGCCTGTCCAAGGCCGTCACGGACGCGCCGGTGCCCGCGTAACCTTCGCTGTTCGAACTGTCGCTGCCGCGGCATCCTTCACCGGATGTCGCGGCAGCCTCGTTTC
>JANXTR010000021.1 GCA_025352325.1 Microbacteriaceae bacterium | reverse complement strand
GCACCCGGCAATGCCAGACTGAAGCCATGACGGATCGCGCTGGTACCCCTGCCCAGGAATCCGATCTCATCGATGTGCACGCACTCGTCGAGGCCTACTACCAGAAGGTTCCGGATGTCTCCGATCCGGCTCAGAAGGTCGTCTTCGGCACCAGCGGCCATCGTGGGTCGAGCTTCGACGCGGCCTTCAACGAGACGCACATCGCGGCGATCACGCAGGCGATCGTCGAGTACCGCGCGGATCAGGGCGTCACCGGCCCCCTCTTCATCGGTCGCGACACCCACGGACTCTCCCGGCCGGCCGAGACGACCGCGCTCGAGGTGCTCGAGGCGAACGGCGTGCACGTGCTGGTCGACGAGTTCGACGACTACGTGCCGACGCCCGCGCTGAGCCGCGCGATCATCAGCCACAACCGCCGGGTCGGATCGGATGCCCCGCAGGCCGACGGCATCGTCATTACGCCGAGCCACAACCCGCCGCGCGACGGTGGCTTCAAGTACAACCCGCCGCACGGCGGGCCGGCCGACTCCGACGCCACCAACTGGATCGCGGGTCGGGCCAACGAGCTCATCGCCGACGGTAATCGCGACGTGAAGCGCAGCGAGCCGAGCGCGGTCGACCAGTACGACTTCCGCGGCGAGTACGTCACCGATCTGGCGAGCATCCTCAATCTGGATGCCATCAAGAAGGCCGGCCTGCACGTCGCCGCTGACCCGCTCGGCGGAGCCAGCGTGCACTACTGGCAGCTCATCGCGCAGCAGTACGAGCTCGACCTCACGGTCGTCAACCCGCTCGTCGACCCGCGCTGGGGCTTCATGACGCTCGACTGGGACGAGAAGATCCGCATGGACCCGTCGTCGCCCTCGGTGATGGCCTCGACCGTGTCGAAGCTGAACGGATTCCAGCTCATCACCGGCAACGACGCCGACGCCGACCGCCACGGCATCGTCACCCCGGACGGCGGCCTGATGAACCCGAACCACTACCTCGCGGTCGCCATCCAGTACCTGTACACGCACCGCGATGGCTGGCGCCCGGATGCCGCAATCGGCAAGACGATGGTGTCCAGTTCCATGATCGACCGGGTGGCCGCCTCGCTCGGACGCCGCCTCTGGGAGGTGCCCGTCGGCTTCAAGTGGTTCGTTCCGGGGCTGATCGACGGCTCCGTCGGATTCGGCGGCGAAGAGAGCGCGGGAGCCAGCTTCCTGCAGCTCGACGGTCAATCGTGGACGACCGACAAGGATGGCATCCTGCTCGCCCTGCTCGCCAGCGAGATCCTCGCAGTCACGGGCAAGTCTCCCTCGCAGCTCTACGCCGAGATGGTAGAGGAGTTCGGCGACCCCGCATACGCCCGGGTGGATGCCGCGGCCAGCAAAGAGCAGAAGGCCCGACTCGGCAAGTTGTCGGGCGCAGACATCACCGCGACCTCGCTCGCCGGCGAGCCGATCACAGCCACGCTCACCGCGGCGCCCGGCAACGGCGCGGAGCTCGGCGGCGTGAAGGTGGAGTCGGCGACTTCCTGGTTTGCGGCCCGCCCCAGCGGCACCGAGGACGTCTACAAGATCTACGCCGAGTCCTTCGAAGGGCCCGAGCACCTCGCGAAGGTGCAGGCCGAGGCGAAGGTCATCGTCGACGCGGCTCTGGGCGCCTGACCGCTCGCACCGATTTATCGCGCGCGCTGCCATTCCGCGGCGCGCATGTGACATTCGGGCGCGGTCGGCGCAGTGGCGCTCGATTCGTCTAGTTCAGGTAGTCCGGCGCGTCCGGAAGACCGAAGAACTGCTCGAGGGTCTTGATACCGGTCGTGTGCATCTCGGTCGCCAACTCGGGGCCGATGAAGCGCAGATGCCACGGCTCGTACTCGTACCCGGTCACCGGCTCGAGCCCGTCGGGATAGCGGACGATGAAGCCGTACTGCCACGAGTTCGCGGCGATCCACGTGCCGGGGGCGGTCGCGCCGAAGCTCTGGCTCACGGCGGTGTTGACGTCGACGGCGAGTCCGGTCTGGTGCTCGCTGTAGCCGGGACGCGCGCTCTGCCGATCGGCCTGGGCTTTGCCCAGCTTGGCAACCCAGCCGTTGTACACGGAGACCTGCGTGTTGTAGCTGCGATAGGGGCTGACGACAGTGAAGTGATCACCGGTTTGCGCCTGATAGTCGGCAAACATCTTCTGGAGCGCGGCCGCAGCCTCCGGCCGCATCTGCCCGCCGCCCGGAAGATTGAGCGCCGCGTGCGCGGGCGCGTAGTTGACAGGGTTGAGTGGGCGCGTCTTGTTCACGACTACCCACAGGCTCGAAGCATCGTCGAGCGAATACAGCGCCTTATTGAAGCTCGGCGTCGGAGTCGGGGTGGGGCGCGGGGTGGGTGTCGCACTCGCCGAGGGGGTGGTCGACGGCGACGGCGTTGGCGTCGTAGATCCGGTCGGTGCGAGGACCGCGACGGCGATGGCAACGATCAGGGCCACAACCAGGGCAGCGCCCGCAATGACCGCAATGCGGATTCCTCGAGGCACCAGTCCAGCATACGAGTGGATCACTTGCGAGCCTGCGAGCCTGCCGGGCTGTTCCGCTCGGCATCATCGCGGTGGCCATCGTGCTGCGCTTCCTGCGAACTGCCTTGCACGAGTGTCAACCGAGATCTGTGCATCGATTGGTGGGACGCCGCCGGCGTCATTCTGGCCGTCGCCGAACCGGCACCCCACCAAGGATTCCGGTGAGGCTCCATTCTCGTTGTTGACAGAAAGCATCGCAGGTGCTTATCGTGGTCCCGGTTCCATGGGAGCGCTCCCATGACTTCTGGATGGGAGCGCTCCCATGGCTCGCCCCCATCCACGCACAAAGGAGTGAACAGTGAATCTCTCACGTCGTACCCGGGTTGGAGCCGTCCTCGCGACGGCCGCCACCATCGCCCTCATCGCCACCGGCTGCTCGGCCGGCGGATCCTCGTCGGGAGACCAAAAGGTCACCCTGACACTTGCCACCTTCAACAACTTCGGCTACACCGATGCCCTGCTGGCCAGCTACCACAAGGCCCACCCGAACATCACCATCGTGCAGAAGGTCGCCAAGACCTCCGACGACGCTCAGACCAACCTCTTCACCAAGCTGGCCGCCGGCAACGGCCTCTCGGACATCGAGGCCGTCGACGGCGACTGGATGCCGAAGGTGCGTCAGTACCCGCAGCTGTTCACCGACCTGGCATCGGCCGACAACAAGGGCCGCTACGCCGCGTACAAGACCGCGGGCGGCACGGCGGGCACGAAGCTCATCGGCCTCGGTACCGACGTCGGACCGGAAGCCATCTGCTACCGCGCCGACCTGTTCAAGGCCGCCGGACTGCCGAGTGACCCCGCCGCCGTCTCTAAGCTGCTGACCGGCGACTGGAGCAACTACTACAAGGTCGGTGCGCAGTTCGAGGCCGCGAAGACCGGCGCTGCCTGGTTCGACTCGGCGGGGGCGACCTTCCAGGGTCTCGCCAACCAGTACAAGAACTTCTTCGAGAAGGATGACGGCACCACCGTCGCCACCACCAACCCCGACGTGAAATCTGCATTCGACTCCGTGCTCGCGGCCAGCGCGACGCAGTCTGCGCACCTTCAGGAGTGGACGGATGACTGGGCAGGCGGAATGGCCGGCGGCAAGTTCGCGACCATGCTGTGCCCGCCGTGGATGATGGGTGTCATCCAGGGCGACAGCCCCAAGGTCACCGACTGGAACATCGCCAACGCATTCCCGAACGGCGGCGGCAACTGGGGCGGTTCGTACCTTCTCGTCCCGACCCAGGGCAAGCACGCCGCTGAGGCGAAGGCCTTCGTCGACTGGCTGACCGCTCCGGATCAGCAAATCTCGGCATTCAAGACCGCGGGCAACTTCCCGAGCCAGCTCGCCGCGTACAAGAGCAGCGCACTCACGGGCGCGACCAACGCGTTCTTCAGCAACGCGCCGATCGGCACGCTGTTCACCGACCGCGCGAAAGCATTCGCCGACACCGGCGTGATCCCGTTCAAGGGCATCAAGTACGGAGCGATCATGGGCGCCGTTCAAAACGGCCTGACCCGCGTCGAGCAGGGCCAGCAGAGCGCCGCAGACTCGTGGACCCAGGTGGTCTCCGACATCAAGGCGCTGAGCTAGTCAGCGAGGCATGACCCACAGGGTCGGGCCGTCCAACTCGGGCGGTCCGACCCTCCTCCCCCTCGACTCGACCCCTGGATCGGAACCATGACGACCTCGAGCCTGCCCACGGCGCCTGCCGCGGCATCCGAGCGAAGCCCCCGGCGGATCGCGTTCAGCAGCCGCCTCTCGCGCTGGGACCTGAAGCTCTCGCCGTACCTCTACATCTCGCCGTTCTTCATCCTGTTCGCGCTGGTGGGGCTCTTCCCGCTCGTCTACACGGGCTACATCGCCCTGCTGAAGTTCGACCCGATCCTGCACACCGGCACCTTCGTCGGCTTCGACAACTTCGTCTGGGTCTTCCAGCAGCGGCAATTTTGGATCGCACTCCGTAACACCCTGACGATCTTCTTGCTCTCGGCGGTGCCCCAGATCGTCGTCGCCCTGGCGATCGCCGCGGTGCTCGACTCGAACCTCAAGGCCAAGACCTTCTGGCGGATGGGCGTGCTGCTCCCGTACATCGTCATGCCGGTCGCGGTCGCCCTGATCTTCAGCAAGCTGTTCAGTGACGACTACGGCCTCGTCAACCACCTGCTCTCGTTCATCGGCATCGCGCCGATCCACTGGCACACAGACACGATCCCCGCGCAGATCGCGATCGCCACAATGGTCAACTTCCGCTGGACCGGCTACAACGCGCTGATCCTGCTCGCTGGCATGCAGGCCATCCCGCGCGACCTCTACGAGCAGGCCAGCATCGACGGTGCCGGACGATTCCGTCGCTTCTTCTCGATCACGATCCCTCAGCTGCGGCCGACGCTGATCTTCGTGATCATCACCGCCACGATCGGCGGCCTGCAGATCTTCGATGAGCCGCAGCTCTACGACACCGGCGGCCTGGCCGGCGGCTCAAACCAGCAGTGGCTGACCCTCACCGTCTACCTGCACAACGTGGGCTGGTTCCAGGACGGCTCCTTCGGCCGGGCCGCGGCCGTCGCCTGGCTGCTATTCCTGCTGATCGTGCTCATCGGACTGATCAACCTGGCCGTCACGAGACGCATCTCCAACAACGAGAACCGGAGGACGTCATGACGGCGCCGATCCTGAGCCCCGCCGCAATCAGCGGCCGCCCGGCGAAAGCGGCCAGGCGCCGACCGGGACGCGGGGGTGCGGCAGCCGGCATGCGGCCCGGATTTCTGGGCTACGGCCTGCTCGTCGCCGCGCTGCTCGGCGCGATCCTTCCGCTGTACTGGGCGTTCCTGATCGCGAGCGGCGACTCCTCGAGCCTTAACGACGTCAACCTGCCCTGGTGGCCGGGCGGCAACTTCCTCGAGAATGCGATCAAGGTGGTCAGCAACGACCGGGTGTCGTTCTTCAAGGCCGTGCTGAATAGTCTGATCGTCTCGACCGTGGTGTCGGCCTCCGTCGTCTTCTTCTCGACGCTAGCCGGTTACTCCTTCGCGAAGCTGCGCTTCCGCGGCAAGCAGAGTCTGTTCATCTTCGTCATCGCCACCACGGCGGTGCCGACGCAACTCGGTGTGGTGCCCCTGTTCATCGTGATGTCGCAGCTCGGCTGGACCGGCACCCTTGGCGCGGTCATCGTGCCCGGCCTGGTGACCGCTTTCGGGGTGTTCTGGATGACGCAGTACCTCAGCACCGCGCTCCCCGACGAGCTCATCGAGGCGGCCCGCGTCGACGGCGCCAATATGTTCAAAACGTTCTGGTACATCGGCTTCCCCGCCGCGCGTCCCGCCGCCGCCATGCTCGGCCTGTTCACGTTCATCGCGACCTGGACGAACTTCTTCTGGCCGTTCATCGTCCTCGACCCGAGCAACCCGACTCTGCCGGTCGCGCTCTCGCAACTGCAGGCGAACTACTTCGTCGACTACTCGCTGGTTCTGGCCGGTGTTCTGCTCGCCACGCTGCCCCTGTTGCTACTATTCATCGTCGCCGGGCGCCAGCTGGTCGCCGGAATCATGCAAGGAGCCGTCAAGGGATGACCGACATCGCCACGGACTCGCCGGTCGGGTGCGCGCAACCCGATCCCGACGGATCGGGATCCGAGCGTCGCGCGTTCCCGTCCGACTTCCTCTTCGGCGTGGCCACTGCCGCGTACCAGATCGAGGGGGCGGCCCACGAGGACGGGCGCACCGACTCCATCTGGGACGCCTTCGCCCGGGTTCCCGGCGCGGTCGTCAACGGCGACAACGGGGATGTGGCCGACGACCACTACCACCGCTACCGCGATGACGTCGCGATGATGGCCGACCTCGGCATCCAGACCTACCGCTTCTCGACCTCGTGGTCGCGGGTCCGGCCCGACGGCGGTCCGGTCAACCCGGCCGGCCTCGACTTCTACTCCCGGCTCGTCGACGAGCTGCTCGCGCACGGGATCAAGCCATGGCTGACCCTCTACCACTGGGACCTCCCGCAGGCGTTGGAGGAGCTCGGCGGCTGGACCGACCGCGACACCGCGCTGCGGTTCTCCGACTACGCGATGGACGTGCACGGCGCGCTCGGTGACCGAGTGAACGCCTGGACGACGCTGAACGAGCCGTGGTGTTCGTCATTCCTCAGCTACACCGGCGGCGAGCATGCTCCCGGTCGTCAGGACAAGACTGCCGGTCTCGCCGCCGCGCATCACCTGCTGCTCGCACATGGCATGACGATCGAGCGCCTGCGAGAGGCGGACCCCTCGCTTCAGTTGGGGATCACGTTGAACCTCACCGTCGCCGATCCGGTCGACCCCATGGACCCGGCCGATCTCGACGCCGCTCGCCGGATCGACGCCCAGTTCAACCGCGTATTCCTCGACCCCATCTTCCGAGGCCAGTACCCGCACGATCTGCTGCAGGATGTCGCAGGACTCGGCCTCGAGCGGTACATCCAGCCTGGCGATCTCGCCACGATCTCGGCGCCGATCGACGCTCTGGGCGTGAACTATTATCACGGAGAACTCGTGGGGGGCCATCCGACCGTGAATGGCGCACAGCCGGGCGTTGCGCCGAGCGAACGCCCCAAGCTGTCGCCTTTCCCGGCAGCCGAGAAGGTGGTGTGGCATCCGCGCGAGTTGCCGCTGACCGCCATGGGCTGGGAGGTCCAACCCGAGGGCCTTACCCGACTGCTGCGTCGGGTTCACGAGGAGTACACGCGTGGCGAGGTGCAGCTGCTCGTCACCGAGAACGGTGCCGCATACGAGGACGTGGTTGAGGCCGACGGAGGCGTTCACGATGTGGACCGCGTCGAGTTCCTGAGGGTTCACCTCGACGCGATCCTTGACGCCATCGACGACGGCGTGGAGGTCGGCGGCTACTTCTACTGGTCGCTGATGGACAACTTCGAGTGGGCCTGGGGCTATGACAAGCGCTTCGGACTGGTGCGGGTCGACTACGACACCCAACTGCGCACGCTCAAGGACAGCGCGATCGACTACAGCAGGATCATCGCCCGGCGTACGCTCTGACGATGGGACTCCCTGGCCAACCCACGCTGGAGATGGTAGCGACCGAGGCCGGGGTCTCGCGATCCACGGTAAGCCGGGTCGTCAACGACTCGCCTCAGGTCACGCCAGAGGCGGTCGCCGCGGTCACGGCCGCGATCGACAAACTCGGCTACGTGCCGAACCGTGCGGCACGCATCCTGGCGAGTCGGCGCACGTTCTCGATCGCGCTGGTGATCCCCGAGAACACCGCCAAGTTCTTCGCCGACCCCTACTTCGCCACGGTCATCCAGGGCGTTGCGATGCATCTGTCAAGCACCGAGTACACGCTGAGTCTGCTGATCGCACCGGAGCTCGACGCCGAGAAGACGCGGCGCTACCTGCAGGCGGGCAACGTCGACGGGGCAATCATCCTGTCGCACCACAGCGACGACCGCAGCTACCTGCTGCTGGCCCACTCGATCCCGGTCGTTTTCGGCGGACGCCCGGTCAGTCCCGAGGGGACGGTGGCGTCGTACGTGGACGTCGACAACGTCGAGGCCGCTCGAGCGATCACCGAGCACCTGCTCGCGCACGGACGCCGGAAGGTGGCCACCATCGCCGGCCCGCTGAACATGTCGGCGGGGATCGACCGGCTGCTGGGGTGGCGCGAGGCCGTGTCGGACGCCGGGCTCGACACCTCGCTCGTCGAGCACGGCGACTTCACCCCGGCGTCGGGTGCTGCGGCGATGCGGCGGCTTCTGGACCGCGGCGTCCCGATCGACGGGGTCTTCGCGGCGAGCGCACAGATGGCATCCGGCGCCCTGACCGTGCTGCGCGAGGCCGGTCTCAACGTGCCAGGCGACCTCGGCCTGGTCACCTTCGACGACGACTACTTCGCGGCGAGCGCCGTGCCACCGCTGACCACCGTCGCACAGCCGAGCGTCGAGGTGGGGATGCGGATGGCCTCCGTGCTGCTGCGGATCATCGACGGCGAGCAGGTTCCCGCGATCACGATGCTGCCGACCACGATCGTGGAGCGCACCAGCGCATAGCCGCTGAGCAGTCCGCGCCGAAGCATCCGCCCAGACGGCTAGCGTCAACGAGCTCCGACTCCGCTAGCCGCGGCTCTGCATGCTCCGCTGCGGCTCCGCGCGGAGAATCGGACGACCGGGCCCCAGCAGCGCTAGACGCGCGTCTGATCCGCAGTTGGCCGCAGCCGACTCCGCTCCGCGGTCAGGGAACGCGGTACAGCCACTCCTCGGTGCCAAACTTCTCGGCGACCAGCTGCTCGGCCGCCGCGTACTCGGCCGGCGTAATTTCGTCATCCTGGAGCCCGTGCAGACCGCGGAAGGTCGCGATCATGCGGTCGATGATCTCGGCGCGGGTGAGCCCGGTCTGGCTGCGAAGTGGATCGACGCGCTTGTTCGCGCTCGTGGTGCCCTTGTCGCTCATCTTCTCGCGACCGATCCGGAGCACCTGCACCATCTTGTCGCCATCCATGTCGTAGCTCATGGTGACGTGGTGGAGCACTCCGCCATTGCCAAGGCGCTTCTGCGCAGCACCGCCGATCTTGCCGGTGGGGCTCGTGATGTCATTGAGCGGCTGGTAGCTCGCCTCGATCCCGAGGCTCTTGAGCGCGACGATCACCCACTCGTCGAAGAAGGCGTAGCTGTCGGCGAAGCTCATCCCCTGCACCAGCTCGCCGGGCGCGTAGAGCGAATAGGTGACGACCGCGCCGGCATCCATGAACATCGCGCCGCCGCCGCTGATGCGACGCACGACATCGAAGCCGTATTTGGCCGCATTCTCGGGGTCGACCTCGTTCTTCACCGACTGGAAGCTGCCGATGACGACGGCCGGCTCGTTCCACTCCCAGATACGGAGGGTGGGCTTGCGACGCCCGGCGCCGACCTCCTCGGCGAGCACCTGGTCGAGGGCGAGATGCATGCGGGGGCTGAGCGGCCCGGGATGCACCAGCTGCCACTCGTAGTCGCTCCAGGCGGTGGCCTTCTTCAGCGCACGGCGCAGGGCGGTCGCGATCGACTCGGGCGAGAAGCCGAGCAGCGTGGAGCCCTCGGGAAGCGCGGCGTTAACGGCGGCCGCGTAGACCTTGGCCTCGGCGTCCGCGGGCAGGCCGTTGATGGCGGCGTCGATCGCGGCCAGCGCCTCGTCCGGCTCGAGGAAGAAGTCGCCGGCCAGGCGGAATCCGCTGATCCGTCCGCCGACCACCTCGAGATCGACGACGACGAGCTTGCCGCCCGGGACCTTAAACTCACCGTGCATGCGGCTCAGCCTATTTGCGCGGTGCTCCCACATGCTGGTCGAGCCAATCGGTGAGGTCCTTCACAACCTCGACGCGATTGGTCTCGTTGTAGACCTCGTGCCGGGCGCCCTCGTAGATGTCGACCGTGACATCCGTCAGCCTGCCCTTCGCGCGGTAGGCGGCTGCCAGCAGTCGGACGCTCTTGGGACCGCCGAGCGGATCCTCGCTGCCGATCTGGATCAGCAGCGGGATGTTCTTGGCGAGCTTCACGGGCGTGCCGAGCAGCCTCATCCCGTCGACGAGGCCGAACAGCTTCGCGGCCTGCGCGTCGAAAGTCAGCGGATCGGCGACAAACGCCGGAGCGACGGCCGGATCGCGGCTCAACCACTCGGCACCAGTCGATCCGAGGTGGCGGAACCGCTTGTTGAGCGCCCCCGAGTTCATGTGCAGCAGGGTGCGGAACGGCGTGCCGCTGAGCACCGCCGCGTCATAGTCGGCCGCGCCCCCGCCACCGTCCTCGTTCAGGATCATCTGCGCGAAGATCGATCCGAGACTGTGGCCGAGCAGAATCTGCGGCAGGTGGGGATGCTCGTTGCGCGCGATCCTCGACAGCTGCCGGATGCCGGCGATCGTCGCCCGCACCCCACCCGGCCCGAGCCTGCCGAGCTTCGTCAGGTCGCCGCCCCACTGCTGGACGCCGGTCTGCCCATGCCCACGCAGGTCGCCTGCATACACGGCGTAGCCCGCGGCGACGAGTCGCTGAGCGAACTCCTCGTAGCGGGTGGCGTACTCGCCGAGCCCGTGCACCAGGTGCACGATCGCCTTCGGGGTGCCGGCGCGCCACTCGTAGTAGTGGATCGTGACGCCCTCGGCGTCGACGTACGTGTAATCGCCGCGCGCGGCCGAGAACGTGGTCATGCGAGCCTCCTTGTTCGCTTCATCCTAGGTCGCGGCGTGCAGGCGCGATCCCGGTGCACGCATTAGCCATGCTAATGAGTTAGGCTAACGATCATGCCCACCCGAGACTCCGCAAACGACGACGAACTGCGTATGCTGCTGCAGCGCGTGGCCCGACGCATCCGCAACAACCGGGCAGACGGCACGATGAGCGACACCAAGATGGGCGTGCTGTTCCGCGTCGAGGTCTCGCCGGCCACCCCGAGTCAGCTCGCCGAGCGCGAGCGGGTGACTCCGCCCTCGATGAATCGCACCCTCAACGCGCTCGAGGAAGCCAGTCTTGTGGCCCGCACCCCCGATCCGGATGACGCCCGCAAGGTCATCGTGACCATCACGCCGGCGGGCGAGGCCCTCATCGCCGAGACCCGACGCCTGCGCACCGCGTGGTTCAGCCAGCGCCTCGCCGAACTCACGCCCGACGAGCGTGCCACCCTCGAGGCGGTGGTGCCGGTGCTGCGACGCATCTCGGAGTCATGAATCAGGCACCGTCATGAGCAGCGCCTTCCGCTCGCTGAGCTTCTACAACTACCGCCTGTGGTTCGCCGGGTCGACGGTGTCGAACATCGGCACCTGGATGCAGCGCACCGCCCAGGACTGGGTCGTTCTCACCGAGCTCACCCACAATGACGCGGGCGCGGTCGGTGTCACGATGGCGCTCCAGTTCGGGCCGCAGCTCGTGCTCGTGCCGATCACCGGCCTCGTCGCCGATCGCATCGACCCGCGCAAGCTGCTGATGATCACGCAGGGGGCAATGGGGCTCATGGGTGTCGGGCTCGGCATCCTGACCCTGACCGGGGTGCTGCAGCTCTGGATGATGTTCCTCTTCGCGCTGGCCCTCGGGATCGCGGCTGCGTTCGACGCGCCGGTGCGACAGACCTTCGTCGGCTCGCTCGTGCCACACAACTTCCTCTCCAACGCGGTCGGCCTCAACGCGACCTCGTTCAACACCGCGCGTCTGATCGGACCGGCCGTCGCCGGTCTGCTGATCGCCGGGGTCGGATCCGGCTGGGTCTTCCTGATCAATGGGGCGACGTTTGCAGCGACCATGCTGGCACTGGCCGGTCTGCACGCGTCTGACCTCGCCATGCGGCGTGCGCGCAAGGGAGGTCGTGGCCAGATCCGAGCTGGCTTCGGATATGTGCGCGGGCGCCCGGACCTCGTCGTTCTGTTCATCATGGTGTTCCTGATGGGCACCCTCGGCCTCAACTTCCCGATCTTCGCGTCGACGATGGCGAGCACCGTCTTCCACCAGGGGGCCGGCGAGTTCGGCATCCTGTCGTCGGCGCTGGCGGTCGGTTCGGTGATCGGGGCATTGCTGGCGGCCCGGCGTGAGAAGCCGCACTTCCGAACGGTCGGTCTCGCGGGTGCCGGTTTCGGATTCTCACTGATCACCGCGGCCCTGATGCCCACATACATCACCTTCGGGCTTGTGCTGCCGTTGATCGGGATCACCTCGATCACGATGCTCAACAACGCGAACGCCTACGTACAGACCACCACGCCACCCGAACTTCGCGGTCGGGTGATGTCGCTCTACATGGCGATCTTCATGGGCGGCACGCCCATCGGCGCCCCGCTGATCGGCTGGGTCGCGAACGTCTACGGCCCGCGCTGGGGCCTCATCGTCGGCGCCTTCGGCGGGCTGCTCGCGGCGCTCGTCGCCCTGATCTGGTGGGCGCGTTCGCACACCGTGCGCATCCGGTATCCCCGAGAGGGATGGCTGCCGTTCGGCCTGACCGTCACCGACGATCGCGAGGCCGCGACGACCGAGATCGCGGTGATCGAGTCGGAAGCGCAGCGCAGCTGAACCGAGTGGTCGCGGATGACGAACTGGTGACCTCGAGGGGTGCCAAGTGGGACCACTCGCCGCCGTCACAGCGACCCGCGGCTACGCCTCGCGCGTGATCTCCACCGAGACGAACAGCTTGCTCGCGTAGGGGCCGGCGTACACGCCGCGCAGCGGGGCGACATCGTTGTAGTCGCGGCCACGGCCGACGGCCACGTGGCGGTCACCGATGTCGATCAGGTTGGTGGGGTCGAATCCGCGCCAGTCGCCGCAGAACCACTCGACCCATGCGTGGGACTCGCCGACGACGGTCTCGCCGATCGCGGCATCCGGCTTCGGATGCAGGTAGCCGCTGACATATCGCGCGGGGATGCCGACCGAGCGCAGGGCGCCGATCGTCAGGTGCGTGATGTCCTGGCAGACGCCCTTCTTTTTGTCCCAGGCTTCGCGCGCGGTCGTGTGGACGCTGGTCGAGCCGGGCATGTACTCGATGCGGTCGCCGACCTCCTGGCAGATCGCCAGGGCGGTCGCGCAGGGCGAGTCGGCCTTCGCGAATGCCGCGCGGGCGAGCTCCACGAGCTCGTCGGGTGGCTGCGTCCGACCGGTCTGACCGAGCTGCTCGACGAACTCGGTCGCCGTCTCGATCTGATCGGCAAGCGTCTCCCAGGTGAGCTTGTGCTGAGGATGCTCGCGCGGCCGCACCTCGACGAGACTGGTCGCCGCGAGCGACAGGTCGCGGTGGGGCGTGAGCACCTCGAAGGAGGACACCCGCGTTCCCCAGTAGTCCGTGTAGCTGTGGTGGCTCGAGATCGGTAGGATCTCGAGGTTGCTGTAGAGCACCAGCTGGCTGTCGGCGCTCATCGGCAGCATCCGCGCCTCGTTGTACGACGCGGTGACCTCGCCGTCGTAATGGAAGCCGGTCTCGTGCCGGATGCGGAGCCGGTTCACGAGTTCTCCCCCATCCAGCTGGGCGCCGCGTTGGTCGGGAAGTAACGCTGGCGGATCGCCTCGCTGGCGGCGGTCGACGCGAGCTGCACGTTGTCCATGTGGGTGGGGAGATCCTCGATGATGTCGGCGATCGGGCGGTATTCGAGCTCGCTGCGGATCTGCCCGAGCAGCCGCTGCGCCTGGTCGGTCACGCCGACGCGGTCGGAGCGCGGCCCGAGCTCGCGCAGGCACTGTTCGGCACGTGTGACCGAGAACAGGATGCTGCGCGGGAACAGCCGATCAAGCAGCAGGAACTCGGCGGCGTTTCGGGCGCTGGGCACGCCGCGGTAGGTCCGGAGGTACGCCTCGTACGCCCCCACCGACCGCAGGATCGTCGTCCACGACGGGCCGGACGCCTCGGTCAACGACCGGGTCGCGAGCAGCCGCGCCGTCATGTCGGCACGCTCGATCGAGCGCCCGAGGGTGAAGAAGCTGTACGCCTCGTCGCGGCTCGCCGAGGACTCGATGATCCCCACGGCGAGCGCCGACCGTTCGCGCACCCAGGCGAAGAACTCGTGCACCTTGTCGGTGGCGACCTTGCGCGGCATCCGGGCGCGGGTCGTGTTGAGCACCTCCCACAGCTCGGTGCTCACCACCTCACGGGCGCGGCGCGCATTCTCTCGGGCGGCGGCCAGGGAGTACGCGATGGATGCCGGCTGGTTGCGATCGACGGCCAGCAGAGCCAGCACGTCGGCCCGGGACACCGAGTGGTCGTCCTCCACCTCGGTTCCCATCACGCTGAGCAGCGAGCGGCAGGCGAGGTTCTCCTCGATCCAGGGGTCCTCGAGCAGCAGCTGCAGGTGCACGTCGAGGATGCGCGCGGTGCCGTCGGAACGCTCGATGTAGCGGCCGATCCAGAAGAGGCTTTCGGCGATCCGCGAGAGCATCAGGACTCTCCGCCCTGCTGTTGCTGCTGCCCCTGCTGGTCCTGGCGGTTGTCGTCCTCGGGATGCTGGTCGGGACGGTGCCCCTCCACGATGATCGGCATCGAGGTGGTGATCGCGGCCTGGTCGGCGACGAGACCCTGGATGTTGTGGTCGCTGGTGTGCAGCGGCTCGTGGCCGACGATCCAGGTGTCTTTCGAGCCGCCGCCCTGCGAGCTGTTGACGACGAGCTGGCCCTCGGGGAGCGCAACGCGGGTGAGGCCACCCGGGAGGACCCAGACATCCGTTCCGTCGTTGACGGCGAAGGGGCGGAGGTCGGCGTGCCGTGGCCTCATCCCATCCTCGACCAGCGTGGGAATCGTCGAGAGCTGCACCACAGGCTGCGCGATCCAGCCGCGCGGGTCCTTGCGCAAGCGCGCGGCGAGCTCGTCGAGCTCCTGCTTCGTGGCGTCGGGCCCGACGACGAGACCCTTGCCGCCCGAGCCGTCGACCGGCTTCACGACGAGCTCGTCGAGTCGGTCGAGCACCTCCTCGAGCGCCCCCGGCTCCTCGAGACGCCAGGTGTCGACGTTGGCGATGATCGGCTCCTCCGAGAGGTAGTAGCGGATCAGGTCGGGCAGGTACGTATACACGAGCTTGTCGTCGGCGACGCCGTTGCCGATCGCGTTCGCGATCGTGACGTTGCCGAGGCGGGCCGCCAGCATGAGTCCCGGCGAGCCGAGCATGGAGTCCGCGCGGAACTGCAGTGGGTCGAGGAACTCGTCGTCGACCCGGCGGTAGATGACGTCGACTCGGGTGGGGCCGGCGGTGGTGCGCATCCACACCTTGCCGCCGCTGCAGAACAGGTCGCGGCCCTCGACGAGCTCGACGCCCATCAGGCGGGCCAGCAGGGTGTGCTCGAAGTACGCCGAGTTGTAGACGCCGGGGGTGAGCACGACGATCGTCGGGTCGTCCACGCCCTCGGGAGCGGATGCCCGCAGCGACTGCAGCAGTCGCTGCGGGTAGTCGCCGACCGGTCGCACTCGCATCGACATGAACAGCTCGGGCAGGGTCTGCGCCATGACCCGGCGGTTCGAGATGACGTAGCTCACGCCGGACGGCACCCGCACGTTGTCCTCGAGCACCCGCCAGGTGCCCGTCTCGTCGCGGATGAGGTCGATACCCGAGACCTGGATGCGCACGCCGTTCGCACTGACGATCCCGGCCGCCTCGCGGTGGAAGTGGCTGGACGAGCTGATCAGCCGCGCCGGGATGACCCCGTCGAGCACGGCCTGCTGCTTTCCGTAGACGTCGGCCAGGAAGGCCTCGAGCGCGCGCACGCGCTGCTTCACACCGGATTCGACGACCGCCCACTCGGACTGCTCGATGACGCGCGGCACGGCGTCGAGCGGGAACGGGCGCTCCTCGCCGGCGAAGTCGAAGGTGACACCCTGCGCGAGATAAGAGCTGGCGAGGGCCTCGGTGCGTCCGCGGAGCTCGTCCTGCGTCATCCGGGCGAGCGCACTGTGGATCTCTTTGTATGCATCGCGGGCGCTCTCGGAGTTCGCCGCCGTCGTGTCGGCGAACATCTCATCCCAGGCCGGGGCCCCTTGTCGCTTCGTCGCGACCGAGCCGTAACCGTCGAATAGGTCGCCCATGTTGTGACTCTACTGACGACATGTTGCGCGGGTGTTTCCGTCGCGTGCTGTACTTGCACCATGTTCGACCGCAGCGCTCTGGAACCCATCACCGTCGGAACGTCAGGTCTCGGCAAGCGGCCGGGCGCGGATGAGGCCCTGGCCGCCTCGCTCCTCGCCTCGCCGTTCCGGCAGCTCGACACCGGCAACAACTACGCGTTGGGCCGCTCGGAGCAGCTGCTCGGCGAGGCGATCGCCGCCGCCGGAGGGCTTCCGAAGAACAAGGTGGTCTTCTCGAAGGCCGACCAGGACCCCGAGACCGGCGCCTTCGACGGAGACCGGCTGCTGCGCTCCTTCGACGAGACGACCGCGCGGCTCGGGCTCGACACCCTGCCGCTCTACCACCTGCACGATCCCTACACAATCAGCGTGTCCGAGGGGATGGCGAAGGGCGGACCGGTCGAGGCGCTCTTCCGCCTGCGCGAGGAGGGGCGTGTCGGCGCGATCGGCATCGCGGCCGGCGAGCACGGGCTCGTCGAGGAGTACATCCGCACCGACGTGTTCGACGTGGTCCTGAGCCACAATCGCTGGACCCTGGTGGATCGCACGGCCGAGACGATCCTGACGCTGGCGACCGAGCGCGGTATGACGGTCTTCAATGCGGCACCGTTCGGCGGCGGCATCCTGGCCGGATCGACCTTCCGGGGCGACAGCTACGCCTATCAGCCCGCCTCGGCCGAGTTCCTGACCCACCTGGATGCCGTGCGCGCCCTCTGCACGGAGGCGGGCGTCAACATCGCGGCCGCCGCCCTGCGCTTCTCGATGCTCGAGCCGCGCATCCATTCGACGGTCGTGGGCATCTACTCGCAACAGCGTCTGGACGAACTTCCCGGACTGCTCGGCGCCTCGATCCCCGCCGGATTCTGGGAGGCGCTCGACGAGCTGGGCGACCCGCCGCCGTCGCCGACCGACTGAGAGGCTGCACGATGACATCCGAACTCGCCGATCCGGCCTCGCTCGAACGCCTCTGGACGGGCGCGACGTGGAGCGAGGGGCCCGCGTGGATCCCGACCACCGCCCGGCTGCGCTGGAGCGACGTGGTCGGCAACCGGATCCTCGAGTACGACGCGGCCACCGGCGAGGTCTCGGAGTACGCGCGCGAGGTCGAGTACGTGAACGGTCGAACCCTCGATCTCGCCGGCGACGTCGTTCAGTGCTCACACGGCCTGCGCCGCGTCGAACGGGATGCCGGCGGCCTCGTCACCTCGATCGTCGACCGCTTCGAGGGCAGGCGGTTCAACTCCCCCAACGACATCGTCGTCGGCTCGGACGGGGCGCTCTGGTTCACGGATCCGCCATACGGCCTGGGCGCCGATGGGCGTGAGGGGCACCCCGGTGAGCAGGAGTACGGCGGCTGTTTCGTGTTCCGCTTCGACGAGCGCACCGGCGAACTGCGCGCGGAGATCACCGACATGGTGCATCCGAACGGGCTCGCCTTCTCGCCCGACGAGTCGCTGCTCTATGTGGCCGACACCTCCGGGCCGCTCGACATCCGGGTCTACGACGTGGTCGACGGTCGCGTCGCGGCCGGTTCCGGGCGGTCGTTCGCAGCCGTGCGCCCGGGTGCCAGCGATGGATTCCGGGTCGACGTCGATGGTCGGGTCTGGACCTCGAGCGGGGACTCGGTCCAGGTGCTGGGAACGGATGGTGCGGTGCTGGCGAAGTTCCCGGTGCCCGAGACGGTGGCCAACGTCTGCTTCGGCGGTGTGGACGGCCACGACCTCTACATCACCGCCACGACCAGCCTGTATCGGCTGCGGACGACGACGACCGGCGCTCGACGCAGCTAAGGCCCCTCCACCGGTCCACCGGCGATCGTGACGTCGGAGCCGGTCACGATGCCGACTCGACGGGTCGCCAGCAGGAGAACCGGGTCGGCGACGTGCTATGGCGTCGTGAAGCGCCCGTCGAGAAGCCGCTCTTGTCGATGAGACCGGAAGCGCGCCGAGTCAGCCTCCGAACGTCACGCCACTCAATCTGGCTGATTCGTCGAAAAGACGTGCGGCGTTTGCGGCGTTCCGCGCGGCCTTGGGCTCCCGCGCCGGGTGCGAGGCTCCGGTCAGGCCGAGGAAGCCGGCGGGTCCGTAGTAGCCGGAGGGCGCGGCATCCGGGCTCGTGGCGGCGTAGAGGGCGGGCAGGATGCCGGTGTCGACCAGCTGCCAGAACGGTGTGCGGCGGTAGGTCTTCGGCGGGCGCGGCGCCTTGCCCAGGCGCGGACCGGTCGTCTGCAGGTTGGTGCGCGTGAACCCCGGATGCGCGGCGTCGCTGAGCAGGCCCCAGCCGTTCGCGTCGCTGCGGGCCTGTAGTTCGCGCGCGAACGACAGCATCGCAAGCTTTGACAGTCCGTACGAGCGCACCGGTGAGTACTTCTCGCTTTGCAGGTCGGCCCAGTCGTAGCGGCCGAAATAGGCCATGAAGCTGCTCAGCGAGGTGACGCGGGGCGCCGCCGCCGCACGCAGCAGAGGGAGCAACTGCGCCGTCAGCGCGTAGTGGCCCAGGTAGTTGCTCTCAAACTGAAGCTCATAACCGTCAGCGGTAGTTTCGCGCTCGGGCGGCATCATGATGCCGGCGTTGTTGAGCAGGATGTCGACCGGGCGGCCCTGCGCCGTCAGGCGGTCGGCGAACTCGGCCACGCTGGCGAGCGACGCCAGGTCGATCCGCTCGAGCCGGAGCTGCGCCGCCGGGTGCGCGGCCAGCACCTCGTTCCGGGCGGCGTCGCCCTTCTCGAGGTTGCGCACCGCCATCACGACCTCCGCGCCCGCGGCCGCCAGTCGCCCGGTCAGTCCGAGTCCGAGTCCGCTGTTCGCGCCGGTGACGATCGCGAGCTTTCCGGTCAGATCGGGAACCACGACGTCTTCGATAGCCATGCGCTCACGCTAACCCGGATCGCGGAACGGCGGCCGCCCCTGAGGGTACGCCGCCGCTCGAGGTGCGAGGTGTTTACGCGGTGATGCGGGCCGGGCCCCGGTAGACCGAGGAACCGTAGCCGACGATGCAGAAGCCGATGAAGGCGAGCAGCCAGAGCAGGAAGAAGCTGAACCCGCCGCCGTTGCCGAAGGCCGCGCCGACCTCGCACCAGAGTTGGCAGTGTTCTGCGTCGCGATGAGATCGTCGGTGAGTGAGGTGATCAGATGGAACACGGAAGCCTCCTGGTGGATGATTCGGCCCAGTGAGGGTCGCTCAGAGACCAGCGAGGTCGCGGTGCCATGGCGGGCGTGACAGGCTGAACGATGTGAGCGACGTCGGACACACCTGGGCAGGCACGTACACCTTCACCGCACCTCGGATCATCGAGGCGGGCAACGTCGGCGAGGTCCAGCAGGTCGTCGCCGACGCGGCGGGCGCGGGCGGGGAGGTGCGGGCGCTGGGCACGCGCCACTCCTTCAACGGGATCGCCGACACCACCGGCACGCTGATCACGGTCATCGCGATCGACCCCGACCCGGTGATCGACGAGGTCGCCGGCACGGTCACGGTCGGCAGCGGCATCCGGTACGGGGCTCTCGCCATCTGGCTCGAGCAGCACGGCTGGGCGCTGCACAACATGGGCTCGCTCCCGCACATCTCGGTGGGTGGGGCCGCGGCAACCGGCACCCACGGCTCCGGCAACGCGCTCGGCGTGCTCTCGACCGCGGTGCGCGCGATCGAGTATGTCGCGGCGGACGGCTCGCTCGTCACGGTGCAACAGGGCGACCCCGACTTCGATGGCATGGTCGTCGGACTCGGCGCGTACGGGATCGTCGTGCGCACGACGCTCGCTATCGAACCGAGCTTCCGGATGCGGCAGGACGTCTTCGGCGGTCTCCCCTGGGACGCGGTGCTCGGCGATCTCGAAGCGGTGACAGGGGCCGCGTACAGCGTCAGCCTGTTCACCGACTGGCTCGGGGACCGCGTGGGGCTCGCGGTGCGCAAGACGCGTCTCGACGACGAGGACGACACCACGCCCGCTGTCAGCGAGGAATGGGATGGCGCGACACGGCTCAGCGGATTGAGCATCTTCGGCCGCGACGACGACGAGAACTCCACGCCCGGCGACGGGACACCCGGGCCGTGGAACGAGCGCCTTCCGCACTTCCGCTTCGACGGCACTCCGAGCGTGGGCGACGAGATCCAGACCGAGTACTTCGTCGACCGGCGCCAGGGGGCCGACGCGCTGCGGGCCGTTCGCGCGCTTGGCGACCGCATCGCGCCCCACCTGCACATCACCGAGCTGCGCACCGCCGCGGCCGACGAGCTCTGGCTCAGCGGCTCCTACCAGCGGCCGACGCTCGCGATCCACTTCACCTGGAAGAACGAGCCCGACGCCGTGCACGCCCTGCTGCCCGACATCGAGGCGGCCCTGGCCCCGTTCGATGCTCGGCCGCACTGGGGCAAGGTCAACACGGTGGATGGCGCGACTCTCGCCCGCGTCCACCCGCGTCTCGCCGACGCACGCGGTCTCTTCGAGCGCCTGGACCCGGCCGGGGTCTTCTCGAACGGCTACCTCGAGCATCGCGGAGTGCGCGAGGCCCGGTAACGCCTGCGCGACGGGGGCGCTGGCGGCCGTCAGCCGGTCGTGGAGGTGCGAGCCACCAGGCTCGGCTGGAACACGACCTGCCGCGGGGCGAGCGTCGAGTCCTCGGCCTCCTCGAGCAGGATCCCGAGTGCCGTGGCGCCGATCCGCTCGCTCGGCTGGCGGATCGACGACAGCGGCACGACCGCCGTGCTGGCGAAGTCGATGTCGTCGTAGCCGATCAGGGCGATGTCCTGCGGAACGCGGACCTCGCCCTGCATGACGAGCGACTGCAGCACGCCGACGGCGAGCAGGTCGTTCGCGGCGAAGATGCCGTCCGGGCGATCGGCGGCGGCCCGCGTGCGGAGCAGATCCCCGGCGGAACGGCCGGCCAGCACGTCGAGAGTGTCGACCTCGATCACCTCGAGGGTGACGCCGGGATGAGCCGCCACCGCCCGCCGAGCGCCCTCGAGCCGGTCCGTGACCTGCCGGAACTCGAACCGACCACCGAGAAAGCCGATGCGGCGCCGGCCCTGCTCAATCAGGTGCTCCACAGCCAGCTGACCGCCGGCGACGTCGTCGACGGAGACCGAGCTGGTGTGGCTTCCCGCACCGGTGCGGTCGACGAGCACGGCCGCGATCCCGGTGCGGCGCAGTCCGTCGAGGCGCGCGGTCACGTCGCCGACCGGCGAGATCAGGACGCCGTGCACGCGCTGCTGCTCGAAAAGTTCGAGGTAGGCGAGTTCGCGGCGGTGGCTTTGCGCGCTGTTGCCAAGCAGCGTCGAGAAGCCGAGCTTGCTCGCTCCCTCCTCCACGCCGCGGGCCACCTCGGTGAAGAAGGGGTTGGAGGCCTGCAGCAGGATCAGGCCGATGGTCGTCGACCGTCCGGCGCGAAGCTGGCGCGCAGCGTCATTGCGGATGAAGCCGAGCTGGTCGATCGACTCCTGCACCCGGACGATGGTGGCGGGGAGCACCTTTTCGGGATGGTTGAGCACGTTGGAGACGGTCCCGACCGAGACACCGGCGTGCTGCGCGACATCGCGAACACTCCTCGCGGCCATCCGGAGCCTCCTCTCGCCCGTTCGAACCAGCAAATGCTCACACTAGTGATCCGCGGGATCCCCCACAGCAGACGGCTCCGACCAGGCCCGCGCTTGACGCACGGCGCGCCCGCGACCTAGGGTCGAAGAGGTACCCGTGAATCGTTTCAAAACGAGTCGTCAGCCACCAGGGCGGATTCGTCGAGCTCGCCCGGCGATTCGAGCGGCACGGCCGCGATCTCCGCCGAGCCGTCGTCGTCGGCGGGGGGACCGACCGGCATCCGCGTCGGCCGCATGCTGAACCGCGGATCCTGGAGCACGCTCACGGCGGCCTCGTACCGCACGGCGGCGAGGCCTTCATGACCATCCTGGAAGTCGAGCGGAACGAATGGGGCACGCTCACGCCACTCGGCGATCCGCGGCGACGGAGCGAGCGGGGTGCCGTCGCCCGGGAGCGAGCGGGCGTGGAACGGGCAGGTTGCGGAGCTCGACATGAGGTCCTTCTTTCGTCAGTGGGTGATCAGTTCCGGAGTGCGGAGCACGGCGGCACGGGCCGCGCGGAAGTCGCGAGGTGGTGCGTTCCAGCCGATGGCGCCGCGCACCCGATCGGTGTCGTCCCGACTCAGGAGCACCGCGGAGTCGGTGGCAGAGGTCCCGGACTGGATGCCGGGATCGCCCGCAGCCTCGACGAGCGGTCGCTCGGGATCGAACCAGCCGTATGCGTGGATCCTGGTGCCGTGCACCTCGGACCAGAACAGCGGCACCGGCTGCGTCCCGAGCTCGCCGCGCGCGATCCGCAACGCCACGGCGATCGCCTGCTCGATCGCGTTGCTCTGATGCTCGACGCGCGAGGGCCGGCCGGTAAACGGATCCACCCAGGCGGCGACGTCGCCGACCGCTGACACCCCGGGCGCCGCGCTCCCGCCGCGGTCGCACACCACCCCGTCGGCGATCGTGAGGGTCGAGGAGTCGAGCCAGCGCGTGCGCGGGGTCGCCCCGATCATCGCCACCACCAGGTCGACGAGCTCAATGCGCCCGTCGGCGAGTTCGATACGGGTGCCGTCGAGGCCAGACTCGGCGCCCACGATCTCGGCACGGAGATCCAGCTCGACGCCGTGGTCCTCGTGGAGTCGCGCGAGCCGGTCGCTCAGGAGCGTGCCCACGCCTCCGAGGGTGAGCGTCCCCGACCGCCCGAGCAGCAGGGTGTCCGCCTCGTGCTTCCGCGCGGCGCTCGCGATCTCAGAGCCGAGCACGCCGGCCCCGACCACCGCGACACGATGTGCTGAGCGGAGGCCGTCGCGCAGCGCCAGCGCGTCCTCGAGGGTGCGCAGGGTCAGCGCCATCGGGAGCAGCGGATGCCGCCGCGGTTCGCTCCCCGTCGCCACGATCAGCTCGTCGTACGCCAGGTCGCCCTGCGAGGTCCGGACCACGCGTCCCGCGACATCCAGGCCCCGAGCCGTGCACGAGGTGCGCAGTTCCACGTCGAGCTCCTCGGCCTGCGCGACGGTGTGGGTCGACGCCTGGTCGGGCTCCCACTCGCCGAGGAGGATCTGCTTCGACAGGGGCGGGCGCAGGTACGGCCGGTGGCGCTCGTCCCCGAGAAGCACGATCTCGCCGTCGAAGCCCTCCCGACGTAGCGTCTCGGCTGCGGTCACGCCGCCGATGGACGCGCCGACGACGACAACCCGGGGCGCCCGCGTCATCGCGCCGTGACGGTGATGGCCCGCGCGGGGCAGAGCCGTTCGGCCTTCGTGGCCGCGGTGAGATCGGCACCTTCAGGGTCGGTCTGGAGCAGCATCACGATGCCGTCGTCGTCCTGATCAAAGACATCGGGGGCGACCAGAGCGCACTGCCCCGCGCCGACGCACGCATCCCGCTTCACATCGATACCCATCTGCTCTCCTCTGTCCGGTCCGGATCAGTCGAGTCAAGCTCATCGCCCCGCCGCATCCCAGTCTCGGCAGCGCCAGAACATGGACTGGACGGTCACCGCCGGCGATCGAGCCCGTCCGCGCTCCGACTTGACGCGTCCTTGGCTCGCGGATAGTGTCAGTACGCATCATTGAAACGATTCATCGGCCACCGCCGTCCGAAGAGGAATACACCCATGACTGACTTCGCGTCTATCGCGCCCCGCCTCGCCGAGCAAGCGATCGAACTCCCGTCCTGGGCCTTCGGCAACTCGGGCACCCGCTTCAAGGTCTTCACCCAGCCGGGTGTCCCCCGGGATCCGTTCGAGAAGGTGTCGGACGCCGCGCAGGTGCACAAGTACGCCGGTCTCGCGCCGACGGTCGCTCTGCACATCCCGTGGGACAAGGTCGACGACTTCGCCGCGCTGTCCCGTCACGCCGCCGACAACGGGGTCGGTCTGGGCACGGTGAACTCGAACACGTTCCAGGACGACGACTACAAGCTCGGCAGCGTCACCCACTCCGACCCGCGCATCCGCCAGAAGGCCACCGACCACCACTTCGCCTGCATCGACGTGATGAACGAGACCGGATCACGCGACCTGAAGATCTGGCTGGCCGACGGCACCAACTACCCGGGCCAGGACGACATGCGGGCCCGCCAGGACCGGCTCACCGACTCGCTCTCGAAGATCTACGAGCGCATCGGCGAGAACCAGCGCCTCGTGCTCGAGTACAAGTTCTTTGAGCCGGCTTTCTACCACACGGACGTTCCGGACTGGGGCACCAGCTACGCGCAGGTGGCGGCCCTCGGCGACCGCGCTATGGTCTGCCTCGACACCGGTCACCACGCGCCGGGCACGAACATCGAGTTCATCGTCATGCAGTTGCTCCGCCTCGGCAAGCTCGGCTCGTTCGACTTCAACTCGCGGTTCTACGCGGATGACGACCTCATCGTAGGCGCGGCCGATCCGTTCCAGCTCTTCCGCATCCTCGTCGAGGTCGTGCGCGGAGGCGGCTACGGCGCCGACTCCGACGTGGCCTTCATGCTCGACCAGTGCCACAACATCGAGGACAAGATCCCCGGGCAGATCCGCAGCGTGCTGAACGTGCAGGAGATGACGGCGCGCGCGCTGCTCGTCGACACCGAGGCGCTCGCCGCCGCCCAGGCCGCCGGGGACATCCTTGCCGGCAACGGCATCCTGATGGACGCCTTCTACACGGATGTGCGCCCGATGCTCGCCGAGTGGCGCGAGTCGCGCGGCCTGTTCGCCGACCCGATGGCCGCGTATGCCGCCAGCGGCTACGGCGCCTCGATCATCGACGGACGCGTCGGCGGCAACCAGGCCGGCTGGGGGGCGTAAGCGCTCATGGACTTCCGCTACCTGGGCAACTCAGGATTCAAGATCTCGGAGATCACCTACGGCAACTGGCTGACGCACGGCTCACAGGTCGAGAACGATCAGGCGATCGCCTGCGTCCGCGCGGCGCTGGATTCCGGCATCACGACCTTCGACACCGCAGACGTCTACGCGAACACCAAGGCCGAGACCGTGCTGGGTGAGGCCCTGACGGGCGAGCGCCGCGCATCCATCGAGATCTTCACCAAGGTCTTCGGCCCGACCGGCCCCAAGGGGCACAACGACGTCGGGCTGTCGCGCAAGCACATCATGGAGTCGATCGACGCCTCACTCACCCGCCTACAGACCGACTACGTCGACCTGTACCAGGCGCACCGCTTCGACTACGAGACGCCGCTGGAGGAGACCTTCCAGGCCTTCGCCGACATCGTCCGCCAGGGCAAGGCGCTCTACATCGGCGTCAGCGAGTGGACCGAGGAGCAACTGCGCGCCGGTCACGCTCTCGCGACTCAGCTCAACATCCAGCTCATCTCGAACCAGCCCGAGTACTCCGCCCTCTGGCGCGTCATCGAAGGCAAGATCGTGCCCGCCTCGATCGAGCTCGGCGTCTCGCAGATCGTCTGGTCGCCGATCGCACAGGGCGTTCTGACCGGCAAGTACAAGCCGGGCGCACCGCTGCTCGAGGGCTCGCGGGCCACCGACGACAAGGGTGGCGCCGGCGCCATGAAGCGCTGGCTGACGGATGACGTGCTCACCAGGGTGCAGGGCCTCGCCCCGATCGCGGCCGAGCTCTCGCTCAGCTCCGCGCAGCTCGCGGTGGCGTGGGTGCTGCAGAACCCGAACGTGGCCGCGGCGATCATCGGAGCATCCCGCCCCGAGCAGGTGGCCGAGAACGTCAAGGCCTCCGGCGTGGTCATCCCCGCCGAGCTCATGACGCGCATCGACGAGGTGCTCGGCGACGCTGTCGAGCACGATCCCTCCCAGACCGACACCCGTTCCCCGAAAGCACGGGAAGCATGAGCACCGTCTCCGACCTGGTCAGGCGCAGCAACCGCCTGGGCGCCGACCCGAAGAACACCAACTACGCCGGCGGCAACACCTCCGCAAAGGGCACCGAGACCGATCCGGTCACCGGGGAGCCCGTCGAGCTGCTCTGGGTGAAGGGCTCCGGCGACGACCTGGGCACCCTCACCAAGTCCGGTCTCGCGGTGCTCCGCCTCGACCGGATGCGCGCGCTCGTCGACGTCTACCCCGGCGTCGACCGCGAGGATGAGATGGTCGCAGCCTTCGACTTCTGCCTGTTCGGCAAAGGCGGAGCCGCTCCGAGCATCGACACGGCCATGCACGCACTGGTGGACGCGAAGCATGTCGACCATCTGCATCCGGACTCCGGCATCGCCTTCGCCACCGCGAAGGACGGCGAGAAGCTCACCAAGAAGGCCTTCGGCGAGAAGGTCGTCTGGGTGCCGTGGCGTCGTCCGGGCTTCCAGCTCGGGCTCGACATCGCGGCCATCAAGGAAGCCAATCCGCAGGCGATCGGCTGCATCCTGGGCGGTCACGGGATCACCGCCTGGGGCGACACCTCGAAAGAGGCCGAGGCGAACAGCCTCTGGATTATCCGCACTGCGGAGGAGTACCTTGCCGCGCGCGGCAAGAAGGCTCCGTTCGGCCGGGCGGTCGCGAAGAACGCGGCTCTGCCTGAGGCACAGCGCCGCGCCAAGGCCGCAGCCCTCGCCCCGACCATCCGCGGACTCGCCTCGCACGACAAGCCCATGGTCGGCCACTTCATCGACTCAGAGGTCGTGCTCGACTTCCTGGCATCCGCCCACGCCCCGAAACTGGCGGCGCTCGGCACCAGCTGCCCCGACCACTTCCTGCGCACCAAGGTCAAGCCGATGCTGCTCGACCTGCCGACCGGAGCCTCCGTCGAGGCGTCGCTCGCTCGCCTGAAGGAGCTCCACGAGGAGTACCGCGCCGACTATGCGGCGTACTACGAGAAATACGCGACCGCTGAGAGCCCCGCCATCCGCGGCGCCGACCCCCTGATCGTGCTCGTTCCGGGCGTCGGCATGTTCAGCTTCGGCGCGAACAAGCAGACCGCCCGCGTCGCCGGCGAGTTCTACGTCAACGCCATCAATGTGATGCGCGGCGCCGAGTCCATCTCGACCTACGCTCCGATCGACGAGCTCGAGAAGTTCCGCATCGAGTACTGGGCTCTCGAAGAGGCGAAGCTGCAGCGTATGCCGAAACCGAAGTCGCACGCGACGCGCGTCGCCCTCGTCACCGGGGCGGCATCCGGCATCGGCAAGGCGATCGCCACCCGGCTCGCCGCGGACGGCGCCTGCGTGATCATCGCCGACCTCGACCTGGCCAAGGCGCAGGAGGCGGCCGCCGAGATCGGCGCTGCGTACCCGAACAGCACCGATGTCGCCATCGGTGTCGCGGTGAACGTCACCGACGCGGAGGCCATCGCCCGCGGCGTGCAGGATGCCGTGCTCGCGTTCGGTGGCATCGACATCGTCGTGAATAACGCCGGCGTCAGCCTGAGCAAGCCGCTGCTGGAGACCACCGAGAGCGACTGGGACTTCCAGCACGACATCATGGCCAAGGGCTCGTTTTTAGTGAGCAAGGCCACAGCGCCGGTGCTGATCGAGCAGGGCATGGGGGGCGACGTGATCTACATCGCCTCGAAGAACAGCGTGTTCGCCGGGCCCAACAACATCGCATACTCGGCCACGAAGGCCGACCAGGCCCACCAGGTGCGCCTGCTCGCGGTCGAGCTCGGCGAGCACGGGATCAAGGTCAACGGGATCAACCCCGACGGCGTCGTGCGCGGCTCCGG
The DNA here is from genome assembly GCA_025352325.1 of Microbacteriaceae bacterium. Classification (GTDB taxonomy): domain Bacteria; phylum Actinomycetota; class Actinomycetes; order Actinomycetales; family Microbacteriaceae; genus Lysinimonas. The sequence goes on along the minus strand of JANXTR010000021.1, from coordinate 75,242 downwards.
CATCTTCGCCAGTGGTTGGGGTGCGAATCGCGCCAAAACCTACGGCATCGACGAGCAAGACCTCGGCAAGTTCTACGCACAGCGCACCATCCTCAAGCGCGAGGTGCTGCCCGAGAACGTCGCGAACGCGGTGTCGGTGCTGACCGGACCCGACTTGTCGCACACCACCGGCCTGCACATCCCGGTCGACGCGGGCGTCGCCGCCGCGTTCCTGCGATGACCTCGCGAGCGGTCCCGCCCGTGTCGCATTGCCAAATCGAGGCTGCGGCGCTCGAAATCCCTCACGTTGCCCGCAAAAATCTGTCGGCAGCTCGGCCCGGCCTTGATGTGGCATCGGGCGGCGAGCTGACGCGAGCGCTTCGAGAGGCGCCGCAAGCGTGAGCGCACGATCTGGAGGAGCCGTCGCTGCCGTCGACCTCGGGGCAACCAGCGGCCGGGTCGTCCTGGGCTACGTCGGGCAGAACGAGATCCGGTTGACGGATGTCGCGCGCTTTAGCAACGCGCCGGTCCGGACGCTCGACGGGCTGCACTGGAGCGTGCTCGAGCTCTACCGCGACGTGGTCGAGGGGCTCGCCGCCGCGGTCCGCCAGGAGCAGCAGCTCAGCAGCATCGGCATCGACTCCTGGGCCGTCGACTACGCACTGATGCGCGACGGCCGGATGCTCGGCACTCCATACACCTACCGCGACGAGCGCAACCTCCCGGCCGTCGACGCCGTGCACGCCCGGGTCTCGGCCGAGGAGCTGTACGCGGTCAACGGCCTGCAGCACCTCTCGTTCAACACCGTCTTCCAGCTCGCCGCCGACCGGGCGGCCGGCACGCTCGAGCTCGCGGACTCGTTCCTGCTGCTGCCCGACCTGCTCAGCTTCTGGCTGACCGGTCGCAGCGTCACCGAGCGCACGAACGCGTCCACCACCGGACTGCTCGGGGTCGAGACCGGCGACTGGGACTTCGCGCTGGCGGAACGCCTCGACATCCCGCGTGGAATCTTCCGCTCGCTGGTCGACGCCGGGACGGAGATCGGGGGGCTCGCCCCTTCCGCCGTGCGCGGGGTCGGGCCGACGCACGCGGTGGTCACGGCCGTCGGATCGCATGACACGGCCTCGGCGATCGTCGCGATCCCGGCATCCGGGCCCGATTTTGCGTACATCTCGAGCGGGACCTGGTCGCTCGTCGGGGTCGAGCTCGAGCGCCCGGTGCTCAGCGAGGCCAGCCGACTCGCCGGGTTCACCAACGAGGGCGGCGTCGACGGCCGCGTCCGCTACCTGCACAACGTCATGGGCCTGTGGCTGCTCAGCGAGTGCGTGCGCGAGTGGGAGAAGACCGGCGAGACGATCTCACTGCCCACGCTCATCGCGCAGGCGGCCGCCGTGTCGGGCGATGTGCCCGTCTTCGATGCCGACGATGAGGCGTTCCTGGCGCCCGGCGAGATGGCGGGCCGCATCGAGGCCTGGTTCGGCGAACGCGGCATCCGGGCTCCCGGCTCGCGCCCCGAGTTGGCGCGCTCGATCCTGCAGAGCCTCGCGGATGCCTACGCACTCGCCATCGCGGCGGCCCGCGAGCTGAGTGGCGCCACCGTCTCGGTCGTGCACATCGTCGGCGGCGGCAGCCAGAACACGCTGCTCTGCCAGCTCACCGCCGACGCGACAGGGCTCCCGGTCGTCGCCGGCCCCGTCGAGGCCACCGCGATCGGTAACGTGTTAGTACAGGCCCGCGCCCAGGGCTTCGTCGACGGCGACCTGGAGGCGCTCCGCGCGCTGGTCGTTACCGCATTCCCCATCACCCGCTACGAACCGAGAGTCCACTCATGAAGCACATCGACGTGTCCACCTTCTCCTTCCCGCTCTCGAGCGTCGTGCTCGGGCTGATGCGCATCCAGGAGCTGGATGACGCGCAGGTGCAGACCCTGGTCGGCGCGGCGATCGACAGCGGGATCAACGTCTTCGATCACGCAAACGTCTACGGAACCCCGAGTCACAGTCACGGTTGCGAGGCCCGCTGGGGCGAAGCGATCAGCCTGAGCCCAAGCGAGCGCGACGCGATCGTCATCCAGAGCAAGGTCGGCATCCGAAAGGGATTCTGGGACTTCTCGCGCGAGCACATTCTCGCCGAGGTCGAGCTCTCGCTCGCCGCCCTCAAGACCGACCGCCTCGACGTGCTGCTGCTGCACCGTCCCGACACGCTCATGGAACCCGAGGAGATCGCCGCCGCCTTCGACGAGCTGGAAAAGTCGGGAAAGGTGCGTCACTTCGGTGTCTCGAACCAGACGCCCGGTCAGGTCGAACTGCTGAAGACCGCGGTGACGCAGCCGCTGCTGTTCAACCAGGTGCAGCTGAGTGTCACCCACGCGCCGCTGATCGCGCAGGGCATCTCGGCGAATATGGGAGCCCTCGACCAGTCAATCGACCGCGACAACGGCATCCTCGACTACGCCCGACTGAACGGGATCACTCTGCAGGCCTGGTCGCCGTTCCAGAAGGGATTCTTCGACGGCACCTTCCTCGACGACCCGGCCTACCCCGAGCTGAACGCCGTGTTGAGCGCACTGGCGAGCAAGTACGGCGTGACCCCGACCGGGATCGCGGTGGCCTGGATCACGCGGCATCCCGCGAACATGCAGGTGGTGCTCGGCACGACCAAGCCGCAGCGGGTGGCGGACTCGGCGGCGGGCGCCGAGGTGCCGCTGACCCGCGAGGAGTGGTACTCGCTGTTCACCGCTGCGGGCTACGTGCTGCCCTGAGTCCCGCGGCGGGGAGCGGTGGTCGACTGCCGCACTAGGAGCTCCGGCGGTGAGCTGATCGTCGTCCGGGTCACCGCAGATGATCCGTCGGCGACGCGAGCCACCGCCGCCGCGCCGAGCTCGGCCAGCGGCATCCGTACGGTGGTGATCGGCGGCCAGGTGGCGTCGGCGTACCAGACATCATGCAGCGCGACGATCGAGACGTCGGCCGGGACTCGGAGCTCTCTCGCATGGATGGCGGCCAACACGCCGAGCGCCGCATTCAGGTTCGCGACCACCAGCGCGGTCGGCAGCGGTCCCCGCTCGAGCAGGAGTTCGAGCGCGGCGCGGCCGTCGACTCCCGTGTAGCCGAGCGAGGTGATCCACTCCTCCCGGACGGCCAGGGCCGACCGCGCGATCGACGTGCGGAAGCCCTCCTCGCGTCGACGGCCGGTGGCGCTGGTCGGCAGCCCTCCGACGAAGCCGATGTCGACGTGGCCGAGTGCGGCGAGATGATCGACGGCGGTCCGGATGCCCGCCGCGTCGTCGAGCACGATCGAGCTCAGCGGGCCGTTCTCGACCGAGTTGATGACGACGACCGGCGTGCCGCCGACCGCGATCGCCGCCAGGTCGTCGGCTGGGGTGCCATCGGGCAGCTGCAGGATGACGCCGTCGATCCGCGCCTCCCCCACCATCCGCCGTAGCCAGTCGGCGTCCTCGCGGAGACACTCCGCCCGCCCCAACACGATCGCGAGCCCGCGTGCGACGGCCTCCCGCTCCGCGCCTGCTGCCAACTCGGCGAAGACCGCGCTCGTGACATCCGGGATCACGAGGGCGATCGTGCTGCTGCGGGAGGTGCGCAGGGAGCGTCCCGCGTGATTGGGCACGTAGTCCAGGTCGCGAGCGGCCGCAAGCACGCGGTCACGGGTCGCCTCCGAGACCCGCAGCGTCGCATCCCCCGAGAGCACCCGGGAGACCGCGGAGGGGGAGACGCCGGCGAGCGCGGCGACATCGTTGATCTTGACCATGGCTCCTCGCCTGTCTACTCCACCCGGCTGGTTCTCTCGAGGTGCACGACCTCGTTCGACTCCATCGACCGGTAGAGCGCCGCCACGAGCTCCACCGTCTTGACGTTGTCGTTCACCGCGCTGCGTGGGCTCGATCCGGTCGCGATCCCCTCCAGCACCGACCCCATGGTTCCGATGAAGGCGTGCGGGAACCAGCGCTGCGTCACGGGATACGGCACCCAGCCGTCCGTGCCGACGACGGTGCTCGTCACCTCGAGGGTGTCCGGCCGGCCGTCGGGATAGTCGTACATCAAGCCCAGGGTTCCGCGGATCGCGCCCCGCGTCCCCTCGATCCGGAACTCCGCGGTGTTGTCACCGCCGGGGTTCATGTGGTTGGCGTAGACGAGTGCGGAGCTGCCGTCTGGGAACCGATAGCTGCTCGTCGTCCGCGTCTCGCCCACCGGAAACTGGCCGGGCACCCGTCCGGCGACGGCGTAGACCGAGGACGGCTCGCCCATGAACCACCTGACGGTGTCGTGGTAGTGAATCGAGTGCACCATGATCTCGAGCCGCTCCATCGCCTGCGCCCAGTTCCACTGGGTCCAGTCTGTGAACGCGTTGACCGAGAGGGTGAACGTGGTGAGCTCTCCGAGCCAGCCGAGCTCCACCATCCGGTGCGCCGCGGCGATGCCCTCGTCGAAGCGCAGCTGCTGATTCACCGCGGCCACCACTCCGGCCTCGGATGCCAGGGCGGCCAACTCGCGCGCGGTCTCCGGCTCGGTGGTGAACGGCTTCTGGGCGAGGATGTTCTTGCCCGCCGCCACCGCCGCCCGGAAGATGGGCGGCTGGTAAGCCACCGGGACAGCGATGTCGACGACCCTGACCCGCTCGTCGGCGAGCAACTCATCCAGTCTCGGGTAGACGCACGGGATGCCGTGGCGGGCGGCGACCTCGCGCGCACGATCCAGGTTGACATCCGTGATCCCCACCACCTCCAGCCCCGCCAGCTTGTACGCCGGGAGATGCTGGCCATCGACGATGCCGCCGGCGCCGACCACGGCGATGGGCAGCTTGTGCGCCTCCGGCACGACCAGCCGGCAATAGTCGGAAACGCCCTGGAAGAGGTCGATCACGACGCCACTGCCCCGTCCGCCGCGGCGGTGGCCGCCTTCGCGGCAGCCGGATCGCGATACTTCACCGTCTGCAGGTGCTCGCAGTAGAGCACGATCTGTTCGTCATCGGCGCGGAACACCTCGTATGACACGGTGAAGAGACCCATCTCGTCATACCTGGGCTCCTTCCGCAGGAGCGTTCGCATCGTGTAGATCGTGTCGCCGATGAACACCGGTTTGATGAAGCGCAGTCGGTCGTAGCCGTAGCTGAAGGTGTTGACGTTGTTGTGGGCCATCAGGCCCATGCCGTAGCCGAAGACCAGCGCGCCGGGCACGATCCGGCGGCCGAAGAGGCCATCACGAGCCGCGAAGATCTCGTCGGCCACATAGGGGTGCAGGTCGACGAGCATGCTGCTGAACACCATCACCTCGCCCTCCGAGATGGTGCGCCGGATGCTGCGGTCGACCTCGCCGACCTCGTAGTCCTCGTAGAGCTTCACGTCCTGATTCCAGACCGGCACGGCGTGGCGGGCGGCGGAGTCAGGATTGGGGTTCTTCACGGGGCAACCTCCTGTTGGAACTCGGCACGGATGGCCTCCGTGTGTTCGCCGAGGCGCGGGGCCCCCCGGCCGTTCTTGAGCACGCGGCCATCGAAGCGGACGGGCGCCCGCACGGTCTGGATGTCGACGCTCGCGCTCCCTTTCGTGCCGGGCCGCGTCACGTGCTGGGTCATGTCGAGCGCGAGGAAACCCTCGTGCGAGACCAACTCGGGGAGCGTCAGGACCGGCGCGCACCACACGTCAGCGGCGTCCAGAATCGTCAACCAGTGCTCGGTCGACTGCGTCGCCAGGTGGTCGGCGAGCGCGCGGGTGATCGCGGTCTGTTCGGACCACCAAGTGTCGGGGTCGGTGTACTGCTCGAGCGTCGCCAGACCGATGAGGGAACCCAGTTCGGGCACCGAGGTCATGGCGATCGCGAGGTAGCCGTCCGCCGTCGGATAGATGCCGTACGGCGCCTGCAGGAAGGCGTGCGCCGTGTTGCGCGCCCCGCGTTTCACGACGATCGACAGATCGCCGAGGTGCGCGCTGATCAGCTCGAACTGGAGGTCGAGCATGGACTCGAGGAGGCTGGTGTCGACCCGACCACCGAATCCGGTTCGTTCGCGCCGCAGCAAGGCCGCGGTGATTCCGCTCGCGAGGTGGATCGAGGCGATCACGTCGGCGAGCGCGATACCGACCGGCACGGGCGGGTCGTCGCCGCTGCCGTTGAGCCACGGGAGCCCCGAGAGCGATTGAGCCAGCAGATCCTGACCCGGCCGGTCCTTCCACGGCCCCTCGCCGCCGTAGCCGCTGATGCTCGCATAAATGATTCCGGGGTTGATTGCCGCGACCGCGTCGTATCCGAACCCGAGCCGCTCCATGATGCCGGGGCGGAAGTTCTGGATGATCACGTCTGCGCGCGCGACCAGCGCCCGGATGCCGACGAGATCGTCAGGGCTCTTGAGGTCAGCCGCGTAGCTCTCCTTGTTGCGATTCGTGATGTGGAACGACAGGGTGTCGCCATCCTCGACCACGCCAGCGAAGGCGAGTCGTCGACCGATGTCGCCGCCCTGCGGTCGCTCGATCTTGATGACCCGGGCGCCAAGATCACCGAGTCGGGTCGCTGCCATCGGCCCGGCCAGGAACTGGCTGAAGTCGAGCACGAGCATGCCGTCAAGAGGCAGGGCGTCGGCCGGGAACGTGTCGGTCATGAGACGTCCAACGAGTATGCGCGGATCGCTGTGCGGAACAGGATGTCCTCCTGCTGCTCGATGCTGAGGTGCGCTATCGCCTCGCGCTGCGCCCGCCACACCCCGCCGAAGTCGCCGGCGAGCGTCGAGACCGGCCAGTCGCTTCCCAGCATGATGCGGTCCGAGCCGAAGTGCTCGACGGCGTGGTCGACGTACGGCACCCAGTCCCGCCAGGTCCAGCCTGGCCCGGATGCCGTGTTCAAGCCCGAGATCTTCACGCTGACGTTGCGATGGCTCGCGACCTCCGCGATCAGCGGGGCCCACGGCTCCCAGCCCCGAGCAGCGATGTCGGGCTTAGCGAGGTGGTCGAGCACGAGAGTGAGGTCAGGATGCCGCCCCGCGAGCTCGGCGAGCATGACGAGGTGCTCGGGCAGCACGCTGACGACGTCGAGAGCCAGACCGCGCGGAGCGAGCAGCTCCACGCCCGCATCCGCGGAGAGCAGCCAGCGCGGATCTGCATAGTTGTGGTTCAGCACCCGGATTCCGCGCACCACCGAGGAGGCCGCATACAGCCCGAGTGCCGCCGCTGCTTCCTCCGGGCGATCGAGCGGAGCCCAGGCCACCACGCCGCGGACGACGGGTACCCGGTCCGCCACCGCGAGCATGTAGAAGGTGTCTTCATAGGTGTCCGCGGCTTGAACGAGCACGGTCCCCGTGATGCCGGCTGCGACGACATCCACCTCGACGTCCTCCGGGGCGAAGTCGACATCCAGTGGGGCACCCGCCGCGTCGAGCCACTCGTAGCGGCGCTCGGAGGGCTTCCAGAGATGCTGATGCGTGTCGATCATCTGGCTGGGCTGGTACAGCTCGCTCATGCGGCGCTCCCGGGGTTCGGAGTGGGTCGGCGGTTCACGAGGTAGAGGTGAACGAACGCGACGACGACCTCACCGCGCTGGTTCACCACCTCGACCTGCTCGTCGGCGAAGCCGTACACCGCCGGCTGCTTCGGGTGCTCGCGCAGGCCCACAATCTCGCTGCGCGAGGTGAGGGTGTCGCCGATGTGCACGGGCCGGATGAACCGCACGCGGTCATAGCCGTAGCTCATGGCCTGCTCGTTGATCTCGCCGGCGAGCATCCCCACCGACATCGAGAGGACCAGCGTGCCGTGCGCCATGCGCTGGCCGCCGGGGAGCATCTTGGCGAACTCGGCGTCCATGTGGTGCGGAAAGAAGTCGCCGGTCTGTCCCGCGTGCAACACGATGTCTGCCTCTGTCACGGTGCGACCGTGGCTCTGTCGGGTCGAGCCGACGTCGTAGTCGTCGAAGTAGGTCACCGGATCTCCTCGCGTTCGTGGGGGTCGGGAATGTGTGCGTCGGGGAGGAGTTCGATCGCGTCGAGCAGGGGCGCGTCGACGCGGCGCGCGATGATCGCGTCCCGCACCAGGTGCGAGAGGGCGAGCTGCAGATCCGGCCAGCCACGCACCCGCGGACGGACCCAGGCACGCTCCAGGGTGCGCAAGGTGTTGCGGAAGAATCCGTGCGTCGACTCGTTCGTCGCGGTCGCGCGCCAAGCTCGGAGGTTGCCCGGCTGACCCCCGCCCGCCGTATACGGACCGCTCTGCACCGCAGCGCCCGCGAGGGTGGCCGCCGTCGCGATCGCCAGCTCCGGATGCCGCGAGGCCGAGGAGACCGCGATCCCGGCTCCGCCGAGGGTCGAGCCTCCACTGCGCCCGTCGAACGAGGGCACGTCGTCGTAGGCGAGGACTCGGGGCCGGAATCCGGCGCGCGAGTAGTTCGTGTACCCGAAGAGGGCGACGCCGACGACGTAGTCGCTGTCCTCCCCCACCAGCGCCTCGGCCACGTCGATCGGATTCGCGTCGGCGCACCACGAGGGGACGACGGAGGCCAGCTCGATCATGACCTCGAGCACCTCAGCGGCGATTCCCCGGTCCAGGAAGAGACCTGGCCGGGCGAGCGGCGCGCCGCGCTGAGCGAGAAGTGTCGCGAGGGTGCTGAACGCATCCACTGGCTTGTACGGCCACAGCACGGCACCGCTGTGCGCCAGGTCGATCACGTCGCTCCAGAAGATCGGAGCCCCGTCGATTCGATCCGGCCGAAACGCGCTGACCTGTGCCGCGGCATCTAACCCCAGTGCCCACTGGGCGTCGTGATACCGGTAGGACTCGTGTGACCGTCCGACGCTCTCGCGCTCGAGCACGGCGAGTTCGGGGATTGTGTCGAGGGCCAGCAGGGCACCGGATTCCACCGCATCCGGAACGTGCGGGTGATCGATCACGAGCAGGTCGAAGTCGGCGGCGAAATCGGCAATGTGCTGATCCCCGAAGGCGAGAAGGGACCGCGCCTCCCAGCGCACCGTGACGCCGTGTCGTTCATTCAGGATGCGGTCGGACGCCCGCAAACCGTCCACGCCGCGGGGGTGATCCCAGGTCATCCCGTGCAGCACGGTCGGCGACGTCCTCGTCATGCAGTTCACCCTATGGTAAATCGATTTATCAATCAAGCCGTCACAGGATCCGGTGGCGATCCCAAACCGCCCGCAGCGACTCCCCGGCCAGCAGCTCGCTCAGCACGGTGGACTCCGCCTCCGCGCGCCGCAGCCAGCACCTCGAGCTCGCGGTCACGAGTAATCACCACCACGCCATCGTCATCCGCGAGCACCACATCGCCATCGCCGATCGCGACCCCGCTGATCGTGACCGGCTCGCGCACCGCACTGATCGCCATCCGCCTCCGGAAGTCGATCGGTCGACGAGACCGCGAGAACGCCGGAAACCCCAGCGCCGCGATCCTCGAGGTGTCTCGCAGCATGCCGTCGGTCACCACGCCCACCACCCCCGCACTGATCGCTGCCGCACTGAACAGCTCGCCCCAGAATGCCGATACCTCGCTCTCGCCCTTCGCGATGACCACGAACTCCCCGCGCTCCAATCCGGCGATGAAGTCGATTGCCGCGCGATACGGATCCTCCGGCTCATCCGCATCGCTCGCGACAAACCGCACGGTCGCCGCTCGACCGAGCGCACGAGATCCGGAGACCACCGGCGCCAGGCGGGCTCCCAGCACCTGCTCGCGAAGGCCGCACTCATCCAGCGAATCGCTCACCATCGCGCTGGTGAGCCGCTCGTCCCCTGGATGCGCCTCGAAGGCCGTCATGAGTCGTCGGCTCTCAATCGAGGTGGAACACTTCGGGGAGCTCTTTCCACCATTCGCGCTCACCCCTTCCCTCGACGGGACGCTGCAGGGGCATGCACACCGCCCACCACTCCTGGGTGGCGTGATCGGCGGCCATCGCAGCCATGTCGGCGTCGAAGTCCTCTCCGTCGTACTCCATGTAGGAGAACAGCAACTCGTCGTGACGGTAGATCGAGTAGTTGACGACGTGGCTGGCCGTCAGTCTCGCCACTACCGAAGGCCACACCGCGGCGTGCAGCTCCTCATAAAGGGCGACGTTCTGCTGCGGCATCCCGATGACAGATGCGATGCGTTTCATGGCCAGACTCCTCAGATGATGGCGCGGTCAGATGATCTCGACGGTGGCGTTCTCGATGCTCTCTGCTGTCGCAATCATGACCAATTCGCCGCCGTGCAATCCACTGATGAAGTCGATGTCGCTCAGCATCGCCGACGTGAGCCGCTCGTCGTCGGCCTGCTGTTAGAAGACCGCCATCAGTCGGAGTGGAAGATCTCGGGAATGTCCATCCACCACTCGCCCTCGACACGATCCTCTAACGGGCGTTGCAACGGCATGCAGAGGGCCCACCAGTCCTGCGTGGTGGGATCTGCGGCCATCGCGGCCATATCCGACTCGTAGTACGCCATCAGAGGGAAGTCGGGTCCCACCGCCTCGCGGACCGCGGTGTAGGCCTCGATATCGAGCGAGGCGGGCGGGTGCACCTTGTAGCCGCGGATCCCGCGCGCCTTCACCTCGAGCGCCTGCGCCGCATCCTGCTCCGGGGTACTGAGGACCATCGAGCTGACGTACACCGCGCGCCGATCCGAAACCAGCGGAACTCGTGCGCGTTCTGCTCGCGCGCCATCGGATTGCGGCCCAGGAAGAACGGCCGCACCTGGGCGAATGCGCGGGCGGTGATCCTCCCAGCTGAGCACTGTTCACTGCGCCGCCCGCGGCGGAAGCGATGGCGCCCGGGCTGCAGGCCCGAATCTCGATGTCGGTGATCCTCATGATGCCTCTTCCAGAGCCGCCGCGAGCTCGGCAGGCGGCCCGTCGGCCCAGGCCTCCTCGAAACCGACACCGGGAAGAGTCGGGGCGTGCACGGTCCCCGCGGCATCCACATCGCTCGGCCGCACTACCGGGTTGGAGTCGATCAAAGACTCGTAGTACGTGGTGTTGCTGATCGACATGCACAGGTGTCGGTTCGCGACGCCGGGGCCGTGCACCTCGGCGCGCAGGAGGAACGCGTCCGCCAAATGGGCTGTGCGCATCGCGCCCGTGAAGCCGCCGCGCAGTCCCGTGCTGGTGCGCACGGCCGCCGCGCATCCCGCCACGATGAAGTCAGCGGTCTTCATGTGCGAGCCCTCAGCAACCTCGGCCACGATCAGCGGAACGTCGACGCGTTCGGCCAACCACGAGTATGCGGTCACGCTGAACTCGCGCATCGGCTCCTCGTACCAGAGGTAGTCGGCGGCGCTCAGAGCCTTTCCGAGATAGGTCGCGTCGAGCAGATCGAAGCCGGCCGACCCGTCGTACATGAGCGGCACATCCGGCCCGACGTGCTCACGAAGCGCCTCCGCGAGTCGGGCGTCGCGGTGCGAATCACCCCAGGCGTGCAGCTTGATCGCCGTGTAGCCGAGCTCGAGGCACTGATCGGCGACGTCCAGGTATTCCTCGATCGAGCCGAACGTGACCGTCGAGGCATACGCGGGCAACGACTCACGATACGAGCCGAGCAGCTGGTAGACCGGCATGTGTGCGGCTTTGCCCGCCAGGTCCCAGAGCGCGACGTCGATGACGCCCTGCACGAAGACCGGGAAGCGGTCGATCCGGTCGAGCTCCCAGATGCGCTCCCACAGGAACTCGCGAGCGATCGGATCGCGACCGACGAGTTCGGTGCGGATCCGGCGGTCAACGACATCCTGGAGCATCGCTCCCCGCAGGGCGAAGGCCAGGCCGGAGATGCCGGCGTCGGTGCGGATCACCAGCCACGCAGCATCCGCCTGGGGCTCCGATCCCGGCAACCCGGCCCGCCAGACGAAAGGCGGGTCGTACGCGGGAACGGTGACGCGCACGACGTCAACGGCGGTGATGATCATGAATGGGCTCCGGGGGTCGGGGTGTCGGCTGGGAGCAGCCCGGCGACCACAAGGTCGGCCCAGAGCTGCTCGGGAATCGGGACGTCGAAGAGGGCAGCGTTGCGCTGCACCTGCTCGGCCGAGCGCGCGCCCGTGCACACGGTGGCTACGGCAGGATGCCCGAGCGCGAACTGCAGAGCGGCCGCCGGCAAGGAGACGCCATGGCCCTCGCACACGTCGGCGATCGCGTTCACGCGCTCGAGCAGGGCGGGCGGGGCGGGAGCGTAATCGTAGGTGACGCCGGCGGCCGGGCGATCCCGCGCGAGGAGACCCGAGTTGAACACCGCCGCCGCCACCACGGAGACCTCGCGTTCCTGCGCCGCGGGCAGCAGTTCGTCGAGCGCGCCCTGCTCGAGAAGGGTGTATCGCCCGGCGCACATGACGACATCCAGATCGGTGTCCCGCACGAACCGGGCGAGCATCTCCTGCTGGTTCATCCCCGCGCCGTACGAGCCGATGACCCCCTCGCGCCGAAGGGAATCCAGAGCCGGAAATGCGCCATCGAGGGCGTCGGCAAAGTAGTCGTCCGGGTCGTGCACGAAGACGACATCCACCCGATCGAGTCCCATCCGCTCGAGGCTCTCCTCGAGCGAGCAACGCACGCCGTCCTGGCTGTAGTCGCGCCGCCGTCGCAGCGTCGTCGTCACGGCAAAGCCCTCGTCATCCGGGCGCGGATCATCGGGACCGTCGACCAGCAGCCGGCCAACCTTGGTCGAGAGCACGAACTCCTCGCGTGGCTTGGCGCGGAGGAACTCGCCGAGCCGGCGCTCCCCGAGACCCATACCGTAGTGGGGAGCGGTGTCGAAGTAGCGGACCCCCGCCGCCCACGCCGCCTCGAGGGCCTCGGCGGCCTGCGCGTCGGACACCTCGTGACCGAGGTTGGCGAGCGGGGCCACGCCGAACGCGTTCGGGCCGACACGCAGCCCGCTTCGGCCCAGCGCTCGGGTCGTCACGGGTGACCCTGCCCGACCACCTGACGCTGACGACCGAGACCGTCGATCTCGAGTTCCATCACGTCCCCGGGCGCGAGATACGGGAATCGCCCGCTCAGCGCGACGCCCTGGGGCGTTCCCGTGTTGATGAGGTCGCCGGGCTCCAGCACCATGTACTGGCTCAGCTCGTAGACGATTTGTGCGACATCGAAGATCAGGTCGGACGTCGTGGAATCCTGTCGCGGCTCGCCGTTGACGAAGGAGCGGAGCCCGAGACCCGAGCCGTCGCCGAGTTCCGACGCAGGCACTAGCCACGGCCCGAGCGGATTGAAGGTCTCGGCGCTCTTCCCCTTGCTCCATTGACCGCCGGAGATCTCGATCTGGTACTCCCGCTCGGAGACGTCGTTCGAGACCGCGAACCCCGCAACGTGTGCAAGCGCGTCAGCGGGCGAGGCGAGGTAGCGCGCCCGAGTGCCGATGATGACGGCAAGCTCCACCTCCCAGTCGGTCTTCGTCGATGCTGGAGGGACGAGCACCTCGTCGAACGGACCGACCACCGTGTTCGGATGCTTGAAGAAGATGACCGTCCGTGTGGGCGGGTCCGACCCGGACTCTGCGGCGTGTGCGGCGTAGTTCATCCCAATGCAGATGACCGCCGTCGGCCGCGCGATGGGTGCCCCCAGCCGGAGTCCCGAGCCGTCGCCGGGGTCGTCGAGCGCCGGCAACTCCCCCGCGCCGAGCGCGCGCGCCGCGGCATCCAGTCCCCCGCCGGCGAGGAAGGCACCGTCGAGGTCGGCGGTGAGGCCCGACAGGTCGTGGAGCACGCCCTCGTCGTCGAGCACCGCCGGTCGTTCGGCCCCGAGAGGCCCAAGTCGCAGGAATCTGAGCATGGTCCGGCCCCTCTCAGCCGTTCAACTCGACCCAGCCGTGCCCGTCGGGGAACACCCACTGGTCGATCGACGAAGCGAGCATCTCCGAGCCGGCACCGGGCGTCGTCGGGGCGAGGTATCGGCCCCCGACCACCGACGCGGGCGTCACGAAGTGCTCGTGCAGGTGGTCGGCGAACTCGATCATTCGGCCGTCCAGCGTTCCCGAGACGGTGACGAAATCGAACATCGACATGTGCTGCACCGTCTCGCACAGTCCGACCCCGCCGGCGTGCGGGCAGACCGGAATGCCGAACTTCGCGGCGAGGAGCAGGATCGAGATGTTCTCGTTCACCCCGCCCACGCGGCAGGCATCCATTTGGAGCACGGCGAGCGACTTCGCCTGCAGCATCTGCTTGAAGATGACGCGGTTCTGCACGTGTTCGCCGGTGGCGACCGGCATGGGAGCGAGACGCCGGGCGATCTCCGCGTGGCCGAGCACATCGTCGGGGCTCGTCGGCTCCTCGATCCAGGCCAGGTCGAACTCCGCGAGCTGGCTCATCCACTCCACGGCCTCATCGACGTCCCAGCGCTGATTCGCGTCGACGGCGATGCGGATATCGGGGCCGACGGTGCGGCGAGCGATGGCCAGTCGGCGCTTGTCGTCGTCGAGGTCGGCGCCCACCTTGAGCTTGATCTGCTGGAACCCGTCGGCCACCGCTTCCCTGGCCAGCCGTTCGAGCTTCTCGTCCTCGTAGCCGAGCCATCCCGGGCCGGTCGTGTACGCGGGGTAGCCGTCGGCTAGAAGCTCGGCGATCCGGGCCTCCGAGCCCACGCGCCCTCGACGCAGGATGTCGAGAGCCTCGTCGCGGGTCAGCGCGTCACTCAGGTAGCGCAGGTCGACCAGGTCGACGAGCTCCTCCGGGCTGAGCGAGGCGAGGTGCTGCCACAGCGGCTGCCCCGCTCGCTTCGCGCGGAGGTCCCAGAACGCGTTGATGACCGCGCCGATCGCCATATGCATGACGCCCTTCTCGGGCCCCAGCCAGCGCAGCTGCGAGTCGTGCAGCATCTCCTTCCAGGTCGCTCCCATGTCGGCGAGCAGCTCCTCGACATCACGGCCGACGAACCGAGAGGCGAGCACCTCGATCGCGTTCGACTCGATGTCGTTGCCGCGACCGATCGTGAAGACGAAGCCGGTGCCCGTCAGCCTGTCCGGGCTGTCGGTCTCAATCTGCAGGTAGGCGGCCGAGTAGTCGGGATCGGGGTTCATCGCATCCGAGCCGTCGAGGAAGATCGACGTCGGGAAGCGGATGTCCAAGGTGCGGATGCGGGTGACGGTGCTCATTCGGG
This sequence comes from Microbacteriaceae bacterium, assembly GCA_025352325.1. Taxonomy (GTDB): domain Bacteria; phylum Actinomycetota; class Actinomycetes; order Actinomycetales; family Microbacteriaceae; genus Lysinimonas. The sequence continues at coordinate 60,197 of JANXTR010000021.1, read as the reverse complement.
GATGCTCCTAGCTCTTGACCGCGCCGGCCAGCACGCCGCGTACCAGCAGGCGAGACGAGGCGATGAAGACGATGAGGATCGGGATGGCGAGGAACAGGCTCGCCAGGGCGATTTCGGGACGCCCGATGAGGCTCTGCTGGGCGCCATTCTGCGGATTTAGGGCCGGGCTGGACGTGAAGAGGAAGCCGAGCCCGAGCGACAGGTTGAAGTTCTCCTGCGACTGCAGCAGCACGTAGGGCAGGAAGTAGTTCACCCACGCGGCGCTGAAGCTGAAGAACGCCAGCATGCCGAAGAGGCCCCGGGACAGCGGGAGAGCGATCCGGAAGAACGTGGTGAACTCGCCCGCTCCGTCGACCTTGGCGGCCTCGTACAACTCGGTTGGGATCGAGGTGGAGAAGTAGATGTAGGCCAGGAAGACGCCGAACGGATAGAACGAGCTCGTCAGAATCACCGAGATCGGGTTGTCGTAGAGCCCGATCGCGGAGATCTCCACGAACAGCGGGACCACCAGCGCCACCGGCGGGATGATCATTGCGACCAGGGTGATGATCAACAGCGCGCGCTTGAACGGCAGCGCGGTGGCCGCCAACGCGTAGCCGGCCAGCACCGCGGTGAGGCAGGAGATGACGACGATCGAGGCGGTATAGACGACCGAGTTCCCCATCCAGTTGAGGATGACGCCGTTGTTCTGGCTCAGCAGGTTGTTCCAGGCCACGCCGTACTGGGCGAAGGACCCGAACGAGAAGGGCGCGTCGCCGTTCAGCTGCTTGGCCGTCTTCGACGGCGCCAGGATCAGCCAGATCATCGGGACGACGCTGAGGATCCCGAAGACCGCGAGCACGATCCACACGACCGTGCGTCCGGTGATCGCTCCGAAGCCTCGGGTTCGAACGACTCCGTGGGCGCGCCCCGAGCTGGCGGTCGTGATCGTCTCGGTTGTCATTTCTTGCTCCCCACGCCGGTGCCCTCGAAGAAGTCGGATCGGAAGATCACGACGATCGCCGCCACGATGCAGACGACCAGCAGCATCAGCGACAGCGCCGCCGAATCCGCCAGGTTGTTGCTCTGGAAGGCGAGGTCGTAACTCAACTGATTCAGTGACCAGTCCGTAGCGATCCCGGTATAGACCGAGCCGGAGATCAGCTGCGGTTCGACGAAGACCTGAAGCCCGGCGGCGAAGACCAGGATGCCCATGTAGACCAGGTACTTGCGGATCAGCGGGAGCTTGATCCGCCATGCGATCTGCCAGGAGTTGGCGCCGTCGATCCTCGCCGCCTCCAGGATGTCGTCGGAGATGGACTGCAATGAGCCGTACTGCACGACGATCCAGTTGCCGGCGCCGACGAAGAACGCCATCGCCACGAAGATCCAGGCCAGACCACCCTGGCGCCAGATCTGGTTGCCCTGGGTGATCCCCAAGGCGTGCAGGGCGTCCTGGTAGGGACTCAGCGACGGCTCCAACATGAAGTACCAGATGAGCACCGCGGTGGCCCCGGTCATCGACGCGGGAACGATGTAGGCGAGTCGCAGCGGGAGGTTCCACCTGCCCTGGACCGTGTCCAGCAGGAGCGACATCAGCGACACCACGATGAGCATCGCGGGCACATACATCACCAGGAATACCACGACGTTGAGGGCGGCGGGGACGAACCGCACATCCGCCACCACATCGGCGAAGTTCTGAGCGCCGCCTGCTGGGTTGATGACGGTCGGTTCCAACGACACAAGTCCGGCTTGGACGATCGGCCAGACACCGAACAGCGCCAGGAGGATCAGGTAGGGCGCGAACATGATGCTGCCCGCGACCAGGCTCCGTCTTCTCGCTCGTGAGCGCGCCATCGCGTTCCCTTCACTCGGTGCATCACGGTGCCGGGAGACCCGCGAAGATCTCCCGGCACCGTCGATGCGCTACTTGGTTACTACCTTGTACCCGGACTGCGGTGCCAGGCCCTGGAGCGACTTGGTGAGGTCGTCCAGCGCGGTGCTTAGCGACTTCCCGTTTTGGATGGCCGCCGACAACGTGCCGAACTGCGCGTTGAATGGGAACCGCACGGGGCGATCGACCTGCGAGATGTTGTTCGCGCCGGCCGCCATCGCGGTGTACACGTTGTTCGCGTAGTACGGGTCCTTCGAGATCCGTGCCTCCCACAGTTTGTTCGCCGGGCCATAGGCCGGGAACGTCGGGGTGGTCGCCGCGGTGGCCATCCAGTCCGAAGTGGTCATCCAGACGGCGGCGTCAACGGCCGCCTGCGGGAACTTCGAGTGCGAGGAGACGGTGAACACACCACCACCGTACGCGCCGGACTTGTTGTCGCTCCCGGTGCCCCAGCTGGGCATGTTGGCGGCGGCGATCTCGCCGGCAGGCACGCTCCACGACGCGGCGGGCCGGATCACGAAGTCACCCCACCATGACGGGCCGATGGTCATCGCGACCTTGTCCTGGCCGGCCACGTCCTTGATGAAGCCCGCATCGAACGGAGACCGCTTGTCGATGACGCCGGAGTCCAGCAGCGGCTGGATCGTCTTGGCGACGCGAGTGCACTTCGGGTCGCTCGGAGCGATCCGCACCGTGTTCTCCGCGGTGAGGTCGGCAAGCGGGCACTCACTCGACTGCAGGAACGCGGCGTAGTACAGCTGGTCGCCATATGCGCCGGCCGAGTAGCCGGTGCCCTTGAGCTTCAACGCGGTATCCACAAACTCCTGCATGGTGGTCGGGACGGTGAGGCCCAGCTCCTTGAAGATCTTCGTGTTGTACCAGAGCACCGTGTTCGCGAGGTCGTTCTTGAGGCAGTAGTACTTGCCGTTATAGAGACAATCACTGTTGCCTTCCCCGAAGCCATCGAAGATCTTCTTCGACACCAGCTTGGTGAGGTCGGCGGCGTAGCCGTTGGACGGGTCCTTGAACTGCGCGGTGTCGGCGGGCGCACCGAAGATGATGTCTGGCCAGCCCTTCTTGGCGCGGTTGGCCAGCGCGATCTTGGTCTGCGCGTCCGCCTGGGCGATGGTCTCGATCTTGACGTCGACCTTGCCCTTCATCTCCTTCTGGTACTCCGTCGCCTGCGGGATCCGGGGCGTGTCCGCCCAGATCAGGATGGAGGGCCTCCCGCTGGAGGATGAGCCGCCGGTCGTGCAGCCCGCGAGAGCCACTCCGAGCGCTATTACCGCAACGAGCGCCACTGCTAGTCGTTTCATTGGTGCTTCCTTTCATGCCGTGAAGGAACGAAAGAAAGCACCTTCGCTCCAAGTGAAAGTCATACTACATGATTTACACGGATCCTATATAGTATTTTTACATCGCCTCATACGGGTCGTTCTCGACACATCGGGGGCGTCAGAGGCGACGGCAACATCCCTCAACGGAGAGAGCACAGGGCACACTATGTCCGAAATGACAGGCCTGACCGCGGTGGTCACGGGCGCGGGGTCCGGCATCGGGTTGGCCACCGCGCAGAACTTCGCCGCGGCAGGAGCGCGCGTCTTCGGCCTCGACATCAACGAGGGCGCGATGGCGGGCGTCGCCGAGTGGATCGAGTGCAACGTCGGCTCCCCGGAGTCGGTGGCCGCGGCCTTCGCCACGCTGGCGAGTCGGATCGATGTGCTCGACATCCTGGTCAACAACGCCGGCATCGGGGCCGTCGGCTCAGTGGAAGACGCCACCGAGGCCGAGTGGGCGCAGGTCCTGAACGTGAACGTCGTCGGCACCGCGCGCGTGACCACCGCGGCCCTTCCCCTGCTGCGCAAGAGCCCGGCCGCCGGCGTCGTCAACACGTGCTCGATCGCCGCGAGCGTCGGTCTGCCCCAGCGAGCCATCTACTCGGCCAGCAAGGGCGCCGTCGAATCCCTCACCCGCGCCATGGCCGCAGACTTCATCCACGAGGGCATCCGTGTGAACTGCGTGAACCCGGGAACGGCCGACACGCCCTGGGTCGCCCGTCTCCTCGACCTCGCCTCGGACCCGTCCGCCGAACGCACCGCGCTCGAGCAGCGCCAGCCCAGTGGACGCCTCGTGAGCGCAGACGAGGTCGCCGGCGCCATCCGCTATCTGGCCGATCCCGACCAGCGTTCGACGACCGGCGCGGTGCTCGCCGTCGACGGCGGGATGGACGGATTGCGGGTCCCGTCGCGCTAGCGACGACGCGCGGCGGACCGACGGTCCGCCGGATATACGATTAGCGCCAGTCGCGCCGAGTACTGGCCGAACGGCCGAGCGGGAAGGCAAGCAACAATGGCACGAGATTCTGCTCGCCGTGCGGGCGCCGGACCTCGTCGACTGGTTCTGGCCGACGGCACGTACGACGCGATCAAGGCGATGATCCTCGACCACGAGATCTCTCCGGGTGAGCACGTCGGCATCGACGAACTGTCACGTGACCTGTCGGTCTCACAGACCCCGGTGCGCGAGGCACTGGCCCGGCTCGAGGCCGACGGGCTGGTGACGAAGATCCCCCTGCGCGGCTACGAGGCGACCGACCTCCTGTCGGTGCAGCAGTTCGATGAGCTGTTCCAGTTTCGCGCCCTGATCGAGCCGTGGGCGGCCTCGGAGGCCTCGCGTCGCAGCACGCGTCGCGACATCGAGGCGCTGCGGGGCGAACTGGAGCGGGCCGAGCACATCGAGCGCACGAGAAGTTCCTCGACCTATCCCGAGTTCACCGAGCACGACACCCGGCTGCACGCGCTCGTCGCCCACGCATCGGGCAACTCCTTCGTCGAGGAGGCGTTCATCCGCACGCACTGCCACATGCACCTCTTCCGCGTATACCGCGCGACGCTCACCATCGAGGAGAACGAGGAGCGCGAGGGATCGGACGCGGAAGGCGAGTTCGTGCGAAGCATGTTCGCCGAGTACTACCAGAGCGGCAAACGCCCCCTGGCGGTCAGCGAGCACGTCGAGATCGTCAACGCCATCGCGGGCGGGGCCGCCGACAGCGCGCGGGAGCTGATGCTTCACCACATCGAGTCGTCGCGGCAGCGCTTCATCCCCGCGGTCGAAGCGCTCAACACCAAGCCCTGAGCTCGACCTCGAGCCACCGCCCGTCGACGGCCCTGGCGGCGGCGCCGGAGACGGACGCCTCCCCGAAGCGGTGCTCCCCGAACGACCCCGCCTGCACGACGAACGTGCGCGGGGCTGCACGGTCGAGGTTGACCAGCTTCAGGTCGACCGAGTCGGGCGTGACGGCGGTCACCAGGGCACCCACCGCGTCCGGAAGGCCCGGCCGCCTCGCCGCACCGTCGTAGATGCCCTACGACTCTCGGCCTAGACCACTGCGGCCACCGTTCGTATACTTGTCAAACAATCAGAGTCGATGTGGATCGGTGGTGACAGCGGATGGCGACACAGCTCAAGACGACTTCCCTTCCGGAGGCGGTCTACGACGCGCTCCGCGAGCGCATCCTCGGCGCCGCCATCGAACCGGGCGCACTCGTCACCGAGTCGGCGATCGCCCTCGAGTACGGCGTCGCACGACCCACGGCCAAGGCCGCGCTCGAGCGACTCGTCAGCGAAGGGCTGCTGACACGCCGCGCCCACCGGACCGCCCGCGTCCCCGAGCTGGGACGGGACGACATCATCGACCTGTTCGAGAATCGGGCGACCGTCGAGGCCGCCGCCATCTCGGCGCTGGCTCGGCGAGGCACCATCCCGCCCGCCGCCCTCGACGCCCACCGCGCCCTGCTCGAACGAGCCCGCCTGGATGAATCGTTCGCGCAGGAGGACATCGCGTTCCATCGCGAGCTGGTCGCGGGACAGCCGAGCCCGCGCCTGGCCAGGATGCACGCCCTCCTGATGGGTGAGATCGAACTCTGCATCGGGCAGGTCCAGGCCTACCACCTGCTCACCGCGCGCGATGTGGCGAGTCAACACCAGGGCATCCTCAACGCCATCGAGGCCGGAGACCACGCCGACGCTACGCGGCTCACCCGCGAGCACATCGCGGGCACGCGCGAACGCCTGCTCGCCCACTACGACTCCTCGCACGACTAGAACGGAAGAGACCACCATGGTTCAGCGGCAGTTGCCCAACCCGAAAGACCTTCTCGAGCTCATGCAGTTCAAGAAGCCCAACTTCGACCTGACCGACCGACGGCTGCAGTCGGCGCTCACGATCGCCGACCTCCGCACGATCGCGAAGCGCCGTACCCCGAAGGCCGCCTTCGACTACACGGACGGCTCGGCCGAGCAGGAGATCTCGCTGGCCCGCGCGCGCCAGGCTTTCGAGGACATCGAGTTCAGCCCGTCGATCCTGCGCGGGATGGAGGGCGTCGACACCTCCTCGACCGTGCTCGGTGGCCCGATGGCACTGCCGTTCGCGATCGCGCCGACCGGCTTCACCCGGCTGATGCAGACCGAGGGCGAGATCGCGGGCGCGGGCGCGGCCGCCGCCGCGGGCATCCCGTTCACCCTGTCGACGCTCGGGACGACCTCGATCGAGGACGTCAAGGCGGCCAACCCGCACGGCCGCAACTGGTTCCAACTGTACGTGATGCGCGATCGCGAGATCTCGTACGAGCTCACCCGCCGGGCCGCCGCCGCCGGCTTCGACACCCTCCACTTCACCGTCGACACCCCCGTCGCCGGTGCGCGGCTGCGCGACAAGCGGAACGGATTCTCGATCCCTCCGCAGCTGACGGTCGGCACGATCGTCAACGCGATCCCCCGCCCGTGGTGGTGGATCGACTTCCTGACCACGCCGCCGCTGCAGTTCGCGTCGCTGTCGTCCACGGGCGGCACGGTCGGTGAGCTGCTCGACGCCGCCATGGACCCGACGATCTCGTTCGCCGACCTCGACATCATCCGCGGCATCTGGCCGGGCAAGATCGTCATCAAGGGCGTGCAGAACGTGCAGGATGCCGCGAAACTCGCCTCCCTCGGCGTCGACGGCATCGTGCTCTCGAACCACGGAGGCCGCCAGCTCGACCGTGCCCCAATCCCCTTCCACCTGCTGCCCGAGGTCGTCCGCGAGGTGGGCGACGACATCGAGATCGGCGTCGACACCGGCATCATGTCCGGCGCCGACATTGTCGCCTCGATCGCCCTGGGCGCCGACTTCACGATGATCGGGCGCGCCTACCTCTACGGCCTCATGGCCGGCGGACGCCGCGGCGTCGACCGCACCATCGCGATCCTCAGCGACCAGCTGATCCGCACGATGAAGCTGCTCGGCACCGCCTCGCTCGCCGAGCTGACGCCGGCCCACGTCACCCAGCTCGAGCGCCTCATCCCGCGCGCGAAGCTCGTCGCTGCGGAAGCGGCCGAGAAGAGGACCGCGGCTCCGGTTCGACGCCCGGCGGCAAAGAAGGTCACGGCCTCCTGACACTTCCCGCGGCGAGGCTGTGGTGGTCCTCGCCGCGGGATACCCCGTGATCTCTAGAGTTTGGCTTCGGCGGTGAGCCAGGCTCCGGCGATGAGCGAGTTGCCGAGCGGGGTGGGGTGCACCCCGTCCGTGGCAATGGCCGCTGCTCCGCCGTTCTGCGTGGCGGCGTCACTGAGGATCGATTGCAGGGGAACGAACGCGGCACCGTACTCGGCGGCCAGCGACTCGACCACGGCGCGCTTGGCATCCAGGTCGTCCGCACCCCAGTGCCTCTGCTCGCCGGTCACGGGGACGACGAACGGCTCGACGAGGATGAAGCGGGGGGCGAACCGCTCCTGCGCCTCGTCGAGCAGCGAGCGGTATATGGCCGCGAATGCGTCCGCCGAGGTCGGCGAACCGCTGTCGTAGCGGCGCCAGGTGTCGTTGATGCCGACGTAGATCGAGAGCAGCTCGGGCTCGTGCGCGAGGGCATCCTGCTCCCAGCGAGCGCGGAGATCGACGGCTCGGTCGCCGCTGATCCCGGTGTTGACGATCGCGCGGCTATCCCCGCGGGCCTCCAGCTCGTCAGCCACGAGACGCACGTAGCCGGTGCCGAGGTGCCGGCGGCGATCGCGGCGCCGACCCGCGTCGGTGATGCTGTCGCCGGTGAACACGATCGTGGAGGCCATGCGTCCAGCCTAGGATCCCCCGCGTGGTCCAGGATGAGGTCATGAGCGACTGGAATGACATGATCATCGCGGAGTTCCGCGCCAACGGCGGCACCGTGGAGCGCTTCGGGCGCAACCTCGTCATCATGCATACCCTCGGCGCGAAGTCGGGGGAGGAGCGGCTGAACCCGGTCATGGGGATCCCGGAGGACGGCGCGTGGCTGGTTGCCGCGACCGCCGCCGGCCACCCCTCCGACCCGGCGTGGGCGCACAACCTGCGCGCCCATCCGGATCTCGACGTCGAGGTCGCCGGCGCCGACGGCGTCGACACGGTAGCCGTGAACGCGGAGGAGCTTCCCGAGCCTGCCCGCAGCGTCGGCTGGGGAAAGTTCAAGACCGCGTCGCCGGGCTTCGCCTCCTACGAGGAGAAGACGGATCGGGAGTTCCCGATCTTCAAGCTGTCCCCCCGCTGACCGATCAGGCGATCGGGCCGAGGAGGCTCGACGCCACCGTCGAGTGGATCGACTCGGGGTCGGACGGGTGGTAGATACCCGCGAGCACGTCGCGTTGCAGTCGCGCAAGTTCGCTGCCGGAGCGGTACCCGTTGCCGCCGGTGACCCGGAGCGCCTGGTCGACCACGTAGCGAGCCGCCTCCGTCGAGCGGTGCTTCGCGCCCGTCAGATAGCGGAACCAGTCGCCGCCGTGGTTCACCAGGGTGTCGACATCGGAGGCCAGCCCCTCGAGTTCGGGACGCAGCCCGTCGAGGGCGAGCGCGGCATCCGCGATGCGCCACCGGATGTCGGGGTCCTGCGCGTAGCTGGCCCCGCCGTTCTTGAGGCTGATGCGCTTGTGCGCCGCCTCGACCGCCAGCTCGAGCGCGCGGTCGGCGATTCCGGCGTAGACGGAGCCGATCAGGAGCAGGAAGTTGGAGAAGATCCCGAACACGAAGGGATCGGCATTCGGCCCGACCGGCAGGAAGCGCGTGATCGCCTCCTCGGCGATGATCGCGTGGTCGAGCTTCGTGGTGCGGCTCTGGGTGGCGCGCATTCCCAGCGTGTCCCAGTCGTCGAGGATCGTGACGCCGTCGATCGGGGTGGTCGCGGTCTCGCGCCGCAGGAAGCCGTGCACGAGGCGCGGGCCGTTCTCGGTTCCCGGCCCCTCGGTCTGCTTGCCGAAGATGCCGAAACGGGTCCACGCTGGCGACAGGGTGCCGAATATCTTCGTGCCGGTGAACGCGAACCCGCCGTCGACGGGTGAGGCCTCCGTGCGCGAGTCCCACAGCACGAGATCGTTGCCCGCCTCGGAGATGCCGAACGCGAACAGCTCACCCGCCTCGGCATCCCGCAGGATCCAGTCGAGGCTCGTGTCGCCGCGATCGTGCAGCACGCGCGCGACCCCGACCCAGACCAGGTGCATGTTGAGGCCGAGCGCTGTCGCCGGGGCGTGCGCGGCCAGGATGCGCTGCTCGCGCGCGATCTCCAGCAGGCTGCGCGGCCGCAGGTAGCCGGCGGCTCGCAACTCGTCGAGGTCCTCCTGGAAGAAGGTGTTGTCGCGGTCGTAGCCGGCGGCGCGCGAGCGGATGCGATCCAGCAGATCAGGGGTCAGGACGGACATTTCACCAGGCTAGCTGCGCGGCTGCGGCGGCGCTGAGGTGCGGGCGCTGAGGAATCCGCGCCCTGGCGACCCCTTCCGAAATGCAGGAGTTCACGCGGCGGACATCAACGGATCACTGCGCACCCGGCCCGATGGCTACAGCTTCTCCTGCATTTCGGAAGGAACCGACCGGCACTTCACAGGCGAGCGCCCGGCCTAGATGCCGGCGAACCGGGTGACCGGGTGACCGCGACGAACAACGCGAACGCGAACGCGAAGAGCAGCACGTTGCTGAGCAGCGCGGGCGAGACCTCCCTGCGCACGAGGACCGTGGTGAGCGCCGGCGTGACTCCCGCGGAGGCCAACGCCTTCTGCGTGGCGGCGGTCGCTGCCGCCACGCTCTCGCCGAGCAGGATGATCACGAACAACCCGTACCGCTCGGCGACATAGCCAGGGTGCCAGCGCGCCCGCATGGTCGCGTGGAACTGGGGGCCGGTCACGCGGCCGCCTCGCGCGCGAGCTCCTCGGCGATCGCCCGCACTCCGAGCTCGAGCTCGGCGAACGAGGTCGACAGCGGAGACAGCCCGAGACGGATGCCGCTGGGCCGCCGGAAGTCCGGGATCACGCCGCGGTCCCAGAGGCGGGGCATGATCGCCTCGAAGGCCGGGTGGTCGAGGGTGACATGGGATCCGCGGCGGGCGGCGTCCCTCGGGGTGGCGAGCACGGCATCCGGCAGCAGGTCGTCGGCGAGCGCGATCGCGTGCTCGGTCAGCGCGACGGACTTGGCGCGGACGGCGTCGATGCCCGCCTCGTCGATGAGTGCGAGGGTGTCCTGCAGGCCGACCATGGCGAGGATCGGCGGGGTGCCGCTCAGCACCCGTCGCATCCCGGGGCCGGGCCGGTAGCCCTGAACCATCTCGAACGGGGTGGCGGAGCCGAGCCATCCGGCGATCGGCTGGCGGAACTCGGACTGCAACCCCGCGCGCACGTAGGCGAAGGCGGGCGCACCCGGGCCGCCGTTGAGGTACTTGTACGAGCATCCGACCGCGAAGTCGACGCCCCAGGCGTCGAGCGAGTGCGGGAGGACGCCGGCCGAGTGGCAGAGATCCCAGAGCATGAGCGCGCCGGCATCGTGCACGAGCCCGGTGATCGCAGGCACGTCGGCGAGGAAGCCGGAGCGGTACGCGATGGCGCTGAGCACGACGACCGCGGTGCGCGGTCCGACGACCGCGGCGACGCGATCGGGGGTGACGTCACCCTCCTCGATCCAGCGCACGGTCAGCCCGCGTTCGGCGGCGATCGACTCGACCAGGTAGCGATCGGTTGGGAAGTCATCGCGGTCGATGACGATCTCGTCGCGCGGTGCTCGCCCCTCGGCGGGCCGCAGTTCGAGCGCCGCGCGGATCACCTTGTAGAGGAGCACCGTCGTCGAGTCGCCGATGACGGTCTGACCGGATGCCGCCCCCAACGCCACACGACCGAGCTCGTCGCCGATCCGCACCGGGAGGTCGAGCCAGCCCTCGTCCCAGCCTCGGATCAGGCGCGTGGCCCACTGCTCGCGCAGGAATGTCTCGACACGCTCGACGGATGCCGTGAGCGGTCGGCCGAGCGAGTTGCCGTCGAGGTACGCGGTTACGCCCGGCGCCGGGACGAAGCGCTCACGCAGACCGGTGAGCGGGTCTGCCCGATCGAGGGCGGCGCTGTCGATCATGTGGCGAGCCTATGCGGCGCTCGACGGGTCAGTCGACGCCGGCTTCGGCGATGCGCGGGAGCAGGTCCTCCCGACTGCGCGGGCCGTGCAGCAGGTAACGGCAGACGTCTTCGCGCCCCTGGTAGGCGACCACATCGTCCAGGTCGCCGGCGGTCATGAGCCGCAGCGTCAGCCGCTTGGTCACGATCGGCTCGGCGAACACGTAGGTCAGGGCATCAGGTCCGTTCACGGCGCCGACGGTATCAGCCCGGTCTCGCCCCGACTACTTCGCGCCGAAGTCGGCCAGCACGGCGACGAGCTGCTCGACCGCCCAGTCGAGCTCCGAGCTCTCGACGACGATCGGCGGCGCCAGACGGATGGTCGAGCCGTGGGTGTCCTTGGCGAGGACACCGCGCGCAGCCAGCGCTTCGCAGACCTGGCGACCGGTCGCGAGGGCGGGATCGATGTCGATGCCGGCCCAGAGTCCTGCGCCGCGGACTTCGACCACCCCGTGGCCGATCAGCGCCTTGAGCGCAGACAGCAGGTGCGCCCCGAGCTGGGCCGCACGGCGCTGGTAGTCGCCCGTCTCGAGCAACCCGACGACGGCGAGCCCGACGGCCGCCGCGAGGGGGTTGCCCCCGAAGGTGGAGCCATGCTGACCGGCCTTCAGCACACCGAGCACGTCGGCGTCGCCGACGACCGCGCTCACCGGCACGATGCCGCCGCCGAGTGCCTTGCCGAGCAGGTAGAGATCCGGGATGACCCCGGCGTTGTCGCACTGGAACGTCGCGCCCGTGCGGCCGAGTCCCGACTGGATCTCGTCGGCGATGAAGAGCACGTTGTGCTCCCGCGTGAGGCGGCGCACCTCCTGCAGGTACGAGGCAGGCGGGACGATGATGCCAGCCTCGCCCTGGATCGGCTCGAGCAGCACCGCGACCACGTCACGCCCGTGCGGGCTGTCCAGGGCGGCCTCCAGGGCCGCCGCGTCGCCGTAGGGCACCGAGACGAAGCCCGGCGTGTACGGACCGAAGTCGGCCCGCGCATCCGGATCGTTGCTGAAGCTGATGATCGTGGTCGTGCGTCCGTGGAAGTTTCCGTCGGCCACGATGATCTTCGCGCGGTCGTGCTCGACGCCCTTCACGCGGTAGCCCCAGGCGCGCGCGACCTTGATCGCGGATTCGACGGCCTCGGCGCCCGTGTTCATCGGCAGCACCATGTCTTTTCCGGCGAGCTTCGCGAGGCCCTCGAGGAACGGGCCGAGCACATCGTTGTGGAAGGCGCGCGAGGTCAGCGTGATGCGATCCAGTTGGGCCTTCGCGGCGTCCACCAGAACCGGATGCGAGTGGCCAAAGTTCACGGCCGAGTACGCGGCCAGGCAGTCCAGGTAGCGCTTCCCGTCGACATCCGTCACCCAGGCGCCGAAGCCCGACGAGACGACGACCTCGAGCGGGTGGTAGTTGTGCGCGCCGAACTCCTCGACCTGCTCGATGTAGTCGGATGCGCTGCGCACCGCGGTGTTCATCGCCGCAGCTCCAAGGTGCAGCACTTCACGCCGCCGCCGCCGAGCAGCAGCTCGCTGAGGTCGACACCGTGCGGGGCGAAGCCGCGCTCGGTCAGCTGGCGCTCGAAGTCGGTGGCACGCTGCGCGATGATCACGTTCTTGCCGTCGCTGAAGGAGTTGAGCCCGAGTACCGCGGCGTCGACGTCGTTGACGTGGATGGCGTCGGGGAAGCGCTCGTCGAGGATGCCGAGCGATGCCGCGTCGAAGGCCTTCGGGAGGAAGGCGACGGAGCCGGGGCCGCCATTCGAGTCGAGTACGGCGAAGGCGGTGTCCAGGTGGTAAAACGCCGGGTCGACGAGCTTCAGCGTGACGACCTCGCGGTCGTAGAGCTTGCGCAGCTCGTCGTGGCTCGCGGTGTCGCTGCGGAATCCGGTGCCCGCGTAGATGGTGTCGCCGACGAGCAGGAAGTCGCCTTCGCCCTCGTTGGTCGAGACCGGCTCGGCGACAGTGAAGCCGTTCGCGGCGAACCACTCCATGTAGGCGGGGCCCTCGGGCTGACGCTCCGGGTACTGGAACTTGGCGCCGTACGCGACGCCGTCGAGCACGTAGCCGCCGTTGGCCGCGTAGACCATGTCAGGCAGGCCGTCGATGCCGTCGATCAGCTCGACGTCGAAACCGAGCTCGAGGTACTTCGCGTAGAGGGTCTCCCATTGGCGCACCGCGAGGCTCGTGTCGGTGGGAACGTCGGGGTGCATCCAGGGGTTGATCCGGTAGCTGACGGTGAAGTGGTTCGGCCGGCACATCAGCACGGTGCGGTGGGTGGCAACGCGCTCGGGGGCGGTGGCTGAGTTGTCTGTCATCGTCATTCCTTCAGTGTGACACGCACACATCCGGACGTTCAGAGCGTCACGCGCACCGAATCGGCGTGATCGGTTTCGCTCACGCAAGAAATCGCACTAACCTGTTTCATCGTGGACAATCTCGACTACGGCATCATCGACCTGCTCCGCCTGAACGCCCGCGCGGGCTACGGCGATATCGGCGAGCGGGTCGGGCTGTCGGCTTCCGCGGTGAAGCGCCGCGTCGACCGGCTGGTCGCGGACGGCGTCATCCGCTCGTTCACGATCCAGGTCGACCCGGCCGTCGATGGCCTCGGCACCGAAGCCTACGTCGAGCTGTTCTGCCGCGGCACCGTCGCACCGGACGAGCTCAAGCGCATCCTCTCGGGCGTTCCCGAAGTGGTGGATGCCTCGACCGTCACCGGTTCGGCCGACGCGATGGTGCACATCCGCTCCCGCGACATCCCGTCACTCGAGGACGCGCTGGAGCGCGTGCGCGTCGCCCCGAGCGTGGATCACACGCGCAGTGCGATCGTGCTGTCGCACCTGATCCACCGCAACTACGACTGAGCTCGCTCCGGTGATGACGGTGCGGACTACGCTGCACCGGGCTGCGCCAGGCTCGCGGCCAGCGGCCACTCGTCGCCGAGGATCACCTGACGCGCGGCGCCCGTGGTGCGGTTGACCAGCACTGGTGCCATCAGGTTCACGACCGGGGAGCCGTCCGAGATGGTCGCGACGACGAGCACGTCCGTGCCGTCCGCGTTCGCACCGACCGACAGGTAGTTCTCCTCGTCGAATGCCGGCTCGTACCAGGGCAGGTAGACGGGCACGTCGAGCATGAACAGCCGGATGTCGGGCGCGTCCGAGGAGCGGAGGGTGTGCAGACCGTGCGCGCCCTCCACCTCGTCGAGCGTGAACTCGAGCAGCGGAGCGAGCCCCGGAGGGGATTCGACGAAGGTGACGGCGCTCATCGGAGGAACGACATCAGCGTGGGTTGCAGCGCCTTGCTCGTGACTCCGAGCGCGGCCTGGTAGGCGTTCTGCTGGGCCGAGAGCTCGACCAGCGTCTTCGTGAGGTCCACCCCGTCCACAGCGGAGCGCTGGGTGGTGAGAGATGCTGCCTGTGCGGTCAAAGTCGCCTGCCCCCGTTGAACCTGATTGAAGTTCGCCGCGACCACGGATTGCTGGGTCGTGACGGCCGAGATGCGCGAGTCGATCGCGGTGAGCTGGGACGTGACGTCGGTGCCCGACTGGATCCCGCTCACGATGGAGTCGATCAGCGAGAACACCGATCCGGCACCCGTGCCGTACACCGCCGCCCCGTCGCCACTGACCGAGACGGTCGCGGTGCTGCTGATGGAGCGGGAGACGGTGGCTCCCGCAGTTCCTGTGTAGCTGTAGCTCGTATCGAAGGCGGCTCCGGCGTCGGAGTTGCCAGCGAAGACCGGCCGACCGAGATAGCTCATGTTCGCCTGCCCGAGCAGCGCGGCCTTGAGACCCGTCAGCTGGGTCACGATCGAGGCCTTCGCGGTCGGCGACAGGGTGGCATCGCCGGTTCCCACCACGAGCGATCGCACGCTCTGCAATGAGGTGATCGAGGAGTTCAGGGCGCCGTTGACGGCCGTGAGCCAGTTGTCAGCGTCCTGGGCGTTCCCGGCGTACTGGGCGGTCGCCGCCTGCTGCCGCTTGAGGGCCAGCGACATGGCGATCCCCGTGGGGTTGTCGGAGGGCTTGCTGATCGCCTTCTGACTGGAGGCCTGGTCCTGCAGAGTGGACAGCTGCTGGAGCTGGGTCTGCAGATTCGCCTGCGAATGGGCGAGGATCATCTGATCCGTCACGCGCGTGATCATGTGGTCGCACCTATCCGGTCTTGTTGATGAGCGTGTTGAGCATGTCGTTGAGGGTGGTCATCACCCGGGCGGCAGCGCTGAAGGCGTTTTGATAGAGAAGCATGTTCGTCGTCTCCTGGTCGGTGTCGACCGCCGAGATCGACGACTGGGCGGAGGTCGCGGTCGCCAGCCCCGTCGCGGTCAGGGCCGCATGACTGCTCGCGGCGTTCGAGGCGGAGCCGATCCGGACGACGAAGTTCTCCCACTGGCTGTCCGGACCGGTGCTCGAGCTGGTGAGTCCGGCGATCGCGTTCGCGATGTCGCCGTTCGCGGCGCCGGATCCGGGTGTCGCCGCGGCGATGCCGGAGGCGCCGGTCGGGATGACGGTCAGGCCGAGGGCTGCCGGCTTCGACGGATCGAGAGCGAAGAACGAGAGTCCGGTCACGCCCGCGGCGTTCGCCCCGGACTGCATGATCGTGTTGACCGACGTCGCCACGGAGGTCGCGAGCGTGTTGTAGGTCTGCGCCGCTTCGGCGATGGCGCCACCGGTTCCCGTGGCGTCGGCCGGGGCGAGGATGGCGAGGTCGGCCCCGAGCGTGCCACCCGAGATCGTCGCTGTGGCGGCGGGGTTGTTGACGAATCTGATCACCACCGGCGAGGCGGATGCCCCCGCGAGCGTCCCCGATCCGGACGCCGCGATCACGTTGGCGGTGGTCCCCGCGACGAGCGGATTGCCGCCGAGCAGCACGTCGACCGTTCCGTCGCGGTTGCCGCGGAGGGTCGCGCCGCTCAGACCTGCGAGCTTCTGCGCGAGCGTTCCCACCTGATCCATCAGCCCGTTGGCGTTGCCGCCCGCGGCGACCACGGATCGGATCTGACCGTTGAGGGCCGCCAGCTGGGTCGCGGCGGAGTTGATGCTCGCGACGGTGGTGTCGGCGGTGGACCGCACCGCCGACCACTGCTGGGATGCGGCGGAGTACCCGGCAGCCAGCTGCCCGGCGACACGCGTGCCGGCGGCGATGACCGCCGTGGCGGCCGAGGAGGAGGTCGAGGTGTTCGACACGTTCTGCCAGGCGGACCAGAAGCTTTGAAGGGAGGACGAAAGCCCGTTGTCCCCCGGTTCGTTCAATGCGCCCTCGATGGTGCTCAGCTGCGTCGCCGTCTCCTGGGCGTAGCCATCGGAGGCCGAGGTGGCCCGCAGCTGCGCATCGACGAGCGCGCTGTCGATGCGCCCGACCGAGTCCACCGAGACGCCGCCGCCGACCGCGAGCGGGTCGACGAACCCGGATTCGGATGCCGGGGTGATCGACGAGGTGGTCACCGTCTGGCGGGAGTAGCCGACGGTCGTCGAGTTGCTGATGTTCTCGCCGACCACGGTCAGCCCCTGACGAGCCGCCACCAGACCCGTGTACGCGGTGTTCAGGGCACCGAACGAGCTGGTCACCCGCTACATCCGTCCGTCGAAGAGGTGCGCGGTCGAGGGTCCGTCGCCAGCCTGCCCACGGGCGTCGTATGTCCCGGCATCGGGCGTCATCGTCGCGAGGGTCTCTTGGGTGACTCGGGCGGCCGCGCGCAGGTACTGCACGTTCGCGTCCCGCAACTCGGCGATCGAGGAGGCTAGCTCCGACAGGGCCACAAGGTGGCCGGTGAAGTTGTCACGCCACGCCTCGGTGGGCGCGGCGGCGATGACGGCACGGAGTGACGGGTCGTCTTCCGTCCCCCATTCCTGCCCGAGGGCGGCGAGCTCCATGGCCCGCTCGATGCCGTTCTCACGCAGCCGCTCAATGACCTGCTCCACCTCGCGCGTTGCGAACGGCAGCCACCTGGTCTTGCCCGCCGTGAGCAGGAGTTTCTCCTCCTCCAGCTTGAACATCAGGATCTCGAGGAGCTCACGTTCGCGCCAGAGGAGCGTCGACAGTTCCTGTGCGCCCATCTGCTTCACCTCCTGTACCTCGATCAACGGCAAGTCCGGTCCTCGTTCCAGTGTGACGCACCCGGGCGGTGCCGTCACTAGAGACCATCGGTCATGCTCCACGCGCCGTTAGGGGCGGCGGCGGAAACGCTCACACGCAACGCTCGCGCGGAAGGTAGCACACGCTTAAGGGCCGTCCGAAATCCGCGCGTGACCCAGAACAGGGGGCTCCTGTTCTGGGGTCTACAGGGCGTGCGGATCCATCGGCCAGTATCTGGGGAGTCAGCCGCTCACCCGGTCGGCCGCTTACCCAAGCAGCTTCATCACCGCTCCAACCCCGGAGCACACCCGCACCACCGATTGACTGCTCCAGCCCCGGAGCATCCCCGCACTGAGCTCGACATGGCTCGACGCGGTCACGCCACACCACGACATCCATCCCGAATGTCTGAGCACAGAATCCTCTGTGTTCTCTTGATCAGGGAGATTCGTGATGGACCGCACCGCTCGAAACGCGCTCGTGGTAGAAAACCTGCCCCTCGTCGGCTACCTCGTGTCCGAGGTCTGGGGGCGCGCGACCCACCTGTCGCGCGACGACCTCGCCTCGGCGGGTGCCGTCGCCCTGATCACCGCGGCCGAGGCCTTCGACCCCACACTCGGCGTGCCCTTCGGCGCTTACGCCCGCCGCCGCGTGCTCGGCGCGTTCGCCGACGAGATGCGATCGTCCGACTGGGCGACCCGCACGGTGCGCCACCGCATCCGCGAGGTGCTGCAGGTCAAGGAGACGCTCACCGCCGCCCTCGGACGCGACGCGACCGTCGACGAGGTCGCCTTGGCACTCGGAGTGGACCGGGCGACCGCTACCGAGGCGCTCTCGGATGCCACGCGCTCCGTCAGCTCCCTCGACGAGACCATCGGCGACCAGCTCGCCGCCGAGATGTCGACGCCCGAGGATTCGCTCGTCACCGCGGAGCGCGCCGGCATCGTCCGCGCCGCCGTCGACGCGCTCCCCGAGAAGATGCGCTACATCGTCACCGAGATCTACTTCAACGACCGGACCGTCAAGGAACTCGCCGAGGAGCTCGGCGCCACGCACTCCGCCGTCTCGCAGCAGCGTTCCGAGGGGATCCGCCTGCTGCGCGACGGCCTCGAGACGCATTTCGCCGACGACGGCGAGGTGAGTGCGGCGCGTCACTCGCGCATCGCCGAGTCACGCCGCAGCGCCTACCTCGCGCGTCTCGCGCAGACCGCCGGCCTCGGAATCGCGAGCCTAGTGCGCCCCGCGCAGCCCCTTGCGATCTGGGAATCGGCGGCCTCGTAGCCCCGCAGAAAAATTCTTTCGGCGAACTGCTAACGCAACTCCGCATCCCGCCGAAAGTCATCGATGTCAGCCCACGGATGGGCTGGCGTACCAACGCCAAATCATGGAGGAACAAAATGGCACTCAGCATCACCAACAACATCGCAGCACTCAACGCCTACCAGAACCTGACCAACGCGCAGGACAAGCTCACCTCGTCCATCGCCAAGCTCTCGAGCGGCAACGCGATCACGTCCGCAGGCGACAACGCGGCCGGCCTCGCCATCTCGACCGGTCTGACCTCGCAGGTCAACGGCCTGAACGTGGCGGCGACCAATGCGCAGTCCGGCCTCGACGTGGTCCAGACCGCGAGCGGTGCTCTCACCCAGGTGACGAGCATGCTGCAGCGTCTGCGCGACCTCGCGGTTCAGGGCGCGAACGACTCGAACAGCGCGGCGTCCCGCACTGACATCGCGACTGAGGCGACTCAGATCACGAACGAGCTCACGCGGCTCAGCACCTCGACGAACTACAACGGCACGAAGCTGCTCGACGGTTCCTCCACGGCGCTGAACTTCCAGGTCGGCGCCAACGCCGGTGCGGACAACACCATCACGGTCGACCTGACCGCCGCCAACGTGGGCGCGGTCTCCACCGCCCTCACCGTCGGCGCCGGCAAGTTCGACGTCTCGACGAACGCGCTCGCCCAGGCGTCCATCACCTCGATCGACACGCAGCTGAGCTCCATCTCCACCGCTCAGGCGACCCTCGGTGCCGTGCAGAACCGATTCACGAACGCCATCGCGTCCGTGAACGTGGCCGCGCAGAACCTGAACGCCGCCAGCTCGCAGATCACGTCGACCGACATGGCCAAGCAGATGGTGATCTTCACGGGTCAGCAGGTCCAGGCCCAGGCCGCCACGGCCATCCTGGCCCAGGCGAACCAGCTGCCGCAGAGCGTTCTGAAGCTCCTGCAGTAGGTCGCCGCCGAAACGTCCGGCGGCGGAGAAGACCTGAACCGTCTCATCTCCGCCGCCGGGCACTGCCCCAAGCCCACCCGACTACGAAGGAGCGGAAGCGGTGACGACCACCAACGTGACGACCTCGACGAACACCGCAGGCGCCTCCGTGCTCGCCGGCGTCGTCAGTGGACTGAACACCTCCGCCCTCGTCGCCGCCCAGATCGCCGCCGAGTCCGGGCCGAAGGACGCCCTGCAGAAGCAGGTCACGGCCGACAACACCCTTCTCACCGCCCTTCAGGCTCTCAACACCTCCTACGCCGCCCTCGCGAGCCAGGCCACCGCCGACGCCGCGACCAATGCCTGGAACGTCTACTCCACCACCAGCTCGGATTCCAGCGCCACCGCGACCACCACGACGGACGCGAGCGCCGGGACCGTCTCCTTCTCGATCGATTCCGTCGCCGCGGCTCAGGTGAATGTCACCGCCCCGCTGCACGGCTCCAGCGCCATCCCCGTTTTCACGATCGTCGGCAGCACCGGCACGCAGGTGGAGATCCACCCCGCGTCCGGCTCCGTCGCCGACATCGCCGCCGCCATCAACACGTCTTCCGCGGGAGTCTCCGCGATAGCTGTCGCATCAGGTCAGGATGCGACTACCGGTGCGGCGCTGTACCGACTGCAGCTCACGTCCTCCCACACTGGCGCTTCGGGTGCGTTCAGTTTCTTTGGAGGATCCTCCAGTGACATCAGCGCCGGTACAGCGCCGGACCTCCTCGCCCAACCGGGCGCGGCCGTCATCCAGACGGCGTCGGATGCCGCGGTGACCCTGTGGGCAGGCACGCCCGCCGCGCAGACCGTGACCTCCACGGGAAACACCTTCTCGAACCTGCTGCCCGGCGTCAGCGTGACCGTCTCGAAGAAGTCGACGACGCCGGTCTCGCTCACCATCGCACAGGACACCGCCACGATCACCAACGCCGCGTCGTCACTGGTCACGGCCGTCGACACGCTGCTGCACTCGATCGCCACGAGCAGCGCGGTCAGCTCCAGCACGGACTCCTCGGGTAACACCACGACCGCCGGAGGACCGTTCACCGGCGACAGCCTGATCCGGAACTCGGCGTACGCCCTCTTCAACACCATCGCCCAGCCGAAGAACGGCATCTCTCCGGCGAGCATCGGGATCAACATCCATCAGGATGGCGCGATCACCTTCGATGCGGCGAAGTTCCAGGCGGCACTCGCCTCCAATCCGAGCGGAACCCACGCGCTGCTGCAGAGCATCTCGTCCGCGGTGGCCGCCCAGGCGACCGGACAGTCTGACCCGGTCTCGGGAGCGCTTACCAGCAGGGTCTCGAGCCTCAACAGCGACATTCGCGGACTGAAAAGCCAGGTCTCGGCCTGGACGACGGAGCTCGCGACCCGCCAGACCGCCCTCGAATCCGCGTTCTCCGCGATGGAGACCCAGCTCAGCGCCCTCAAGACCCAGTCCAACTGGCTGAGCCAGCAGTTCCCGACCACCATCTCCAGTAACGGACTCAACTGATGACCATCACCACGGGAGCCACCGCGCGCGCCGCCTACGTGCGCGACTCGATCACCTCCGCCTCGCCCGCGCAGGCGCTGACCATGCTCTACGACCGGCTGCTGCTCGACCTGCGCTGGGCGGAGAAGAGCCAGGGCTCGGGCGACTGGTCAGCGGCGAGCCGCCATCTCATCCACGCGCAGGACATCATCACCGAGCTGGCGTCGACCCTCAAGCCCCAGCTCTGGAGCGGTGGGCCGGCCCTGATGTCGCTGTACATGTACGTGCTGGGCATCCTGCGCACCGGCAACGCCTGGCGCGACACCGAGCCGACGCTCGAAGCCATCGAACTGCTCGAACCGCTGCGCCTCGCGTGGCACGCCTCGCTCGACGCCTCGCTCTCGGAGCCCGGGCCCGCCCGGCTGTCCGCCGTTGGCTGAGCAGATCGGACGGTGGGTCGCCCTGCTGGACGAGCTCGACCGCCAACTCACACGCTCACGCGCCGGATTTGGCCTGGGCAACACCACGACGGGGATCTGGTCTATCGAGGACATCCGTGCCTCCATCGGACCGGTCGGCCCCATCCCCGAGAGTCTCATCCCCCGCGGTCGGCGCATCCTCGCCGACTACGAGGAGGAGTTCACCCGACTGCATGCCACCAAGCGCCTGATCGGGGAGCACCTGGGGGTGCTCCAGAGCGTCCGCGGATCGGATGACGCGCAGCCGGTCTATCTCGACCGCGTCGGCTGACTCGTCGGCTGAGTCGTCGGCGAGACCGCACGTCAAAGAAGAAACTCGCGCGCACTGCTTACCGGCTCGCCACGGCGACCGATAACTCTCTGTAGAGCAGGGATCGCTCGATGCACGAGGCCAGGGATCGGCCGTCCGTCCTTGTCCGACCTTGCTCGAAAGTCAGGTCCCGATGCTCGAATCGGTCTCCATCAATGCGCTCTCCAGCGCACTCGCCGGCCTGTCCGCGCGGCAGACGGCGACGGCGAACAACATCGCCAACATCAACACGCCGAACTACCGCGCACAGACCGTCTCGTTCGAGTCCGCGCTCGCGGCATCCGTCCAGGCGGGAAGCGGGGTCGTCGCCCCCCGGACCGGACTGTCGCTCGAGCCCACCCAGTTGGACGGCAACAACGTCAACCTCGACACCGAAGACATCACGAACGCGAACACTGTGCTCCAGTACAAGTTCGCGAGCCAGGCCATCGGCCAGGAGCTGACGTCCATCCTCCCCGCGCTGAACGTCAACTGATCATGAGCATGAACGCCATCGGCATCGCCGGATCCGGCCTCGACGTGAATCGTCAGTGGCTCAACGCCATCTCAGACAACATCGCCAACATGAACACCGCGACCGCCACGAGCGGCCCCGCGTTCCAGGCCCGCTACGTCGTGGCGCAGGCCGGCGCCGGAACCTCGGGCGTGTTCGTGAAGAGCACGGCCCTCGGCGACTCGGCCGGGATCATCAAGTACGACCCGAGCAACCCGCTGGCCGACGCGGAGGGGAACGTCCGGATGCCGGACATCGACCTCGGCAGCCAGATGGGCCAACTGATCATGGCGCAGCGGGCATACGAAGCCAACGCCAAGGTCGTCACGGATGCCCAGGCAACCTACGAAGCCGCCATCGCCATCGGAAAGAGCAACTGATGTCCATCCCGTCCGTGTCGTCGATCTCCGCGATCGCCGGCCCCACCAGCACCCAGTCGGTCGGCTCGACGACGGCGACCGCGTCGCTCGACGGCGGCAGCTCGTTCGGCTCCGCCATGGTCAACGCCCTCAACTCGGTGCAGTCGACGCAGGCCACGGCCAACCAGCTCAACATCCAGGCCGCAACCGGCAGCCTGCCGGACATCGCCCAGGCCACCATCGCGTCGACCCGTGCGCAGGTCGAGGTGCAGTTGGTCTCGTCCGTGCGCAACCGCGCCGTCGATGCCTTCAACAGCATCATGAACATGAGCGCCTGATGCCCCCGGCACTGCTAGCGACCCTGCATCGCGTCACGCACACCCTGCGCGAGTTCACCGTCGGGCAGCGCACCATCGCCATCATCGGACTCGCGGTGCTGCTCGTCGGCGGCGGCGGTCTCGCCGCGTGGCTCGTCCAGCCGAGCTACTCCCCGCTGTTCACGAGCCTCTCGTCGACCGACGCGGCATCGATCACCACCCTGCTGCACGCCGACGGGGTGCCCTATCAGCTCGCCGACGGCGGCAACACGATCCTCGTGCCCCAGCAAGACGTCGACTCCGAACGCCTGAAAGCCGCCTCGGCCGGGCTGCCCAGCCTGAGTAACGACGGCTACGGGCTGCTGAACACCCTCGGCGTCACGGCATCCGCTTTCCAACAGACCACGACGTACCAGCGTGCCCTCCAGGGCGAGCTCGCCACCACGATCGAGGCCATGAACGGCGTCGAGACCGCGTCGGTGAAGCTGGCCATTCCCGACCAGACGGTCTTCACCTCCGAGCAGGTGCCGACCACGGCATCCGTCTTCGTACGGACCTCGGGCAACGCGGCGCTCGGTACCTCGCAGGTCGCGGCGATCACCCACCTGGTCGCTGCGTCGGTCAACAACCTGAAGCCCACCGACGTCTCAGTGGTCTCGGCGGACGGCACCCTGCTGTCCGGAGCTGGCGCGGCCGGCAGCAGCGACGGCGCGTCGGCGACCACCTACGAGGCCCACACCCAGGCCAGCGTGCAGGCGATGCTCGACCAGGTGCTCGGTGCCGGCAACTCGACCGTCGTCGTCTCGGCGGATCTGTCCAAAGACTCCGCCCAGCGCGTCACGCAGAGTTACGCCGTCCCGACGAACGCCCCGGCCCTCAACGAGCAGAACAGCGCGACCGTCGACAATGGCTCGGGTGGATCGTCCACCGGCGCGACCGGAGTGCTCGGCCCCGACAACATCGCGGTGCCCACGGGCGCTGCGACCCCGGGCGCCAGCAGCAGCTGGACGACTTCGACCACCAAGAACAACGCGATCGACCAGACGACCGAGACCACGACCATCCCGGCGGGGTCGATCACACGCCAGACGATCTCGATCGCGATCAACAAGGCTGCGACCTCTGGTATCTCGGCATCCAGCATCCAGAAGCTCGTCGAGGGCGCCGCGGGAGTGAACGTCAAGCGGGGCGACCTGGTGGCGGTGCAGGTGCTGCCCTTCAGCAAGACGGGCTCAACCGAGGCCAAGGCTGCGATCGCGTCGCAGAGCGGCGCGGACACGCAGCAGAACATCGTGAAGATTGTGACGACCGGCCTGACCGTGCTCGGCGTGCTGCTCGGACTGTTCCTGCTGCTCCGCTTCCTCTCGGCCGCCTCGAAGCGCCGCGAGCCGTCGCCGATCGACATCGGGCCGCTCGACGCGCGCACGCTGCCCGACGCCGACCCGAGTGTCGATCTGTCCGAGTACCCGGGCATCACGGGCGGCGGGCTCGGCGCGATGACTCCCGGGCCGGTCGGGCCGTTGCCGCTCGAGGCGCTCGCCGCGCAGCCAGAGGCCTTCCGCGTCCGCGCGAGCATTGATCGCCTCTCGGCCAGCGACCCGCAGCGCACGGCCGAGTACCTGCGGTCGCTCATGGATGACAAGCAGCCCGCATGAGCGAGCCCGTCACCGTGCTGACCGGCACCCAGAAGGCCGCCGTCGTCATCATGCAGATGTCGCAGGAGAGCGCCGCCGAGGTGATGCGCGCCTTCTCAGAGAGCGAGGCCGACGAGATCATCGCCGAGATCGTGCGCCTGCAGAAGGTCGACCCGACGGTGGTGGAGCAGGCACTCGCCGAGTTTTACGTACACACACAGAAGGCGCAAGTCTCGTCGCACGGTGGCCTCCAGTTCGCCGAGGAACTGCTGCACGCCTCCTACGGAGCCGAGCGCGCCGCGGGGTTCCTCGACCGCGTGTCGTCTTCGATGAGCGGGACTTCCTTCGAGTTCCTCGACGCCGCAGACCCGCACCAGATCTCGAATCTGCTCGCCGGCGAACTACCCGAGACGAAGGCGCTGGTGCTCGCGCACCTCTCGCCGACGAAGGCGTCGCAGGTGCTCGCGCAGTTCGATGCCGTCACCCAGCTCGACGTCGCTGAGGCGATCGCCGGCATGCGGTCGGCGACTCCGGAAGCGGTCAGGATCGTCGCCGAGAACCTGCGCCGCTCCTCGCGTGCCGTCGTCGCCCCGCGCCAGCGCACCGACGTCGTGGGCGGCGTCCAGCCGCTGGTCGACATCATCAACCGCGCCGACGTCACCACCGAGCACGACCTGCTCGAGGCCCTCGATGCGCGCGACCCGCAGCTCGCGGAGGAGGTGCGCTCCCGGATGATCACCTTCGCCGACATCGTCCGCCTCGGGGTGAAAGACGTGCAGCAGGTCCTCCGAGGGATCGACGCCGCCATGCTCGCGACCGCCCTGAAGGGCGCGTCGGCAGACCTCACCGCCACGGTCAGGGACAACATCTCGGAGCGCAACCGCGAGTCCCTCGACGAAGAGCTCGAGAACCTCGGCCGCGTGCGCAAGAAGCAGGTGGACGAGGCCCGCGCCGAGATCGCCCGGACGATTCGGGAGCTCGAAGCCGAGGGCACCATCTCTCTCCAGAGGGGCGAGGAAGAGGATGACGAGGACGAATATGTCAGTTGACATCGCATTCTCGGAACTCCGCTACCCGACCATCGCCACAGCAGGGCTGGAGGAGGAGACCGAACGCGCTCGGATCCGCGGACACGCGGCCGGGTACGCGGAGGGTCTCCGCTCCGCCGAGGCGGACGCCGCGGCGGATGCCGCGCGGGCCCGCCTCGAGCGGGACGCCCTCCGCGAGGATGCCGTCACCGCGCTGACCGCGGCTGTCGACGCCCTCGGAGCCGCAACCCGGCGGTTCGACGCGTCGTCGGCGCCGGTGCTGGCCGCCGCCGACGACGCGCTCCTCGCCGCCGCGATCGAGTTGGCCGAGGCCATCCTCGGAATCGAGCTCCAGAACAGCGACACCTCGGCTCGAGCAGCGATCACCCGGGCGCTCTCGAGCGTCGACGAGGAATCGATCACCGCGGTCCGCCTGAGCCCCGTCGACCTGGCGGTGATCGGAGCGCACGGCATCCTCGTGCCCGATGTCCGCCTCGTCAGCGACCCCACCCTCTCCCCCGGCGATGCCGTGGTCGAGATCGCGGAGGGGCGCATCGATGCTCGCATCGGCTCCGCCCTCGCGCGCGTCCGCGCCGAGATCGGAGGCACCCGATGACCGACACGTTGAGCTACCGACCGCGGCACTTCGATCAGGTGCTGAACGCGTCGCGCCCGGAGCGTGTCGGTGCCGTCGACTCCGTCGTCGGACTCGGCATCCGCATCACCGGCATCCCCGCCGCCATCGGCGAGCTGCTCCTCATCGGCGGTGACGGCGCCGGGCGCGGCGCGCGCGCCGAGGTCGTGGCCGTCGCCCGCGACATGGTGACGGCAATGCCGCTCGACGCCCTCAACGCCGTCACCGCCGGCACCGAGGTGCGCACAACCGGGCGCCCGATGACCGTCCCCGTCGGCCGGGGTCTGCTCGGACGCGTCGTCGATGCGGGCGGCGATCCGATCGACGGCAAGGGCCCGCTGCGCGGTGTCGTGCGCGTCCCGGTCGACAACGACGCGCCCTCCTCGCTGCTGCGGGCCCGCATCGACCAGCCGCTGCCGGTCGGCGTGAGGGCGCTCGACACCCTGACCACCATCGGCCGCGGCCAGCGAATGGGACTGTTCGCGGGATCCGGAGTCGGTAAGTCGTCGCTCCTCTCGATGATCGCGCGCGGCACTGCCGCCGAGATCTCGGTCATCGCCCTCATCGGCGAGCGCGGACGCGAGGTGCGCGAGTTCCTCGAGGACGACCTCGGCGCCGAGGGCCTGGCCCGTTCGATCGTCGTCGTGTCGACCGCCGACGAGCCCGCGCTGATGCGCGTCCGTGCCGCGTTCACGGCGACCCGGATCGCCGACTCGTTCCGGGAGACCGGATCCCACGTCATGCTGATGATGGACTCCGTCACCCGCGTCGCACACGCCCAGCGCGAGGTGGGGCTGTCGATCGGCGAGCCGCCGGCGACCCGTGGATACCCGCCGTCGGTCTTCGGACTGCTCGCCCGGCTGCTGGAACGCGCGGGCACCGGGCCGATCGGCTCCGTCACCGGCATGTACACCGTGCTCGTCGACGGGGACGACCACAACGAGCCGATCGCCGACGCCGTGCGCTCCATCCTCGACGGGCACGTCGTGCTCGACCGCAAGCTCGCGGTATCCGGCCACTTCCCGGCCATCGACCCGCTCGCCTCGGTGTCGCGCGTCGCCTCCCGTGTCACCACTCCCGAGCAGCGCGCCGCCGCTCTGGCACTGCGTCGGGTGATGGCCGCCCGCGCCGCCGCACAGGACCTGCTCGACGTCGGCGCCTACCAGCGCGGCGCGAACCCCCTGGTGGATGCCGCCGTCGACCACCAGGCCGAGATCGCCGCGTTCCTTACCCAGCGCATCGACGAGAGCTCAGACCCGGACACCTCATGGCAGGCTCTCGGCCAGCTCGTGCAGGAAATGGGGGGCCTCTGATGGCTAACTTCTCGCTGGCCGCGTTGCTGCGCCTACGCCGCCTCCAGGAGGACCGCGCCGCCGCCGCCGTGTCCCTCTCCCGCGCCCGCGCCGCCGAGGTCGCCTCGCGCAGGCGCTTCGCTCAGAACTCGCTGTCCGCCCTGATGTCGACCGACGGCAACTCCGAGCGGTTGCGCTGGACGGCGGCCGCCCGCGCCGCCTCGTCCAGCACCCTCGGCGACCTCGAGGCGCTGGCGAGCGAGACGGACCGGCAGATCGAGGAGGCGGATGCGGAGCTCGCCGAAACCCGCGCCCGCACCCTCACGCTCGAGAAGCTGGAAGCGCGCCACGACGCGGCCGAGCTGTCGGAGTCGCTGCGCCAGGAGCAGATCGTGCTCGACGAGATCTCAAGCCGGCCCACGCCGCCGACCGGCGGGCGGGTGACCTCGTGAACTCCGTCGCTCTCCTCAGCACCCTGCAGCAGGTGCAGGCGAACCTCGCCGCCAAGTTCCCCGCGGGCTCCGCACAGTCCGCCTCCTCCGACGCCTCGACGCTCGAGTCCTTCCGCCAGGCGCTGGCGCTGCTGACTCCCGGCACGGCCAACGGGGTCATGGGGCTCTCCACGCTCCCCGCGAACTCGGCGGCAGCCGTCGCGTCGAGCGGGACGGCGGACTCCTCGGCCACGACGAGCGGCGCGGTCACCGGCGCTCAGGTGGTCGCCGACTCCAAGAAGTACCTCGGCGTGAAGTACGTGCTCGGCGGAACGAGCATGAGCGGCATCGACTGCTCCGCCCTCGTGCAGAAGACTTACGGCGACCTCGGCATCGCCCTTCCCCGCCTCGTCCACCAGCAGAAGCTGATGGGCACCGCGGTCCCCTCGCTCGCCCAGGCGCAGCCGGGCGACCTGATCGTCTTCAAGGGCGGTGACCACATCGCCATCTACGAGGGCAACGGTCGCGTCATGCACGCGCCGTATCCGGGCCGCGTCGTCTCGGACCAGAAGCTCTGGGTCGGCGACTCCGGCATCGAGACCATCCGACGGATTGTCCCGAGCGCCGGGTCAACGGATGCCGCCACCGCGACCAGCGCGAGCGCGTCGAGCACCCCGGCCGCAACGTCGACCACGAGTGCTGCGGTGCAGGCGGCGGCTCTAGCCACCGTCCGCGCGCTCATCGCGAACGATTCGGCGCTGCTGACGAGCTCCACGAGCTCGACCCGTCCGACCGGGAGCTCCAGCGACACGGCCTCCTCGCTCCAGGCGGCGATCACAGCGATGTCGAGCGGGGCGTCCGGAGACTCCAGTTCGGTCACGGCCCCGTCGACGTCGGCGGCCACCCTCGCGGCCCGGCAGGCCCTCGCCACCAGCCAGGCGACTCTTCTGGCGGGTCTCGGATGACCACCCTCACCGTCGGAACGATCCCGATCGAGCCCACGGCCACCCCGTCATCCCGGCCTCCCTCACCCGCAGACCCGGATGCCTTCGCAGCCGAACTCGCGTCAGCGGCTTCGGTGCCTTCGGCATCCTCGCCATCCTCGGCATCCTCGGCAGAGAGGAGCCCCGAGTCGGCCACTGCCGGCACTCCCGGCGGGCCCACCGCCTCCCCGAGCGATGCGCGAACCGACGCCGCCGACGCCGCTCCGAGCGGTGAGCGACGCGACCGCCGTCACGCCATCGCCGGTGCTGCGTCCGATGGGACGCCCGACGTCGCGCTCGGAGCCGGGCCAGGAGCCGGCGCGGTGACGGCCGCCGTGACCCCTGCCCTCACGGCAGCACTCCCGAGTGCGCTCCCCGTCTCGGGCGACCCCGCGAGCGCCGGGACGGCCGACCTGGCTGTCACCGCCACCCCCTCCACGACACTGTCGGCGGCAGCCGCCGCCCCCGAGACTCTCGCCAGCGCCGCCTCTCCCTCGCCGAGCAGCGCCGCGCTGGCCGCCGCCTCGCTCGAAGGCGATTCCGTGCAGCCGTCCCGACCCGCCTCGAGGGCCCCGAGCGCACGCGCCGCCGACCCCGCCGACCCCGCCACCATGCCCGGCGCGATCTCGCTCAGCCCCACCTCGACCCCGACCGCCACGACGGCCACGACGGCCGTCGCACCGCCCACGCCGCCCACACCGCCGCTGAACGCGCAGCT
The DNA here is from genome assembly GCA_025352325.1 of Microbacteriaceae bacterium. GTDB lineage: Bacteria > Actinomycetota > Actinomycetes > Actinomycetales > Microbacteriaceae > Lysinimonas. The sequence goes on along the minus strand of JANXTR010000021.1, from coordinate 30,409 downwards.
CGCACCGACCCTCTTCCACCTCCGCAGCGCCGAGGCAGGCACCCACGTGCTCACCCTGACGGTCGCCCCCGAGTCGGTCGGGCCGGTGACCGTCCGCGCACATGTGGGTGCCGATGGCATCCGGATCGAGCTGAGCGCGCCGACCGCGCAAGGCAGGAGCGCGCTCGACGCGATCCTGCCCGAGCTCCGCCGCGACCTGTCGCAGGGCGGGATGAACTCCGCTCTGAGCCTCGCAGCGCCGAGCTCGGACGGCTCGGCGAGCGGTCGGTCCCCGTTCGACGGCGCTGGCGCCTCCTTCACGGGCGACCGCGGCCCGGACCGCAGCCCGACCGTTCCCGGGGCACCCACCGCGCGCGACTCCTCGAGCTCGCTCTCCGTGAGTGTCCCCACCCAGCTGCGTTCCGGGGCCACCGCCCTCGACGTGTTCGCCTAGAAAGAAAGGTGCGACCCATGACCATCGCCGCCGCCAGCAACAACAACAACGGAGCATCCGCGTCGCTTTACACCTCCGGCACCGCCGGTACCAAGGGCGCCAGCAACCAGATGGACTCCCAGATGTTCCTGAAACTGCTGGTGACCCAGCTCAAGACGCAGAGCCCGAACTCGCCGATGGACAGCAATGCACTGATTACCCAGACATCGCAGCTGGCCTCCATGCAGGCACTCGCCACGCTCTCTGACACCCAGTCGAGCAACTTCGCCCTGCAGCAGCGCCAGTCGGCATCGCAGCTCATCGGCCTGACCGCTTCGTACCTCGACTCCGACGGGACCACCCAGTCCGGGAAGGTCACCGGCGCCTCGTTCGGCCGCACGACCCCGACCGTCACCATCAGCGGCGTCGTTGTCGCCCTCAGTTCCCTCACCGCGGTCGGTCAGACCGCATAACCGCCCCGACCGATCACCACACCAAGGAAAAGGATCACACCATGCTCCGTTCACTCGATTCCGGCATCTCCGGCCTCCGGGCCCACCAGACGATGCTCGACGTCACCGCCAACAACATCGCCAACGTCAACACCACCGGCTTCAAGGCCAGCTCGACGCAGTTCGAGGACACGCTCTCGCAGATGCTGCACTCCGCAGGCGGCAGCAACGCCGAGGTTGGCAGCACCAACCCGGCCCAGGTCGGACTCGGCGTGAAGGTCGCCGGCATCGCCACCGACTTCACCCAGGGGTCGACGAGCTCCACCGGTAAGCCCACCGACATGATGATCTCGGGCGACGGATTCTTCACCGTCAAGTCCGCCGGTCAGACCATGTTCTCCCGCGCCGGAAGCTTCAACTTCGACGCCGACGGCCAGCTCGCCACCCCCGATGGCGCGCTGGTGCAGGGCTGGACCGCCACCAACGGCGTCGTCCCGTCCGGCAACGCCTCGCTCAGCACGATCACGCTTCCGAAGAACTCGGTCGCTCCGGCGATCGCGACCACGGCCACGAAGCTCACCGGCAACCTGCCGTCCGATGCCGCCGTCGGTACGTCCTTCACGCAGACCGAGGGCATCTACGACGCCACCGGAGCCGCGCGCAACCTCAACCTAACCTTCACGAAGACGGCGGCCGGCTGGGATGTCGCGGGCAGCGACGGGACCGGCGCGACCGGCACCGCCTCGCTGACCTTCGCCAACGGTGCGCTCACCTCCGGTGGGACCATCTCGGTCGGCGGCGTGAGCGTCGACATGTCCGCGACGAGCGGGTTCGCCGCGCTGCAGACCGCAACGATGTCGGGCCAGGACGGCCGGGCATCCGGAACCCTGCAGTCGTACAGCCTCTCGAGCGACGGCCGGCTGATCGGCTCGTACAGCAATGGCTCGACCGAGACCATCGCGCAGATCGCCCTGGCCAACTTCGCCAACCCGGGCGGTCTGGCCAAGGCCGGCTCGTCCGACTACGCGCCGACCATCGCCTCCGGCGCCGCCAGCTACGGCATCGCGGGGACAAACGGTCTCGGAACGCTCGTGGGCGGCTCGCTGGAGATGTCGAACGTCGACCTGACACAGGAGTTCTCCGACCTCATCATCGCCCAGCGCGGCTTCGAGGCGAACGCCCGCATCATCACCACCTCCGACCAGATCCTGCAGGCGCTGAACCAGATGCAGCGCTGAGTGAGAGCGTCGATCGGCGCCGCGGCCTAACGGGCGGCGCCGATCGACCGACAGTGTGATCTGAAGCCATTGAAGGCGTATAACCAGGGCAAGGAAAGCCACCAAAATGATCATTCTCACGCGGCTGAATGACAGCCATTTCGCAGTGAATCCCGACCTCGTGGAACGGATGCACAGCAACCCCGACACCACCCTCACGCTCGTAGACGGGACCACCTACATCGTCACGGAGACGATGGACGAGGTGATCGAGCTCATGGCGCGCTACCGCGCACGGATCATCTCGCTCGCCCGCTTCCACGATCTCGACGCCCCGCGGCGCGAGGCGGAGGGCAAGCTCGTGCTCTTCCCCGAGCAGCCCGCCCGCCCCCCGCACACCACGCGCGAGCGGTCCAGCTGATGGATCCGGCCACGATCATCGGCCTGATCATCGCTTTCGGATCCATCGGCTCGATGGTCTTCATGGAGGGCTCGAGCCTCAGCTCGCTCTTCCTCCCGGCGCCCATGATCCTCGTCTTCGGTGCCACCATCGCGGTCGGCATCGCGAGTGGGACCATCGCCGACATGACCCGTGCGGCGAAGGCGATCCCGATCGCCATGAGGGGCAAGCTCGCCCAGCCCGCCGGCTTGATCGATGAGGTCGTCGCGATCGCCGAGAAGGCGCGCAAGGAGGGGCTGCTGGCCCTGGAGGCCGAGGCGCAGAACGTCAAGGACCCGTTCCTGAAGTCGGCCCTGCAGAACATCGCAGACGGGATGGATGCCGAGGAGCTCCGCACCCTGCTCGAGGAGCAGGTCGCCACCGCGGAGCGCGAGCAGCGAGCCGCCGCGAAGTTCTTCAACGGCCTCGGCGGATACGCACCCACCGTCGGCATCATCGGAACAGTCATCTCGCTCACCCACGTGCTCGAGCACCTCTCCAACCCCGCCACCCTCGGCCCCTCGATCGCCGGCGCCTTCGTCGCCACGCTGTGGGGCGTGCTGTCTGCCAACATCCTGTGGCTCCCGATCGGGGCCCGGCTGTCGCGTCTCGCCGACCTCAACATCGAGCGGATGCACGTGCTGCTGGAGGGCGTCCTCGCGGTCCAGGAGGGCAGCCAGCCCCGCGTGGTCGGCGAGCGCCTGCGCGCGATGATCAACGTCGCCGACAAGGGCAAGGGCGACAAGGACTCCGGCTCCAAGGCCACGAAGAGCAAGCCGCTGAAGGAAGCGGCATGAGCCGGCGGCGCAAGATCGCCCACGGCGGCGAGCACGAGGAGGGGAGCAGCGAGCGCTGGACCACGTCCTACATGGACATGGTGACGGTGCTGATGTGCTTGTTCATCGTCCTGTACGCCATGTCGACCGTCGACAAGGACAAGTTCGACAAGCTGCGGCTCGCCCTGTCCACCGGATTCGGAGTCGTCAAGAGCCAGAAGATCGACACCGCGACCGGTGTGGTGGTGCCCGCCGCCGCCGCAGGCAAGAAGGGCGTCGCCACCACCCAGTACAACGCCGCAGTCGCCGAGGTGAACACCCTGAACAGCGTCAAGGCGCAACTCACCCAGACGCTGCAGGCGCAGGGCCTGTCGTCCAGCGTCTCGATGGCGGTCACGAGCAACGGCCTAACGATCAGCCTGGTCGGCGCCGCGTCGTTCTTCAGCGGCAACAGTGCCGCGCTGCAACCGAACACGCAGCGCATCCTGAGCGTCATCGGGCCCGTGCTCAGCACGATCCCCAACGAGGTCGACGTCAAGGGGCACGCGGACAGCCACTCGATTCCTGCGCCGTTCAAGACGGACTGGGATCTCGCATCCGCCCGGTCGACGGAGGTCTTGAAGTACCTGGTCTCGGCGGCCGGGGTGCCGCAGGAGCGGATCTACTCCTCGTCGTACGGTTCGGCGCGGCCGCTGGCCCCGGACATGCCGCCCGATCAGTGGCCGATGAACCGACGGGTGGACATTGCGGTGCTGTCAACGGGCACCGATGCCGACAAGGCGGTGATGGCCGAGATCCTTGCCATTCAGAAATAGCGCGACCGCCGCCTAACCGCGCGGGGCGGCCCGCCGATAGTGCTGGGCATGACGGTTCAGGTTTCGGATGGCACAGATGTGCGCGCCGCGACGTCGACGATCGAGGTCTACGACTTCCAACGTCCGACGACGCTCGGACGCGACCGCCTGCGCGCCCTGACCTTGGCGCTCGAGAACTTCTCCCGACAGTGGGGGACGCAGCTGACCGCGATGACCCACGCCGTCGCGAACGTCGAGCTCGAGTCGGTCGATGTCGAGCGCTACGGCGAGTACGCCAAGGGTCTCCCCGAAGAGACCACCATGGTGATCGTGCGGGTCTCCGAGCTCAGCAGCCGGGGCGTTCTGCAGTTCGCCCAGAACACCGCGCTCGGCTGGGTCGGCCGGATGCTGGGCGGCAACGCGAGCATCGCCGCGCCCGCCCGACCGTTCACCCCGATCGAGAGCGCCATCCTCGAACGCCTGATCGGTTACCTCCTGGAGGACCTCGCCTTTTCGTTCGGCGCGCTCTTGGACAGCCCGATCGCGCTCGACAACATCCAGTTCAGCTCGCCGACCGCACAGGCGGCGGGATCCGGCCAGTTCGTGCTGGTCGCGCGCTTCATGGTCGCGATCGGCGACACGCTCTCGCCGACCACGCTCGCGATCCCGCTCGACGCCCTGGCCGACGCCGACCCGAATCACCAGAAGGGATCGCCCGCCAGCGCGCAGCAGACCGTGCAGCTGGCGCAGGTCCCCGTCTCGCTCGCCCTCCGCCTCGCCTCGGCGACCCTCACCCCGACCGACGTCCTCGGACTCGCCGAGGGCGACCTGATCCGACTCCCCCACGCACAGAACCGTCCCCTCGATGTCGTCGTCGACGATGTCGCCGTCGCAGGAGCCGCGGTGGGCGCGAACGCGTCCCGGCTGGCCTGCGTGATCGTCTCTCTGGAGGAGAACTCGTGACAACCGCCAACACCACCACCATCCCGTCGGCGCTGGAGCAGAGCGCGGTCGACGCGCTGATCCTGCACATGCCGGGGACCGCGGCTCTTCATGCCGCCCCGTCGAGCGCGCCGCTGCCGCTGCCCGCCGCCGCGGCCGGCGCGATCCTGGCGAGCTACGTCGGCGAGACCTCGGCCGACCTGGCCCTGGTGCTGCTCGACACCGCGTTCCTGGCGAAGGCGTCGGGCACCAAGACGCGTGTCAAGCCGACCGACGTGATCGTGCCCGCACTCCAGGCGAGCGCCTCCGTGCTCGGCGTCGGCGTGCTGAGCGACGTGGTCGAGGCCGATTCGGCGCCGCTGTTCGCCGATCCCGAGTCCCAGATCTTCGAGCTGCTGTCCGACGGCGAGGCGGTCGGCTGGTACGTCGTCCGCCTGCGCAGCCAGACCGTCCCTGCGATCGGGTCGAACGTCTCGGCCGAGTCGATCGAGGGTCGGCTGAGCAGGCTCAACGAGGTCGAGATGACTCTGACCGTCGAGATCGGTCGCACCCGAATGCCCATCCGCGAGGTGCTCGCGCTCGAGATCGGCGCCGTGATCGAACTGGATCGCGCTGTCGGGGCCCCCGCCGACATCCTGCTGAACGGCCGACTGATCGCGCACGGCGAGGTCGTCGTCGTCGACCAGGAGTTCGCGGTGCGGGTCACTCGGATCCTCGATAGCGCAGAGATCACGGTCCGCTGAGTGGACTCCCTGCTCCTGGCCCTCCGCGTCGTCGTCGCTCTGGGCGTCGTCATCGCGGTGATCTGGTTCCTCCGCCGGCGAAACTCGTCGACCGGTCGTACCCGTCGCGCTCAGAAGCCGGTCACCGTCATCGCCCGTCAGAATCTCGCACCCAAGGTCAGCGTTGCGGTCGTCGAGTTCGGCGGTAAGCGCTTCCTGCTCGGCGTCAGCGACCACGGGGTGACCGTGCTGCACGACGAGGAAGTCGAGGTCGCCGAGGAGGTCGCCGCCGCCGTCCCGGTAACCGTCCCGCTGAACACCTCGCGTGATTTCGCGAGGAGCCTTACGCTCGCCCAGAAGGCCACCGCTGCCGCGTCACCGCCACCGGTCCGCCTCGCACGCGATCCCTCGATCGACGCCGCGTTCGCCGCGTCCTCGTCGAAGGTCGCGGGCTCCCTGCTGTCCGCCGCCACCTGGAAACAGGCCTGGTCCGCGATCCGGACGATCCGCTGATGTCGCGCACACCGGTCGCGAAGACCAGGGTCGTCGGCGCCAAGGTCGCCCGCCGCGTCGGCATCGCCTCGTCGATCACCGTCGTCGTCGGGTTCGCCCTTGCGCTGCTCGGCCCGGCACTCTCCGCCTCGGCCGCCACGCCGCCGGATCCGGTGCCCAGTCCGACCGCGCCATCCGTGGACGGGCTCATCCAGACCACCCTGAACGGCCCCAACGGCACGCCGTCCGACAGCATCCTCGTCATCATCGGGATCACGCTGCTCTCGATCGCGCCGTCGCTCATCCTCATGGTCTCGTCGTTCACCAAGATCTTCGTGGTCCTCGCCATGACGCGGAACGCGCTGGGCCTGCAGACGATCCCGCCGAACCAGGTGCTGGCAGGGCTCGCTCTGTTCCTGTCGCTGTTCATCATGTGGCCGGTCATCTCGCATATCAACACGACCGCCCTGCAGCCCTACCTGCACGGCAGCATCGATCTGCAGCACGCGATCACGCTGGCCGAGGGACCGCTGCGGCACTTCATGGTCGCGAACACGCGTCAGGAGGACCTGGCCCTGATGACACGGGCAGCCGGGCGGGCGAACCCCGCATCGGCGGCCGTGGTCCCGCTCTCGACCCTGATCCCGGCGTTCATGATCTCGCAGCTGCGCGAAGCCTTCATCATCGGCTTCGTCATCTTCATCCCCTTCCTGGTCGTCGACATCGTGGTGTCATCGTCGCTGATGGCGATGGGCATGATGATGCTTCCGCCGGTGATGGTCTCGCTGCCGTTCAAGATCTTGCTGTTCGTGCTCGTCGACGGCTGGGGGTTGCTGGTCACCACCTTGGTCGGCAGTTACGGGGGCGTGAAGTGAACCCGTCCAGCATCATCGACATCGGCGTACAGGCGCTGTGGACCGCCGCGCAACTGGCCGCGCCGATCCTGGTCACCGCCCTCGTTGTCGGATTCGCGATTTCGGTCTTCCAATCGATCACCCAGATCCAGGAGACCAGCCTGTCGTTCGTCCCGAAGGCGGTAGCGGTCTCGATCGCGCTCATCATCTGCGGACAGTGGATGATCGCCGTGATGGTGCAGTTCACGCTCAACCTGTTCCACGAGATCCCCATGCTGGTGGGCCGCTGAGATGTCGCTGCTCGATTTTGGCTGGCTCGAGACCGTGCTCCTCGCGGGCGTGCGGATCGTCGCGTTCCTGATCATCGCTCCGCCGTTCTCACACGGGGCCATCCCGGCGCGGATCCGCGTGATGCTCGGGCTCGGGCTGGCCGTGGCGGTCGCGCCGACCCTGACGGCGCAGCAGGCGCTCGACACCGGCGCGTTCATCGAGACCCTGATCATGCAGGTGATCGTCGGATTCGCCCTCGGCTTCCTGATCCAACTCGCCTTCGCGGCGCTGCAGTCCGCTGGCGGACTGATCGACCTGTTCGGCGGCTTCCAGCTCGCCCAGGGCTACGATCCCCAGTCGCTCGTGAACGGCGCACAGTTCACCCGGCTGTTCCAGATCACCGCGATCGCCCTGCTATTCACGACGAACGGGTACCAGATGGTCGTGGCCGGGATCGTCCGCTCGTTCGCGGTGATCCCGGTGAGCAGCATGCCCGACCTGTCGGTGAACGCACAGTCGTTGGCCACGGGCTTCAGCCAGATGTTTCTCGCCGCCGTGCAGATCGCGGGGCCGCTGATCCTCGTCCTCTTCCTCGCGGACGCCGGCCTCGGCCTGCTGACCCGCGTCGCGCCCGCGCTCAACGCCTTCTCGCTCGGCTACCCGCTGAAGATCCTGATCACGATCTCGTTTGGGGGCGTGCTCTTCGTGCTCCTGCCGGGTGTGGTCGCGTCGATCATGGACTCCGGCATGACCCTCCTTGCGAGGGCCGGCTGATGGCGGACTCGCAGGAACGCACCGAGCAGGCGACGGAGAAGCGGCTCAAGGAGGTCCGTCGCAAGGGCGAGCTCAGCAGCTCGAAGGATCTCGGAGCCTGGCTCTCGATCGCCGCCGCAGCAGCCTCGATGCCCGCGCTGATCCAGGCGATGCAGTCCAACGCCGCCAGTCAGTTCACGCTCGTGACGCAGGTCATCGACCACCCGACTCCGCAACGTGCGTTGCAGGCGCTCGACGCCGGCATGGGCAGCATCATCCCGACGCTCACGCCGATGTTTCTCTCGGTCGTCATCGCCGTCATCGCGGGCGCCGTACTCCAGGGGGGACCGCATTTCAAGGCCTTCTCGGTCTCGTTCAAGAGCTTCGATCCGATCGCCGGCGTGAAGCGGATCTTCGGCGCGCAGGCGCTCTGGGAGGGGGCGAAGGCCCTCCTCAAGACGGCCGTCGTCGGGCTCGTCCTGTTCGCCGTCATCCAGGGCGTCGTGCCCCAGCTGATCGGATCCGGCTTCCTGCCGCTCGATCAGGTGGCGGGCATCGCGCACACCAGCCTGACCGTGCTGATCGAGACGGCTGTCGTCGCGGGGCTTGTCGTCGCCGGCCTCGACGTCCTCGTCGTGCGCCAGCGCAACTTGAAGCGCACGCGGATGTCGAAGCGCGAGGTCAAGGACGAGAGCAAGAGCTCCGAGGGCGACCCACTGATCAAGGGCCAGCGACGCGCACGCGCCTTCGCGATGAGCCGCCGCCGGATGATGGACGCGGTCCGCACCGCCGACGTCATCGTGCTCAACCCCACGCACATCGCGGTCGCCCTGAAGTACGAGCCGGGGAAGTCCGCCCCGCGCGTCGTGGCGAAGGGGGCAGACGAGGTCGCCGCCCGCATTCGCGAGAACGCGAAGGAGCACCGTATCCCGATGGTGCACGACATTCCGCTCGCCCGCACGCTGCACAAGGTCTGCGAGGTCGGCGACGAGATCCCGCAGGACCTCTACGGCGCCGTCGCGCAGGTGCTCGCCTTCGTCTTCGCCCTCAAGTCCCGTGGCGCCGCCCAGGGCGTCCACAAGCTCGCCGCCTCCACCGTCCTCGTCTGACCCAAGGAACCCACATGCGAAAGAATCTGCCGACATACGCCGTCCCGGTCGGGGTGGTGGGCATCGTCCTGCTGCTCGTCGTGCCGGTGCCCGCGTTCCTGCTCGACATCCTCATCGTCGTGAACATCATGTTCGCGCTGCTGATTCTGCTGACCACGATGTTCGTGAAGAAGCCGCTGGACTTCTCGGTGTTCCCGTCGCTGCTGCTCGTGGCCACGCTGTTCCGGCTGGGTCTGAACGTGGCATCCACTCGTCTCGTACTCAGCACGGGCTACGCCGGCCAGGTCATCGGCTCGCTGGGGCAGGTGGCCGTCGGCGGATCGCTGATCATCGGCGCCGTGATCTTCCTGATTCTGGTGGTCATCCAGTTCGTCGTTGTCACGAAGGGCGCGGAGCGCGTGGCCGAGGTCGGCGCCCGCTTCACCCTCGACGCCATGCCCGGCAAGCAGATGGCGATCGACGCGGATCTGAACGCCGGCACGATCACGGAGGCTGAGGCGAGGCGCCGCCGAGCCGAGGTCTCCGCCGAGGCGGACTTCTACGGGTCGATGGACGGCGCGTCCAAGTTCGTGAAAGGCGACGCGATCGCGGGCATCGTGATCATCGTTATCAACATCATCGGCGGCATCGCGATCGGCATGTTCCAGAACGGGATGGCAATCGGCGACGCCGTCAACAAGTACACGCTGCTGACCATCGGCGACGGTCTGGTCAGCCAGATCCCTGCGCTGCTGATGGCCGTCTCCACCGGCATGATCGTCACCCGATCGAACGTGGATGCCGACATGGGGTCGATGACCTCCGCCCAGCTGTCGCAGTCACGCGTGGCGGTGCTGGTCGCCGGGTGCGCGGCGATCGCCCTGGCGCTGATCCCGGGCATGCCGATCATCCCGTTCCTCGTCGTCGGGGTGAGCCTCATCGTGGCCTCACGTCGGATCGGAGCACGCCAGCAGCGCGAGGCGATCCTCGACAAGGCGTCGGGCACCGCGCCGACCGCCAACCCCGACAGCGCCGAGAACCTCATCGAGCAGATGCGCGTGCACGCGCTCGAGGTGCAGCTGGCGCCCGACCTCGTCGAACTAGCGTCGGGTGCGGGCGACGACCTGCTCTCTCGCGTGCGGGCGCTGCGCCGACGCCTCGCGATGGAGCTCGGGATGGTGGTGCCGCCGGTGCGCACGCGCGACAGCATCGACCTGCCGGCCTCCACCTACGTCATCAAGGTCGCGGGGACCGAGGCCGGACGCGGCATCGCCCCGCCCGGTAAGGTGCTCGCTCTCGGCGACTCTCTCGAGGCGCTCCCCGGCACCTCCACGGTCGACCCGGTGTTCGGGCTCGCCGGCAAGTGGATCCCGGCCGAGCTGCGCCATGGCGCGGAACTCGGAGGGGCGACGGTGATCGACCGCGCCTCGGTGATCATCACGCATCTGTCGGCCGTGATCACCAACAACGCGGCACGTCTGCTGAGCCGGGAGGACGTGCGGGTGCTCACCGACGGGGTCAAATCGATCAACCCCTCTGCGGTCGACGAGCTCATCCCCTCGCTGCTCTCGCTCGCCGAGGTGCAGCGCGTTCTGCAGGGGCTGCTCGCCGAGGGCGTGCCCATCAACGACCTGTCGCGCATCTACGAGGCCCTCGCCCTACGCGCCCGCGTCTCGACCGACCCCGACAGCCTCATCGAGACGGCCCGCGCGGCGCTCGGTCCGGTGATCGCGGAGCGCCACCTCAAGAACGGCGCCCTGCGCGTCATCATGATCGAGCCGCTGCTGGAGCAGTCCATGCTGGAGGGCCTGCGCCCCTCGGAACAGGGTCCGCAGATCGTGCTCGATCCCGACCGGCTGCACGCGATCATGACCTCGCTCACGCAAGCCCGCAGCGCCGCCGAGGCGGGCGGGGACCCGGCGGTCATCGCCTGCGCCCCCGCCCTGCGCTCCGCGGTGCACCGGCTCTTCGCACCGAACCCGGGTGACCTCCCCGTGCTCTCCTACCTGGAGGTCACCTCGGCGCACCCCACGATCGAAACGGTGGGGGTGATCCGTGCCCTCGATCAGATTGCCGTTTGACGACGCTTCCCGGGAGGAACTCATCGCCCGCGTGCACTCGGAGTTCGGCCCCTCCGCCCGCATCGTCTCGGCCACCGAGGTGCGGGTCGGCGGCGTGGGCGGCTTCTTCGCACGTCGATACGTCGACGTCGATGTGGATATCCCGCCAGCGCCGTCCGGCCCGCGGGTGACCGCCGTCGGTCTGGCCGCCCTGCTCCACGAGGCTGAGAGGGCCGAACGCGCGCAGCAGGCTCCGATCGAGCCGCCCGTGATCCCGGTGGTGTCGACGCAGACCGACGACTTCGCCCGTCTCATGTCTGAGTTGCGCAGCTACTCCGAGGTCCCGAGCGCCGGCATGTTGATGGGGGCGGACATCCCGCTGATCCACGACGCGGCGGGCGGCATCATCCTGTTCATCGGGCTCGGTGACGATGCCCTGGTGGTCGCCCGATCGCTGGCGCGGAGCGTCCGCTCGTCGGATGTGCGGCTGGGCGGCCGGATCCTCGGCGACATGCTGCCGCGCGTGGACGACCGGCGCCAGGCCGCCGCGTTCCACACGCAGTGCATCCGCTCGGAGTCCATCGGGCTGCTGGCCTGGGGGGTCGGACTCGGTGCGGCCGACGTGCCGTCCAACCTGCAGGTGCTGCGCGCGATCGACGCCGACCAGATCTGGATCGTGGTCGACGCCTCGCGCAAGGCGGAGGATACAGACGCCTGGGTCGCCCTCGTCCGCGCGAGCGTGCCAGCGCAGGCCATCGCCGTGCTCCACGCAGTGGCGACGGCGACGCCCGAGACCGTCAACGCGCTGGGCCTGCCCGTGGGATGGTCCGACACGGTGGGATAGGCTGACCGCGTGCTGGTCCTGACGCGTAAACGTGGCGAGCGGATCCTCGTCGGAGACGACATCGTCATCACCATTCTCGAGATCAAGGGTGACGCCATCCGCATCGGCGTTGACGCGCCCTCGGGCGTGCGCATCCAGCGCCACGAGGTGATCGAGGCGATCGCCGAGGCGAACGTGGCGGCCGCGAGCGCGCACGACGCTGCGGCCGACCTGGCCGCGCTGCTCGCCGCGCGCACGCCGCCCGAGGCCTAGTCCGCGCGACGGCGCTGCCGGGCACTCATGCGGCCACGGTCTCGAGCTCGCGGGCCGGCTCGACCAGGTAGCGCGAGTAGGCCGCGATCGTCAGGAAGGTCGGGAAGTCCTCGCCGAGCGTGACCGCCCGGAAGATCTCGGCTGCCTCGTCGAAGCGGTCGCCGTCCCAGCGCGGCGCCACCTCCATCAGCTCGTCGAGCAGCGACTCGACGAGAGCCCGATCCACCCTCGTCCCCTCCGCGGTGACGAGGCGCTGATGCATCCACTGCCAGAGTTGCGCGCGGCTGATCTCGGCCGTGGCCGCGTCCTCCATAAGGTCGTCGATCGCCACCGCGCCCACTCCGCGCAGCCAGGACTCGAGGTAGCGCACGGCGATCGACACGTTGGCGCGCACGCCGGCGTCGGTCACCTCGCCCTCGATCCGGAGGTCCACCAGGTCGGAGGCCTCGACGTGCACGTCGTCGCGCAGCCGGTCGACCTGATTCGGCCGCTCGCCCAGCACCGCGTCGAACTCCGCACGTGCCGTCTCGACGAGATCCGGATGCGCCACCCACGTCCCGTCGAAGCCGTCGCGCGCTTCCCGCCGCTTATCGGCCGCGACCTGGGCGAGCGCCCGCTCGGTCACCTCCGGATCGCGCCGGTTCGGGATGAACGCGCTCATGCCGCCGATGGCATGTGCCCCGCGCTTGTGGCAGGTCTGCACCAGCAGCTCGGTGTATGCGCGCATGAACGGGACCGTCATGGTGATCTTCGAGCGGTCGGGGAGCACGAAGCTCGCCCCGCGCCCACGGAAGCTCTTGATGATCGAGAAGATGTAGTCCCAGCGACCGGCGTTCAGCCCGGCGCAGTGCTCGCGCAGCTCGTAGAGGATCTCGTCCATCTCGAAGGCGGCCGGAATCGTCTCGATCAGCACCGTGGCGCGGATCGTGCCGTGCGGGATGCCGAGCGCGTTCTCGGAGAACGTGAACACGTCATCCCAGAGTCGCGCCTCGAGGTGGCTCTCGGTCTTGGCCAGGTAGAAGTACGGGCCGCTGCCGCGCGCGATCAGCTCCTTAGCGTTGTGGAAGGAGTACAGCCCGTAGTCGACGAGCGAGCCGGATGCCGGGCTCGAGATCCCGGCGGAGTCGGTGTACCGAAGGTGCTTCTCGACCAGGTGCCAGCCACGCGGGCGCATCACGATCGTGGGCGTCTCGGCGCCGAGCTCGTACCGCTTCCCCTCAGAACTCGTGAAGTCGATCTGGCGACGGATCGCGTCGAACAGGCTGAGCTGCCCGTTGATCACGTTGAACCAGGTGGGGCTCGTGGCGTCCTCCTGGTCGGCCAGCCAAACCTTCGCGCCGGAGTTCATCGCGTTGATCGTCATCTTGCGGTCGGTTGGGCCGGTGATCTCGACGCGACGGTCGTCGAGTCCGGGGCCGGGGCCGGCGACGCGCCAGACGGAGTCCTCGCGGATGGCGCGCGTCTCGGGCAGGAAACGCAGGTCGCGACCGTTGTCGATCGCCGCGCGCCGCTGCATCCGGGCGTCCAGGCGGTCGTGGCGACGGCCGGCGAACTGGTCGTGCAGGCGCGTGAGGAAGGCAAGCGCCTCGGGGGTGAGGATGTCGTCAAAGCGGGGCTCAATCCCGCCGAGCACCTCGATGCGTGATGTGGTCATGGTCGTGTCTCCTTACGAGTCGAGGGCTTAGTGGAACTGGGCGGATTCGGTGGACCCGGCGAGCGCGAGCGTCGCGCTGTCGGGGTTGAGGGCGGTGGCCACGCGGTCGAAGTAGCCGGTGCCCACCTCCCGCTGGTGCTTGGTCGCGGTGTAGCCGCGCGCCTCGGCCGCGAACTCGGCCTCCTGGAGCTCGACGTACGCGCTCATCTGGCGGTCCTTGTAGCCATGCGCGAGTTCGAACATCCCGTGGTTGAGGGAGTGGAACCCGGCAAGCGTGATGAACTGGAATGCGTAGCCCATGGCGCCCAGCTCGCGCTGGAATCGCGCGATCTGGTCGTCGTCGAGGTGGCGCTTCCAGTTGAAGCTTGGCGAGCAGTTGTACGCCAGCTTCTGGTCGGGGAACTCGGAGTGGATGCTCTCCGCGAAGGTACGCGCGAGCTCGATGTCCGGCTCGCTCGACTCGACCCAGAGCAGGTCGGCGTACGGCGAGTACGCGTGACCGCGCGCCAGGACCGGCCCGAGCCCGTTCTCGACGTCGTAGAAGCCTTCGGCCGTGCGGGTGCCCGTGAGGAACGGGCGGTCGCGCTCGTCGTGGTCGCTCGTGATGAGGGTCGCCGCGAGCGAGTCGGTGCGGGCGATGATGACGCTCGGCACGCCGGCGACGTCGGCTGCGAGCCGAGCCGCATTGAGGGTCCGGATGTGCTGGCCGGTGGGGATGAGAACCTTGCCTCCCATGTGCCCGCACTTCTTCTCACTGGCGAGCTGGTCCTCCCAGTGCACCCCGGCGGCTCCGGCCTCGATCATCGAGTGCATGAGCTCGTAGGCGTTCAGCGGGCCGCCGAAGCCCGCCTCGGCGTCGGCGACGATGGGTGCCATCCAGTCGACGGTCTCGGCGCCACTCTCGGCGAACTCGATCTGACCCGCGCGCAGCAGCGCGTTGTTGATGCGGCGAACGACGCTCGGCACTGAGTTGGCCGGGTAGAGGCTCTGATCGGGGTAGGTCTGGCCGGCGAGGTTGCCGTCGGCCGCGACCTGCCAGCCGCTGAGGTAGATCGCCTGCAGGCCGGCGCGGATCTGCTGCACTGCCTGGTTGCCGGTGATCGCGCCGAGCGCCGCAACCCACTCCTCGGGGTTCTCGCTGTTGTTCTGGACGAGGTCCCAGAGCTTCTCGGAACCGCGGCGGGCCAGCGTCCGCTCCTCGCGCACGGAGCCGCGAAGGGCGATGACGTCCTCGGCCGTGTAGTCGCGGCGGACGCCGCTCCAGCGCGGGTCAGCCGCCCACTCGGCCTCGAGTTGGGCGGCGGTCTGGGTCTGGTCGCCGGGCTGGGTACGGGGTGGGCTCGGGTCGGTCATGGGGTGCTCCTTCGCTGGGTCTTCTCCGACTTTGCGGCCCGAGCAACGGGTCTTCGCGAGATTGGTGTCCAGAAATATCGAAAAGTTTCTGTTTCTCGCAAGAACGGGCATGGCATCCTGTTGTGCATGGCAGAGAAGCCCGTCGAGTCGTTCGACGATCGAGAGGTGCTCGACTCCCTCACGATCGGCCGCCGCATCCGGCAACTCCGGCAGGACCGCGGCCTCACCCTCGACGCGCTCGCATCCGCCCTCGACCGCGCGCCCTCGCAGATGTCGGTGATCGAGAACGGCAAGCGCGAGCTGAAGCTGGGCGAGTTGCAGAAGCTGGCGCGCGTGCTCGGAACGACGCTCGACGATCTGCTCAGCCCGGAGCCGCCCTCGCGTCGGGCCGCCTTGGAGATCGCGCTCGAGCGGGCACAGCGTGGACCGCTTTACGCCAGTCTGCCGCTGCCCGCGCTCCCGGTCCGTAAGACACTGAGCGACGAGGCGATCGAAACGATCCTCGGGCTGCACGAGGAGCTCGAGCGCCTGCACCGAGAGCGCGCAGCGACGCCGGAGGAGGCCCGCCGCGCCAACGCCGAGCTGCGCGCCGAGCAGCGGAAGCGCGGTAACTACTTCCCCGAACTCGAGCAGACCGCACGCGAGCTGCTCGCGGCCGTCGGGCATCGTGGCGGGCCGCTCTCGCAGCGCGTCGCCTCCGACCTGGCGGCGCACCTCGGATTCACACTCCACTATGTCGCCGACCTGCCTTCGACCACGCGCAGCGTCACCGACCAGGAGAACGGACGGATCTACCTGCCGGTGCGGTCCGGGGGAAGCGATCCGCGATCCGAACTGCTGCAGGCCCTCGCCGCGCACGTGCTCGGCCGTCCGGAGCCGCAGGACTTCGCCGACTTCCTACGGCAACGGGTGGAGACCAACTACTTGGCGGGCGCGCTGATGCTGCCGCAGCGGAGCGCGGTCGAGTTCCTCCTCGCCGCGAAGGAGGCACGCGAACTCTCGGTCGAGGATCTGCGAGACGCCTTCGCGGTGTCGTATGAGACGGCGGCGCACCGCTTCACCAACCTCGCCACGCAGCATCTCGGGTTGCCCGTGCACTTCCTCAAGGTGCACGAGAGCGGCGCGATCTCGAAGGCCTACGAGAACGACGGGGTCGCCTTCCCGGTCGACGCGCTGGGGGCCGTCGAGGGGCAGTTCGTCTGCCGCAAGTGGAGCGCGCGCCAGGTGTTCGATGTCGAGGACCGCTTCAGCCCATACCACCAGTACACCGACAAGCCGGCGGGGACCTCGTGGTGCACCTCGAGCATCCAGACCGGCGCGAACGGCGTGTTCTCAGTCAGCGTGGGGACGCCGTTCGCGCACGCGAAGTGGTTCCGCGGGCGAGACACCGCGCGGCGTCACGTGTCGACGTGCCCGGACCCCGCGTGCTGCCGGCAGCCTCCCGCCGGTCTCGCCTCGCGCTGGGCCGACAAGGCCTGGCCGAGCGCTCGGCTCGAGTCGTCTCTTCTCGCGGCTCTGCCGACCGGCACCTTCACCGGAGTGGATCTGACCGAGGTCTACCAGTTCCTCGAAGCGCACGCGCCGAGCGCGTCGTGACCACCGTGTTCTCGATCGACACCCACTCGGCGACCCCGCCGTACGAGCAGCTGCGCGCGCAGGTGCTCGACGGGATCGCCGACGGAACCCTGGCCGCCGGCACCCGCCTACCGACCGTGCGCTCCCTCGCATCAGAGCTCGGCCTCGCCGTGAACACCGTGGCCCGCAGCTATCGCGAACTCGAGGCCGCCGGGGCGATCGAGACCCGAGGTCGCAACGGCACGGTCGTCTCGCTCTCGACGGATCCCGCGGCGCACGCCGCTCAGGAGGCCGCCGCCGTCTACGCCGCGCGCGTCCGGACCCTGGGCGTCAGCCCGGATGCCGCGCTCGACTTCGTGCGCGCTGCCTTACGTACCTGACGCGCGGCCCTCCACGCACCGTTGCCCCGGACCGCGCGCCCACTCCCCGAAGTACGCACAGTGCTTGCTGTGCGGAGTGCGCGAGACCGAGGTCGGTCAGTGACCGGTGCGGTCCGAATCGACGCCGGCGTCCGGCCCGCCGGACAGGCCGTCGAGCAGCTCCAGGTCGTCGACATCCAGCCCGAAGTCGAAGATCGCGAGGTTGTCGGCCATCCGGGCTGGCGAGGCGCTCTTCGGGATCGCCACGAGACCGTTCTGCACGTGCCAGCGCAGCACGACCTGGGCGGGCGATTTGCCGTATTTGGCCCCGATCGTCGCCAGCACAGACTCGCCCAGCAGCGAAGCGCCCTCGCCGCCGAGCGGGCTCCACGACTCGGTGACGATCCCGTGCGCGGTGTCGAACGCCCTGGCCGTATCGCGGGGGATCGCGGGGCTGATCTGCAGCTGGTTGACGGCGGGCACGATCCCGGTCTCGGCGAGCAGCACCTCGAGGTGCGCGGGCGTGAAGTTCGAGACGCCAATGGCGCGGGTGCGCCCGTCGGCGAGCAGCTTCTCGAAGGTGCGCCAGGTGCTGACGAACAGGCCGCGCTGCGGCACCGGCCAGTGGATGAGCAGCAGATCGACGTAGTCGAACTTCATCCGTTCGAGGGCGGCCTGCAGTCCATCGAGGGCCTTGTCGTCGCCCTGGAACTCCCCGTCGAGCTTCGTGGTGACGAACCACTCCTCGCGCGGGACGCCGCTGCTCCGTACGCCCTCGCCCGCCCCGGCCTCGTTGCCGTACTTGGTGGCGGTGTCGACGTGACGGTAGCCGAGTTCGGCGGCCGAGACCACGGCATCCGCGAGTTCTGCATCGTTCAGCGGCCAGGTGCCCAGGCCAAGTTGCGGGATGCTCGCCCCCGTGTTGAGGACGACGTTAGGGATCTCAGTCATGCGTCCAGCCTAGAGAACGAGATTCGCCATTCCGCGGTCCGGGTTGCCAAAGCGATGCGCCGTGATCGAGACGGCCTGCTCGCGCAGGAACGGCAGCAGCTCGATCCGCCCGGCGGTGGTGACCGGGCCGGACCAGACCGCGACATCCGGGGTCCCATCGATGGCCGCGGCGAGGTCGGCTGCCGTGGATGAGCCGGACGAGGCGACCAGCCGCACGCGACTCGGCAGTTCGGTCCGCGCACGCGCCGCGAAGGCGGCATCCGACTCGATCGTGACGGACTCGATGCCGAACACGAGCTCACCGCCGAGGTCGGCCGCGCCGATCAGCGGCAGCAGGCCGGACGGCAGCGGGACCGCCGAACTCACCCGCAGTCGCGACCGGGCCAGCACTCCCGCCGCGAGCACGCGCACGAACTCGGCGAGCGAGCCGCCCTCGGCCAGCCGGATCGTGGTCGACGCGGCGCGATAGCGGAACACGTTGCGCTCCACATCGAGCGCCGACACGTCCCGCGCGACGCCGAACTCGGCG
This sequence comes from Microbacteriaceae bacterium, assembly GCA_025352325.1. Lineage (GTDB taxonomy): Bacteria > Actinomycetota > Actinomycetes > Actinomycetales > Microbacteriaceae > Lysinimonas. Next base: position 11,621 of record JANXTR010000021.1, on the reverse strand, counting down.
TTCCAGGCGTCGCGGTCCGAGAGCACGGCGCGGCGCACCGTCTCGAACTCGGCGTAGTCGATGGCAGGCTGTGACGCCTCCACCACGGCGGTCACGCGAGCATCGACCCCGTCGAGGTGCAGTTCGCCCGAGGGCGCAGCCGCATTCGCCGACCAGGAGCCGAGCGCGAACAGCGTGTTCGGTCCGCCGGCCTTGACGCCCGGTCCGACGGTGGAGCGCTTCCAGCCGCCGAAGGGCTGCCGGCGCACGATCGCACCCGTGATCGGACGGTTCACGTAGAGGTTGCCCGCCTGGACGCCCCCAAGCCAGGTCGACACCTCGTCCGGGTCCAGCGAGTGGATCCCCGCCGTCAGCCCGTAGGCCACTGCATTCTGCAGCGCCATGGCCTCCGCAAGCGTCGACGCGGTCATGATCCCAAGCACCGGCCCGAAGTACTCGGTCAGGTGGAACTCGCTGCCCGCCGCGACCCCGTCGCGCACACCCGGTGACCAGAGCCGACCCGTCTCGTCGAGCTGGCGCGGCGTCACGAGCCAACTCTCGCCCTCGGCGAGGGTTGTGAGCGCGCGGGCGAGCTTGCCCTGCACGGGCTCGATGACCGGACCCATCTGGGTGGCCGGGTCGACCGGGTACCCGACGGCGAGGGTAGCCGCGGCATCCGCCAGCTGACGCCGGAAGCGCTCCGAGGTTGCAACCGAGCCGACCAGGATCACGAGGGAGGCCGCTGAGCACTTCTGGCCGGCGTTGCCGAATGCGCTCTTCACGACGTCACTGACCGCGAGATCCAGATCAGCGCTCGGCGTCACGATGATCGAGTTCTTGCCGCTGGTCTCAGCCAACAGGTGAAGCGACGGCTTCCACGAGCGGAACAACGCGGCCGTCTCGTAGCTGCCGGTGAGCACGACGCGACCCACCTCGGGCGCCGTGACCAGGGCCTGGCCGAGCTCGTTCTCGGCGACATCGATGAGCCCGAAGACCTCGCGCGGGATGCCGCCCTCCCAGATCGCCTCGGCCAGCACGGCGCCGCTGCGGCGGGCCTGCGGCGCGGGCTTGAGCAGCACAGCGCTGCCGGCCGCGAGCGCCGAGAGCACGCCGCCGGCAGAGATCGAGACCGGGAAGTTCCACGGTGGCACGACGAGCGTGAGCGCCTCGGGGTGGAAGGTCGCGCCCTCGATCGCGTCGAGTTCCCGCGCGCGAGCCGCGTAGTAGTGGGCGAAATCGGCGGCCTCGCTGACCTCGACATCCGCCTCGGCGATGGTCTTGCCGGTCTCGGCCGCCATGACCTCGATCAGCCTCCCGCGGAACACCGACAGCACCTCGCCAACCCGGTCGAGCAGCTCGGCACGGTCGGAACCGCTCGTGCGTCCCCAGTCACGACCTGCCTCGGCGGTCGCGGCGACGCGCGCCCGCAGTTCGGTCAGGTCCGTGACGGATGCCGCAGCCAGCGTGTCCACTCCGAGCCGCGACGTCGTGCTGCGCTCCAGGTGGGCGAGACCCCACTCGCGGTTCGCGGCGATCGCCGGATCCGTGTCTGGCTCGTTCTCGAACTCCGCCCCCGTGATGGGAAGCTCGGGGTGGAGGCGGCTCTGCACGCGCCGGCTGGCGGGCACCGCGTCATCCACCGCCCGCAGCGACGCGGCGAAGCGATCGGCCTCGCGCGCGAAGATCTTCGCGTCGTCGAGCTCGAAGACGCCCGACATGAAGTTCTCGCTCGAGGCGTTCTCCTCGAGGCGTCGCACCAGGTAGCTGATGGCCGAGTCGAACTCGCCGGGATGCACGACCGGCGTGTAGAGCAGTAAGCCGCCGGTCTCCTTCCGCACCGCATCCGCCTGCGCGGTCGCCATCCCGAGCAGCATCTCGATCTCGACGCGGTGCTGGACCCCGCGTCCGGTGGCGAGAAGCCAGGCGAAGGCGAGGTCGAACAGATTGTGGCCGGCGACGCCGATGCGCACCGCATCCGTGTTCTGCGGGGTGAAGGCGCGCATCAGCAGGCGCTTGTAGTTGGTGTCGGTGTCTTGCTTGGTCGACCAGGTCGCCAGCGGCCAGCCGTGCACGCGCGCGTCCACGTGCTCCATGGCGAGGTTGGCGCCCTTCACAATGCGCACCTTGATGCCCGCCCCGCCCTGGGCGACCCGGTGACGCGCCCAGGCGGTCAGCCGGTCGAGCGCCGCAACCGAGTCCGGCAGATATGCCTGCAGCACGATCCCGGCCTCGAGCCGCTGCAGGGAGGGCTGCTCGAGCAGGGCCGTGAAGACCGCGATCGTGAGGTCGAGGTCGCGGAACTCCTCCATGTCGAGGTTGATGAACTTGGTCGAGGAAGATGCTTCGGCCTGCGCGTACAGCGGTGTCAGCCGCTCGACCACGCGCGTCACCGTCTCGTCGAAGCCCCACATCGAGAGCTGACTCACCACGGACGAGACCTTCACAGACACGTAGTCCACGTCGTCGCGCGCCAACAGCTCCTGCGTGCCCGCCAGACGCCCGCGGGCCTCCTTGTCACCGAGCACAGCCTCGCCGAGCAGGTTGACGTTGAGTCGGATGCCGCGGGTCCGGAGCCGCCGCAGCGTCTTGCCGAGCTTCTGGGGGTCGGCATCGACGACGAGGTGGGCGACCATGCGGCGCAGCACGCCGCGCGAGATCGGGATGATCGGCCAGGGCAGGACCCGCGCGAAGCCGCCACCGAGCGCGATCGCCGCCCGCAGGTACCACGGGAGGAAGCGTGGGATCTTCTTCGCGAGCAGCTCGAGGTTCTTGGCCGCGACCCGGAGGTCTTCGGGGCGCACCACCTTGTCGACGAATCCGAGGGTGAACTCGAGCCCACGCGGGTCCTTCAGAACGCCGGCGAGGCGCTGCGCACTCGGGTCGGGCTTGACGTTCGCGCTCGACTTCAGCCAACGCCGCACCAGGGCGACGGTCTCGTCGGCGGTCGGGACGCCGTCCGTCACGGGGGCGTTCTGGTGCTCGGTCGGGTCGAAGGTCACGCCTCAGTCTCCCCGAGCGCGCCCGGGCGCGCGCACAATTCAGGATGGATCGCAGTTTTCGTGCGATTTCGGGGCCATTCCGGTGGTTCTTCCTGAATTGCGCACGGAAAGAGCGAGGCCCCGGAGGGCCCCGGCACGAGTAATATCTCCGGCATGACGGCCGACGAGGAACTGAGCGATCAGGACTGGGCCGTCTGGCGCGACTTCATGACGATGAGCGCTCAGCTCTCGCGCGAACTCGACCGGCGTTTGCAGAGAGACGCCGGCATCTCGCACGCGGACTACTCGGTGCTGCTAATGCTCCAGCAGGCCGACGACCACCAGGTGCGCACCGGCGAACTCGCCGAGCTGCTGGCCTGGGAGAAGAGCCGGGTCTCGCACCAGGTAGCCCGCATGGAGGCGCGCGATCTCGTCGTGCGCACCGAGTGCCCCACCGACGGCCGTGGCACCTGGATCTCCCCAACCGCCGAGGGTCGCCGCGTGCTGCTCGGCGCGATGCGCAACCACAACCGCACCATCCGCGAGCTGTTCTTCGACGTGCTCCGCGAGGAGCAGCGGGCCGCTATCGGCGACGCTTCGATTCATGTGCTCGACAAGCTCAGCCCCGAGGCGTGCGCGATCGCCGAGGAGAACGGCATCCCCACCAGCCGCACGACGGCAACGGTCTGATCATTCCGGCTCCGGGCACGGCGCGCTACGACGTCGCCATCGTGGGCGGCGGGCACAACGGCCTGACAGCGGCCGCGTACCTGGCCCTCGCCGGCAAGAGCGTCATCGTGCTCGAGCGTCTCGGCGAGGTGGGGGGCGCCGCGGTCTCGACGCAGGCGTTCCCGGGAGTGGACGCGCGGCTCTCGCGCTACTCGTACCTGGTGAGCCTGCTGCCCCGGAGGATCATCGACGAGCTGAAGCTCGACATCCGGCTCGCCCGTCGCCGCTACTCCTCGTACACCCCGCTGCCGGGCACCGACACCGGCCTGCTCGTCGACACCGGCGATCCGGCGGCAACGACGGCCTCGTTCGCAGCGATCGGGGCCTCCGCGGATGCCGGGCACTGGCGCACCTTCTACGACGGCACCGCGCGCCTGGCCCGCACGCTCTTCCCGACTGTGACCGAGCCGCTGATGACTCGCGCCGAGACCCGCAGGATGCTCGGCGACGACGCCCTGTGGACCGAGCTGATCGACGATCCGATCGGCGCTACCGTCGAGCGGCGCTTCGCGGACGACCTGGTGCGCGGCGTCGTGCTCACCGACGGACTGATCGGCACCTTCGCGCCGGCCGTCGACGAGTCACTGGCCGCCAACCGCTGCTTCCTCTACCACGTCATCGGCGGCGGCACGGGCGACTGGGACGTGCCGATCGGGGGGATGGGCTCGGTGAGCGGTGCGCTGCGCCGTGCCGCCCACGACGCGGGGGCCGAGGTGCGAACCGCGGCCGAAGTCACCGCCATCACCCCCGATGGCGAGGTCACGTATCGGCACGGCGACATCGAGCACACCCTCGCCTCCACCACCGTGCTCGCCAACGTCGCGCCGTTCGAACTCGCGCGACTGCTCGGCGAAGAGGGCAGCATCCCTCGACCGGAGGGGGCCCAGGGCAAGGTCAACTTGTTGTTGAAGCGGCTGCCTCGGCTGCGGGATGCGCGGCTCAACCCGGTGGCCGCGTTCGGCGGCACCTTCCACGCGAACGAGGGTTTCGGCCAGCTCGGTTCCGCCTACGATTCCGCGATCGCAGGTCGGCTGCCGGAGCCATTGCCCGTCGAGATCTACTGCCACTCGCTCACCGACCCCAGCATCCTGTCCCCGGAGCTGCGCGCCAGCGGCACCCAGACGCTCACGGTGTTCGCGCTGCAGACGCCGGGCCGGCTGGCGTCCGAGGCGACCAACGACACCCTGCGCGACCAGCTTCAGGCGGCGGTGCTGCGCTCCCTCGACGGCGTGCTGGCGGAGCCCCTCGCCGACCTCCTGCTGACGGATGCCGACGGTCGCCCCTGCATCGAGACCAAGACGACGCTCGACCTCGAGCACGCGCTGCACATGCCAGGCGGCAACATCTTCCACGGCCCGCTGAGCTGGCCCTTCGCCGAGGATGACGCGCCGCGCGCGACCCCGGCCGAGCGCTGGGGGGTGGCCACCGCGCATCCGCACATCCTGCTCGCGGGCGCAGGTGCTCAGCGCGGCGGCGCCGTCAGCGGGCTCGGCGGCCACAACGCCGCGATGGCCGTTCTCGAATCGGACTAGACCCGAGCGGCTAAGCCCAGTCGCTCGGGGCCGCCTCGCGCGTCGGCGGCAGCGCGACGTCGTCGACCCAACGCAGCACCCAGTCGTCGAGTGGGAGGCCGGTGAGGTCGTCGCCGAGGAGCTCGGTCAGTTGCTCGGCGGAGACCCCGCCGCCTGCGCTCGCGTCTCGAGCTGGAATCGCTGGCCACGGCGCAGGGACTTGCGGTACGCGATCGTGGCGACCGCGACCACCGGGGTAGCACCCGGCCGCCCGCATGCGCGCCCAGAACCCGGAGCGGAACCAGAGGTTGGCGCGGCCGACATCCATCATCGAGAGAAGCGAGGCTCACACCAGCCAGTCTGCCGTGCCTCTCGCTGGACGGGCGCGACCGCGCTCGTGCCCGTCCAGCGCACGCGTGCCGCAGAAGCGGCGGCGCCCTCTGCGCTCAGATCAGTACCTGCCCTGCCCGAGGTAGGTGAGGAGCGCGAACGACACCCCGCCGATCCCGGTCACGTCGTCGTACTTCGGCGCCGTCGTGAGAGTGGTGTCGCGGTCCAGCGTGATCAGGTAGGTGTTCCCACTGGTCGCGCTGGTATAAACGACTGCCTGCGGCGGGTTCTGCGGGACGACGTCACGGAACGCCGACGGCAGCACGCGGTCGAGCGCGTACAGCGTCGGGTTCGCGAAGCCGATTGTCGAGTGCGTCACCTGCTGCACGAGCGCGATCTGCGCCGCGACCAGCGGGGATGCCAGCGAGGTTCCGCCGTACGTGTCGTTCTCGAAGCCGCCGGTTTCGAGGGTGGTGTCGTCGACGATCGGGCTGATCCCGATCGAGAACCCGGTGTACGGGTCGGCGAGAGCCGCGATGTCGGGCGAGACGCGCTTGCCCTGGGCGAGTGACGCCGGGACGATCCCGCGCTGGTACCACGGCTGCGCGAACACGGTGCTCACGCCGCCGCCCGAGCCGCCGACGAACCGGCTGCCCGGAAGCGGCCCGGTGTACGCAAGGCCGCCGGGAGCGGTCGGGGCGGCGACGATCTTGTCGATCGTGTCGCCCCACCCGGTTTCGAAGGCGATCTTGCCGCGCTTGTCGATGCCGAGCGAGGTGCCGCCGACCGCGGTGACCCACGGGGAGGATGCCGCGAAGTCGGGCTCGGCGGCGCCCAGAGCGGCGACCTCGTCCCCGTTGTCACCGCTGGAGAAGTAGAGACCGATGCCCTCACCGGCCGCCTGGATGTAGAGGTTGTTCTCGCCCGCCAGCACGTCGACAGGAACATCCTCGCCGACGTTGCCGTAGCTGTTGCTCACGATGTTCGCGAGCTTGCCGTCGAGGATCTTCGACATGGCGACATCGAGGCCGCCGCCGCAGTTGAAGCCACCGACATAGAGCACCTTGGCGCCGGGGGCCAGCGCGTGCACGGCCTCCACGTCGAGGGTCTGCTCGCCCTGCCAGCCACTCGGGAAGCCGCAGGCCTCCTGGTCGACGAACTGAGCGGGCGTCGGGACGATCTGCTGGTACTGACCGGCGGCGAGTCCGGGCTCCCCGAGCGCGGTCGAGTAGGTATTGACGTCGCTGACGATCGACGGCGAGGCGTATGCGTCGATGATCGCGACGGTCTGACCCGTTCCGTTCTGCGACTTCGGGAGCGCCGAAATGCCGTAGGCGGAGCGCAACTGCGCTGGCGTGTAGCCGCAGTTGTACGTGCTGTACGTCGTCTGCCCGTTGTAGGCGGCCGGGACGGTCACGGTGTGCTCGCCGATGTAGTTCGAGCAGGGCGTCGTGATCACCGGAGCGGCGACGGCCTGGCGGCCGAAGGTCTGCACACCGGTGGTGTCACTCGGGATGTCGCCCTGCTTGATCGAGTCGGGACGCGTCAGCGAGCGCGACTGGTCGAGCGCGACGGCTGACACCTTGGATCCGACGCTCGCGGGAAGCGACGGCACCGTCGACGGGGCGACGAGCGTCGCGCCGGCGTGGGAGTAGACGTGCAGTGTCGTTGCGAATGCTGCGCCGAGCTGCGCCGCGGTTCCGCGGAACACCACGTACTGACGGCTCGCCGGGACGGCGCTGATCGTGAGTCCCGCTGCTGTCAGGGAGGCGACCACCGCGTCGCTGTCAGCCTTCGTCGCAGAGAAGCGCGCGATCCACTGAGCGGGGGTGAGTCCCAGTCGGTACCCGAGCCCGGGAGTCGAGACTGCCTTCGCGAGAGCCTCGGCGCCGGCGTGGTTGCGCAGCGGGAGGTACACCTCGCCCTCGAAGGTCTCCGCGGCGGGCGGGGTTCCGACATCGTTTGCGGAGACGGCCCAGCGGGGCACGGAACCCGCGTAGCTGGTGCGGTCGGCCGCAGACGCGGCGGAGGCGCCGGTCAGCGAGAGGGCGAGAGCAACGGCAAGCGAGGTGGCGATCGTGGCGCCCCTCCTGACTCGTCGGGTGCGGAGCGAGCGGTTGACCACGTGAGGTCCCTTCCCTGGAGATCCCTAAGAAGCAGACAAGTGCCTGCTCGGTGACGCTAACCCCCGGTTCCGGTCCCCCACAAGGGGGGTACACGGACGGTCCCCCACCAGCGCGACCGATGACCGCCGGGTGAGGAGCGGGTCAGCTGCACGGTCGGCGGCGGGTCAGTGGTTCCGGTTGTCGAGGATCGTCATCCGCGGACCGTGGCGCTCGTACCCGATGCCGGCCGCCTCAATCAGACGCACCACCCGCTGCCGATGGCCCCGCCACGGCTCGAGGAGCTCCATCATGGCGTCGTCGTCGACCCGTTCACCGATGAGCGCCCAGCCCACGCGCCTACTCACGTGGAAGTCGCCGACGCTCACGGCGTCCGGGTCGCCGTGCGAGCGCTGCAGCGTCTCGGCGACCGTCCAGACCCCGATACCCGGGATGGCGCGAAGCTTGCGCATCGCATCCGGGATCGCGTCGACGGCGGCCCGTTCGAGCGATTCGCCGACCCGCACCACCCGCATGATCGTGTCGGATCGCTGCGGCCCGACCCCCGCTCGGTGCCACTCCCACGACGGGACCGTGCGCCACACCGCCGCGGAGGGCGCGACGCGCATGCCGAGGGGAGCCGGACCCGGCGCGGCGTCGCCGTGGCGCCGGACCAGCTCGCGCCAGGCTCGTTTGGCCTCGATGCCGGTGACCTTCTGCGCAAGCACCGTCGGAATCAGGAACGGGAGGATGCGCGCGGCACGGGTCAGCCGCAGGCCCGGAGTGCGGTGATGCAGCTCCGCGACGAGAGGATGGCGGCTCGGATCGAAGCCGGTGTCGTCGTCGTCGTCACCGAGCAGCGCGGGGACTGCGGCGATCGCGTGCTCCGCGCCATCGCCCCACGCGGCGGCGTCGACCCCTCCCGCGCGCGCGGTGAGATGCAGGCTGGCGGCACCCGCCGCGGTGGACATGGTGAGCCAGACGCCCGCGGCATCCCGCTGAAGGGTCGGATCGGTGCTGCCCTGTGCGAGCGGGCCGAGCGTGAGCCGCAGCGACACCTCGCGGTGCGGCTCGTAGCGGGTGCGGATCGGCTCCATCGGGGCGAGCCTAGTCAGCCCGGCCGACCTCGAACGCGCGCCCCCGCGAAAACACGGCAGGATGGTGCTTCATGAGCATCGGGATCCTCACCAGCGGCGGCGACTGCCCCGGCCTGAACGCCGTCATCCGCGCGGCGGTCTTCACCGGGATCAAGTTGCACGACATGGAGTTCGTCGGCTTCCGCAACGGGTGGAAGGGTGTCATCGACGGCGACATCATGCCCCTCGCGCGCCCGCAGGTGATGGGCATCTCGAAGCAGGGCGGCACCATCCTCGGCACCTCGCGCACCAATCCCTTCGAGGGCGGCGGCGCCGAGCGCGTGGCCGAGGTCATGGAGGAGAACGGCGTCGAGGCGCTCATCGCGATCGGCGGGGAGGGCACCCTCGCCGCCGCCAAGCGGTTGACGGATGCCGGCATCAAGATCGTGGGCGTGCCCAAGACGATCGACAACGACCTCTCGGCCACCGACTACACCTTCGGGTTCGACACCGCGGTGCAGATCGCGACGGATGCCATGGACCGTCTGCGCACCACCGGCGACTCGCACGGTCGCTGCATGGTCGCCGAGGTCATGGGTCGCCACGTCGGCTGGATCGCGCTGCACTCGGGCATGGCGGCCGGCGCGCACGCGATTCTGATCCCGGAGCAGCGCACGAGCATCGAGCAGATCTGCGAGTGGGTGCAGTCTGCCCACGACCGCGGTCGCGCCCCGCTGATCTGCGTGGCCGAGGGCTTCAAACTCGACACCATGGACGACGCGCATTCCGAGCGCGGGCTCGACGCCTTCGGACGCCCGCGGCTCGGCGGCATCGGCGACCAGCTCGCTCCCGAGATCGAGACCCGAACCGGGATGGAGACCCGCGCGACCACGCTGGGTCACATCCAGCGTGGCGGCACCCCGAGCGCATACGACCGCGTGCTGGCAACCCGCTACGGGATGGCCGCGATCGAGTCGATCCGGTCCGGTCACTGGGGGCGCATGGTCGCCCTGCGCGGCACCCAGATCGTGCACGTGCCCTTCGAGGACGCGCTCGGCCGCCTCAAGGTCGTTCCGCAGAGCCGCTACGACGAGGCCGCCGTCCTCTTCGGATAGCCGGGAAGTGCCACACTGACGGGATGAGCGGTGTCCTCCTCGTCCTGGGCGTGATCTTCGTCGCGATCGCTGCGCTGATCCATATCGTCATCTTCGCGCTCGAGAGCGTGCTCTGGAGCCGCCCTGCCACCTGGAAGCGCTTCGGCCTGCGCACCCAGGAGGAGGCCGACATTGTGCGTCCGATGGCCTACAACCAGGGCTTCTATAACGTGTTCCTGGCCCTCGGCGCTGGCGCCGGGATCGTGATGATCGCCTACGCGAACGTTCAGGCGCAGGGGATCGCGCTGTCGATCTTCGTGCTGCTGAGCATGCTGCTGGCCTCGATCGTGCTCATCACCTCGAATCCGAAACTGGCCCGTGCGGCGATAACCCAGGGCGTTGCGCCCCTGATCGGCCTGATCTTCCTGGTGCTGTCGCTCACGGTCTGACTACGAGTCACACCTCTCACAACGCCACCACGGACCTCATGACCCCCACCTTGGGGGCGGGTGGCGTGCGTGTCCCCTGTCCTAGGGTGGCAACAGTCGCTTCGGGGGAAGCGACGTATGCGACGCTGGGGGGCACCGCAACATGGTTCACAACACTCTTTCGCCGATCCGTCGACGGCTGGTAGGCGCGACGATCGCGCTCGGCCTGGCCGTGAGCGGGATGCTGGTGGCGCCACTGTCGGCGCAGGCAGCGGCATCCGTCTCGATCCCGGCTGCGGTGGCGCAGATCCTCGCGGATACGAACGCGCTGCGCGCCGCAGGGGGACTCGCTCCGCTGGTGGAGAGCACCCAGATCGACACCGTCGCCCAGAACTGGTCGGCGCAGATGTACGCCAACGGCTCGCTGACGCACAATCCGAGCTACTCGACGCAGATCCCGAGCGGATGGAGCGGCGCGGCCGAGAACATCGCCGTCGGATACGCCGCCACCACCGTCGTGGAGGCCTGGCATCAGTCGCCCGGCCACTACGCGAACATCATGGGCAGCTACAACGCGATCGGCATCGGCTACTACGAGCTGAACGGCCAGATCTACTTCACGCAAGACTTCGGCAACTACGCCACCGTGCCGAGCCCCGCGGCCGCGTCGACACCGACGCCGAGTGCCACGCCGACACCAACACCGAGTGCGACGCCTGCGGCAGGCGGCTCGACACCGGCGACGAATAGTTCGACACCGGTCGCTGTCTATCGCTTTTGGAGTCCGAAGAATTCCACTCACTTCTATACGGCTTCCGTCACAGAGCGCGACTCGATCATGGCGAACTACCCGACGTCGATCTGGACCTATGAAGGAGTTGCCTATAACGCGTTCCTGACGCCGCAGCCCGGGACGGTTCCGCTCTATCGCTTCTGGAGTCCACTGCTCAGCGGCCATTTCTACACCGCCTCAGAAAGTGAGAAGAATTCGATCGTCGCGGGTTACCCGGCTTCCACCTGGAGCTTCGAAGGCGTGGCGTTCTACGTGTACCCGCCGAATACTTCCGTAACCGGCACAGTCGCGGTGTCGCGCTTCTGGAGCCCGACCAATCAGCACCACTTTTACACCGCATCCATCGCCGAGAAGAACTCGGTCATCGCTAACTACCCGGCCGCGATCTGGACTTATGAAGGCGACACCTTCCGCGTCCCCTCCGGCTCGCCTGTGACCGCACCGGTGGTGCCAGTGACCTCGGTGACGTCCACTGCGGGTTTCCCGTCGGGGTCGAGTACGGGTGTTCCTGCGGGGACGGGTCTGTCGGCGTACGCGGGTCCGTGCACGGTGACGGTGGCGAGCACGGTGATCGATGCGAAGACGATCAACTGCTCCCGGT
>JANXTR010000012.1 GCA_025352325.1 Microbacteriaceae bacterium | reverse complement strand
CGCGCAGCATCCGCGAGGACCGCCCGGGTCAGGTGGCACGGCTCGCAGAACGCGGAGGTGTACAGGTCGACGATCACGTCAGTCGCAACCTCGGAACCCGGCGCGGGATTCCCGCGGTTGTCGAGGCGGAGGCGATCGGCGTGGGCACGGCGGCGTGAGCACGGCGGCGTGAGCACGGCGATCCGAAGCACGGCGGCCCGACGGCGGCCCATCGTCGGCCCCGGGTAGGCTGACCACGTGGCTGCACACCCCGATGTCCTGGTCTGGATCGACTGCGAGATGACCGGGCTCGATCTCGAGCTCGATGAACTCGTCGAGGTTGCCGTCGTCGTAACCGACTACGACCTGAAACCGCTGGACCCCGGCTTCAACATCGTGATCAAGCCCGACCAGTCGGCACTCGACCATATGGGCGATTTCGTCACCGAGATGCACACGCGCTCGGGGCTGCTCGACGAGATTCCGAACGGCGTGAGCCTCGCCGAGGCCGAGTACGAGGTGCTCGAGTACATCCTGAAGTTCGTCCCCGATGCGCAGACCGCCCCGCTGGCCGGCAACACGATCGGCACCGACCGTTCCTTCCTGGCGAAGTACATGCCTCGCGTCGACGGCCACCTGCACTATCGCAGCGTGGACGTGTCGAGCATCAAGGAGCTCGCCCGCCGCTGGTACCCGCGCGTGTACTTCCAGGCGCCGGCCAAGAACGGCGGCCACCGCGCCCTCGCCGACATCATCGAATCGATCCGCGAGCTCGACTACTACCGCAAGATCGTCTTCGTTCCAGAGCCCGGGCCGACGAGCGAGCAGGCGCAGGCGGCATCCGCCTCGACGGTGGAGTCATGGGCATCGCTCGTGCGGTAATATCGTGGGGTTGCCCTGGCTCCGCGAGGAGTCGGCCGCACACATGGTGGGTGTAGCTCAGATGGTAGAGCACTGGCTTGTGGTGCCGGTGGCCGCGGGTTCAAGTCCCGTCATCCACCCCATGTTGAAAGCATCGACGGACGTCGAGCGCGAGACCACGACCCGGTCGTCGGTTTCGCCCGACGCACCGTGGCAGACCGTCGTCTGGAACGATCCGGTCAACCTCATGTCGTACGTCACCCACGTGTTCCGCAGCTACTTCGGCTTCTCGAAGTCGGAAGCCCAGCGCCTCATGCTGCAGGTGCACCAGGATGGCCGCGCCATCGTGGCCAACGGCCCGCGCGAAGAGATGGAACGGCACACCGAGGCGATGCACGAGTACGGACTCTGGGCCACCGTCGATCGGGCGAGCCAGTGAGGGTGACGCAGTGAGGGTCACCCCCGAGATCACGGGCGTACTGATCGAGTTCAGCCCGATGGAGCGCCAGTTGCTCGAGACGCTGCTCGCGCAGTACGACGAGCTCGTCCACGATGAGCTCGACGACACCGACCTCGCGGATGACCCGGCGTTGGGACGGCTGTTCCCGAATGCCTACCCCGACGATGCGGAGGCGGCATCCGAGTTCCGCAAATACACCCGCGAGGGGCTCGTCGAGCACAAGTCGGCCAACTCCGGACTGGTCGCTGCGGCCCTGATGTCGGCCGACAACGCCGGGCGGCTGGTCGTCGAACGCGGCGATGCGGAGCGCTGGCTCCCCGCACTCACCGACCTGCGGCTCGTGCTTGCCGAGCGACTTGGGGTGCGTCGCGACGACGACCCGCTGCCGAACTCGGATCTTGCCGACGTGTACGCCTGGCTGGGTGAGCTGCAGTGGTCGCTGGTGGCGGCGCTCGACCCGGAGTCGGCCGAGGTGCCGGAGGGGTTCCGATGAGCCTCGAGCTGGATGCCGCGGACTTCGAGAAGCTCGTCATCGCCGAGTTGGATCTGCTTCCCGACGAGATGGTCGACGGGATCGAGAACGTCGCATTCGTGACCGAGGATCGTCCCGAGGACGGCTCCCTGGACCTGCTTGGCCTCTACCAGGGCGTCGCGCTCACGCACCGTGAGACGTACGGCTTCGGCGAGCTACCGGACCGCATCGTGCTCTATCGCGAGCCGCTGCTCTCGGTCTGCGACGACCTGGAGCAGTTGCACGACCAGGTGCACGTGACGCTCGTGCACGAGATCGGTCACTATTACGGCCTCGACGACGAGCAGCTACACGAGCTCGGCTGGGCCTGAGCTCTGCGGCGACGTGCCGTCATACGCGAGGGGTGCCGTTTGGTCACTGCGGCGTCTCAGAGGCGTCAAAACGGCACCCCTCGATGCGGTCTCTGGCCGAGCGGCTCCCTCGGTGAAGCCGGATGCCGTCGTCAGTTCTCGTCAATCACCGCGTCGGCGAGCTCGCGCGGATGCTCGCGCGCGATGAACGAGTCCTCCTGAGCCGCCCAGCGGTCCCAGTGGTCGTCGAAGCGACCCGCGTCGCGCTCGGAGAAACGGCGGTGGCGTTCGACGACATCCAGCTCGAGCCAGATGCCGAATGTGGCGAGCTCGCGATTGGCGCGGCTCAGCGCGCCACAGCCCTCGATGAGAAGCGTGCGATCCGGATCGATCGGATGCCACTCCGCCGCGCTCTCGGACGCCCAATCCCAGCGAACCCACCCCGGGTCGAGGGCGCGCAGAACCGTCTCGTGCACGACCTCGGATCCGGCCTCGAGCCCCTCCCACCCGGGGTAGAGGTCGTCGAGGCTGAGCAGTTGCGCGTCCAGGGCGGGAGCCAACGACGCGGCCAGCACGCTCTTGCCCGAGCCTGAGCGGCCGTCGAGGAGCACGACGGCGCGTCGCGAGTCCGCCGCATCCCGGATCGCGATGATCAGGTCGAAAACCGGGGCGGAGTCCACCACCTCAGCTGCCAAGGAGCACCCACTGGCCCGTGACCACTCCCGCGGCGACGGCCACCACCACCACGCCCGCACTCACGGCGATCGTCGCCCACTCGCGTGCTCCCCAGCGCGACAGGCGAGCCCGACTTCTTGGGGTGCTGCCGCCGAAGCCGCGTGCTTCCATCGCGGTGGCGAGGGCGGTCCCACGTCGGATAGAGAGGACGAGGAGCGCGAATGCGAGGCCGAGAAACCGCCGCACACGACTCCGATCGGCCACGCCGCGGGCTCGACGCGCGAGTTCGAGCGCCCGGTAGTCCGCTCGGAAGAGGCCCGCCAGACGGAGAGCGGCAAGTGCGCCGATGACGAACCGCTCCGGCAGATGAATCAGCTGGATCAAGCCGTCGGCCAGATCCGTCGGGTCGACCCCGATGAACAGAACAGCAGCGGGGAGCGCGATGGCCAGAACGCGCAGACAGACCGCGACCGCGAGGACGATCGACCCGTCGCTGATCTCGACGAACAGCCAGTGCAGGTGCACGCGCCCCGAGCTCTGCCCGTAGAGCAACAGGGTCAGTCCGCTGAGGGGCGCGGCTACCCAGATCACGGCGGTGCGATGCCAGAATGCACGCGGCGTCACTCCGAGTGCAAGGGTGAGCAGCATCTCGAGTGCGAGCGCGACGCCCGCGGAGACGACGTCGATCGACCAGACCAGACCGCCGGCGATCACGATCGCCGCGATCAGGCGGGCCACCGGGTTGATTCGCCCATGCATGCTGGGAGCAGCGCGCACGGGGTCCGGCGCCGTGGCGAGTTCCGGCACCGTCACGCTGCCCCCCGCCTCAACTCCCACGACGTCGCCGTGAGCGCCGGGGCCAACAGTTCGTCGTGAGTCACGAGAAGGAGGGCCGTCCCGGCACCCCGCACCTCGGCGAGCAGTCGCACCAGCGCCGACCAGGTGACGGAGTCCTGCCCAAACGTGGGCTCGTCGAGCACGAGCAGGCGCGGCGAGACGGCAATCGCTGTGCCCACCGAGAGTCGACGCTGCTGCCCGCCCGACAGCGTGAAAGGGTGCGCGCTGGCCAACTCCGTGAGTCCGAGGCGCTCGAGAAGCTCGTCGACGCGATCAGCGACGGCGGCGGAGGGCATGTTGAGCGCCCGGGGACCGACCGCCAGCTCGTCGCGCACCGTCGAGGCGAGGAACTGGTGCTCTGGCGACTGGAACACCACGCCGATGCGCGGAAGAAGGTCACGGGACTTCCAGCGGATCGGGTGGGGGCCAAGCCCCGAGGCGAGCATCGATTCCGCGCGCAGAACGCCCGCCGCCGGCGGGATCAGTCCCGCGACGGTAAGCGCGAGCGTGGACTTGCCGACGCCGTTGGGCCCGGTGACCGCCACCGCCTGACGCTCGGTGATGGTGACGTCGAGTGCGCTCAGGATAACGTGCGCCGGCTCGCGGGCGACCGCGAGGCCCTCCGCCGTGAGGAGGTCCGCTCCGACGTCCGGAGCAGCGACCCGCAGCCGCGGCTCCTGTCCCGGAACCCAGACGCCCATCGCGGCCAGAGCGGCACCCTCGAGGTCCAGAACGGAGACCGGGGTTCCATCCGCCAGGACTCGGCCGTCGGGACCGAGCACCACGACTCTTTCCGCGAACTGCCTCCAGGCGGCGACGCGATGCTCGACGACGATCACCGTGGACCCGGTGACGGCCGCGAGTGCGGTGACCGCCGCCACCACTTCTCGGACTCCGTCGGGGTCGAGGTTGGCGGTCGGCTCATCGAGCAGGATCAGGCCGGGTCGCATGGCGATGACACCGGCGAGCGCGAGGCGCTGCTTCTGGCCCCCGGAGAGCCGCTCACTGGGGTGGTCACGCGACACGCGAAGCCCCACGGCATCCAGGGCATCATCGACGCGCCTCCAGATCTCGTCGTGCGCCACGCCCAGGTTCTCGCACCCGAACGCGACATCGTCACCCACGCGAGCCATCAGCACCTGCGTCTCAGGGTCTTGAAGCACCAGACCGACGCGGCCCCGAGCGGCGCCAGCGGGCACCCCGTCGATGAGAAGGCGACCGCGCTGCTCCCCCTCGTCGTCTCCCCCGAGCACTCCGGCCAGCCCTGCCAGGAGGGTCGACTTGCCTGAACCCGATGCGCCGAGCAGCAGCACACGCTCCCCGGGCTTCACCGTCAGCTCGAGTTCGGAGAGCGCCCACGCCCGTCGACCTGCGTGCCGCCAACCCCAGCCCTCGACGCTGACCGCGGCCGGGCGGCTAGCCCCGATGTTAGACGTCCGCCACCTGCTGCCGGCCGGACGCAAAACGGCTCAACGCACCCGTCGCCGCGAGACCTCGCGCGATCAGCCAGGAGCCGACCCCCGCGACCACCGCGCCCGAGAGGACCAGGCTGATCGTGAAGACCGCGACGAATATCGCCGAGGAGCCGGGGTAGTACGCGATCAACTCGTGCGGTACTTCAAGCAGTCCCGCCGCGCCACCCGCCAGAACGGCGACGGCGATCCCGAAGCTCCTGTATAGGAAGACCGCGAAGATCAGCTCGGCGCCGAGACCCTGCAGCACTCCGGAAACGAGAGTGTCGACTCCCCACTGGGCCCCGAAGAGCATCGAGAAGAAGGCCGCGACGATTTCGACGAATAGGGCGGCCCCCGGCTTGCGGATCACCAGCCCACCGAGCACGCCCGCGAAGAGCCACGGGCCCGAGGTGAGCCCCTGGAGTCCGGGCAGGATCGGCGTCAGCAGATTCGACGGGCCCTGGTATCCGAAGTTCCAGGCCAGGAAGACGACACCGGCCGCGACCCCGATGACCGCGGCGACGACGATGTCAACGACCCGCCACCGCCAGACGATCTTCGGGCGGGAACGGAGGATGGATGGTGCAGACATGACGTGCCTCTCAGATTGAGTTCGGCACGGGTTTCGAGATGGGCGGTGACGCCCTTGCCTCCCTGCGCCGGCATTATCCGGATCAGGTTCGACGGTCGGAGCTTGGATAAGCTCCCTCTCAGCCCGGCACACCGGACTCCCGTGTTTCACTGTCAGTCTACCCCGTGCGTTCGCGCTCGCTCGCTAGGATTTCGCCCACCATGGACCGCCGCCGCTTCCTCACCCGAGTGGCGCTCGGTGTGCTCGGGCTGGGGCTGGGCGCCGGAGCCGTGGCCGCCGGCGACGCGGTGGCGAGCGGATTCCGCCCCACCTTCGCGCCGACCTTCGGCCCGGCGGGAGGTTCCGCAGGATCGGGAGGCCCGGCGGGGCCGACCACCTCACCGCGCGGGCTCGGTCATCCTCGCCCGGAGCCGCATCCGATGCCCGTCGCGCAGCGGCTGCCCCCGTACTTCGAGCCGCCCCATCTGACCCGGGTCAGGCTGCCGGGTGCCACCCTCTCTTCGCTGCCCGGCCCCGGCAACCTGCTCGCCCTCACGGTCGACGACGGCGCGAGCAGCGAGGTGGTCGGCGCCTACACCGAGCTCTGCCGCCGCACCGGGATGCGGCTCACCTTCTTCGTCACCACCAAGTTCGCCTCCTGGACCGAGAACGCCGCGGCGATGCGACCGCTGGTCGAGAGCGGCCAGCTGCAGCTCGGCAACCACACCATGTCCCATCCGGATCTCACGAAGCTGTCGACCGGCGCGATCCAGGCCGAGCTGGCAGGCTGCGGCGACTTCATCCGGAGCACCTTCGGGGTGGATGCCGCCCCCTACTTCCGCCCGCCATACGGCTATCTGAACGCGCACGTGCAGTCCGCGGCTCGGGACATCGGCTATCACCAACCGGTGCTCTGGTACGGCACGCTCTCGGACTCCGGCCGGATCACCGAGGCACAGGTGCTCGACTTCGCCCAGACGTGGTTCCTCGCCCAGCACATCGTCATCGGGCACGCCAACTACGACCCGGTGACGCACGTGTTCGACCAGTTGACCGAGCTCATCCGGGATCGGCAGCTGCAGCCGGTGACGCTCAACGACGTGTTCAGCCGCTAGCGGGGGCACGCCGCCGCGGCCCTAGCGCCCGCGTCACGGGGTCAAGAGGGCGCGGCGCACCAGGCTGCGCTCCGCGAGCGTCCAAGTGGTCGAGACCGCGAGGTAGAGCGTCGCCGCCAGCGGGACGAAGGCCGCGAACACGACCGTCAGGAAGGGCAGGAAGCTCAGCACCTCGACGAGCCGCTGCTGCGAGGGCTCGACCGGCAGGGCGATCCGGCGTGCGGCCCGACGGTTGAGCACGGCGACGCTGGATCGGCACGATCTATCCGGAAGATCCGTCGGGACCGTGACCTTCGCTCATGGTGGAGGGGAGGGGAGGCCGAACTCGTACCAGGAAGAAAGCGAACACATTGAGCGTGCTCAGCCCAAGAGGAAACAGCACATCGTTCAGATCCAAGTCCTTGCCGAAGGACACCACAGCCACACCCACGCCGACTGCGCTCAGCACGAGAAAGAGCACCACGCAGACCATGAAAACCAGCGCCGCCGTGGCCATGAGAATCTGGTGGTAGAAGACGGAGTCGAACCCGATCGTGGCCCACTGGCCGACCAGGGTGTACGAAAAAGTGAGGACGGCATTCACCACGAACAACCAGGCGAACAGCCACCGAGAACGACTGCTTCTTACCAACGAGTCCCTACTGGCGCCGAGTTCGCCGGCGCGGCCAGCAGCGCAACCACGTTCTCGCCGCCGTGCGTCTGCTGTCGACCGACCTCGACGAATCCGAGCCGGGTGTGGAAGGCGAGTGATCCGGGATTCGGCGGCTCGACGTTCACCTCGCAGAGCACCTCGGCAGCCCCGACTCGGCGAGCCTCGTCGAACACCGCAGCGTAGAGCTGCGGACCGAGGCCACGGCTCCGCAGCGCCGGCGCGAGCACGATCCGGTCCACGTAGACGAAATCACGACCGAGCTCGCGCGCGCGCGCGCTGAAGAAGACGTAGTTCTCGCTCGCGTAGTCGAGCCCGGGCGGCATCCCGAGCACGAAGCCCGCGGGGAGCCCGTCGGCCTCGACAACGACCTTCACGGTGCTCATTGCGATCAACTCGGCCAGTTCGGCGGCGGGCGTGATCGGCACAGCCGGATACGCTTCGTCGTTCACGTCAACAAGTGTCGGCAGATCGGCGTCGCGGTACGGGCGGAGGAGCGGCTCGGTCACTGCTCTACGTTAGCTGCGGCTCGAGGTGTGACGCGCAGTATCCGACCGAGCGACGACGTCGAAACCACTGCTTTGCATCGAAAGCGCGCGGGCGAACGAGTTATTTCGGTGCAAAGGTGCCTTCTCGGGGGTTTGCGGCCCGAAGCTCGGCGGCGGGCCGCAGCATGAGGGACCCAGCATGCGACGCTCAGCCCGCGGCGAGGTACGCGGCGTTGGCGTGCTTCGTGATCCAGGCGAGCGAGTCGATCGGCGTGCCGTCGGTGTCCAGGATGCCGAAGTGCAGGTGTGCTCCCGTGCTCTCGCCGGTGTCGCCCACGAGCCCGACCGGCTGCCCGCGCGTTACCGTCTGCCCGACCGACAGGTGCATCGATCCGAGCTGCATGTGACCGTAGACGCTGACGACGACGACGCCGTCGATGGTGTGCTGGACGATCGCGTGCACGCCGAGCTCGCCCGAGGGGTTGCCGACCTCGGTCACGATGCCGTCAGCGATTGCGCCGATGGGGGTGCCGATTCCGGGGTTGAAGTCCGTGCCGCGGTGGAGGCTGGAGCAGCCCGCGCACGGTGGCGTGCGGCTGCCGAAGTGATCACTGACCGGGCTCGCGGGGTCGATCGGCCACTCCACCATCGAGAAGGTGGTGACCGTGAACGCGTCGCGCTTCGACGACACGGCGTTGTCGGCATCCGTGACAGGAGCCGGCACCACCGCGAGGTGCTGGCCGGGGACGACCGTGCTCACCCTCTGCGTCGCCGCCTGGGCGGGCATCTCGTGAACGCCGACCGCGGCGACCACGAAGGCGATCGCGGTGATGGCGAGGACCGAGCGGTTGATGCTCAGGAAGCCGGCGAGCGGCGAGTGCACAGGGGCGCTCTCAAAACGATGTTGGGGCAAAAGAACTAGCACTTTCGGGTGAGGCGCGGCACTCGTGCACACGCGGGACGCCTATGTTGCGCCTTCTGATGGAGCAGACCCACGTCGCCGTTCTGCACGGTGGACAGCGTCGCACCGGAACAAGCGGGGTCGATACGATGCTGGATCATGAACCTGGGCAGATCCTGGCAGAAGCTGAAGGGCGCCTGGCAAAGATCCAGCCCGATCCGGGTGCACCCGCGGCGGAGCAAGTACCGTCGGAGCCATGCAACTCTGGCCTGGAAACGCGTACCCTCTGGGTGCCACCTTCGACGGGAACGGCACAAATTTCGCCCTCTTCAGTGAGATCGCGGAAGGCGTCGAGCTCTGCCTCTTCGACGGGGAGCTGAACGAAACGAAGGTCGAGCTGACCGAGGTTGACGGCTACGTCTGGCACGGCTATCTGCCTGGCGTCCAGCCCGGGCAGCGCTACGGCTACCGGGTCTCGGGACCCTGGGATCCCGCGAAGGGTCTGCGCTGCAACCCGGCCAAGCTCCTGCTCGACCCGTACGCGAAGGCCACCTGCGATGACATCCAGTGGGGTCAGTCGCTCTTCTCCTACGACTTCGACAGACCGGACGAGATCAACACCGAGGACTCGGCCAAAAACACGATGCACGGCGTCGTGGTCAACCCCTTCTTCGACTGGTCAGGCGATCGCATGCCGCGCACGCCACTCGCCGAATCGGTGATCTACGAGGCGCACGTGAAGGGACTCACCGAGCTGCATCCGGATGTCCCCGAAGTGCAGCGCGGAACATACGGCGGCATCGCCCACCCCTCCGTCATCGCGCACCTGCAGAAGATCGGCGTCACCGCGATCGAGCTCATGCCGGTGCACCAGTTCGTCAACGACGACACCTTGCAACAGAAGGGCCTCAGCAACTACTGGGGCTACAACACGATCGGCTTCTTCGCGCCGCACGCCGGGTACTCGTCCGCCGAAGCCCTCGGCTCGCAGGTGCAGGAGTTCAAGGGGATGGTGCGCGCTCTGCACGCGGCCGGCATCGAGGTGATCCTGGATGTCGTCTACAACCACACCGCGGAGGGCAACCAGCTCGGCCCGACGCTCTCGATGCGCGGCATCGACAACGCGGCCTACTACCGGCTCGTGGATGACACCCCCGAGCTCTACATGGACTACACCGGCACCGGCAACTCGCTCAATGCGGGCAATCCGCACACCCTGCAACTCATCATGGATTCGCT
The DNA here is from genome assembly GCA_025352325.1 of Microbacteriaceae bacterium. Classification (GTDB taxonomy): domain Bacteria; phylum Actinomycetota; class Actinomycetes; order Actinomycetales; family Microbacteriaceae; genus Lysinimonas. The sequence goes on along the minus strand of JANXTR010000012.1, from coordinate 131,312 downwards.
GCGCTACTGGGTGACCGAGATGCACGTCGACGGCTTCCGCTTTGACCTCGCGGCGACGTTGGCGCGTGAGTTCTACGAGGTCGACAAGCTCTCGGCCTTCTTCGAACTCGTGCAGCAGGATCCGATCGTCTCCCAGGTGAAGCTGATCGCCGAGCCGTGGGACATCGGACCGGGCGGCTACCAGGTGGGCAACTTTCCCCCGCAGTGGACAGAATGGAACGGCAAGTACCGCGACACTGTGCGCGACTTCTGGCGCGGCGAGCCCTCAACGCTGGGCGAGCTGGCATCCCGACTCACGGGCTCGTCCGACCTCTACGAGGACACCGGACGCCGCCCCGTCGCCTCGATCAACTTCGTCACCGCCCACGACGGATTCACCCTGCGCGACCTGGTCTCGTACAACGAGAAGCACAACGACGAGAACGGCGAGGACGGCAAGGACGGCACCGACGACAACCGCTCCTGGAACAGCGGCGTCGAGGGCGCGAGCGACGACCCGGCGATCGAGACGCTGCGCGGCCGGCAGGAGCGCAACTTCCTGGCCACGCTGCTTCTCAGCCAGGGTGTGCCGATGGTGCTTCACGGCGATGAGCTCGGACGGACGCAGAACGGCAACAACAACACATACGCCCAGGACTCCGAGATCAGCTGGGTGCATTGGGATCGAGCCGACCAGGGCCTGATCGAGTTCACGGCGGCGATCGCGCGGCTGCGGCGGGAGCATCCGACGTTCCGGCGTGCACGCTTCTTCGACGGGCGACCCATCGTGCGCGGCCAGGGCGAACCGCTTGCCGACGTCGAGTGGGTGAAGCCCGACAGCAAGCCGATGACGCCCGAGGACTGGGAGTCCGGATTCGGCCGCACGATCGGGATGTGGCTCAACGGCCAGGACATCCACGGGGTCGACGTCCGCGGCGAACGCGTGATCGACGTGTGCTTCCTCGTTTACTACTCGGCGCACGACGAGCCCGTCGAGTTGACGCTTCCCGACTCTGATCACGGGGCGGCGTGGGACGTCATCGTCGACACCGCGGGCGACCACGTCGACGGGGCGGCTCTCGCGGCGGGGTCGACGTGCAGCGTGAACGCGCACACCTTCCTCGTGCTGCGCGAGCACACCGAAGCTGCTGCGGGCGACCCCGCCGTGAGCGCCACGCTCGCCCCGCCCTCGACCGCCGCCGCGATCTCGAGCGAGCCTGCTGGGGCGCAATGACCCGCACACCGCTCTCGACCTACCGGCTCCAGCTGACGGCCGACTTCCCGCTGACGGCGGCCGCCGAGGTGACCGACTACCTGCGCGCGCTCGGTGTCGACTGGGTGTACCTGTCGCCGCTGCTTCAGGCGACGGAGGGCTCCACACACGGCTATGACGTGACCGACCACGCGCGAGTGGACGCGTCGCGGGGCGGGGCGGCCGGGCTGCAGGCGCTGGCGGATGCCGCCCACCGTGAGCAGCTCGGCGTGCTCGCCGACATCGTGCCGAACCATGTCGGTGTCGCGGACCCCACCCAGAACGCCTGGTGGTGGAGCCTGCTGCAGCACGGCTCCGGCTCCCACATCGCGAAATACTTCGACATCGACTGGGCCGAAGGCGGGGGCCGGCTCACCGTCCCGGTGCTCGGCGAGACGCTCGAGGAGGCCGCCGCTGCGGGCACGCTCCAGGTGGTCGGCGACGAACTCCGGTACCACGATCACCGCTATCCGCTCGCCCCGGGCTCGGCGGCCGACGGGTCAGACGCGGTCACGGTTCACGGGCGACAGCACTACGAACTCGTCGACTGGCGCCGCGCAGACACCGACCTCAACTACCGCCGCTTCTTCGCGGTGAACGAGCTCGCCGCGATCCGGGTGGAGCTGCCCGAGGTCTTCGACGCCTCGCACGTGGAGATCGTGCGCTGGCTGCGCGACGGCCTCGTCGACGGGCTGCGGGTGGATCATCCGGACGGCCTCGCCGATCCGGGCGGCTACCTCGACGCGCTGGCGGCCGCGACCGGCGGCGCCTACGTGCTCGTCGAGAAGATCCTCAAGGGGGCGGAGCCACTGCCGCCGTTCTGGGCGACGGCGGGCACCACCGGCTACGACGCGCTGGCCGAGCTCGACCGGGTGCTGGTGGATCCGGCCGGACGCACTCGGCTCGATGCACTCGACGCGAAGTTGCGGCAGGATGGCGGGCGGCCCTGGGCCGAGCTCATCCACGATACGAAGCGCGGAATCGCCGACGGCATCCTGCACAGCGAGGTGCGCAGGCTTGCGCGGGACTCGGGCCTCTCGCGAGCGCCTGCGACCGAGGACGCGATGGCCGAGTTGCTTGCCTGCTTCCCGGTGTACCGCAGCTACCTGCCGTTCGGGGCCGAGCACCTCGAGGCGGCCCTGGCAGACGCGCGCCGCCGCCGGCCGGACCTGGCCGACGCTCTCGACGTGCTCGCTCCGATCCTGGGCGACCCGCAGCATCCAGCCGCCATCCGCTTCCAGCAGACCTCGGGGATGGTGATGGCGAAGGGCGTGGAGGACACGGCCTTCTACCGCGTGTCCCGGCTCGCCAGCCTCACCGAGGTTGGGGCGGATCCCGCCGAGTTCTCGATGACGACGCCTGCGTTCCACGAGCGGCAGCAGACCCGGCTGGCCGCGCATCCGCTCTCGATGACGACCCTGTCGACGCACGACACCAAGCGTGGCGAAGACACGCGCGCGCGCATCTCGGTGATCGCGGAGGCGCCGGAGCAGTGGGCGGCGTTCCTCGGGCGACGACGCGCGCAGCATCCGCTCGCCGACGGCGCGTTCGAGAACGTGCTCTGGGAATCGGTCGTTGGTAGTTGGCCGCGCGAGCGCGAGGCGCTGCACGCCTACGCCGAGAAAGCGGCGCGGGAGGCGGGCACCTCCACCGAGTGGGCCGACCCCGACGACAAGTTCGAGACGCGGATGCATCGGCTGGTCGACGACCTCTTCGACGACGCCGAGGTGGCCGCGGATGTCGAGCAGATCGTCGCGCTGCTCGCCCCGGCCGGGCGGTCCAACGGGCTGGCCGCCAAGCTGCTGCAGCTGACAGGACCGGGCGTGCCCGATGTCTATCAGGGCAGCGAGCTCTGGGAGCGGTCCCTCGTCGACCCCGACAACCGACGCCCAGTCGACTTCGACGAGCGTCGCCGCTTGCTGGCCGAACTGGATGCTGGCTTCCGCCCGCCGGTCGAAGGGGTCGGCGCCGAGAGCGGCGCCGCGAAGCTCCTGCTGGTGTCGCGGGCGCTGCGGCTCCGACGCGATCGGCCCGAACTGTTTGCCCGCTACGTGCCGCTGCCCAGCGTCGGAGGGGCGACCGATCACCTCGTGGCGGTCGATCGCGGCGGCGCGATCGCGCTGGCGACGCGGCTCCCGCTCGGCCTCGCCGCGCGCGGCGGCTGGGGCGACACCACGGTGCTGCTGCCCTTCGGTCCGTTCGTCGAACAGCTGACCGGACGCACCGTCGCGGGCGGCGAGACGCCAGTGGCCGGGCTGCTCGCCGACTATCCCGTCGCGCTGCTCGCCGCGGAGGAGGCCTCGCTGTGAGCGGATTCATCGCGCGCGTCTGGGCGCCCGACGCGCACCGTGTCGGCCTCGTGATCGTGCGGGGCGGCGAGCGCGACCTCCGGCAAAGCGCCGACGGCTGGTGGATCGATGACCGCGAACTCGCGCCGGGCACCCGCTACGGCTTCCGGCTCGACGACTCCGAGGACGTGCTCTACGACCCGCGAGGCCGCTCGCTGCCCGACGGCGTCCACGGGCTCAGCCAGGTGATCGACATCCCGCCGCTCGAGCTCGGTGACTGGCACGGCCGCTCCCTCGACGGCGGCGTGATCTACGAGCTGCATCTCGGCACGTTCACCCCCGAGGGCACCCTCGACAGTGCCATCGAGCGTCTCGACCACATGGTCGAGCTCGGCGTCGACTTCGTCGAACCGCTCCCCGTCAACGCCTTCAACGGCACGCATAACTGGGGCTACGACGGCGTCGCCTGGTTCGCGGTTCAGCAGAGCTACGGCGGCCCGGAGGCCTACCACCGCTTCGTCACCGCCTGTCACGCGCGCGGTCTGGGTGTCATCCAGGACGTCGTCTACAACCACCTCGGTCCGAGCGGCAACGTGCTGCCGCGATTCGGCCCGTACCTTCACCACGACTCCGCGAACAGCTGGGGCGACTCGCTCGATCTGGGCCGGTTCGAGGTGCGCCGCTACATCCTCGACAACGCGCGAATGTGGTTCGAGGAGTACGGCGTCGACGGACTTCGACTGGATGCGGTCCACGCTCTCGTGGACCCGAGCCCAATGCACGTGTTGCAGGAGCTCGCCACTGAGACCGACGCCCTGGCGGCCGCGGTCGGGCGGCCGCTGAGCCTGATCGCCGAATCCGATCTCAACGATCCCGTGATGATCGAGCCGCGGGCTCCCGGGGACGGCGGCGGCTACGGCCTCGCCGCGCAGTGGAGCGACGACTACCACCACGCCGTCCACGCCGCCCTGACCGGCGAGACCACCGGCTACTACAAGGACTTCGCCTCGCTCGGAGCGCTGGCCAAGGCCGCGACTGGCGGATTCTTCCACGACGGGACATACTCGAGCTTCCGGGAGCGGGAGCACGGCAAGCCGATCCCGTCCGAGCTGCCGACGACGAGCCTCGTCACCTTCTCGCAGGATCACGACCAGATCGGCAACCGCGCCACCGGCGACCGGCTGACCGCGACCCTCTCCCCCGACCGTCTGGCGGTCGCCGCCGTGTTGACGATCCTCAGCCCGTTCACGCCGATGATCTTCATGGGCGAGGAGTGGGGCGCGTCCACGCCGTGGCAGTTCTTCACCTCGCATCCCGAGCCAGAACTCGCGGAGGCGACCGCCCAGGGCCGGATCGCCGAGTTCGCGCGCATGGGCTGGGATCCGGCCGTCGTCCCGGACCCGCAGGATCCGGAGACCTTCCGCCGCTCCCACCTCGACTGGTCGGAGCTCGCGGAGTCCGAGCACGCGCGGCTCTTCGCGATCTATCGCGAACTGATCGCCCTGCGACGTCGCGAGCCCGAGCTCACGACACCCGATTTCGGGATGCTGTCCGCCGACTGGGATGACGCCGCGGGCTGGTTCGAGCTGCGGCAGGGCGAGGTCGAGGTGCTGGTCAACCTCGGCACCGAGCCACGACTCTCGCCGAGGTCCGCCGACCTCCTGTTCGCCACCTCCTCGGGCGTGACTGCGGGCTCGGAGGGCGTCGAGCTGCTCCCGGATGCCGCGGCCGTCGTCCGGCGCCGGAGTCGTTCGCGCAGCTAACGATTTGTCAATGCCCTGGTAGCCCGGATTTCGCGGTGGTCGAGTGGACCCATGACCATCCTCGGCTACGTCCAGGAAACCGGACAGCGCTTCGTCAGCCTGCTCGGCCGTGTCTACAACACCTCCGTCGAAGTGTCCCAGGCCCTCACCCTCCACCACGCCGTGAGGCGGTTGCTCGCCATCTCACCCCTAAAGTGTGGCGAGTGAGTCTTCCGAAGAACGCCTCAGACGTTTCGAGTATCGACCTCTCGAAGCGCGACCTGACGCTCGACCTCGCTCGCGTGTTCTGCGTGCTCCTCGTGGTGGCCATCCACCTGCTCGAGACCGGCGTCGGCAGCGGGCCGAACGGACTGGTGGTGAGCCGCCCGCTGGAACATCAGCCCTGGTTCAACGGACTCACCTGGGTCTTTCAGATCATGCCGCTGTTCTTCGTAGTCGGCGGCTTCGCGAGCAAGACCGCGTGGCGGAGCCTCGAACGGCGCGGCGGCAGCGCGGCCGACTACGTCAAGATCCGCATCCTGCGGCTCGCCCAGCCCGCCTTCCCGCTCTTCGTCTTCTACGTCGTGGTCATCGGCGGGGCAACCCTGCTCGGGGTCGATCGCACCCTGCTGCATACCGTCGTGCTCGGCGCCGGCTCTCCACTGTGGTTCCTCGCGGCCTACGGGCTCTGCCAGGCGATCGCGCCGTTCGCACTGCGCTGGCACGCGCGATCCCCGAAGCTCACACTGCTGGCGCTGCTGCTCGGCGCGATCATCGTGGATGCCGCCCGTTTCGCAAGCGGGATCGACGCCCTCGGTCTGCTCAACCTGTTCTTCGTGTGGGTCCTGATCCAGCAGTTCGGATTCTGGTATGCCGACGGCTGGTTCGACCGCCGCCGCTGGTGGCAGCTGGTTCTCCTCGCGCTGGCCAGCTGGGCCACGCTCGTGCCGCTGACCGCGTGGGGTCCGTACTCCCCGGACATGCTCACCAACCTGAACCCGCCCACCGTGCCGCTGATCGCGCTCGGACTCTCGCAGGCCTGCGGCCTGCGGCTGCTGCGGCCCCTGCTCGCCGGTCTCATGCGCACTCGCCCGGCCCGCACGATCGTGTTCCTCGCCGGCAGCCGTCTCATGACGATCTACCTGTGGCACCTACCGATCATCATCATCCTGACGGGCGTGGCGCTACTGATTCCGGGCGGGAGCCCTCTGCCGGGTACGGTCACGTGGTGGTGGACGCGGATCCCGCTCTACCTGCTGGTGCTCCTGCTGCTGTTCGCCCTGTCGTTCCTTGTGGGGCGCTTCGAGACGCCGCGCGAGGTCGGGCCGACACCCCCGGGCCGGGTCGTCGTGATCGCGGCGGTGCTGACGATTGTTCCGCCCGCGCTGATCATCGAGTACTTCCTCAACCTGCCGCTCGCGATCGTGAGCGCGGTGTGCTTCGGTGTCGCGATCCTACTGCTGGGCCGCTGGCCGGTCGAGAGGGAGCGGATCAGCCGTTCCAGGGAAGGAACGCGCTCACCAGCGGCGACGTCGTGACGTGATTGACGACGGGTTCGAGCAGATTGGCGCTCCGCAGGGTGCGCTCGAGCGCCCCGGGAGCGCGGCGTTCGGCGCGTGTCGCCGATCGTGCCAGTGTGGCGGGCTCGCTCGACAGCGGACGCTCACCGGTGCCCGCACCGCGGCTGAGCTCCTCGTAGATCGCCGCGCGGTGGCGCTCCGCGAGTTGACCGAAGGCCTCGCTGTGCGCCTGCTCAAGCGACTCGACCGGGGCGCTGCTCAGCACGTGGCGGTAGCGGAGCAGGGCGCGCTCGTTCGACTCAACGACTCTTTCGCGCTCAGATCCGAACAACCGTGCCAGCACACCCATCGCGGCCACCCCCTGACTTCACGCTAGGCGGGCCGTCTGAGCGGGGGCTGGACTGCACCTGGGTCACCGCTCAGGATTTGCCGGCGGACGTCGTGGCGCCGGTGGCGGGCTTGAGGGTGTGCCCGTCGGCGGTGACGCTGGCCTCGATCTCATCGACCGTCCTCTCCGCCTCGCGCCCGTGGGTCATCAGCCAGCGAGGACTCTCGGGGATGTGACGCCGCAGGAAGATGCTCGCCACCGCTGCGAGGGCGGCACCGCCCCAGTACGAAGAAGAACATCCTGTTCGGCGAGAGGCCGGCCACGCCGCTGCCCACCAGATAGATCGCCAGGGTTAGGACAAAGAGCTTGCGACGCCCGAGCCGATCCGACAGGCGGCCGAGCTCAAGTGCAGGGTCTCTGATAGCCCGTGGATTGCGTCCTGCGTGCTCGACATCGAGGCTCCCGCTTTTCGCGGGACGACTCCGTGCCTAGCGTTCTCTCGACGTTACGACGGCGCCGAATCGTTCCACGGCGGAACGAGCCGAACGACGTTCACGTTCCAGCCGAAGCGGCGTGCGAGCCCCGCGCAGACTCCGGCCACGACGCGACCCTGGCGGTGACGGAGGAGCGTGGGGCGGTGATGGTTGTCATGCTCCGAGCCTCGCCTCCGGAGCCAGCGCAAGCCAGGGGCTAACCCCCGACCTCAAGGAGGAGGAACCCGTCGACCAGCAGCTCGCGCACCTCGGCAACGGTGCTGCGCTTGAGCTCGGCGGCATCCAGATCGAGCAACTGTGCGACCGCGGTGATGATCGCACCGAGCGGGAGCTCGCCGTCGCAGGCCCCTACGATCGCGGCGAGCTCGGTGCCGACGCGGATGTCGCGGCGGAATCCGCCGCCTTGGCGCAGCACCAGCACGCTCGGGTCCGCCTCGCCGGGCCAGTGGCTGCGCTCCTCGGTCACGTCGCCCGCGACGCGGAGTCGGGCCGCGAGCACCTCGGCGTCGGTGCGCGGCGCCTGCCAGTCGTGCGCGGCCACTGCGGTGGAGAAGTGCTCGCCGAGGCCGGCGGTGCCACGCCCGAGCGGGGCGTCGAGCCGTTCCGTGCGCCGCAGACGCGCGTGCTCCGGGGCCACCGACTGGGCCCGCCCCGGATGCCGCAGCAGCACGTATCCGAACCCCACCCCGGTCACACCCCGAGCCGCGAAGTCGTCGAGCCACGCTCCGCAGAGCCGCTCGAACTCCTCGGATCCCGGGTGGGTGCCGCCGTCCCGGATCCAGGTCTCGGCGTACTGGGCAGGATCCTGCCGATCACGCTCGATGATCCAGGCGTCGAGGGCGGCGGCGTCCGCCCAGCCGAGGGCGCGCTGGAGGCCGTCCGTCCCCTGCCCGGCCGGCGCGGCGCGATACTCCCAGTTGCCGAGCAGCTGGGCGATCCCGCCGGGAGCGAGGTGCTCGCGGGCTCCGGTCACGACGGCCTCGACCAGGGCGTCGCCGACCATACCGCCGTCGCGGTACTCGTACGCGGGAACCCCCGAGGTGCGCGGGGTGATCACGAACGGCGGGTTCGAGACGATCCGATCGAAGCGCTCCCCCGCGACCGGCTCGAAGAGACTGCCGAGGCGGAACTCGATGTTGCCGATCCCGTTCAGCGCCGCCGTAAGGCGGGCGAACTCGAGGGCGCGTTCCGAGATATCGGTGGCGATGACGCGCGCAGCCCAGCGAGAGGCGTGCAGGGCCTGGATGCCGCATCCGGTCCCCAGATCGAGGACCGAGTCGACGGGGTCGGGCAGCAGCAACCCGCTCAGGGTGAGCGAGGCTCCGCCGACGCCCAGCACGTGGTCGGTGCGGAGCGCGCGGCCGGTGGCGAGCTCGCCGAGGTCGCTGGCGATCCACCAGGATCCGGCCCCTTGCGCGTCGAGGAAGTCGTACGGACGCAGGTCGATGAGCGCGACGACGTGGTCGTCGCGCACCGTCACCAGACCCAGCTCCTGCGCACCGGCGAGTTCTAGTTCCGGAAACGCCGAACCGGCCGCGGCGGTTGATACCGGCATTCCCAGCACAAAGAGCGTCGCCAGCGTTGCTCGAGGAGCCTGGCCGCCTGCCAGCGCTCGGATTGCCGGCAGCCGATTCGCACGCTCGAGGGCGGCATCCGCCTCGCTCCCCCACAGGGCGCCGAGCGCGTCGACCGTGTACCGCGCTGCCGTCAGGTCCGCCCGCAGGCGATCGATCAGGGCTGTGTCCACGGCTCCATCTAAGCGCGAGAAGTCGGGGCGGGAACTCAGTTGCTGAGCACCGACAGGATGTTGCCCGCCGGGTCGAGGAACCAAGCGATGTCGGGTCCGCGGTTCGCCGCCCTGCCGCGGGTGATGCCCTTCTCGTCCTGGTAGGTGCCCGGGTAGAGCTCGATTGTCACGCCGCAGGCCACCAACTCGTCGACGGCCGCGTCGATATCGGCGACCTCGAAGTTGAGCACGGTGAAAGTGGCGGGCGTGTGATTCGGTTTCGCGTAGACAAAGACCGGTGCGCCCCCGGTGATGTCGAGCTGCAACCCCATCGCGGTATCCACGACCGTCAGCCCGAGCGTGTCGCGGTAGAACGCCAGCGCCTTCGCCTCGTCGTCGACCGAGAACCCGCTGAAACCACCCGTTGTCGTCAGCATCATTGTTCCTTTGTGTACGCTGTTCACAATGTTAGCGCGCGCGAGCTACCGCCACGGGGACCTCCGGCAGGCACTGCTCGATGCCGCTCTCGAGATGGCGCGCGAGGGCGGACCTGATGCCGTCGTGCTGCGCGAAGCAACCCGTCGCGCAGGGGTCTCGCCGAACGCCGCCTATCGCCACTTCGCCGACCGCACCGAGCTCGTCGAAGCGGTGAGCGACGCCGCCCAATCGCTCGTGGCGGGCGCGATCGAAACCGAATGGAATGCCGTGCCCGCGACTCTCGACGCCACGACCTCCGCACACGCGCACCTGCGCGCGGTCGGCCGTGGCTACCTCGGATTCGCCCGCGACGAGCCCGGGCTGTTTCGCGCGGCATTCACCGTGCCGAGCGACCTCGACACCGCCCTCGCGCCCGAGAAGGCCAGACCGGGCGGACGCACCTCATTCCAACTGCTGTCGATCGCGCTCGACGAGCTGGTGGCGGTCGGCGCCCTGCCGCCCGAGCGCCGCCCCGGAGCGGAGTTCTCGGCCTGGTCCGCGGTGCACGGCCTCGCGATGCTCGTGCTCGAGGGGCCCCTGCGCGATCTCGACCCGGAGGTCGCGCGCGGAGCAGGCGCTCGGCTGATCGACATGGTTGACCGCGGGCTGTAGCTCCGCGCGAGCGGCTCGACTTCGCTGCTATACGCCCTGCGCCAGCACGCTCACGTCGTTCCACTTCTCCCAGGTCTCGAGGCGTGACGCGTAGTCTGCCTTCGCGATGCCGAGAGGCGCGGTGCCGAAGAAGACGCGCAGGGGCGGCTGCGCGGCATCCACGATCTTCAGGATGGCGGCTGCCGAGGCGTTCGGGTCGCCCGCGACCCCAAGACGGGCCTTACGGGCCTCGGCAACCTGCGCGTGCAGCTGTTCGTAGGCGGGGAGCGGCTGCGAGGTCACCGACGAGGATCCGCCCCAATCGGTGCTGAAGCCACCGGGCTCGATCAACGTGACCTTGATGCCGAAACCGGCAACCTCCTGTGCCAGCGCCTGCGAGAAGCCCTCGAGGGCCCACTTGGACGCGTGGTAGATGCCGACGAGCGGGAACGCACTGATTCCGCCGATCGACGACACCTGGATGATGTGCCCCGAGCCCCGCTCGCGGAGGAAGGGCAGGGCCGCCTGCGTGACCCACAGCGCGCCGAAGAGGTTGGTCTCCAACTGCTGACGCGCCTCGTCCTCGGAGATCTCCTCGACGAAGCCGAAGTGCCCATAGCCGGCGTTGTTGACGACGACGTCGAGGCGCCCAAAACTCTCGTGAGCGGTGGCGACGGCGGCGAAGTCGGCCGCGCGATCGGTGACATCCAGCGAGAGCGGCAGGATCGCGTCGCCGAAGCGCTCGACCAGATCGTCGAGCGACGACACGTTGCGAGCTGTGGCCGCCACCTTGTCACCGCGCTCGAGGGCGGCGATCGCCCACTCGCGACCGAATCCACGGGACGTCCCCGTGATGAACCAGACCTTCTCAGCCATGTGTGCTCCTTCGTCGAACTGTCGACTCCACGCTACGGGGTGAGTACGCGCGCGGCACGAGCCGCCTTAGGCTGGCAAGGTATGAAGCCGCTGACCGACGCCGACATCCGGGACTCGCTGATCAATGCGAGCACCGCCGAGGCTGCCCGGATGCCGCTCCCGGGCCTCCACGAAGTCGTCTGGGCCGAGCGCGAATACCTCGGCTGGCGCGATCCCGGATCACCGCAGCGCGGGTACCTCTCCTACTGGCGCGAGGGGCGTCCCGTCGGACTCGTGCTGCGTGCCGCCGAGACGCGGCTGCGCGGAGGATCTGCGATCTGCTCGCTCTGCAACACCCCGCAGCCGGCCAGCCAGGTGAGGATGTTCACCGCCCAACGTGCCGGACAGGCGGGTGAGCGCGGCGACTCGGTGGGCACATACATCTGCGCGGACCTGGCGTGCTCGCTGCTGATCCGCATCGCCCCGCCGCAATACGAGATGCAGCCATCGCCGGATGTCGTGGTCCTCACCCGAGCGAGCCGGCTGGCCGAGCGCGTCGACAACTTCGTGTCGCGCGTGCTCGACGGCGCCTGAGGCCCGAGACGCCCGGCGAGCGAGGGGCCCGACGGCGACGCGGGAGCTACGCTGCGACGATCGCGAGTGCCTGCTGCGGCGTGGGAAACCGGCCCAGGATGCGCCCGCTCTCGTCGCGCACGGTGTAGTTGTTCCGCTCGCGCGTGACCGTGGCCCGCACGCGGTCCGTTGTGTCGTCGAGGATGGTCCAGCAGCCGAGGGCTACCTCGGCGGTCGGGGTGTTGATGACGGTCATCGGTCCTCCATGATCCGAGCGTCCTGATGGCGGCGGACCTCGTCGACGGCGGCCGCGAGCGTCGCACGCTGTCCCACCTCGACGGCGAACTGCGGGCAGTCACCGACGTGCGCCACGTAGACGGGCTTCACAAACTCGACGTAGCCCAGCACGTCGCCGCGATCGGAGAGCTCGAGAAGGCCGTCCGGCCGAAGCCGGACAGCGACCCGTGTGGCACGGGCGAGAACAGTGGCCAGGCTCGACAGCCAGTCGATGCCGTCGTCGACGGTGTGCTGTGCAGTCAGCTTCGTTGCTGTGTCGCTCATGTCGCCCCTCCGTTTATCGGGAGCATACCCCCGAACGGGGGCGCCGCCTACGGAGTGGAGCAGGGAACCAGATTGATGCCGATGGCAACAAAATTGTTGGTCAGGCGGCGGTCACCCGCTCGACCTCAGCGACCAGTCCCGGCATGACCTGGCGCATGTACGCGGCCCAGATCAGGTTGACGATGAGGGAGACGATCCAGCCGCGACCCGGCTTGCCGAAGAAGGTGTACGTCCAGCTGATGACGGTGCCGCCCTCGATCGCCTCGAAGCGCCACTCGGCGCGGGCGTGATGGATGATCGGCCCGAACACCTTCGTGAACTCGGTGAGCTCGTAGGCGAAGAAGCCGGGCCGCTCCACGTCGGTGGTTGTCTCCCGCACCGAGCTACCGTCGGACAGCCGCAAAATTCGGGTCTGACCAACGGCATCCCAGGCGCCGGTCTGGCCCTCGACGCGCACGGTCGCCGGGATCACCCGGAACTTCGGATAGAAGCGCGAGGGATCGCTAGGCGTGAGAATGCCGAAGGTGCGCCCGGGGGCGGCGGGCGCGATGCCCGTCACGGTCGAGCTGGAGCCGCGGGATACCATGTCGGGGGTTCGGAGCCGTCGACGCCGAGGGTGGCTCTGCGCCCGTTGCTGGGTCTCAGTCCGTGCGCTCGAGCAGGTGGAACGGGATCGCCAGCGAGAACACGACCGCCAGGACGCCGCTGAAGAACATCAGGCTCGCCCAGGCCTCCGGCACGGAGAAGGCGTAGCCGAACAGCAGGAACGAGCCGACGAAGAGCGCGAGTGCCACGAGGAAGACGATGACCTTCATGTCGTCAGCCTATCGGGCCTCTTCCGCCGAGTTCGTCACCGGGCAACCCCCATGCGTGCCCGATTTCTCTCCCGCGTCGGTGTCGGTGGGCACCCCGGTCTGGGTCGAACTGACCGGCTCCGACCTCGACGCCTCGGCGGCGTTTTACGGAGCCGTTTTCGGCTGGACCCGCGCGCGCTACAACCCTGACACCTTCGACTTCTCGCTCGGCGATCGACACCCACGGGGTGCCGGGAGCCCCCTGCTGGTTCGAGTTGCACACCAAGGATTTCGCGGCGGCGGTTCCCTTCTACGAGAGGGTCTTCGGGGTCGGGCTGCGCGGCGAGTAGCCCCCCGCGTGGAGGCTAACGCCAGGACTTCGGCCCGCCGCTGCCTGCCGGGTAGCTGTCGAGCGGCACGGCGTTCTTCTTCCACGCCGCGATCACGGGGGTGACGATCCGCCAGCACTCCTCGGCGACGTCGCCGCGCACCGAGAGCGTCGGGTCGCCGGTCAGGAGCTCGGCGAGCACCTCGCCGTAGGTCTGCAGCTCGCTCGGCGCGAACTGGGCCACCATGGTGTCCCACTCGAGGTTGAAGGGATCGTCGCGACCGTTGGTCACGATGTCCAGCGTGAGTTGGGCCGGGCTGAAGCCGACCCGCAGCTTGGCCTGACGCGAGGGTCCGCTGAATCCGGTCGGCAGGTGGGGAACGTCGCGGAAAGTGAAGATGATCTCCTGGCGCGGATCGCCGATCGCCTTCCCCGAGCGGAGCACGAAGGGCACGCCCTCCCACCGCCACGTGTCCACGGCGACGGTCATCTCGGCGAGGGTCTCGGTCTGCCGCATGGGGTCGACTCCGGGCTCGCTGGCGTAGGCAGGCAGCATCCGACGCCCGATCTTGCCCGCCGTGTACCTGGCTCGACGGCTCTCGGTGCCGTTCTTGGCCCAGGGACGGGTCGCTCGAAGCGCCTGCGCCATGCCGCCGCGCAGGTCCTCCGAGCTCACCGAAGACGGTGGCTCCATGGTGGCGAGCGCGAGCACCTGCAGCAGGTGGCTCTGGATCATGTCGATCAGAGCCCCCGCCTTGTCGTAGTAGCCCGCCCGGCCCTCCAGGGCGAGCGCCTCCTCGAACACGATCTCGACGTGTGAGACGTTCTGGGCGCTGAGAAGCGGTTCGAACATTCGATTGGCGAAACGAAGTCCCAGCAGGTTGAGCACCGTTGACTTGCCGAGGAAGTGATCGACGCGGAAGACCTGCTCCTCGGGCAGGATCCGCTGCAGCAGCCGGTTGAGCGCCTTCGCCGACGCCAGGTCGGTGCCGAACGGCTTCTCGAGCGCGAAGACGATGCCGTTCGGGAGCTTCTCGTCGGCAAGCGCGGCACAGGCCAGTGCCGCGATGGCCGGAGGGAGGGCGAAGTAGAGCGCGACCCGGCCGGTGGCCGCGTTGATCGCCCGCATCAGGTCCGCGGCGCTGCTCGCGTCACCCTGCAGGTAGAACGACTTCTTGGCCACCCTCTCGCCGAGCGCCGACGGCGAGCCCGCGAACGCCTTGCGCACGACGGACTGCCACTTGGCGTCGGTGAGCGGCGCCTGGTCGACGCCGATCAGCTGCATCTCCTCGCCGCGCGAGGAGGCGAGCAGAGACGCCAGTCCCGGCATCAGCAGCCGGGATGCCAGGTCTCCCCCGGCGCCGAGGATGATCAGGGTTCCGATGCGCGATGCCGCCATCCTGCAAGGCTACTCCGCGTCGCCGGGGGGTCGACTCGGCGCGCGTTAGTCTCGCTGCATGCGGCGCAGCGTCTTCGCCATCTGGATAGGACTGCTCGTGCTCGCGCTCGGGAGTGCGACGATCCGCTTCCTGCTGTTCGCCGTGCGGACGACCACGCCGCCCACCGTGAATCTGACGTTCAGCTTCGTCGTCGTCGTGCTGCTCATCGTGGCCGTCTGGCTGCTGAGCCTGCATTTTGTCGAGGGGCGCCAGCGACGTCAGGCCGCCGCGATGCAGGCGCGCTACCCCGGGTCCGTGGCGTTCCCGTCGTTGCCCACGCACGAGCTCGACGCCGCCGTGCGCCTGCTCGACCCGACGGTCGAGCTCGACGGCGCCGACGCCTTGACGGTGGTGGTGGATGCCACGGGCGTGAGTCTGCGACGCCGCGGCGGCGATTCCACGGCTCTGCTGCTCGACATCGAGCGCCCGAGAGTGCTGGATGTGGGCAGCCGGCTCGTCGCCGGGCGGCGTGGTGGACATCCGGGGATCGCGGTCGTGCTGCAAGCCGACGACGGGCTCATCCCGCTCGTGTTCCCGGTGTTCCAGCCTCGGCGGCCCTTCCGGCGCGCAACGGTCGGCGAGGCCGAGGCGATCGCGGCCGAGGCGAAGGCCGCGCTCGGCGCCTGAGTCCCGCCTAGACCTTCTGGCCGCGGGCCGCGTGCGGCGTGCAGCGTGATCTTGGAGCCATGACCACAGCCGAAGACCCCGGCGGATGTCGGCGAGAACACCTCCGTCACAATCGACTGAGGCTCGGCCCAGAATCAGGCCGCGACGCTCGCGGTCCGCGCCAGCTGTGCGAGGATCGCGGCGACCTCGGTGCGGCTCGTGTAGTCGACGTGGACGTCGATGAACTGCACGACCCGGTCTGCATCGACGATCACGATCGTCGGGTACGGGATGTCGGCGGTGGCATCCGCGTTGCTGTCGGCGACGTCGAAGCCGAGTTCGGTGTGCGCGGCGCGCGCTTCGGCACTCGGCTCGGTCTGGATGCCCAGCGCGCGCACAAGGGCGTTGCCGGGGTCGCTCAGCGCGGGGAATCCGAGCTCGGCGCCCTCGATGATGCTCTGCGATCCCTCGGCGGTCTGCGGGCTGATGGCGACCAGGGCGGTGGTCGCCAGGTCGAGCTCGGGCAGCAACTCGCGCTGGTAGGTGCGGAGCGCGATGTTGCAGTACGGGCACCAGGCGCCGCGGTAGAAGACGAGTACGCCGCGACGGCCGTTGAGCACGGCGCTGAGGGTGAGTTCGACTCCGTGCACGTCGAGCAGAGTCTCGTTCGGCACCGTCGCGCCGACCACGATCGCGTCAGAGGGGACACCCGCGTCGCGCAAATGGCTCTGCTCACGATCGAAAACCGCGCTGAGCGTCGGTCCAATCTGGGCGGTGAAGCCGACGTTGAACTCGGCGATCTGGTCGGAGATGGGGGGGGAAGCCATTCAGCGAGCCTAGGCAGACCCCTCTGTGAAAGACCAGCGCGCCCGTCACGAAGCGTCACGCGGGGCATCGAGTCACTGGCGCGCGGCGAGCACCCGCTCCTTCTCAGCCCCGGCCGCGTCGTTCTTCGTGCCGGCGCGTGAGCCCGCGAGCTTGGCGCGGATGTGCTCACCGACCGTGATCGGTTCGGGATAGCGGTTCGGATGCTGCGCGTCCACGCTCCACGGCATGGTCGAGATCACCGCGTCGATGTCGCCGTCGTGGAAAAAGGCGGCCGAGCGTCGGCGCTGGATCGACCCGGCGCCGTTCACCACAACGATCGGCGGCTTCACACGGTGGAGGGTCGACATCCACTGGTCGTTGGTCCAGCGCCCCGTCACATCGCCGAGGTTGATGAGCAGCGCATCGTCGGCGGGGCTCACGTCGTTCCACGAGCCGTCGCGACCGAGCACCTGCAGGCCCTTCACCTGGTCGGCCCACAGCACGGTGACGATGCCGTAGTCGGTGTGCTCCCCCATGCCGATGAGGTCGCCATCCAACTCGATCCGTCCAGGCGGCAGTGCGTAGTTGTTCATGCGGAGCACGTCGAGCGAGTGCGCGGCGTGCGCGGCGTAGAAGCCGGGCTCGAGCCCGAGGGCGACCTCGAAGATGTCGGTCATCGTGACGGCCACCCGTTGTGCCTCGCTGAAGTATGCGGCGACCCGCTGCTCGAAGTCGGCGACATCAGGCCAGACGTTCTCGGCGTAGTCGTCGGCCGGCAGCTCGACGCCGGGGTAGTCGGACTGCGCAGCGCCGACGTTGAACGCCTCGAAGAAGTCGTTCATGCGGTTGGCGCTCTCGACGCCGAGGCTCAGACTGAGCGACTCGGATTTCGGCGGCGAGTAGCCGCGATTAATCTGTGGCGGGGTGCGCCAGGCCTTCTTGCTCTCCAGTTCGAGCGCGAAGAAGGCGTCCATCGCGGCGGCCAACCCGTCGGTGACCGGAGTCGGGATGCCGTGGCCGACGATCTGCATGAAACCGACCGTTCGGCAGGCGTCATCCACGGCCGCGGCGACGGCGGCACGCTGTTCCGCGGTTCCGCCGCTCACGAAGGGTGTGATGTCAATCGTGGGGACGTGGAAGGTCATGGTCCGATTCTGGCCCGGAGGCGGCATCCGGGGCCAGGATCGAAACATGACTGTCATGCGGCGCGAACCGGTGCGCTCCACGGTGATCGCCGCGGTGATCGCCGCTGTCGGCTACGACGGGGCGACTGCCGAGCTCGAGGTGCAGTTCCCGAGCGGCGATGTCGACGGCTACTACGCCGTGCCGCCGTCGGTGCACCGGGCGCTCATGGAGGCCGAGAGCCCGGGCGCGTACTTCAACCGCCACATCAGCGATCGCTACCCGACGCGGCAGCAGTACTGACTAGCGAGCAGCCTTCAGAACGCGCCCCAGGGCATGCCCCGCCGCCAAAGCCGTAGCCGTAGCCGTAGCCGTAGCCGTAGCCCACGATGGAGCGGCCCTGCTCATCGACCAGTAAGGCGAGCACGTGACCACACCGGGTGGCACCCGAAAACGCGCTACCCCCGCGAGTTCACTCTCGACACACTAAAGAGGTCGTCACGGCGGGGGGCTGTGGCGGCGATCTCAGGGGGATCCAGTGGCAGCGGCCCAATCCGCACAGGAAGCCGAGCGTCAACGCCGGGTTGCGGATGAGCACGCCCGTTTGGCCTCCGTCGCCGGTCAGATGGCGCGCAACTTCGCCGCATCCGCCGACAGCGAGCACCGCCTCGCCCGCACCCTCATCGAGCTCGAACCGCTCGGCTACTCGCTCCTCGCCGAGCGCCGCTGGCCCGGATCCGCTCGCAACACGATCGACATCATCCTGGTCGGCCCCGGCGGCGTCGTCATCGTCGAGGCCAAGGCCTGGCGCGATGTGACCGTCGCGGCGGGCCACGCGTTCCGCGGGCAGGACGACGTCACGGGCGAGCTCGCCCAGCTCGCCGACCTGGTGCTCCGCGCCCAGACCGGACTCGCCGAGATCGGCCTCGCGGCCGGCGAGATCACCGCGATGGCCGTCGTCCCCGACGGGCACGTCCCGCGCACCGAGCTCTTCGGGGTCACGGTGCTGGGCGAGGCCGCCGCCGTCACGGACATCGCCCGCCGCGGTATCCGGCTGAACGCCGAGCAAATCGCGCGCGTCCGCACCGAGCTCGACCGGCTGTTCCCGCCGCTCACGACCGGACCGATCGATGTGGTACCGGAGGAGTCGATTGAGACGCCGGTCCGCGGCATCCCGCTCGGCATTGATCTCGACAGCCTCACGACGCAGCAGATTCAGGACGCGCTGCTCGAGGGAATCCGCAAGGCGCCGATCGAGGAGTGGATGTCATTCCTCGACCCCGCTCAGGCCCGCCTGGTGCGTCGCGGTTTCGCCGGCCCCTCGCTCATCCACGGCGCCGCCGGAACCGGCAAGACCGTCGTCGCCCTGCACCGCGCCGCACACCTTGCGCGCACCATGGAGGGCCGGGTGCTCGTGACCACGTTCGTGCGCACGCTGCCGCGCGTGCTCGCCGCGCTCATGCTGCGGCTCGCGCCCGACGTCGCCGATCGCATCGACTTCCGCAGCGTGCACAGCTTCGCCCGCGACGTGCTCGTGCAGCGCGGGCGCCCCGTCATCATCGACGTGGTCGCCGCCGACCGCGTCTTCAAGGATCTCTGGGAGCGCGACGGCAAGTCCGGACCGCTCGGCGCGATCGACCCCGCTCCCGCCTACTGGCAGGAGGAGATCGCCTACGTGCTCAAGGGCCGCGGGCTGAGCAGCTTCGAGCAGTACGCCGAACTGCCGCGGCTCGGTCGCCGTCGGCCGATGAACTTCGAGCAGCGCGTCGAGATGTGGCGCCTGTACGTCGCCTACGAGGAGGCCATCGCGGCCCGCGACATCCTCGACTGGGAGGATGTGGTGCTCGAGGCCGAGGCCTCGCTCGCCGCCATCCCGCTGCTCGGCTACGCGGCCGTCGTGGTCGACGAGGCCCAGGATCTCTCCTGCGCCATGGTCCGGATGCTGCACTCGGTGGTCGGCGATGAGCCCGACGGCCTGAACCTCGTCGGCGACGGCCAGCAGACCATCTACCCGGGCGGCTACACCCTCGCGGAGGCTGGCGTCTCGATCACGGGTCGTAGCGTCGTGCTCAACCGCAACTACCGCAACACCATCCAGATCGCGCACTTCGCGGCGGGCCTCATCGAGGGTGAGCAGGTCGTCGACATCGAGAGCGGCGCCCTCGTCGACGACTCCGCGAAAGTCGGCCGGCGCGGACCGCGGCCGGTCTACACGGTCTTTCGCTCGCGCTACACGCACGACAGCTCGCTGGTCGAGCGGGTGCAACAGATCATCGAGGAGTCCGACGGGACGACCGGCTACGGCGACATCGGCGTGCTCGCGCTCTACCCCTGGCATGCCCGGGAGGCGGCCGACGCCCTCGAGGCGGCGGGCATCCCGGTCATCCAGCTCGAGAAGTACGACGGGACCCCGACCAACGCGGTCAAGTTCGGCACCATCAAGCGCGCCAAGGGCCTCGAGTTCAAAGAGGTGCTGGTCGTCCGCACCCCTCCGCACCTCGTGCAGCCCGAAGCCGGCCCCGACGAGGATGACGCGGCCCTCGAACGTCGCAGCCTGCAGCGTCGCGAACTCTACGTGGCCATGACGCGCGCCCGCGATGGACTCTGGGTCGGCGTCGCCTAAGCCTTCTGACGCGACCGCGCGGCGCGCGGTACCCTCACCGGCGCCTTCTTGCGCGGGCTGGCGAGCCGCAGCGCGGTCTCCTCGGCGTCGGTCGCAGCCAGCACCGAGATGATTGCCGGCTCCTGATAGCGCCCCTCGCGTCGGGCCTGCAGCACGGCGGCGCGCTGGGCGGAGATCATCGTCTTGCGCAGGCGCGTGTCGGCGGTGAGGCGCTCGAGTGCTGCGAGGGCGAGGAGTCGCAGCATCCGATGTGCCCGCATTCCGCGCAGCGGCGCAGGTAGAACCGCCAGCCCAAGGGATCGGGCAGACGCTCGACGCAGCCCGTGCCGGTCGGCGGCACTCTCGCGTCGACGGGGGTCGGAGTCATGCGCCCCGAGTAGTCAGGCGTCACCAGACGCGCAGCGGCTTCTCGCTCGGGCCGACATGGTCCGCCAGCCAGCTGTTCCAGCGGCCGATCGTCACAAAACCCTGGGCGACGCGATCGAGCAGCTCGCGGTCGAAGAACCAGGGGTCAGGTGCGAAGGTGTGTGAGACGATGAGCATGGTGCGACGGATGAGCTCGATGCGGGGGTGATCCACCGAACGACCGCGCGGGGCGGTCTTCAGCGGCGCGCCCTCGCCGAGTGGATACCCGACGTCGGCGAGTTGCGGGAGCAGCGCATCCAAACTCCTCACCGCCTTGGGGTCATCCTGCAGATCGCGGAAGCGTTCGAGCTGATCACGCGCCGGCTCGTACATGCCGCCGGCGAGCAGCAGGCCCGCGGGCGAGACCTGGAAGTACAGCCCGCCCGTGCCCTCGAAGAAGCCAAAGGCGGCGTGCTCTTTGTACGGGGTCTTGTCGGTCGAGAACCGCACGTCGCGGTACGGGCGGAACACCTTCGCCTGACCGAACTGCGGCGACAGCTCGTCGGCGAGCGCGTGCAGTGGCTCGGCGACCTCGGCCTCGAACTGCGTTCGGTTGGCGAGCCAGAACGCCTTCGTGTTGTCGACAGAGAGCCGCTCGAAGAACTCGAGGCCATGCTGGCCGAATCCCTCGAAGGGCACGGGCTCGCGTTCGACGACCTTCGGCATGCCTTCACAGTAGCCAGCCGGGGTGCCGTGCCGCAGACCTCAGGCCGCGCGCGGGCGCTGGCATGCCCCCGAGGCTAGCCTGGAGCTGTGGTGCTGCTCCCGGTTGCTCCCCCGCCCCGCCGGGTGATGTCGGCCGACGGCGTGGCGATCGCCACCTACGAGTGGGGCGAGCCGGACGCCCCCGTCGTCGTGGCGGTGCACGGATTCGCCTCCTCCGCGATCGCCAACTGGCATGTCACCGGCTGGACGCGCGAGCTCACCCGCGCCGGACTCCGCGTCATCGCCATCGATCAGCGCGGTCACGGGGAGAGCGACAAACCGCATGACCCGTCGGCGTACTCGATGCAGATCCTGGTCGCGGACCTGCTCGGTGTCGCCGATACTTACCTGGTCGACGACTTCTCCCTGCTCGGTTACTCGCTCGGCGCCCGCGTCGGCTGGCACATCGCCCTCGAGCTGCCGGAGCGGCTCACGCGGGCGGTGCTCGGCGGCATCCCGGACGGCGATCCGCTGACGCGATTCATGGTCGATGAGGCGCGCGGTTTCGTGTCGGGCGGCCCGCGCTCCCGCGACCGGCTGACGATGACCTATCTCGACATGGCCGCCGGCATGCCGGACAACGACCTGGGTGCGCTGGTCAGCCTGGTCGAGGGGATGCGCGGCGGCATCCAGCCCGACGCCGAGAACCCGCCTCGCCAGCCAATGCTCTTCGCGACCGGCACCGCCGACCCGATCCTCGAGCAGTCCCGACGGCTTTCGCGGGCCACCCCGCGCGGCACGTTCCTCGAGATCCCCGAGCGGAACCACTTCAATGCGCCGACCTCAAAGGTGTTCCGGGTCGGCGGGGTCGAATTCCTCGCCGGGTGACCCTGGATCCAGCCTCGTTCGACGCGCGAGGGTGGAATGGTCTGTGCACCCCTCCCGTGCATGGCAGGATCGGACTACTTCCCTGACCGACCCGACGAGCGGAGCGACTCGTGACGAGTGACGTTCGCACGGATGTCAGGGCAGACCACGGCGGGGTCGGATCGCGGCTGCTTCGACTGCAGCTTCGCGGACACGCCGTGCCCGTCACCGCAGTGCTGCTGCTGGGCTACGTGCTCGCGCGAGCCCTCTCCACCTCGCTGCTGGCGCTCTTCTGGCGGGCCTTCCCCGACGGACCGTGGTCGACGGCCTACTTCCACGGCGGGGCGGGTCTTTTGAGCTTCCTCGGTTCGTGGGACACGCGGTGGTACCAGCAGGTCGCCCTGCACGGCTATCCGACGACCCTGCCGCTGGATGCCGCGGGCAACGTCACCTACAACACCTGGGCCTTCTTCCCGGTTTTCCCGGCGATCTCGCGCGGGCTCATGGCGGTGACAGGTCTGCCCTTCGAGGTGGCGGGGATGCTGGTCGCCGGCGTGTTCGGAGCCGCGGCGATGATCGCGCTCCACCGGGTGCTGCTCGTGCGATTCGCGCCGACGCAGGCGCTCTGGGGGGGCCTGCTGTTCGCGTTCGGGCCGCTGTCGTTCCTGCTGCAGGTGGCGTACGCCGAGAGCACCTTCCTGTTCTTCCTGTTCGTGGCCCTGTGGTTCGTGCAGCACAAGCGATACCTGGCGATGATCCCGTTCGCGCTCGTCGCCTCGTTCACGCATCCGGGCACGCTCGCCCTGGCGGCCGCGATCGGCGTCCAGGGGCTGCATCGGCTCTGGCGGCGGCATCCGATTCCGCATCGTGAATGGATCACCGGGGTTGCCGCGATCGCGGTCATCGTGGGGGCCGCGCTGCTGTGGCCGGTGCTCGCCTCGGCCGTCACCGCTACCCCGAGCGCCTACTTCGACACCGAACTCGCCTGGTGGCGCGCGTACTTCGGGCCGGTGATCTTCGTGCCGTTCAGCCCGTTCTTCCTGCTTTACGGGCACCTCTGGGGTGTCTGGGGGATCATCGTCGTCGTGGTCGTCGGCGTCGCGGTGATCTTCTGGCTCACCCGGCACTCGATGCGGGTGTTCGGCGCGGATCTGTGGACCTTCGCGGCCAGTTACATCGCCTACCTGTTCGCGGTCTTCCTCCCAACACAGAGCCTGCTCCGGATGCTGCTGCCGCTGTCTCCGCTGTTCGGGCATCCGGTTGTGTCGCGCACGCGCACGCGCCGAATCCTGTCGCTCGCCGTCGGTATCGCCCTCCAGCCGGTGATGATCTACCTGCTCTGGGTGATGAATCCCCCGTGATCGCCGCGTCGTAGGGTCGACGCCATGGGCACCCTGATCTACACCGGCATCACCTCGCTGGACGGCTACCTCAACGACGAGCACGGCCGTTTCGGCTGGGCGACGCCGAGCGAGGAGGTGCACGCCTTCGTGAACGACCTCGAGCGCGACACGGGCACCTACCTCTACGGTCGGCGCATGTACGACCTCATGTCGTTCTGGGAGACTCCGACGACCGGGACGGACGAATCGCCGGTCACCGCCGACTTCCAGCGGATTTGGCGCGCGGCCCGCAAGATCGTCTACTCGTCGAGCCTCGACGCCGCCGCCACCGAGAACACCACCATCGAGCGCGTCTTCGACCCGGATGCCGTGGCCGAGCTGGTGGGACGTGCCGACACCGACGTCAGCATCGGCGGTGCGCACCTGGCCGCCCACGCGCTGCGGGCCAGGATCGTCGGCGAGATCCGGATGCTGCTGACACCCGTCGTCGTCGGGGGCGGCACCGCTCTGCTGCCCGAGGGCCTGCACCTCGACCTCGAGCTGCTCGACCAGCGGAGCTTTGCCGACGGCACGGTGTACCTGCGGTACGCGGTCGGGTAGCCGTCCCCCCGGCTCTCGGTAGGCTCGGTTTATGCCTGAGCCCAGTGAATCGCGCGTCGGCGTCTACATCGACTTCGACAACGTGGTGATCTCGCGCTACGACCAGCTCTTCGGCCGCGGAGATTTCATGCGCGATCGGGCACGCGATGCCGACGGGATGAAGGATCGCCTCGAGGAGGCGAAGGTCGACATCGGCGCGATCCTCGACTACGCGAGCTCCTTCGGGACGATCGCGGTCAGCCGGGCGTACGCGGACTGGTCGGCTCCGGCCAACTCGGCGTACCAACGCCAGCTGATCAACCGTGCCGTCGACCTTGCCCAGCTCTTCCAGGTGACGTCCGGGGGCAAGAACGGCGCGGACATCCGCTTGGCCGTCGATGTCGTCGAGGAGCTCTACCGCCTGCAGGACCTCACGCACGTCGTGCTGGTCGCGGGCGACTCGGACTATATCGCGCTCGCGCAGAGCGCCAAGCGACTCGGTCGCACGGTCATCGGCATCGGCGTCGCCGGGGCGACCAGTCGCGCGCTGATGGCCGCTTGCGACGAGTTCACCGACTACGACGAGGTGCCCGGGGTCATCCCGGTACCGAAACACGTGCCCGGTCCGTCGACCACCCCCAGGAAGCGCGGCTCGCGACAGGCCGCTGCGCAGGAGACCGCGGCAGCCATCGTTCCGCCGTCCGACCTCGACGGCGAGCGCGAGGAGGTCGAGCCCGACTCGCACCTGACGCAGGAGGCCGCCACTGACCTGCTGATCCGAGCCCTCCGGATCGTCGAGAACCGCGGCGACGAGGACTGGGCGGGCAACTCGCAGGTGAAGAACCAGATGCTGCGCATGGACTCCTCGTTCAAAGAGAAATCGCTCGGCTACAAGTCGTTCACGGCGTTCGTCGACTCGCGTTCGTCGCGGGTCGAGGTGAAAGAGGACGCGCCAACGAACCAGCCGCGCCTGCGACTTCGCGCCGAGGAGACGGCGCCTGTGACGGTGCCCGCCGAGGATCCGATCGCCGCTGCCCGCGCGACCGAGTCGACCGTCGAGCCGACCGTCGAGGAGGCGCCCGCCGAACCGACACCGGTCGAGCGCGAGCCCGCAGAGCAGTCTTCGGCCGAGCTGCCAGCCAAGCGACCGACCCGTCGTGCCGGGAGCCGTCGCGTGACGGCTCCTCCCGGGTCGGCGGCGTCCAGCTGAGGCGAGCGCGCTACGGCTTGAGCCGCGCGGCCTGTGCCTCGAGCGCGTCCCAGAGCAGGCGGCAGGCCTCCGGGTTGCGCGCCTGTGCGGCGAGGCCGCGATCAACCTTGGCGCCGTCGACGTAGCTGCCGCTCGCGACATCCAGCTCGCCGGTGAGAAGCGCGACCTGCTGCGCCGCACCCTGCTCGGGCGTGCGCAGCACCCGCCGCACGATCCCGGCCACGGGACTCTCGTCAAGGCCGGCGAACGCGGTGGCCACACCGCCCGGATGGTACGAGCTCACGTGCAGCGTCGGCGCGCGCCGGGCGAGCTCACGGGCGATCATCGCGTCGGCGCGCTTTGCGGCTCCGTATGCCGGGAATCCGCGCAGCCAGAGGCCGCCCTTCCACCCCGGCAGGCTCAGGTCGATCGTGCCCGCCCGGTTCGCCGCGCTGCTGGTGAAGACGACGCGCGCCTGCGACTCGAGCAGGCGCGGCAGCAGGGCCCGGGTGAGCACGAACGGGGCGAGCACGTTGTGCTGCCAGGTGCGCTCGATGCCGTCTTTCGAGATGCCACGGGTGGCGACGACCCCACCCGCGTTGTTGCCCAGGGCGTCGATGTGCGGATACCGACCGAGCAGCTCGCGGGCGAGCAGCCGCACATCCTCGAGTTTGTCGAAGTCGGCAAGGAACGCGGTGCCGCCGGTCTCGCGAGCGACCTCGCTCGTGCGAAACGGGTTGCGGCCGACGACGGCGAGTTCGTGCCCCTCCTCGGCGAGGGCGTGGGCGGCGGCGCGGCCGATTCCCGAACTAGCTCCGGTGAGGACGATGATCACCCCGGAACCCTAGCGGTCGCTCGGGTAACCGTCGCGCAGCAGCTCGATCAGAATGGGCTGAACGGGGTGCCGGTACCGACCCCGGCCTTCTTGGCCACATCATCGAGCGTCGCGTCGAGGCCGTGTTCGGCGAAGACGATCCGTGCGGCGGCGAGCAGCAGCTCACGGTTCCGGACGCTGTCTTTGCGGATCGCCTTCGGTGAGATCTCAGCGGGTGCCGTGCTCATGCGACGGTCGTTCCCGGTTGCACCGCCTCCGGCAAGAAAGGCTCGCCCGCCTCGCGCGAGATGGCGGCGGGAACGCCGGAGCGGTTCAGGAGCGCGGTCACGGCGCCGCCGACGAGGAAGATCACGGCAGCCGAAGCGAAAACCATCGAATAGCTGTGGACCGCGGCATCCGCGACAACGGCGGGCGTGGGCGGCAGGTGGGCGGCGATGTAGTCCGTCGCCGCGGTGGTCGCGACTGAGTTGAACACGGCGACGGCGATCGCGCTGCCGACCTGCTGGGTGGTGTTGACGAGAGCGGAGGCGACGCCCGCATCCTCGCGACGCACCCCGAGGGTCGCGGCGCTCACGCTGGTCGGGAAGATCAGGCCCATCGCGACGCCGAGCAACAGCAGGCCGGGCAGCAGGTGACCGAGGTAGTCGTCGGTCGTGGTCAGGGCCGAGAAGAGAAACATCGCCGTCGCGCCGAACACCATGCCGATCGGCACCACAATGCGCGGTCCGACCCGACGATTGAGACGCGGACCGATCACGGCTGCGACGAGCACGAGCATCACCGGGAGCGGGAGGAACGCGACTCCGCTGTGCACGGCCGAGTAGCCGAGCACGGTCTGCACGTAGTACGCCATGAAGAAGACGGCCGAGAGCATCGCGGATGCCGCGATGAACATTCCCAGGTAGCCGGCGCCGCGGGTGCGGTCGAGCGGCACGCGGAGCGGGAGAAGCGGCAGCGCGATGCGGCGCTCGACAAGGACGAACACGATCAGCAGCACGACGCCCGCGCCAAGGAAGCCGAGGGTGACCGGCGAATCCCAGCCGTCGTTCGGCACATTCGAGATGCCGTAGACGACGCCGAACAGGCCGGCTGAGACGAGCAACGCGCCGAGAACGTCGATGCGGTCGCGGTTGTCACCGCGCCCCGAGTGACGTAGCAGGATGATCGCGCCGACGGCGGCGGGCACCGCGAAGAAGACGTTGATGAACATGGTCCAGCGCCACGAGAGGTATTCGGTGAGCACGCCGCCGATCAGGAGCCCGATCGTCGATCCAGCGATGCCAACCGATGCATAGACGCCGAACGCGCGGGCACGGTCGCGGCCTCCCGGGAAGGTCGTGGCGAGAAGCGACAGCGCGGCTGGGGCCAGGAGCGCGGCAAACCCGCCCTGCACGGCGCGACTGGCGACCAACATCCCGAAGCTGGTGGCCGCTCCCCCGACACCCGACGCGACCGCGAAGCCGATGAGGCCGACGACGAACAGATTGCGTCTGCCGAATCGGTCGGCGAGACGCCCACTGAGCAGCAGCAGGCTGCCGAAGGCGAGAGCGTATGCGGTGATGATCCACTCCCGGTCGCCGTCGGCGTAGTGCAGATCCTTTTGCACCGACGGCAGGGCGATGTTCATCACCGTGCTGTCGAGTGCGACCATCAGCTGTGCGATGGCGATCGTGGCAAGGATCCACCAGCGATGAGTGGGCAGAGCGTGAGTGTCGGTCATATCGAACGCCTCTTCTGGCGGAAGCCTCTTCTCCATTTCGGAGAACTTAGCGTGAAACGGATTTGCGCTCTCCGTTTCTCACCGGAGAAAGCCTCTTAGGGCCGGCGCGCCTCGAGACGCTCGGCGATGTCCCAGTCGCACCTGACAGTCATGCGCAGTTCGACGGTCATGGCGCCGACGGTCACCGGGATCGTGAGCACCGGATGCTCGAGGGCTCCGCCGCCGATCCCGTGGCCCGACATCAGGCAGACGGAGGTCTCGGCGGTCAACTCCTCGTCAAACGGGCGGCCGCTGATGCTCTCGGCGTGGAGCGTGCCGACGTGCGACCAGTCGAGCTGCAGGGTGGCCAACGCATCCGGCCCGCTCGCCCGCAAAAGCAGGCCACGTTCGTCGGCGACGACCGAGAAGCGGCGGCCGAGAGCCGAGCCGATCGCGCCAACCGTGGCTGGGTCGAGGCGCAGCATTCCGGCCAGTTCGGTCACCGTGGACTCGAACTGCCGCGTGCGTTCGGCCGTGATCGTGAGGGGGGC
Source organism: Microbacteriaceae bacterium (assembly GCA_025352325.1). GTDB lineage: Bacteria > Actinomycetota > Actinomycetes > Actinomycetales > Microbacteriaceae > Lysinimonas. Next base: position 103,094 of record JANXTR010000012.1, on the reverse strand, counting down.
GTCTGACACCGTTGTCGGTTCGCTCATGCCTGACACTAACCCGCCCGGCGCAGAACGGCACTCCGCGTTCCCTCAGAATCGGCAGAGGGCGCCTGCTGCCGCGCGTAGCCTCGACGGATGATCCCGGAAACAGATCTCTACGCCGCCGCCTTCTTCCTCGCCGACCACGCCGCCGTTGAGAACGGCAAGATCTATATGAACGGCGGATTCTGGAACCAGATGCAGTTCCCGTCGTTCCCCGCCTCGAGCACCTTCTCGGTGGTCGGCGTGATAAACGTGCCGTGGAGCGCGCACCACCAACTGCACAAGTTCTCGGTCATCTTCACGGACGCCGACGGCCACAAGTTCGACGGCGAGTTCGGTGGCGAGTTCCAGATCACCCCGAGCCCGGGCACCGAGATCGGGCAGCCGTTCCTCATGCCGATCGCGGCCGCGGCGAACGGGTTCGTCTTCCCCGTGCCCGGGCAATACTCGGCGCAACTTCTCGTCGACGACGATGAGATCGCGCGCTGGGGCTTCCGCGTGAGCCTGGTCGAGCAGCTCGCGGGCGGAAGCGGCAGCGGACCGACCGACATCCCGCGCTTCTAGCCGCTCTTGCTGGGCGAGTAGCGGCGGAGCACCGCACCGAGACCCGGCCGCGCACCGTCCCACCCCGCCGTCTGCCTTGCCCCGCCCATCCGTCTGCCCCGTCGAAAAGTCGCAAACTGCTGGTGCAGAGAGCCGGAACCAGCAGTTTGCGACGTCTCGACGCACTCTCCGAGTCGAGCGACCTCAGTGGGACGCGTCGCCGCGGCCCCAGTACTCGACGATCCGCCCGTCGCGCCAGCTGTAGATCGCGTACTCCTGCCCATGCGGGGTGCGCAGCCGCACCGCCAGGCGTCCGCCCTCGACGACGGTCTCGCCCACCGTCCAGACGAAACCCGGATGCTCAGCCGTCAGCTTCGCGATCCCCTCGACGTAGTCGACCGACGACATCGCGACACCCTGCACCCGAATCGGATCCTGCACAAACGCGAGCGCCACGCCCCAATCCCGCGCATTGCAGGCGTCGAGGTAGGCGCGATAGGCCGGAAGCACGTCCGTGGTGACGGTCAGTGTCATGCGGGCATTCTCGTCCCGCTGGACACGTGGGCGCTAGTAGCGGCCGCGAGAGCTCGCCGTTAGCTCCGACGCCACCACTCCCCCGGAATCGCGATCCACAGGGCGAAGTAGAGGATGACGCCCACGCCCGTGAAGAGCCCGAGCAGCAGCATTCCGAGCCGCACGTTCTCGACGCGCCAGCCGTAGTGCTTCGCGATGGCTGCGCACACGCCCGCCAAGACGCGTCCGTCGATGGGTCGGATAAAGGGGCTCGACATGGTTTGAGGCTAGAGGCCGAGTCGGCTCAGCCCTTCGACACCGACACTTTCACGGGCGTCGCGTTCGCGAATAGGTCGAGCACGGGGCAGTGCGCGTCGACGACGTCGCGGAGCTGCTGGTAGCGCTCGCTGGACTCCGGGCCGGTGAGCGTGACGTCGAGACGCACCTCGGTGAACCCGGCGCGCACCGACTCATCGATGCCGAACAGGCGCCGCGCATCCAGGTCGCCTTCTGCCTGGATGTCGATGTCGTCGACCCGGATGCCGAGCGCATTCGCGTAGAGGCGGTAGACGACGATCTGGCACGAGATGAGCGCTCCGAGGGCGAACTCGACCGGGCTGGCAGCGAAGTCGTCACCGGCGAGGGCGCCCGGCTCGTCCACGAGGAAGCTGTGCTTGCCCGCGCGGATGACGGACGCCACGGCGCCCTCCCCCTCGCCCGAGACCTTGTAGGTGAGGTGGGCGTTGGAGGCGTCCGCGGCGATGCGCGTGTTCCACGAGGTGCCCGCTTCAAGCAGGCGCGCGGCGCGCTGCTCTGGCGTGACGGAGATGGCGGCGGGTGGGGCGATGGGGCGGCTGGTGGGGGTGTCGGTGATGGTCATGCGGGCGACGGTACGGGTGGATGCCGCGGGGTGTCGACCGCGTGCGTCACACAAGGTTGCGCGGCGTCATGCGGCGTCGTCTGGCGTCATTGTTACGCGCTCGTCAGGTGCTTCGGAAGACGATCGGCGGAGGTGTCGGGGCTGCCGTGAGCCCGTCGGCCAGCGTGGCTCGCAGGAAATCGACCGTCGTTTGCTGAAGGGTGTCGCCGGGGAAATACGCCTCGAACAACTCCTCCACCTCGGCGGCGTCCGAGGCGCCGGAGAGCGCCAGCAGCCCAACCACGTCACCGAGGTCACGTCGACCCCGCCGTTCGAAGGCGCGCAGCTTCATCGCCATCAGCGCTTCGACCGATGCGACCTCGATCGAAAGGAGATCGTCGGTGTAGAGCGGCATCCACTCGACCTGACGGCCCCAGGTCGGGATGAAACCGGCTTTCTGCGCAGCCGAGTTGAGCCAGTCGTTCGGCCACTGCCGCTCGGCCGCGATCTCGTCGATCAGCTCACTGAGCGAGCCGTTGGGGTCGATGCGCGCGTCGATGTCGACGGTGGTCGCGCGCTCGAAGTAGGCGAGCCGGATCGCGGCGCCTCCGATGATCCGGATGCTGATCGGCCCGAGCCCGCGTTGATGAGCACGCTCGACAACCGCTCGCAGCCCCGAGATGAGGTCATCGCGGTCGAGTCCCGAAAACATCAGACGCTCGCGAAGGTTCCGCGTTCGACGAGCACGTTACGCCGCAGAAATTCGCGCGCGACATCGGTGCGCTCGATCGCCGGCGCGTGCGGGATGCGAATCAACTCGGTCACTTCGGGGAGGAAGCGGTCGGCGTCGTCGATCCACTGCGGTTTCGGAAACTGCTCCTGACCCAGCCGCCACTCGACCAGGCCGGCGAGCGCCGCATCCCAGACCGGATGCCCTGAACGGGCGGGCCGCGCCAGGCAGAGCGCGATGCGGTTGGTCCCGGTCTCGCGGGCGAGCGCGTCGGAGTAGTCGATGAGGGCTCGGAGAGCTCCATCGTCAGAGCCGCGCGTGAGGGCGGTGCGGATGCGCTCGGCGGTCGCGGCGGCATCCGGCCCGATGCTCGGGATCGCCACGACAACGTGCCCGAGTACGCCGAGCAGTCGCTCGAGGGTGTCAGCCGTGGGAACCCGCGAGCCACGCTCGAGCGTCGAGATGTCGGGCTGCGAGGTGCGGGCGCGACGGCTCAACTCCGCCTGGGTGAGCCCTGAGGTCTCGCGCGCGGAGCGAAGCAACTGTGCGGCCGTCATCTCGCCTCCTATATCTACTTCGATATACTAAGTCGATTCGCACATCAGGTCCAGCGCGGGTCACGTCATACAATCGCCTGTGCCCTCCGAGTCCGATCCGCCCGCCGCCGTGCCGGCAGACTCGTCCGGTATCGCGGCAGGGCTCGACCCCGCGGAGCTCGAAACCACCCTCCGCGTCCTCGCCCAGCTCGACACTCTCGATGACGCGCATCCGCATTTCGTCGCCGTCCGCCAGGCCACCGCGAAGATGTTCCGGGCCGTCAAGCAGTCGCGCAAGCTCGAAGCCCGCGAGCGCGACGCGGCCGCGGACCGCGCGGTCGTGGCGGCCACCGCCACCGGCGCCCCGGACCGCATCGACGACGAGACCCGCGGCATCCCGATCTCGACCGCGACAACGGCCGCGACGGCCGGCACCCTGCTCAAGGCGCGCCCCTGCTACATCTGCAAGCAGCCGTACACGGTGGTCGACGCGTTCTACCACCAGCTCTGCCCCGACTGCGCCGCCATGAGCCACGCCAAGCGCGACGCCCGCACCGACCTCACCGGCAGGCGCGCCCTGCTCACTGGCGGCCGCGCGAAGATCGGCATGTACATCGCGCTGCGCCTGCTACGGGATGGTGCGCACACGACCATCACGACCAGATTCCCCCGCGACGCCGTGCGCCGGTTCACGAGCCTGCCCGACTCGGGCGACTGGATCCACCGGCTGCGCGTGGTCGGCATCGACCTGCGCGACCCCGCCCAGGTGATCGCGCTGGCCGAGTCGGTCGCCGAAGCCGGGGCCCTCGACATCCTGATCAACAATGCGACGCAGACCGTGCGCCGCTCTATTGGCGCCTACCAGCCGCTGGTGGATGCCGAGCTCGCTCCGCTGCCGGACGGGCCGCTCCCCGAGCTGGTCACCTTCGGGCACACGAACGACGCGCACCCGCTGGCCCTGGAGCGCTCGGTGGCTGCGCATCCGATCCTCGCGGCAGCGGCCTCGGCGGCGGCGCGCGCCGACGAGCTGACCGGGGCGGCCATGGCGCCCGGCTCGAGCTCACTCGAGCGCCTGGCGGCCGGCACCGCGATCGACGCCGGTGGGCTGCTGCCCGACCTGCACGACGAGAACTCGTGGACGCAGGCCGTGCACGAGGTGGAGCCCCTCGAGATGCTCGAGGTGCAACTGGCGAACACGACGGCCCCGTTCATCCTGATCTCGCAGCTGCGCGCGTCGATGGCTGCGTCGCCCGCGCGCCGCAAATACATCGTGAACGTCTCGGCGATGGAGGGCGTCTTCGGCCGCGAATACAAGGGCCCCGGGCATCCGCACACGAACATGGCGAAGGCCGCCGTGAACATGCTCACGCGCACCAGCGCGCAGGAGATGTTCGACACCGACGGCATCCTGATGACCAGCGTCGACACGGGTTGGATCACGGATGAGCGCCCCCACCCGACGAAGGTGCGGCTCGCCGAGGAGGGGTTCCACGCGCCGCTCGATCTCGTGGATGGCGCGGCTCGCGTGTACGACCCGGTGGTGCGTGGCGAGGCCGGCGAAGACGTGTTCGGGGTGTTCCTTAAGGACTACAGGCCGTCAGCCTGGTGACCTGGCTGACGTCGACTACGTGATTCGCAGGATGACGCGGACCTTCGGTTCGCCCTTCTGACGGCGAAACCGCATCCACTCGTTCAGCCGGTAGGCGACCTTGTATTTGGCGGCCAGGACGTCGGACATCTCGGGCGTCATCGGCTCGACTGTGGCAGTAGCATCCACCCACACCGCACCGAACGCGACCTTGCCACCGACGGAGCATGGCGCGAGCTGCACTCGCGAATCGTTGCGCAGCCGCCTGACCTTGCCCACCCCTTCCACGGTCGTCACGATGAGCGAGTCGCCGTCGCGTGCCACCCACACTGCCGTCGGAACCGCTTCCCCCGACTTGCGAAAGGTGACCAACGAGACGTACTTACTGTCCGCGAGAGAGAGAAGTTCCGGCGAGGCGGGCATGGATTCAAGGTATCGGTCGGCGCTGATCGTTCCCACGGCCTCCTCGGTGGATGCACTACGCGCGCCCCACAAGCGGGATTACGGACGGCGTAGCGCTGACGGGTGGCGCGGGTGCCGTCGACGTCGGTGGTGACGAAGCTCTGGCCGACCCAGGGCCGGATGTGCTCGCGCGCGGTCCAGGTGGGCGGTGAACTCGGCTGCCTGCCAGGGCTCGAGGGGGCAGAGCTTGGCGGTGATGCCGGATGCGGCGTCGAGGGGTGTGGCGAACATGGATTTAGGCTGCCGGTTTCGACGGGGCCGACCCGCGGCGTCTAGCGTGGCAATATGACGACCTCCCGCACCCGCTGGGTCTTCGCCGGGCAGCTCGGGCCGCTGTTCGATGACGGCGGACCGATGATGATCATTGAGGCGCGGTCCGTGTTCGGGCGGCGGCCGATGCACCGGGCCAAGGCGCACCTGTATCTGTCTGCGATGCGGCATCGGGCGGCGGAGCTGGGCGAGCGGGTCACGTTTTTGCAAGTCGAGACCTACGACGAGGGTCTCGACCGGCTCGACCGGCGAGTGCGCGAGGAGCTGGAAGTCATCGACCCGACGTCGTACAGCGCTCGGCAGTTCGTGCGGGCGCGGGACATGCACGTGCTGCCAAGTCGGGGATTCGTGACCTCGGAGCGCGACTTCGCCGAGTGGGCGGCATCCCGAACCGGCAAGCGGCTGCTGATGGAGGACTTCTACCGGGTGGTGCGCGAGCGCACCGGCATCCTGATGGAGGGCGGGCCCGGAAGCAAGGAACCCGTTGGCGGCAAGTGGAACTACGACCACGACAACCGGCAGTCGCCGCCAAAGGGCGCCGCGCGGCTGGGGCTGCCCGAGCCGTGGTGGCCGGTCGAGGACGACATCGACGCGCGGGTGCGAGAGGATCTCGATCGCTGGCAGGCCGAGGGGCACGTGCAACTGGTGGGCGACGACGGACCGCGGCGGTTCGCGGTCACTTCATCGGAGGCCTCGCTGGCGCTCGACGACTTCATCGAGTCGCGACTGGGAGACTTCGGCCCGTTTGAAGACGCCATGCTCGGCGGCGACTGGACGATGGCGCATTCGCTGTTGAGCGTGCCGCTGAATCTGGGGCTGCTCGATCCGCGTGAGGTGGTCGAGCGGGTCGCCGTCGAATACGCCGCCGGGCGCGCTCCCCTGGCGAGCGTCGAGGGGTTCGTGCGGCAGGTCGCGGGCTGGCGCGACTACGTGTGGCACCTCTATTGGCACCTGGGCGAGTCGTACCGTACGTCGTCGAATCACCTGGGCGCGCACCATCCGCTGCCCGCTGTGTTCCGTCAGTTGGATGCAGCGGCCATCCAGTCGAACTGCCTGCGCGAGACCATCGACGGGATGCGGCGGTACGGCTGGGTGCATCACATCCAGCGGCTGATGGTGCTCGGCAACTGGGCGCTGCAGCATGGCTACGACCCGGTCGAGCTCAACGACTGGTTCATCGACATGTTCGTGGACGGCACGCCCTGGGTCATGCCAGCGAACGTGATCGGGATGTCGCAGCACGCCGACGGCGGCATCGTCGCCACCAAGCCGTATGTGTCGGGCGGGGCATATATCAACAAGATGTCGGACTACTGCGGGTCGTGCGTGTTCTCCCCCTCAGTCAGAGTTGGGCCGACGGCCTGCCCGTTCACGGCGGGCTACTGGGCGTTCTTGGACCGCGCTGCGCCGGCACTGCAGGGGAACTTCCGGATGGCGCAGCCGCTGGCCGGGCTGCGGCGTCTCGCCGATCGTGAGGCTGTCGTCGAGCAGGAGCGGCTGCGCGAGCGGTGGTGAGTGCGAGTCTCGCCGGCTCGACCGGCGAGGCTCAGATCCTGCGGATCTGAAACGGGCCCTTCGCGGTCGAGGGGTCGACCACTCGCCCGCTCTGAACGAGCTCGACGTCACCCTTCGCGACGAGGCGGCGGGCAGCTCGGCGGGCATCCTCTGTTTCGTCGACGGTGACAGATCGGGTGGTCGCGAGGCGGGCGAGGATATCCGCCTCCAGTTGCCCGTCGGCGGCCGTCACCCCGCGGCGCCGACACGCGTCGGAGCAGTAGCGCACGTCGTCCCAGTTTGCGGCCCACTTGCGACGCCATTCGATGCGGCGGCCGCACGAGGCGCACGTCTTGTCGGAGATGTCGGCTGCCCGAGTGGTCTCGGTGTGTGGCCGGCGCGTCACGGTCGTGGGCGTCGTCGACCTGCGGCGCATCCAATCCACCCCGCAATCAGGACCGCCCCGAGCAGGATAAAGAGCGGCGCGTAGACCGTCCACCCAGTGCCCGTCAGGTTCGCGTGAAACGCGGAGACCAGCACCCCCTCCACGATCGCCGCGACGACGACCGCGAGCACGGCGAACCTGCGTACCGCAGCGGCCATCGTCAGCCCTGGGTCGCGGTCGCCCGCTCGAGCACGAGCTCGCGCACGCGTCCGGCATCCGCGGCGCCGCCCATCGCCTTCATGACCGCGCCGATCACGGCTCCGGCGGCCTGCACCTTGCCGTCCCGGATCTTCTCGAGCACATCGGGCTGCTGCCCCAGGGCGGTGTCGATCGCGGCGATGAGAGCGCCGTCATCCGACACGATCCTGAGGCCGCGGGCGTCGATGACCTGCTGCGGGGTGCCCTCGCCGGCGATCACGTGCTCGATGACCTGGCGGGCAAGCCGGTCGGTGAGCGTGCCGTCGTCGACGAGCTTGACGACCTCGGCTACCGCTTGGGGCGTGATCAGGGATGCCGCATCCGCATCCTGCGCGTTGGCGAGGCGGGCGATCTCGCCGGTCCACCACTTGCGAGCTGCCTGCGGGGACGCGCCAGCCGTGACCGTGTCCTCCACCTCGACCAGGAGTCCGGAGTTCTGCACATCTTGGAACTCGAGCTCGGTGAAACCCCACGCCTGCTTCAGTCTGTTCCTGCGGACCGCCGGCGCTTCCGGAAGCGCGGCTTTGAGCGCCGCGATCAGCTCGGGCTTCGGCTCGATAGGAAGGAGGTCAGGCTCGGGAAAGTATCGGTAGTCGTCGGCGTCGCTCTTGACGCGGCCGGCGGATGTCACGCCCGTGTCCTCGTGCCAGTGGCGGGTCTCCTGTGTGATGGTTCCGCCGCCGTCGAGGATGGCGGCCTGACGCTGGATCTCGTAGCGCACGGCGCGCTCGACGCTGCGCAGGGAGTTGACGTTCTTGGTCTCCGTGCGGGTGCCGAGCTTGCTGGGCACCTCGCCCGGCTTGACGCGCCGCCGCAGAGAGACGTTGGCATCGCAACGCAGGTTGCCGCGCTCCATGCGGGCTTCGCTGATATCGAGCGCGCGCACGATGTCGCGGATGGTCGCGACGTAGGCCTTCGCGATCTCGGGAGCGCGCTCCTCGGCGCCGATGATCATCTGGGTGACGATCTCCACGAGCGGGACGCCGGCGCGGTTGTAGTCCACCAGCGAGTACTCGGCGCCCTGGATGCGACCGGTGGAGCCTCCGATGTGCGTGAGCTTGCCGGCATCCTCCTCCATGTGGGCGCGTTCGATCGGCACGGTGAAGATGCTGCCGTCCGAGAGCTCGACGTCGACGCTGCCCTCGCCCGCGATCGGCTCGTCGAACTGGCTGATCTGGTAGTCCTTCGCCAGGTCGGGGTAGAAGTAGTTCTTGCGCGCGAAGCGGCTCGTGCTCCGAATCTCGCAGCCGAGCGCCAGGCCGAGGCTGATGGCGTACTCGACAGCCTTCTCGTTGACCACCGGGAGGCTGCCCGGCAGGCCGAGGTCGACGGGGGTGATCTGCGTGTTCGGACCGACATCCTGCGGTGCATTCTTGCGGGCCGGGTTGGGCGCGTCGCTGAACATCTTCGTCTGGGTGCTGAGCTCGACGTGCACCTCGAACCCGAGAACCGGCTCGAACAGCTCGAGAGCCTTGTCGTAGTCCATGAGGGGTGCCTTGGCCATGTGTCGATTCTACGGAAGGCGCGGGGTCGGGGTGTGCGCGTGGCTGCGGCGATAACCCCTCGGCGGCTTCACCAGTGGATGCGGCGGCTCCGCTTCCACAGCAAGGCGGCGACCAGCACGATCGCGGCGACGAGCGCGAGGGCGGACGCCACCAGCGGGACCATGTTGAAGTCATTGACCCCGCCGCAGTTGGCGAGCGCCAGCGTCGTGGTCGCCGGCTGCACGAGCGAGCCACAGTCGAGAGTGCGGCCGCCCGAATCGACCAGCTCGGTCCCGGTGAAAGCGAAGTACAGAGCGCTCGTGGCGGCGGCGACCCCGAGAAGGAGCGCGATGCTGACGATGACGCGCCCACGAGCGTCGGCTCGCGCGCGTTCTGCGCCGGTGCGATGAGGACGATGAGGACGATGGGGTCGATCCATGCACGGATGCTAGTAGACCGAAGAAGCCCAATCGCCAGGTGGCTCCTCCTCTCCTCCACAGCTGATTTTCTGATGAGTTATCAGACTCACTAGAACATATGTTCGAATACTGCGAGAATCGAGGCATGGCTTCCCCCACCGCTTTCGCGTCTCTGGTCGACATCTCGACCGGGTTCGTGGTGCCTGCTGTGCCGTCCTCCGACGCGGAGTTGCTTCAACTTCAGCGCTCTCTGGCCGAGATCCGTCGGCGGGTGGATGCGTGGTCGGCCGCGAATGCGGGGCAGATCGCGTACCGCTCTCGCCGTGAGCTCGGTTACGACGGCCTGGCGCAACGGTCCGGCGCTCGCACCCCAGAGCTGCTGGTGCAGCAGCTCGCCGGCACCAGCGCCCGGGAGGCTCACACGATGGTGCGGGTCGGAGTTCTGCTGACCGAGCCGTCCGCGCTGGATGCCGTGGCAGACGCCGTCGCGGATGGTCGCCTGTCCCTCGACGCAGCCGACGCGATCCGCGCAGGGCTGTCGCACATCGACGGTGCCGTGCCGCCTTCCCTGATCGCGGGCGCCGCTGGGATGCTCGTCGCCGACGCCGGTGTGCTGACCGTCGAGAAGCTCACGACCCGCGCCCGCGAGCGCGCGGCCGAGCTGGATGAGGCCCACATCGTGGACCGGGAACGTGCGCTCCGTGATCAACGGTTCCTGCGGGTGACCCCGTTGCGCGACGGGATGACCCGCCTCGCCGGCCTCCTCGACCCGGAGTCGGCGGCTGCCGTGATCGCGACCTTCGACGCGATCACCTCACCGCGCCGTGGCGGACCCCGCTTTGTCGACCCCGCTGCCCGTGACTACGCCGACCGCATCACCGTCGATCCCCGCAGCACCGAACAACTCGCTGTGGACGCCTTCGTCGACCTCATCCGCCTCGGCGGTGCCGCGGCGCCCGAGATCGTCGGTGCGCAACGTCCCACTGTGCGGGTGATCGTCACCGACCACGACCTCGCTCGACGCGCCGGATGCGGTCAACTCGAGGGACAAACCACCCCGGCCTCCATAGCCACCATCGAACGAGAGATCTGCGACCGCGGCACTGTCCCGATCCGCTTCGACGACCAGGGACAGTCCCTGAACCTCGGCCACACCCAACGACTTTTCAGCGCCCGCCAGAAGATCGCCCTCGCCGTCCGCGATGGCGGCTGCCGGTTCCCCACTTGCGACCGATCACCCTCCTGGTGCGAAGCTCATCACATCGACCACTGGGCCCGAGACCACGGCCGCACCGACGTCGCAGACGGACTGCTTTTGTGCCGACATCACCACCTCCTCGTCCACGACAACGGCTGGCAGATCACCCGCAACGGCGCCGACTACCTGCTGATCCCACCCGCATCGCTCGACCCGGACCGCAGACCCATCCCCGCGCCGCCCGCAACCCGGATGGTTCAACATGCCCTCAGCCCGCCGTGAGGAGCGTCGCGATGAGGAGCGTCGCAGCCCTCAGCAAGCGGTGAGGAGCGTCGCAGCCCTCGCCGGCGCGCGACCACGCCCGTTGACGGTGGATCTCACTGTGACGTTGCGGGTGCGGCCCACCACCAACTCAGTTGGTCGAGATCGAGGTCGAGGTACGGGTCAGGGTCGAGATCGGGAGCGTCGGACACAGCGGAAGCGTCGGCACCCCGGTCGCCGAGATCGTTGAACCCATTGCTAGATCCCGGGGAAACCAGCACTGTCCCGGGCTTCGAGTGATGGTCTCCGGCGCCGGAATCCAGAACCTAGAGGATTACTCATCCTCAGTGAAATGACTCTCGCCTCAGACCAGCGCCGGTGCCTGCGCCAGCAACGGGCCGCCCCACTGCGCCACCAGCAGCTGCTCAAGAGCGGCGCCGACCGTGTAAAGCCGGGCGTCCTGACGCGCGGGCGCCATGAACTGGATGCCGACAGGCAGCCCGTCTTCCGGCGCGAGCCCGGCGGGCAGCGAGATGCCCGGCACTCCGGCCAGGTTGGCCGGGATGGTGGTCAGGTCGTTCAGGTACATGGCCAGCGGGTCGTCGATCTTCTCACCGAGCTTGAACGCGGTGGTGGGTGCCGACGGCGTCGCCAGCACATCGGCCACCGCGAAGGCCGCCGCGAAGTCCTGCTGGATGAGCGTGCGCACCTTCTGCGCCGAGCCGTAGTAGGCGTCGTAGTAGCCGGCGGACAGCGCGTAGGTGCCCAGGATGATCCGGCGCTTCACCTCGTCGCCGAACCCGGCCTCGCGGGTCGCCGCCATGACCTGCTCGACGGTTCCCCCGCCGTCCGGGGTGACGCGCATCCCGAACCGCACCGAGTCGAACTTGGCCAGATTGCTCGACGCCTCGGCCGGGAGGATCAGGTAGTAGGCCGCGATCGCGTACTCGAACGACGGCGCGCTCACCTCGACGATCTCGGCGCCATGCGCCTCGAGCAGCGCGAGCGACTCCCGGAAGCGCTGCAGCACGCCGGGCTGGAAGCCCTGGCCCTCCTGCGAGAGCTCCCGCACGACGCCGATCCGGAGGCCGCGCACCGAACCGTCGCGCGTCCCGGCGCGGGCGGCCTCGGCGAAGGAGGGCCAGGCATCCGGGATGCTGGTGGAGTCGCGCGGGTCGTGCCCACCGATCACGTCGTGCAGCAGACCCGCGTCGAGCACCGTGCGCGTGACGGGTCCGACCTGGTCGAGCGACGACGCCAGCGCGATCGCCCCGTAGCGCGAGACCCCGCCATACGTGGGCTTCACGCCGACCGAGCCGGTGACGGCGGCGGGCTGACGGATGCTGCCCCCGGTATCCGAGCCGAGGGCAAGTGGCGCCTCGAACGCTGACACGGCCGCGGCCGACCCGCCGCCGGAACCGCCGGGGATGCGCGTGAGATCCCACGGATTGTGGGTGTTGCCGTACGCGGAGTGCTCGGTCGACGAGCCCATCGCGAACTCGTCCATGTTCGTCTTGCCGAGCGGGACGAGGCCCGCCGCGCGCATCCGGGCGACGACGGTCGCGTCGTAGGGCGGGATCCACCCCTCCAGGATGCGAGAACCGGCTGTCGACGGCATGTCGATCGTGCAGAGGATGTCTTTGATGGCGACCGGCACACCCGCCAACGGTGAGAGCGTCTCCCCCGCGGCACGGCGCGCGTCGATCGCGGCAGCGGTAGACAGCGCGTCCGCGTTGAGATGCAGGAAGGCGTGGATGTCGCCGTCCACAGCGGCGATCCGGTCCAGGTGGGCCTGGGTGGCCTCGACGCTGGAGACGTCGCCGGACGCGATGCGAGCTGCGAGGTCCGACGCGTCGAGGGCGATGAGCTCGGAGCCGGAGGCGGTGCCGCTCACTGCTCCTCCCCCAGGATCGCGCTCACCTTGAAGCGGTCGCCGTCACGTTCGGGCGCACCCGAAAGCGCCTGCTCCGGGGTCAGCGTCACGCCGGGCACGTCGGCCCGCATGACCGTTCCGAGCGGGATCGGGTGGCTGGTGGCCGCGACATCCGCCGTGGCGACCTCGCTCACCTTCGCGACTGAGTCAACGATCTGACCGAGCTCGCCGGTGAGGCGGGCGATCTCGGCGTCGCTCAGGGCGATGCGAGCGAGGTTCGCAAGATGAGACACGACCTCGGGCGTGATCTCGGACATGACAGGACTCCGAACTGCGAGGGGCGGGATTCGAGATGAGTCTACGAGAGCTAGAGCGAGAGCTAGAGTCGGGGCCCGTTCGCCATGGTGCCGTGGGCTCGGGGCAGGGAGAGCGCCGAGCTGCCGTCCAGGCCCAGCACGAGGTCACCGCGGCCGATGCCGATCAGCACCATGTTGCGCAGGGATTCCGTGCCCGTGACGAAGTAGCCGTCATGGCCGACCACGGCACCCATCGACCTCCCGGTCAGAGGGTCGGACGCGCCATCCACCCCGAAACGATGGGCGCCGTAAGCCGCCGAGGTGGGCTGGCTGCCGAAGAGGCCGGTCTGGGGAACCGGGTCGGTCTGCCCGGCGCCGACCCAGACGTTGCCGTTGGTGACGTTCAGCTGGCCTGCCGTCCGCGCGGGACTGCCCGGGGATCCGACGATCGCCAGAGCGTCGACGCTCACCTGATCGTTCTGCAGCGAGAGCATCGCGGCGGTCGTGCCGTAGGAGTGGGCGAGGATCGCGACATACGGCTGCGTGCCGCCGACGCTCGCCGCTCGGGCGGCGCGCAGCCCCTCGATCGACTTGGTCAGCGACGCCTGCCCCTCTTTCGCCAGTGACATAGACACCACGTTGACGATGTTCGGCGTCTGGTACCCGATCCACGCCAGGGTCGAGACGGTCGGCAACTGGGACGCCGCCACGCCCGGGTTCAGCTTCTTCAGCCACGCCTGCTGCTCGGTGGAGATCTCGTCGGCGCCCCCCGCGAGCACCCGGATCTGGGTGTCGACGTCCGAGAACATGCCCGGGATCAGGTAGTCCACGTAGTCGGCGGTGGCCGGGTCGCCGATCGCGATCACGGCGCGCCCCTCCCCCGTCGCGTCGAGGCTGACGAGGGTGCGCGGATTGCCGGACGGGCCCGTCCTCAGCGCGGCCCGCACCTGCTGCAGCATGTGCAGGCGCTTGCTCAACTCGTCCTTGGCGGCGCGGCCCACGCTGTCGGACGCCAGCTTGCTGCGGATGCCGAGCTGGCTGGTCGCGAGGAAGCTGCGGTTGGCTTTGTCGCGCGCGGCGTAGGGAACGCCGTCGAGGCTGCCGATCACCGCGGGCGCCTGCTTGACCATGAGCAGGCGGGTGGCCGTCGACCAGTCCGCCCACTCGGAGGCAACCGCGGCAGCGGCGGGCGGGTTGGCAATCAGGGAGTCGACGGTCGCCGGATGCTTCGTGAGGAAGGTACTCAGCTGCGACTTGTCGAGCAGTGAGAGCTGGTCGAGCAGCTCGACGCCGCGGAGGCTGGGGAGCTTCGCGGCGGAGACCCGGACGGTCGCAGGCTTGGGTCCGATGAGGGGGCTCGGGTCTTCGGCGGGGAGAGCGGCGGCATCCAGGGCCTGGCGCCATGCGGTCTGCTCGGCGTTGAACGCGGCGGGCGCGACGACCGTCAGCTGGGCGCTGAGCTGGCTGATTTCGGCCACGACGAATGCCCCGGCGACGGATCCCAAAGTCGACGAGGCGGAATGAAATGCTGTGACGTCCAACAGCAAGTCGGTTGTCTCCTTGACCAACATGCGTCCGAACTCCTCCCAGTTGGAGTTCAGGCCCGCACGGACGCATTATAAGTGGGGAATGCACCCCAAATGGGGGACTTAACGTGCACGTAATACGAAATAGTGGTTTTAAGGCGCGATTGTACCCCGAATGGGGGACGCTGTGACGCCTTCGAGGGTAGACCGATCGTGATTCGAGGCCCCTGTTCAAGCCTGAGTTGTTCTCGCCTGTACCCCGGACCAACCGGCGCTCGACGTGCTGGCGGGCGGGAGGTCGAGCACGAGACGTCCCCCGTGGAGGCGTCCGAAGGTCACGGCAATGGACATCGTGGGTGACATGACGCAACTCTCCTTGGGCAGAGTACGAAACGTTCTCAACCGTGGTCGGCGGCGGGTGGGCATCGGATGCGGTTCCCGGCATCCTTCCCAGCGATCCTTGTCGGCGATCCTTCCCGGCTCAGTCCCCCAGCGCCGCCGGACCGCCCTCGAGCAGCGCCGCGAACTGCGCGGCGTCGATGATCCGCAGCCCGAGTTCCTCGGCCTTGGTCAGCTTCGACCCGGCGCCCGGCCCGGCAGCCACGTAGTCCGTCTTCTTCGAGACGCTGGATGCCGCCTTGCCGCCCGCGCGAATGATCGCCTCGAGCGCCCCCTCGCGAGTGAAGCCCTCAAGCGACCCCGTCGCCACCACGGTGAGCCCGGCGAGCGGTCCGTCGGCTCCCGCCGCGTTGCCCGGTCCCGGATGACCCGGCACCGACCACGGCACGCCAGCGGCCGCCCACTGCTCGACGATGTCGCTATGCCAGTCCACCTCGAACCAGTCGAGCACGGCATCCGCGATGATCCCGCCGACGCCGTCGACCGCGGCCAGCTCATCGCGCGACGCCGAGCGGATCGCGTCGAGCGAGCCGAAGTAGTTCGCGAGCGCTCGCGCCGCGACCGGCCCGACGTGCCGGATGCTCAGACCGACCAGGAAGCGCCACAGCTCCTTCTGCTTCGCGGCGTCGATGTTCGTGATGACGTCGTACGCCACCTTGGAGAGAACGTAATCGGGGTCGCCGTCCCACGCGGGGTGGCCCTCGGTGCCGGCTTCGGGATCGAACGCCTGGTCAGCGCCCGCACCCGTCTTCTTACGCTGGCGACGGAAGGGCGCATCGACCTTCACGCGCAGTTCGACGCCGTCGCGGGTGACGTACGGGCGGCCCGGCCAGCCCTGATCGGACTCCTCCACGACCTTCACGAGCCCGGTCTCGTGATCGCGCACGACCACCTCGATGGGGAAGAGATCGCGAAGGGTCAGCGCGAAGAAGCCCGCCTCGGTCGGCAGCGGCGGGGTGGACGGATGCAGCGGCTGAGTCAACGCGGCCGCCGCGACCTCGCCGATCGCCTCGATGTCGAGGGCGCCCCGCCCGGCGATGTGCTCGACCCGGCCGCGCACCTGTGCCGGGCAGGCCCGCGCGTTCGGGCAGCGCAGGTCTACGTCGCCCTCCTTCGCCGGGGCCAGCGCGGTGCCGCACTCCGGGCAGTGGGTCGGCATCACAAACTCGCGCTCGGTGCCGTCGCGCAGCTCGACGACCGGCCCGAGCACCTCGGGGATCACATCGCCGGCCTTGCGCAGCACGACCGTGTCGCCGATCAGCACGCCCTTCGCCTTCACCACGTCCTGGTTGTGAAGGGTCGCCTGCCGCACCTCGCTGCCCGAGACCCGCACCTTCTCCATCACCGCGAACGGCGTCGCGCGTCCGGTGCGGCCGATGGAGACGACGATGTCGAGCAGCTTCGTGTTCACCTGCTCGGGCGGGTACTTGTATGCGATCGCCCAGCGCGGGGCGCGGCTGGTGGCGCCGAGCTCCTCGTGAAGGGCGAGCTCGTCAACCTTGATGACGATGCCGTCGATCTCGTGCGACACCGAGTCGCGATGGGCACCGTAATACTCGATGTACTCCGTAGCCTCCTCGGCCGTCCGGACGACCCTGTAGTACGGGCTCGTTGGCAGTCCCCAGCTCTTCTGCAACTCGTAAGTACCGGACTGGCTCTCGACCGGGTGGGCGTCGTCGTCGCGCGGGTCCGGCCAGGCGCCGATGCCGTGCACCAGGAGCTGCAGCCGACGGATGCGGTCGTGCATCCGCGTCAGGGTCTCGCCCGATTTGCCCTCCTCCTTCTGCCGCAGCGAGCCGGATGCTGCATTCCGCGCGTTGGCGAACAGCCGATCCCCCGCGGCCGCCTGGGCGGCATTGAGCTCGTCGAACTGCTTCACGGGGAAGTACACCTCGCCGCGCACCTCGACCAGCGCCGGCGGAGTCCTGGTGTCGAGCCGCGCAGGGATCGCCGCGATCAGCCGCACGTTCTCGGTCACGTCCTCGCCCACGACCCCGTCGCCGCGAGTCGCCGCGCTGACCAACACGCCGTTCTCGTAGCGGAGGTTCATGGCCAGCCCGTCGATCTTCAGCTCGCAGAGATATTCGACGTGGCGGCCCGCGTCGCGCTCGACTTTCGCGGCCCAGGCCAGAAACTCCTCGCGGCTGAAAACGTTGTCGAGGCTGAGCATCTGCTCGGCATGGCGGACCGGCGCGAACAGGGTGGCGTCGGCGCGGCCGCCGACCGTCTGAGTGGGGCTGTCCTGACTCTGCAACTCGGGGAATAGCCGCTCGAGTTCTTCGAGCCGTCGCATCGTGTGGTCGTACTCGTCGTCGCTCGCCAGCAGGGCGTCGCGCTGGTAATAGGCCTCGCGCAGTTCGATGATCCGGGTGGTCAGAGCATCCGCCTCGACCTTCGCCGCCGCGAGATCGGTCTGCGTGGTCTGGGGAACCTGCTCGATCGGATTTGCTGCCTTGCCGCCGCGCGCCATGGCTTGAGTTTACGTTCGGCCACCGACGTGAGAACGGAGCCAGAAGGGGCTCACGGTGGCGTTTCAGCAGCAGCTTGACAGACTGTGGGGATGACGCACTCTGCTGAGACCCGGCCCGTTCTGATCGTCGGTGCCGGCATCTCGGGGCTGGCCTGCGCCCACGCGTTGGCCGCGGCCGGGGTGCACGCCCGCGTCGTCGAGCGCGGACGCGTCGTGGGCGGCAGGATGGCGAGCCGACGCGTCGAGGAGCGCCCGGTCGACCTCGGGGCGGCCTTCTTCACCGCCGATCTCGCCTCGCCGTTCGGTGCAGTCGTGCGGGGCTGGCTGGATCGCGGACTCGCCCGCCCCTGGACCGACACGTTCTCGGTGTCCGACCCCGGGCATCCGTTGATGACCAAGCCGGGGCCGCTGCGCTACGCGGCACCCGGTGGGCTGCGGTCGCTGGTGGTCGATCTGGCGGAGGGGGTGGACGTCGAGCTGCAGCATCCGGTCGACGAGATCGACTTCGCTCCTCACTCGGCGACAGTGCTCGCCATGCCCGACCCGCAGGCCCGGCGACTGCTGCCCGCGGGCAGCGTGATCGCCTCCCGGCTTGCGGAGGGCAGCGGGTGGGCGCCGACGATCACCGTCGCCCTCGGCTGGACTGAGCGCGGGTGGCCAGCCGATTTCCACGGCGCTTTCGTCAACGGCTCCCCCGTGCTCAGCTTCGTGGCCGACGACGGCGATCGCCGCGGCGACGGTGCTCCTGTGCTGGTCGCGCACAGCTCGGCCGAGCTGGCTCGCGAACATCTCGAAGATCCGGATGCCGCGATCCCCCCGATCACGGAGGCCGTGCGCGCTCTGCTCTCGCTGGGCACCGCCCCGAGCTGGAGCTACGCCCACCGTTGGACGTTCGCGCGGCCCCAGGCGCAGCATCCGGAGCCCTTCCTGCTCGAAGATGGTGTCGGGCTCACGGCCGATGGCGGCCCTGAGCATGGTGGCGGCGGCGGAGCAGGTGACGGCGGCGGCGCGGGTGACGTCAGCGGCCTCATCGGCGTCTGCGGTGACGCGTGGGGCACGAGCTCGTCCGTCGGCACTGCGTGGACCTCTGGCGACGCGCTGGGCCGCGCGCTCGCCGCGCAGCTCTGACGGTCGACGCGAGGGGTGCGCCATCCCGCCGCCTGCCGCCGCCTCCCTTCACGAGCGGCACGAACGGTGCGAAATGGTGGAGTGAGCGGGCCCCGAACCTCCATGTCGCACCGCTCGCAAGGGATGGCGCCGGCTTTCGGCCGCAGGCGCCTCAGCGCGCGGCGGCGCCCGCGACCGGCACCGCGCTGACGGTGCGGTCGATCGTGCACTGGCCGAGCACGCGGGTTCCGATGTAGACCACCGCGGTCTGTCCCAGGGCCACCCCGAGGATCGGCTCGTCGAGCGTGACCACGAGCTCGCTCACCAGTTCGCTGCCGAGTTCCCTGCCGACGTCGCTGCCGACCTCGCTGCCGACGTTGGCTGAGCGCACGAAGGCGGTCGCGGGCACCGGATCCGCGTGCGCACGCACCTGGACCTCGCAGGCCCACGGCTCCGACGGCGAGAGCGGCGGCTGACCCGCCCAGGTGAAACGGGATCCGGCGAGCTCGCTCACGGCGAGAGCCTCGCGCGGGCCGACGATCACCTCGTTGGTGATCGGCCGCACCTCGAGCACGAAGCGCGGCTTGCCGTCGTCGGTCGGGAACCCGATGTTCAGGCCCTTGCGCTGACCGACCGTGAAGGCGGCGGCTCCGGCGTGAGTGCCGAGGTGCCGTCCGTCGCGGTCGAGGATCGGACCGTCGGCAGCGTCGAGGCGGCCTGCGAGGAAGCCGCGAGTGTTGCCATCCGGGATGAAGCAGATGTCGTGACTGTCGGGCTTCTGGGCGACGGTCAGGCCGCGGGCCTCCGCCTCGGCGCGCACCTCGGCCTTCGATGGGGTCGCGCCGAGCGGGAACATCGCGTGCGCGAGCTGCTCGGTGGTGAGGACGCCGAGCACATAGCTCTGATCCTTGGCCCAGTCGGCGGCGCGGTGCAGCTCGCGGTGGCTCCGGCCCGCGTCATCCACCGTTGTCACGATGTTCGCGTAGTGCCCGGTCGCGACCGCGTCGAAGCCGAGCGCGAGGGCCTTCTCGAGCACCGCCGCGAACTTGATCTTCTCGTTGCAGCGCATGCACGGGTTGGGGGTGCGACCGGCGGCGTATTCGGCCACGAAGTCATCCATCACGTCGGTCTTGAACCGCTCGCTGAAGTCCCAGACATAGAACGGGATGCCGAGCAGCGTGGCCGCGCGGCGGGCATCCATCGAGTCCTCGATCGTGCAGCAACCGCGGGCGCCGGTGCGCAGGGTTCCCGGGTTGCGGCTCAGCGCGAGGTGCACGCCGACCACGTCGTGCCCCGCCTCGACCGCGCGCGCGGCGGCCACGGCGCTGTCGACGCCGCCGCTCATCGCCGCAAGAACTCGCATGGAGTCAGTTTACGAGGCGGCCCTCAATGGATGTCGGTCAAGGTCCTCTCGACCACACCGAGCCGGGTCTCGATCGCCTCGAGCTTGGCGAGCACCGCCTGATTGACGGCCACATTCTGCTCGAGAATCGCTGCCGACTGGGTGCCACCCTTTCGGCGGGCATATCCGGTCGACCCGATGATCACCATCGTCGCCCATCCGATGACGCCGATCACCGCGATCCATCCGTACCAGGGAACATCCATTACTTACTCGCTTTCGTCCGGTTGCCTTGTGTTGTGTGCGTCGGTCGCGGCCACCGCTGCGCTGAGCGTCGCCAGATCGATGGTGGAAGAGAACGGGAGGGCGTGAAAGAGCTTGAGGGCCTTTCCGTCCGGGGTGAGTTCGTGATGCCCCGCAACGAATCCCGCTTCTTCGAGCTTCGTGAGGTGCATGTAGAGCAAGGGTCTCGACATCTGAACGCGACGAGCGAGCTCGCTCACGTGAAGCGGCTCGCTCACGATCTGCGAAAGGATCCGCATGCGTTGGGGACTCGCGATCGCCGAAAGCCACGTACTGAGCTGCTCGGCGTTCATCGTGCTCCTTACCTGTAATAACTTTATTACAGGTGAAAGATATTGTCTAGGCTGTCTGGACTTGGGGCAACTCTCCCGCTCGCAGCATCCAGGCCGGTTCCGGCTCACCGCCTCCGCTGGCTCGCTCTCGACGGATCGCTCCCGTCGAGATGACGCACATGGCTGCTTGGAGAGGGCCGTAGACGGCCAAGTGCGTCATCTCGGCGAGGGTGGTCGCGGGCGGGCGGCACGCGTGGCGCGAATGTTAGCGCCCGAAGGTTGGCTGACGCTCGGCGAGCCCGGCAGTGCGGGCCTGCGCCACGACGCCGGGGAGCGCGACGAGCAGCGCGTCGATCTCGGCGGCCGTGGTGTCGGGTCCGAGCGTGAACCGCAGCGCGCCGCGGGCATCCTGCCCGCTCAGTCCCATCGCGAGCAGCACGTGGGATGCCTCGGGCACGCCCGCCTGGCAGGCCGAGCCGGTCGAGACCGAGAAGCCCGCGACATCGAGCAGGAACAGCAGGGAGTCCCCCTCGCACCCCGCGAAGGTGGCGTGCACATTGCCCGGCAGGCGCCCGGCCGGATCGAGGTCGCCGCGCAGGGTCGCGCCGGGGATTCCACGGATGCCGGCCATCAGCCGGTCGCGCAGCGCGGCCAGCCGCGTGGCGTGCTCGGCGATGTCGCGGGTGGCCAGCTCTGCCGCGACGCCGAACGCGGACGCGCCCGCGGCATCCTGTGTCCCGGAGCGGCCTCGCTGCTGGTTGCCGCCGTGCAGCAGCGGCTCGATCTTCGCGGAGCGAGCGAGCAGCAGCGCGCCGACGCCGACCGGGCCGCCGATCTTGTGCGCCGAGACGCTGAGCGCGGCGGCCCCGCTCGCGTGGAAGTCGATCGGCACCTGGCCGTACGCCGCGATCGCGTCGAGGTGCACGGGAACCCGGTAGCGCGCCGCTGCGGCGACGATCTCGGCCGCCGGCTGCAGGGTGCCGATCTCGTTGTTCGCCCACAGGGCGGTCACCAGCGCGACCTCGTCGCCGCCGAGCGCGAGGGCAGCCTCGAGGGCATCGAGCCGGATGCGGCCAAGCTCGTCCACCTCGATCCAGTCGAGCACGGCGCCCTCCTGCGCGGCCAGCCAGTCGACCGAGTCGATGGTGGCGTGGTGCTCGGCCAGGGGGACGAGGATCCTCGAGCGCTTCCGAGCCCACCACAGCCCTTTGATCCCGAGGTTCACGGCCTCCGTGCCGCCGCCGGTCAGCACGACCTCGACGGTGTCGGCCCCGAGCGACGCGGCGACCCGATCGCGCCCCTGCTCGAGCAGCTCGCGCGCCGCCTGGCCCTGGCCGTGGATCGACGACGGGTTTCCGACCAGCGGTAGCGCGTCGGTGTACGCGGCCAGCACCTCGGGGCGCAGCGGCGACGTCGCGGCATGATCGAGGTAGATGGGCACGGCGTCTATTGTCCGCTGAGCCGTCCGCCCGCGCCGTCCGCCTCACGAAATGTGTTCGACACTCGAACGTTCTAAGTTAGAGCGCATGCCCCCCGCCGACCCGTTGAGGAATCTCGGCGTCCGTCTTTCGAACCGGGGCGGCGAGATCCGCGTCTGGAGCGCGAGCGCCACCGCGATCGATCTCTGCATCTTCGACGGCAAGGATCCGAACTGGGTTACCAAGACGATCCCGCTGAGCAAGGACTCGCACGACGTCTGGAGCGCGACCACGCGGTCCCTCTCCCCCGGCACCTATTACGCGATTCGCGTGAACGGCCCCACGGATCCGACTTCTGCCTTCGATCCGACGAAACACCTTCTCGACCCCTATGCGCGCGGGCTCGCCCGCACGCCAACCGGCGAGTGGCGCGGCTACGTGCAGGATGGCTTCTTCGACTGGGGAGACGTCGCGAAGCCGAACATCGCGCTCGATCACACCGTGCTCTATGAAGCGCACGTGAAGGGGCTCACGAAGCTCAACATGGCCGTTCCTGAGGAACTGCGGGGCACCTACGCCGGGCTCGCGCACGAGTCGACCATCGCCTACCTCAAAGACCTCGGCGTCACCACCATCGAGCTGCTGCCCGTGCACCAGTCGATCAGCGAGCAGCGCCTCCAGAAGATGGGCCTGATCAACTACTGGGGCTACAACACCCTTAACTTCTTCACCCCGCACGCCCAGTACGCCAGCCGCTCCGCCCAGTTCGGCGGCACCGGCGCGGTGCTCCGCGAGTTCAAGGGGATGGTGCGGCTCCTGCACGAGGCGGGCCTTGAGGTCGTGCTCGACGTGGTCTACAACCACACCGCCGAGGAGGGTCGCGGCGGCCCGACCAGCTCGTTCCGCGGAATCGACGACGCGAACTATTACCGGCACATGCCCGACGGCGCATATTTCGATACGACCGGATGCGGCAACAGCCTCGACTTCTCGCTGCCCGCCGCCCAGCGGCTCGTCCTCGACTCCCTGCGCTACTGGGCGAACGAGGTGCAGATCGACGGCTTCCGCTTCGACCTGGCCGCCACGCTGGGACGCGACGAGGGAGCCGTCTTCACGCCTGAGCATGCGCTGATTACCGCGATCGCGACCGATCCGCAGCTCGAGGGCGTCAAGCTCATCGCCGAGCCGTGGGACGTCGGAATGGGCGGCTGGCAGGTCGGCAACTTCCCGTCGCCGTGGTCGGAATGGAACGACGGGTACCGCGACCGGATGCGCAACTTCTGGTTACGCGATATCGCGGCCGCACGAGGAAACGGCCTGCCCAGCGAGGGCATCGGCTCGCTCGCGCGACGCCTGGCCGGATCGAACCACGTGTTCTCGCTGGAGCGCGGTCCGCTCGCCAGCGTCAACTTCATCACCGCGCACGACGGCTTCACCGCCTGGGACCTCGTGGCCTACGACCACAAGCACAACGCGGGCAACGGCGAGAACAACCGCGACGGCTCCGACGACAACAAGTCATACAACCACGGGTATGAGGGACACTCCGACGACCCGGTCATCCTCGCGGCCCGACGCAAGGCCGTGCGCAACCTGCTGGGCACGCTGCTGCTGAGTGCCGGCATCCCGATGCTGACGGCCGGCGACGAGTTCGGACGCGGCCAGCGCGGCAACAACAACGCGTACTGCCACGACGACGCACTCACCTGGGTGAGCTGGGATCACGAGCCCTGGCAGGAAGAGCTGTACGCCGTCTCGCGCAAGCTGATCGCGCTGCGCAAGGCGAATCCGGCGCTGCGACCGGTGCGCTACGGCCGCTTCGGGGAGGCGACCCCGAGCGCCAGCCAGATGGACTGGTACAACAAGCAGGGGCTGTCGATGTCGCCCGAGGACTGGGACTCCCCCGCCGAGCGCACGCTACAGTTCCTCGCGGCCTCGACGCCGGAGTTCGAGGAGCTCAACCGCATCCTGCTGGTCGTGCACGGTCTCGAGACGAGCGTGACCGTGACGCTTCCCGTGCACGAGGGCGTCACCGGGTACACCCTCCTCTGGGACTCGTCGCACGACGACATCGAGGGCCTCGACACGAAGCACGGCCCCGGCGACGAGCTCGTGGTCGGGCCGACCTCGATGTGGCTGTTCCACGCGCACTGAGATGACTTCGAGTTCGGGAGACGCCCTCGAATGTCGAGCGCCGCGCGATCTTGCGAGCGCGTCCGGAATGCCAGCCGATCGTGTGGTCCCCGCGGCCGAGCGCCGTCCGATCTGGTGGGCGCGCGATCAGTTGGTGCGGCGTCTGCGAGATCCGGCGGCGCTCGGCGCCGGATACCGGCGACCGGCACCCCCCGCGACTCGCGGCGCCGCGCGGCGCGAATACGATCGGGTCATGTGCACCCGTGTCCCGATCCCCGGGCGGCCGGCGTTCCGCGGATGAGCGGCACCCCCGCGACCGTCGCGCTCGTCGCCGCCGGAATCGCCTTCACCGAGCATCCGTACGTGCACGATCCGGCGGCGGCCAGCTTCGGTCTCGAGGCGGCCGAGGCGCTCGGCATCGAGCCGGAGCGCGTCTTCAAGACCCTCCTGGCCGAGGTCGACGGGCGGCTCGTCGTCGGTGTCGTGCCCGTCACCGGCAAGCTCGACCTGAAGGCCCTCGCCGCGGCCATCGGCGGGAAGAAGGCGGCGATCGCGGATCCCGCGGTCGCCGAGCGCCGCACCGGTTACGTGGTCGGCGGTATCAGTCCGGTCGGGCAGAAGTCCGCGCATCCGACCGTGGTCGACGAGACGGTGGAGCTCTGGGACACCGTGTACGTCAGCGGCGGCCGTCGCGGCTTCGACATCGAGCTCACTCCCGCCGACCTGGTGCTCGTCACCGGTGCCGTGATCGCGGCGATCGCCGCCAGCTGACGCGCTGGTGAACCCATGGCATCCGGGGCGTCGCCGACCGCGCCGAGAGTCATGCGGTCGGGCGTACCGATGGGACGCTGCTCCTCGTCGAGCTCGTGGTAGCCGATGTGGTTGATCGTCTTCAGGACGCCCGAATCGGAAAGCGCACGCTGCACGAGCACTCTGGTGCCTTCGGGCGCGTCGTCGAACTCGCTCATCTCACCGTCGATCGGCGTCCAATAGTTCATGATGTCGAGCACGGTGTGTCCGGCGAGCAGCCGCACGTCGAGGTCGCGGAACTCGTGAAGCGGCAGCGCGAACGCCACCAGCTCCGCCCGCGCATGGCCACGGCGGCGGTCACGGCGTGGGTGCCCGGGGTGAGCACGTCGATGATCAGCTGGATGCGATCCGCCGACCCCGATCCGGCGATGTCGACCGCACGGGCGGGCGCGGACTACGCCACAGCGATCAGTCCGAGCTCCGCGGGCGAGGCGAGCAGACGGTTCCGCGGTACAACGCGCACCGTGTACCCGAAGCTGCCCGAGCGGGCAAGCGAAACGGAGCCCGCGTAGTTCGCCAGACCGGGAGTCGCGGCATCCATGCTGTCGAGCGTCAGCTCGACCGCGTGGGTGTCGACCAGCTCGTCCCCGTCACGGGCACGCCCGTGCACGAGTTCGACCGACACGTCGTCGGGGCTGAGCGCGCCGAGCTGCACGACCGCGCGCACCTGCAGCTGTTCGCCGACCTGCGGCGAGGCGTCCACTCCCCCGGACTCGACGTGCGTGACGTGCACGCTCGGCCAGGCCGCGGTGACGCGGGCCTTCCAGGCCGCCAGGTCGCGGGCCGGCTGGTAGCGCCTGACGCTGATCGAGCGATCGGCGGCCGCGGCGGGCAGGTAGAGAAGCTCGACGTATTCGCGCACCATACGGCCGGCCGAGAGCTCGGGCGACAGCGTCGCCAGCGTGTGCCGGATGTTCGCCACCCAGCGCGTCGGCACACCGTCGTCACCGCGGTCGTAGAAGCGCGGCGCGATCTGGTGCTCGATGAGGTCGTACATGGATGCCGCCTCGAGCGCATCCCGCTCGGCGCCGTCGCCCGCGCTGTCGGCCGAGGGGATGGCCCAGCCGTCCTCCTCGTCGTAGTACTCGTTCCACCATCCGTCGAGAATCGACAGGTTGAGCGAGCCGTTCAGTGCCGCCTTCATGCCGGATGTGCCGCACGCCTCCAACGGACGCAGCGGGTTGTTCAACCAGATGTCGGTTCCCGGATAGAGCAGCTGCGCCATGCCGATGTCGTAGTTCGGCAGGAAGTGGATGCGCTCGCGCACGTCGACCCCTTGGGAGAACTCGACCAGCTTCTGGATGAGGCGCTTGCCCTCATCGTCTGCGGGGTGCGACTTGCCGGCGATCACGATCTGGATCGGACGGGTCGGATGCGTGAGCAGGGCGCGCAGGCGCTCCGGGTCGTGCAGCATCAGCGTCAGTCGCTTGTACGTCGGGACCCGCCGGGCGAAGCCGATGGTGAGCACATTCGGGTCGAGCAGCTTCGAGAACCAGGTGGGGTCGCCCACGCCGGGGTTCTCCTCCGACCAGGCGGCCGAGGTGCGGCGGCGGGCGTCGCCCACGAGCTGCTGACGCAGCCGGCCGCGCAGCGCCCACAGCTCGCCGTCGCTGAGCGCATCGGAGCGCCAGTCGGCGACGGTCGTGTCGGAGGTCCCGAGCAGGGATTCCGCAAGTGCGGAGACCTGCGGGTCCGTCCAGGTCGGGGCGTGCACGCCATTCGTGATCGAGGTGATCGGCACGTCGTTCCGGTCGAATCCGGGCCAGAGAGCACCGAACATCCCGCGGCTGACATCGCCGTGCAGCTGGGAGACGCCGTTGGCGCGCTGCGCCAGTCGCAGGCCCATGACCGCCATATTGAAGGTGTCGGGGGTGCCGCCCTCGTAGTCCTCGGCGCCAAGCGCCAGGACGTCCGCGACATCCACCCCGGGAAGCAGCTCGGTCGAGAAGTACTGCTCGATCATCGACGACTCGAAGCGGTCGATCCCGGCCGGAACCGGCGTGTGCGTGGTGAACACGGTGCCCGCCCGGACGGCGGTGAGCGCCTCTGAGAACGCGAGGCCGTTGCCGATCAGGTCGCTGACCCGCTCGAGGCCCAGGAATCCTGCGTGACCCTCGTTGGTGTGGAAGACCTGCGGCGCGGGGATGCCCGAGAGCGCCGTGTAGGCCTTGACCGCACGCGCGCCGCCGATGCCGAGCAGAAGCTCCTGCAGCAGCCGGTGCTCGCCGCCGCCGCCGTAGAGGCGATCGGTGACGCCGCGGAGCTCCTCGACGTTCTCCTGCACATCCGTGTCGAGCAGGAGCAGCGTGACCCGGCCGACTGCGAGACGCCAGATCCGGGCGTGTAGCGTGCGGCCATGGGGCAGCGCGAGCATCACCTGCGCGGCGGATCCGTCGGGATTGCGCAGCACGCGCATCGGGAGGCCGTCCGGATCGAGCACCGGATAGCTCTCCTCCTGCCAACCGTCGCGCGAGATCGACTGCCGGAAGTACCCGGCGCGGTAGAACAGTCCGACGCCGACGATCGGCACCCCCAGGTCGGACGCGCTCTTCAAGTGGTCGCCCGCGAGGATGCCGAGGCCGCCGGAGTACTGCGGCAGCGCCGCGGCGATCCCGAACTCGGGCGAGAAGTAGGCGATGGTGCCGGGCGTCGGGCCCTCGAGGCTCTGGTACCAGCGCGGCTCGCGCAGGTAGGAGCGCAGCTCGTCGCGCAGCCCGTTCGCGCGCTCGACGAATCCCTGATCGGCAGCCAGCTCGGCCAGCCGGGTCGGGGCGATCTCGCCAAGGAGCCCGATCGGGTCCTTGCCCTGCTCGTCCCAGGTCTGCGGCGCGATGTCGCGGAACAGGTCGAGGGTCGGCTGATGCCACGACCAGCGGAGGTTGGCGGCCAGTTCATCGAGGGCTGAGAGCTCCTCGGGCAGCACGGTGCGGACGGTGAATCGTCTGATGGCCTTCACGTCGTAATCTTAGACGAGTCACGCTGCGCGGCAGAACCGAGGGAGGCGTGCCCGCTCCCCTCGAGATCAGCTGCGCGAAGCGTCGATCAGGTCGCGGAGCTCGGCGTCCGCCGCATCCGTCTCGGCCTGAGCCGCCTCGGCGGCCGCCTTGCGACGACGATCGATCACCGTCGACGCGGCCATGAATCCCGCGTAGAGAAACAGCCCGCCCGCGATGAGCGGTACCAGCACGTTGCGCGTCCCCCCGTTGATCACGTTGTTAACCCAGCCGATGAGCGGCACGGCGTACCAGACGACACCACGAACCTGCACGGGCTTCACCACGGGGTCGGGCAGCGAGTTGGCGTCGCCCTTGGTGATGAACTTCACCTCGTCGCCTCCCTTGGTGGGCTCGACGATCTGGATCACGCGGTGCGTGATCACGGCGGGCTGGTTCGAGGTGATCTGGTAGGTGATGACGTCACCGATCCGGATCTGCTGCGTGTCGGTCGGCTTCACGATAACCAGGGTGCCCGCCGGGTAGCTCGGGTTCATCGAGCTCGTCAGCACCGTGTAGGGCGTCGACTTGGTGAGCATCGGCAGCGCGACCACCAGGACGGCGAGCAGCAGCACGAGCGAGAGCAGTCCGAAGCTCAGGCCGACGCCGATGTAGTGCAGCACGCCCTTTTTCTTGGCGGGCTTGCGGGGGGTCGCTCCCGCCGGGTTCGAAGGATTCGAAGCGTTCGAGGAGAGAGGGCGATTCGCGATGGCGGTCATCGTCAGTATCCGATCTGTCGGGTGTGTGCGGGTTCTTCCGGCTGATTCGCGCGGCGGCGCGCTCGCACCAGGACGACGATGACCGCGCCCAGCACCGACATCGCCAGCCAGAAGGCGACGTCGTACTCCTGATAGAGACGACCCGTGTTTGACACGAGCGACTGCACGAGCGGTGTGGTCGGATTGGTCGGGGTGGTCGGGGTCGTGACGGTTCCTCCGCCGACCAAGGTGCCGACCGTCCAGCCCAGCGCGGTGCGGTGGAAAACGGCGGGCGAGGTGATGGCGCTCGCCGGCTCCGTGGTGCCGGGCGTGGTCGGGTTCGGGAAGGTGTCGACGGTGCCGTAGTCGGTGGGGCAGTCGTTCGGAGCGGGAGCGGCGGCATCCGTGCTGCTGAACGAGACGCGGATCGCGAACCAGACCGAGGCGGTCTGCCCGACGACGCCGTTCAGCTGGCCGAGCGACACGGTGTTGTCGAGACGGATCGAGTCACCCGAGGCGAGCCGCAGTCCCTGCGACAGCGTGTAGCAGGGCTGAGCCAGCGACACGGGGACGCTCGCGCCGGGCGCTCCCGTCGTCGAACTGGAGATGCTCATGGCGCTGGCCAACGGGATGCTGGTGGTCGTGACATCCGCGAGGGTCACCCGCAGGATCGTCGGCTCGACGGCACCGTTGCGCACGTAGAATGCGCGCGTCGCGGAGCTGCCGGGCACGAGCAGCACGCCGTGGAAGAGCTGATCGGTGTAGCTGTCCGACCAGTGGATGCCGTCCGAGCTGAACTGGACGACCTGTGTCGGACCGGCAGCAGTCGCACCCGTCGTGACCGGAGTCGCGGCACGCGCGGCGCTCGGAGCCCCGAGCAGCACGACCGCGCAGGTCGCGAGCGCGGTGACCAGCACGGCCACGAGGCGGACCGTCCAGCGCGGAGATGTCGTCGACGTCATGGCGCTCAGACCGACGGATCCGTGGCGGTGCAGCTGCTGTTCGTGATGTTGGTCCCGACGACCGCCGTGCCCAGGCCGACGAGGGTGCCGTTGTTGTCGACGAAGGTGACGTTGTACGTGCCCGTGCCGTAGCCGGCCAGCGTGGTGTATCGCACCGAGGCGCCGGTCGAGCCCGAGGCGGGCGTAGCTAGCTCGACGCTGGTCGCGCCCTTCGTGAAGATCACGTGGTACGGGCCGGTGGCGGCCGCGGTCCAGGTCCAGGTGAAGGCGTCGGTAGCGGTTCCGTTGTTGTTGATGGTCTTGCACGTGAAGGTCTCGAAGGCCTGGGAGACCAGGAACTGCTGGTACTGGCTGCCGTTGCACGGGGACTGCGAGATCTGGCCGAGGTTCTGGGTCGAACCGTTCGGCGAGGTCATACACATGCCGGAGAAGCCGTTCACGAACTCGAAGACGCCGGTCGCGACCTGCTGCAGCTGCCACTGCTGGTCGGTCGAGGTCGCGACGGCACCCGCCGTGTCGACGATCACGCCGGCACCCGACGAGGTCGAGCTCGTGTTGTCGATTCGCAGTCCGGTCGAGTTGCGGGGCTGGATCGTGTAATAAACGTTGCCGCTCGCGTTCGTGTACGAGGCGAACTTCCACTGCTGGTTGATGGCGCCGCTGGTCTTGCAGCCGTACGAGATGACGATCGTTCCCGCGGTGGTCGCGCCGCCCGACACGTCGAGGCAGTAGTTGTAGCTCGCGTTTTCGAAGTTCGGACGGATCCAGAACCAGTGCGCGACGTCCTGCGTGCCGAACGACGGGTAGATGTACTGGGTGGACTGCGTGGCCGCGGCGCTCGCGGATCCGGTGAAGTTGCCGAGGGTGATGGTGCCCGAGACGTTCGAGGTGAAGGTCAGCGCGCCACCCGCCGTGGCGACCGACTCGCGCGTCGCGATCGAGCTCCGGACGCAGTAGATGGCCGACGCCTGCGGGGCGAGCGTCGACGGCAGGCTCAGCGAAGTCGACCACAGCGAGCTAATGGTGCCGATCGGAACCGTGGCGGCCGCCGTGCAGTTCGCGGCCGAGGTCGTGGTCCAGACCTGGCGCGACACCGTGCTCGCCAGCGTTCCGGTGCCCGTGATGGTCAGGGAGACCGTCCCGGTCTTGGTGCTGGTCGTCGTGGTGGAGTTGGTGGCCGTGATGCTGACGGTGGAGACCAGGGCGTCGTTGCTGAAGGTGGCCCCGGTGAGGTTGCTGGTCGCGATGGTGAGATCGGCCGCGCTCACGGTGCTGGTCACGGAGTTGCTGGCGGTCCAGAACGCGTAGCCGGCCGTGCTGCCGACGAGCACGAAGAAGGTGACAAGGAACGCGAAGAAACCGAGCTTGCCGCGTGAGGTGCGGGGGCTCGGAACAAGACCGCGGAGGATGCTCACGGTGTGGGTACCTGGGTCGCATCGATGATGATCGTGAAGGGCGCGGTGGTCGCCTCGACTGCTGCCGCCGCCACCGCGGGAAGAGTCGCCTGCACGCAGACGACGGTGCTGGTGGACGGGCTGATCGTGCCCTGGGCGGCGGCGGTCGTCGACAGCGGGGTCGTGGTCAGCGGGGTGCTCGGGCAGGCGCCGAGCGCGATCCGGATGTCCCAGGCCGTCAGCGCCGAGAGGCGTGCGGTCAGCGTCGAGGTGGCGGTGCCCGTGCTGGCGATCGTGAACTGCTGGCCGACGACATCTCCGGGGAGCATGGCGGTCCAGGCCGCCGCCGGGATCGCGGTCGTCGCGCCCGCCGTGGTCGACCCGTACTGGACGGTCAGCGCGAGGTTGCCGCTGGAGACCGTCACGGCCGGGGTCTTGGCCTGCGAGTTGAGGAAGGCGTATGTGCCTCCCGCCATTCCTGCGGCGACGAGGATGCCGCCCATCAGGGCTGCGGCGCCGCCCATAACCCGCCGCGTGGTGGGACGAGCGGCGTCCAGGACGCGAGCGGTGCGAGTGGCCGGCTGAGCGACCCGGGCGGCCTGCTCCACGCCTGCGGCCTCGAGGGCGGCCACGGAGCGGGCGGCCAGACTCGCACGGACCGCGTCGAGTACGGTCACGGCGAGGAAGACGATGAACACGAAGGGAGCGAGCGGCAGCAGCAGGGCCGAGGGCCGACGGCACAGGGTGCCGAAGGCCGTGAGGCGCTGAGTGCGGGCTGAGCTCATGATCTCCGTCTTTCGTGCGAGGGGATGGTGCGGGCGGTGCGGTGGAACGGGATGTTCATCGGGGGCCGGTCCGCGTGGGACGGACCGACCCCCGACGAAGCGGGTTACGGCGTCTGCGTCTGCGTCAGCGTGACGGCACCAGCACCGATGGTGATGTTGCCCAGCTGGGACAGGTTGTCGGCAGCGGCGTACGGGAAGTTGACCGTCATCGTGATGGTGACGGTGCTCGTTCCGCTGTTTGAGGCGACTTTGTACGTGCCGGCCGTGGTGCTGGCGGCGATGTTGCTGCCGGTCACCGCGAAGCTGGCGATGCTGTTGGTCTGCGCCGCGAGCTTGGTGTCGGCGGCGGCGGCAGAGGCTGCCGCGATCGCGCCGGGGGTTCCAGTGACGGTGAAGAGCAGGTTGTCACCCGTGGCAGCCAGGTTGAAGGTCTGCGTGTAGGTGAGCGTGTCGCCGGGCACGATCTTGAAGATGGACGGCGTGATGATGGTCGTGCCCGACTTCCAGACGCCGGCGGCACCGGTGGTCACGGCGAGTGAACCGGCCGAGATGGCCTGCGACGCACCGGCAGTGGCCGAGGAGTTCCAGGAGGCGAGGGTTCCCGCGCCGCCCATGAGGAGGATGACCGCGGCCGCGGTGGCAATGGCACCCTTGGTGAGCTTGTTCATTTCGGATTTCCTTTCACGGCATCAGCGATGTCGAGGTTTCGGTGTCCGGGCACGCATGAGGGCAGGCTGCCGCTCACGAGGTGTCATGCCTCGGGACGAGATTCAGATCTTCGTTTCGGGTGTTCGTTCGGTCGTTCTCTGGGATGCGCAGTCCGTCAGGGTCAGCTTTCGGATACACAGGGAATTCCCCCCGATCAAGAGATTACGTGTCCGCAATAGTGCGGACAAGAGATTGGATACCCCCACTACGGGTACGTTCTACCCCCCAGAAATGCACCGATAAATTCCACTCTGATCAGCATTTTCCTGTCGATTTCCGCGATACCTTGAGAGCCAAATTGGGGTACAGTTCAAATTTCCGGGGTACGGCTTCGCAGGCGACTCGCAGAGAGGATTCCCGCGCCGTCGCGGAGCGGACGCGGTACCGTCGGGTGATGCCCGCCACCGTCACCGCCGCGCGTTCGAAGCCCACCTCCACCCCCGGGGAGGCGGTGGAATCCGCAGGCGCGACCCCGGCCATCGGTCGCATCCCGATCCGCATGCTGTCACCGCAGCAACCCGAGAACCGCTGGCCCGCCGCGAGCTACGTCGGCGAGGTGGTTCCCTTCGAGGCGACCGTGTTCCGCGAAGGTCACGGGCTCCTGCGCGTGCAAATGGTCCTCGCCGATCCGAGCGGGGCGACATCCACCCACCCCATGACGCTCATCAGCACCGGCTTCGATCGGTGGCACGTCGACGCGCAGCTCACGCAGCAGGGCCCCTGGCACTGGCGCGTGCGCGCCGCGAGCGACGACTGGGCGAGCTGGCTGCACGCCGCCGATATCAAGATCCCGGCGGGTCAGGATGTCGAACTCGTCTTGGCGAGCGGAGCCGAGCTGCTCGCCTCCGTGTCCGGCACCGTCTTCGCCGAGGCGCGCTCCGCTCTTGCGGATGCCCGCCTCACCCCCGCCGCTCGACTCGCCGTGGCCCACGACCCGCGGCTGACGGTTGCGCTGGCCGCGCATCCGATCGAATCGCTGGTGACCGAGTCGGCCGAACAAGTGCTGCGCGTCGAGCGAAGCCGCGCGGCCGTGGGCAGCTGGTACGAGTTCTTCCCGCGGTCGGAGGGTGCCAAGCAGGCCAAGGACGGCACCTGGACCAGCGGCACCTTCCGCACCGCCGCCAAGCGACTGCCCGGCGTGGCCGAGATGGGCTTCGACGTGCTCTACCTGCCGCCGATCCATCCCATCGGGCAGACCTTCCGTAAGGGGCCGAACAACTCGGCGGTCGCGGGCCCGGGCGATCCCGGCAGCCCGTGGGCGATCGGCGCCGAGACTGGCGGGCACGACGCGATCCATCCCGAGCTCGGCGGATTCGCCGACTTCAAGTACTTCCTCGGCCAGGCCGCCAAGAACGGCCTCGAGGTCGCCATCGACCTGGCTCTGCAGTGCTCGCCGGACCACCCATGGGTGACCGAGCATCCCGAATGGTTCACGCAGCGGCCCGACGGCTCGATCGCCTACGCCGAGAACCCGCCGAAGAAGTACCAGGACATCTTCCCGATCAACTTCGACAACGACTCCGAGGGGCTGCGCGCCGAGGTGCTGCGGATCGTCGAGTTCTGGATCGCGAAGGGCGTCAAGATCTTCAGGGTCGACAACCCGCACACCAAGCCCCTGAACTTCTGGGAGTGGCTGATCGGCGTCATCAATGGGGAGCATCCGGATGTTGTCTTCCTCGCCGAGGCGTTCACCCGCCCCGCGATGATGCAGTCGCTGGGCGGTGCAGGGTTCCAGCAGTCGTACTCCTACTTCACCTGGCGCAACACGAAGCTCGAACTCGAGGAGTTCTTCACCGAGATCTCGGGCCCGTCGGCCGACTACTTCCACCCGAACCTGTTCGTGAACACGCCGGACATCCTCACCGAGTTCCTGCAGTTCGGCGGCCCGGCGGCCTGCAAGATCCGCGCGGCGCTAGCGGCCACCGCCTCGCCGAGCTGGGGCGTGTACGCCGGCTACGAGCTGTTCGAGGATGTCGCCCGTCCCGGTAGCGAAGAGAACATCGACAACGAGAAGTACGAGTTCAAGAAGCGCGACTGGGCCGCGATCGCGAAGGCGGGCACGTCGATGGCACCCTATCTCACGCGTCTCAACGAGATCCGGGCCGCGCATCCCGCCCTCGCACAGCTCCGCAACCTGACGATCCACTGGAGCGACGACGAGTCGATCCTGGTGTACGCCAAGCACCTCGACGGTGCCTTCGCGGCGTCCGGGGTCAGCGACACCCTGATCATGGTGGTCAATCTCGACCCGCATTCGGTGCGCGAGACGACCGTGCACCTCGACCTCACCCGGTTCGGTTTCGAGCCGGGCGACACCTTCCCGGTCACCGAGCTGCTGAGCGGCGCGGAGTGGACGTGGGGCGAGCACGACTACGTGCGGCTCGACGCGTTCACGGAGCCGGTGCACATCCTGTCCATCCAGCACGGAGGAATCTGATGCCCGCCAAGAAGTCCGCTGCGACTCCTTCCGCCACGCTCCCCCAGCTTCATCCCGACCACCTGCTCGCGCTGGTGGAGGGGCGGCACCCGCGTCCGCATGACGCGCTGGGGCAGCATCCGGCCACCGTCGGCGAGGTCGACGGCTTCGTGATTCGCGCGGTGCGACCGCTCGCCGCCACGGTCACGGCGGTGCAGACGGATGGCACGCGCATCCCGCTGGAGCATGCCGCGAGCGGTCTGTGGCAGGGGTTCGCCTCCGGCGCCGGCCAGGCGTACGCGCTCGAGACGACGTACGGCGAGGCACCGACCTGGACCGCCGACGACCCGTACCGCTTCGCGCCCACCTTCGGCGAGATGGACCTCTACCTCTGGGGCGAGGGCCGCCACGAGCAGCTGTGGGACGTGCTCGGTGCCCACTACCGCCCGCACGAGGATGTCGTGGGCACGAGCTTCTCGGTCTGGGCCCCGCACGCCACGGCGGCGCGGGTGGTCGGCGACTTCAACAACTGGGACGGCGTGCAGTACTCGATGCGCCGCCTGGACGACAACGGGGTGTGGGAGCTGTTCATCCCGGGCCTGCTGCCGGGCACCGCCTACAAGTTCGAGCTGCTGACCGCCTCCGGGCAGTGGGTGCAACGGGCGGACCCGATGGCCCGCTACACCGAGGTGCCGCCCAAGACGGCGTCGGTCGTCGGCCAGACCCTCTACGAGTGGGCCGACTCCGACTGGATGACGAAGCGGGCGGCCACCGATCCACACAACTCCCCCATGAGCGTGTACGAGATCCACATCGGCTCCTGGCGTCCGGGCCTCAGCTACCGCGAACTCGCCGACCAGCTCGTCGACTATCTGCACGAGCTGGCGTACACGCACGTCGAGTTCATGCCGGTGGCCGAGCATCCCTTCGGCGGGTCCTGGGGCTACCAGGTGACCGGCTACTACGCCCCGACCAGCCGGTTCGGGCATCCCGACGACTTCCGCTACCTCGTCGACCGCCTACACCAGGCCGGCATCGGCGTCCTCGTCGACTGGGTGCCCGGGCACTTCCCGAAGGACGAGTGGGCGCTGGCGAAGTTCGACGGCCAGGCGCTGTACGAGCACTCCGACCCACGCCTCAGCGAGCAGCCGGACTGGGGAACGCTGGTCTTCAACTTCGGCGACTCCCAGGTGCGCAACTTCCTGGTGGCCAACGCGAGCTACTGGCTCGAGGAGTTCCACATCGACGGTCTGCGGGTGGACGCCGTGGCATCCATGCTCTACCTCGACTACTCGCGCAAGGACGGCCAGTGGGTGCCCAACAAGTACGGCGGGCGCGAGAACCTGGAGGCGATCTCGTTCCTGCAGGAGGCGAACGCGACCGCATACAAACGCAGCCCCGGCGTCGTCATGATCGCCGAAGAGTCGACGTCGTGGGGCGGGGTGACGCACCCGACCTCGGAACGGGGCCTGGGCTTCGGCTTGAAGTGGAACATGGGCTGGATGCACGACACGCTCCAGTACATGCACGAGAACCCGATGTGGCGGGCCGACCACCACAACGACATCACATTCAGCTTCCTCTACGCGTTCAGCGAGAACTTCCTCCTGCCGATCAGCCACGACGAGGTCGTGCACGGCAAGGGCTCCCTGCTCTCGAAGATGCCCGGTGACCAGTGGCAGAAGCTCGCGAACGTGCGCGCCTACCTCGCATTCATGTGGGCGCACCCGGGAAAGCAGCTGCTCTTCATGGGAGCTGAGTTCGGGCAGCCCTCCGAGTGGAGCGAGCAGCGGGGACTCGACTGGTGGATCCTCGACCAGCCGGCGCACCAGGGACTGCAGCGTCTCGTCGGGCAGCTGAACCGCGTCTACTCGGCGCAGCCCGCACTCTGGGAGCAGGACAACACCGCGGCCGGATTCGGCTGGCTCGCCAACGAGCCGTCGCGCAACGTGATCGGCTTCGTCCGCTGGTCGGCGTCCGGTGAGGCGATCGCGTGCCTGGTGAACTTCGGCGGCAACCCGGTCGGCGACTTCAAGGTCGGCCTGCCGTTCGCGGGCCGCTGGGACGAGATCCTCAACTCCGACGCCGGCGACTTCGGCGGCTCGGGCGTCGGCAACTACGGCGGTGTGGATGCGGTGGCGGAGCCGTGGGGCGACCAGCCAGCCTCCACGGTGCTCACGCTGCCTCCGCTCGCTGCGGTGTGGCTGAAGGGCGTGCGCTAGGCGGTCTTCGCCGGTCGCATCACACGCCATCACGGCGGGTGGGCCGGCGCCGGGTGATCGCCAGGAGCCCCAGGGCGGCGCGCCCCGGGCACTGCTATGCACCGAGCCTCCGCGGTTGACCGCGCAGTTTCGGTGCAAAGGTGCTGTTTCGGCGAGGCGGGGGCTCGTGTCCGGCGCGGGAGATGCGCAGCAGAGGCGCGGGAGACGCGCGGGAGACGCGCTAGTACAGCAGGTTCGTCAGCTGGCGCCGCGCCGCGAGCACCCGCGGGTCCTCGGGGCCGGCGATCTCGAAGTACTCGAGCAGGCGGGCCCGGACGGCGTCCTTGCCGGGTTGGTCGAGCGTGGGAAAGAGCTCGAGCAGGCGTTCGAAGGCGTCGTCGAGGTGACCACCGCTGACGTCCAGGTCCCCGATCGCGAGGGCGGCCGTCGCGTTGTCGGGGGCGGCGGCCGCGGCGGCACGGATCGCGCCCGCGTCCGCGCCCTCGAGACGCAGCAACAGGGAGGCCTGGGCCAGACCGGCGACCGCGAGCGCGTCGCGCGGGTTTTGCGCGACCGCGAGCTTGTACTCCGCGACGGCCCCGGCATAATCGCCGTCGGCGATGGCGTCGTACGCCTCCTGGTGGTGCGGCGGCAACGGCTCCTCGACGGGTTCGGCGGGCGTTCCGGCGGCGTCGGCGGCGTCGGCGTCGGCGGGATCGACCGGCATCGTGCCCGTGACGCCGTTCTGTGTGGCGAGCACGAGCAGCTCGTCGAAGACTTGGCGGATCTCGGCGTCCGACGGGATCCCGAGGAAGAGGTTCACCGGACGACCGCCGACAATCGCGGCGACAGCGGGCACCTCGCGGATCTGGAACGCCTGCGCCAGCTGCGGGTTGGCCGAGCCGTCGACGGTGGCGAGCACCAGCTTGCCGCCGTAGGACGCGATCATGCGGCCGAGCGCGGGCTCCAGCCCGGGGGCGTAGAACTCGACGACCACCGGAACGCGTGTCGAGAGGTCGATGACGCTCTCGAAGTTGGCGTCGTCGGCCGGAAAGACGAGGCCCGGAGCCACGGGGGCTCCCCCGACGGCAGCATCCGGTCCCGCGGCGACACCCGGAACGCCGGGAGCGCCCGAGGCGCCGGGCGCGGGCTGCGGGGCATTCGCGCGACGCACGAGCGCGGACAGGTCGACCGCGCCGCGCAGACTCGGCCCGGGAGGAACGTTGCTCACGCCGACAATCCTCGCATCCCGCGCGCGCGCCCGCTCACCGCGGGGGCGACCCGGAGCGTCACGGCACCTCGCCCGCCGAGACGAGCCCCTGCGCGAACCCGAGCAGCTGGATCTTCGCGTCGGTCTTGCTCACCGGCGGCACGTAGAAGAGCAGCTGCAGCCCGTAGGTCGCGGTGATGCCCTTGATGCTCGAGGACTTGCCCGAGAGCGCCTTCACCGACGCGGTCGGGTTGACGGCCGCACCCGCCTCGGTTGGTCTCACCGCCTCGGTGTCGTCGAGATTGACGGCGACGATCTGCCCGGAGTCGTTCGTGCCGAAGGCGACCGTGGCGCCCGTCCCCGGCGCATTCGAGTACGCGATCGTGGCCGTCGTCGGCAGGGCGGCCTTCTGCTTCTGCTTGAAGTCGAAGCCGACGGCGGTGCGCAGCTTGTCCCCCGTCGCCGAGAAGATCGCGTTCTGCTTGCTCGCGTCGCCCTCGATCAGGATCGAGCCGTACGCAGCCGCGAGCGCCGACGGCGGCAGGATTCCGAGCTTGTTCTCGTTGGGCAGAATCGGGGCGCCGATCTCAGGGGGCGCCACGTCAGGGACGTTGAGCTCAAGCGACATCAGGTACTCGACCTTGTAGTTCTCGCGCGGCGACTTCTGCACGAGCATGAGCGCGATGGGCGCCGACTTGGTGTCGGCTGGATCCTTGATGACGGCGAAAACCGTGCGGGGCCAGGTGTCGCTCTGCTGCGGAAGCGAGATCTTGACCTCGCCGTTCGGCAGAGACGGCAGCGCGGCGATCGTGTTGTCGGCCGCCCGGATCGCGTAGTTCGCGCTGCGGAGCAGCAGAGCCGGACCGGTGAGCCGGGTGGCCGCCAGCGTCGCGTCGCTCTTGGCGTCGGCCAGCGTGACGGTCTGCACGACCTGGGCCACGATGTGCTTGAGCTGCGGCTCCGTGACGGCTACGGCCTGCAGATTGGCGGCACCGGGCACCGTGGAGCTGCTGGACGGGGTGGCCAAGGGGCTCGCGCCGCCCGCGGGACCGAAGGCCGTGCATCCGGTCAGGGCCAGCGTGGCGGTGACCAGAACACCGGTGGCGACGAAGTTGCGGCGACGTCCCTTTGTCGGAGCGGCGATCGCGGGCTGAGTGCCGGTGCGCCCCCGTTTCAGCTGCGGCGGCTTCGGGTTGCGCGGAGGGCGGGGCTGCTTGCGACGCGGGCCACGACGACGACGCGCGTGGATGAGCGCCCACAGGAAGGCGAACAGGCCGAGCAGCAGGGCCCCGATCCCCGCGATGATGAGCAGACCGGACCACGGGGCCGAGTTGTCGAGCGGCCACGTGACGGTCAGGTGGCTCGGAGCCGCCTTCGTGCCATCGGACATGATGATGACGGTCGCGGTGTCTGGCACATTGACGCGTCGGATCAGCTCGGAGGTGCTGCTGTATTCCTGGTCCCAGAGGTCGGATCCGACGGGAGACGGCGCCGTCGACTCGCTGCCGGGGACGAGTTTGCTGGTCAGCGCCTGCTTCTTCGCGTTGAAGCTGACCCTGTTGTAGGCGGTCGTGCCCACCCATGCCAGCACGTCGGCGGTGCGGCCGTCGGCAATGAAGACCTTCGACCCCCCGGACACGATGAGCCCCTGGGTGCCCTCGAAGCTGTGGAGAGTCGCGCCGCTGACCAGCATGATCGGGGCGTCGGTGGAGGTGGTCACGCTCGTCGAGAACGACGAGGGACCGGCCAGGATGGTGCGCTGCGCGAGGCCGTAACCGATGGAGACGAACGCCACCAGGAACAACACGATCGCAATGACGAATCGCAAAGAATGAACTCCTCTTCTCGTGCTGCCGCGGCGGCCGGGGGCCGTGCCGCGACCCGAACCGGCAAGCGGGCCGGAGCGGACACCCGGCGGACAGGGGCGACGGGGCAGCAGACAAAGACACACCAGGCTACCGGATGGTCCGGCCGAACCCGGCGTGGCGTCCTGGGAGAAAGCTGCGAGAACGCTGAACACAGCTAACTCCGGACCGCCCCCTTCGGGCTGGTCAGCTGCGCCTCGACGGCTACACTCAGAGGGTTCCCCGCGCCCGATTCCGGGCCGGACGACGAGAAAAATCCAGCCAAGGAGTGAGCTGTGGCGGCAGACGACGCAGGCTTCGGCACCGAACTGCGTGGATACAAGAAGGAAGAAGTCGACTCGGCGGTCAACACCCTCCGACGGGATCTCATCAGGGCGAACGCCGACAAGGCGGAGCAGGCGAAAGAGCTGAAGCGCGTCCAGGCGGCCGCCGAAGACCTCCAGGCCGAGCTCGACGAGGTCGGCAGCCCGACGTACTCGGGCCTCGGCACGAAGCTCGAGAACACCCTCCGCGTCGCCGAGGAGCAGTCCACCCGGCTGATCAGCCAGGCCGACATCGACGCCGAGAAGCTGCGTGCCGGTGTCGCCGCCGAGGTGCAGCAGCAGCGGGTTGACGCGGCGGCGCACGCCGACAAGCTGCTGGGCGATGCGCGCTTCCAGGTCGAGCAGATCACGTCCGGCGCGCAGGACGAGGCGGAATCCGTCGTCGCGCGGGGCACCGCTGAGGCCGAGACACTGACCAACGACGCGCTGCGGGAGGCCGCCGCCATCCGCGGATCGGTCGCCACCGAGGTAGCTGAGGCACGTGCCGGCGGTAAGCGGGAGGTCGCCGCACTCCGTGCCGAGGCCGAGCGCGAGATCGCCGAGCTCAAGATCGTCGCTCAGCGCGAGGTCGCCGAGGCTCGTGAGGCCGCGGCAGAGCTGGCCCATGACACCGAGCGCGGACGCGCCGACTTCGAGGCAGAGAACACCCGACGTCGCGCCGAACTCAAGCACGACCTCGAGGAGGGGCGCACCAACCTGGCCCGCGAGACCGAGGATGCCCGCATCCAGCTCGAGAACGACACCGTCGCCGCCAATGCGGCACTCGACGCCGACACCGAGAAGGCGCGCGCCGAGCTGGAAGCCAAGACCCAGCAGGCCGCGGCAGAGCACACCGTTAAGGTCGCGACCTGGAAGTCGGAGCGCGACGCCACCACGAAGAAGGCCAAGGCCGAGCTCGCGGCCGAACTCGCTCAGGAGCGCGCCGCCCTCGAGGCAGAGCTAACGACGAAGCGCACCGCACTGGAGTCCGAGGTCACCACCCGTCTCAGCGACCTCGAGGCAGAGATCTCGACCCGCCGCGCCGCGCTGGAGTCGGAGGTCGCCACTGCTCAGGCGGCGCTGGAGTCCGAGATCACGACGGGTAAGGCGAACCTCGAATCCGAGATCTCGAGCGGTAAGGCGGCCCTCGAGGCCGAGAGCGCCGGCGCCCGCGCAGCTCTCGAGGCAGAACTCACCGGAGCGCGTGCCACGCATGACGGCGAACTGAGCAGCGAGCGCTCAACCCACGATGCCGAACTCCTCAACGAGCGCGCCGCGCACGACGCCGAACTCGCCAGCGAGAAGGCCGCGCACGAGGCCGAGATCGCGGCGAAGCGCACCGAAGTCGACCAGGACGTCATCGCGAAGCGCACAGAGGTCGACCAGGACGTCGCCTCCAAGCGCACCGCTCTCGCCGCCGAGCTCGAGAGCGCCCGCACCGCCCACGACGCCGACCTCGCCCACGCGCAGCAGGCACATGATGTGGCGCTCACCGGCGCCCGGGCCGACTTCGACGCCGAGCAGACCGGCGCGCGCGACATGCTGCTCGCGGACCTCGCCGGGCAGCGAGCCGCGCACGACCACGAGCTCGCGAAGGCCAAGGCCGCGCAGCTTTCGGCACTGACCAAGGAGCGCGCCGACCACGACCGCGAGCTGGCCCGCCAGCGCGAGGAGCTCGCGCACGAGCTCGAGACGCACCGCGCGCGCATCCAGCACGAGACCGACACGCAGGCAACCACGCTGGCCGCCGAGGCGACGCAAGCGCGCGCCGACCTCGACGTGGAACTCACCGCCCGCCGCGACGAGGCCGAGAAGGACTACAGCCTGAAGCACCAGGAGGCGGCGGCATCTCTGCAGAAGTTTCTCGACGAGGCGAACGCGCAGCTCACCGAAGCGACCGCCCGGGCCGCCGAGAAGCGCACGGAGGCCGACATCCTCGGAACCTCTTCGAAGGCGGCGGCCAAGGCCGCGACCGACCAAGCGAAGACGACCGCCAAGGAAGTGCTCGGCAACGCCGAGAGCCGCGCTCAGGCGATCGTCAAGGAGGCCGAGAAGAACTCGGCGTCGCTGATGAAGGATGCCGAGCAGCGTCTCGCACAGATCCGCGTCGAGCGCGAGGCGGTCGCCGGCTACATCGCGAACCTCCGCGGCGTGCTGGACTCGGCCGACCGCGTGTCGGCGGACCACGGCTTCCCGACGGCGGCGCCCGATGAGCCGACCTCCCCGGCTGAGACACATCCCGTCGAGTCGGCGAAGGCGGGATCCGTGGCGCTGGCTCAATCCGAAGCGGATGCCTCTGAGACGTCCGAGAGCGCTGCGGCATCCACGGATGACGGCGAGGACCCGGTCGACGAGCAGACGCGCGAGCGCGAGCACGCGAACTAGCGCGTTGGCGGGGTTCACGCGGCTCCTATCGGCTCGGACACGCGGACGCAAGTGATGCGATCGCGCGCGAGCC
Organism: Microbacteriaceae bacterium; assembly: GCA_025352325.1. Taxonomy (GTDB): domain Bacteria; phylum Actinomycetota; class Actinomycetes; order Actinomycetales; family Microbacteriaceae; genus Lysinimonas. The sequence continues at coordinate 60,129 of JANXTR010000012.1, read as the reverse complement.
CTCGGGTAGCCTCTGAAGACTTCCGACGAAAGGCTGCAAGCCGGTGAAGATCCACAACGCGTTCCGTCTCGGCCTCTTCGGAGGACTCGGAGTGCTGGTCGCCATCGTCATCGGCGCCGGCATCAGCTCGCTCACGACGATCCTGACCTACGTCGGCGCCGCGCTCTTCCTCGCCCTCGGGATCGACCCGGCCGTGTCCTTCCTGCAGCGGCATGGCTTCCCGCGCCCGGCCGCGATCCTGACGGTGCTCGTCGTGATTCTCGGAGTGTTTGCGGGGCTCGTGCTCGCCGTGATTCCGGTCATCATCGACCAGGTCAACGGCCTGGTCAAGAGCGTGCCCGACATCGTGAGCTCGATCACGAACGACAACACGATCGAGAAGTGGTGGAACTCCACCTTCTCGTTCATCCCGTACGCCACGGCAATTACCAACGTCTCGGATTTCTTCAACAAGAACCTGGGAACCATCACCGGTGGCGTGTTCTCCACCGTGATCAACATCGCCACGGGCACCTTCGGCGTCGTCATCGTGCTGATCCTGACTCTGTACTTCGTTGCCTCGCTGTCGAGCATCAAGCGCGGGCTCTACCAGCTCGTTCCCGCGACGAAGCGCGAGAAGTTCATCGACATCGCCGAGCAGATCAGCAAGTCGGTGGGTCGCTACGTTCTCGGCCAGGGCGCGCTCGGCCTCACCAACGGCATCCTGAGCTTCCTGTTCTTCTCGGTGCTCCTGCTGTTCGGCGTGAACGTGAAGTACTACGCTTTGCTGGCCTTCATCGCGTTCCTGTTCTCCCTCGTCCCGCTGGTCGGGACGATCACCGGATCCACGATCATCTGCCTGCTGGTGTTGCTGTTCAACGGCTGGCCGACCGTGATCTTCCCGGTCGTCTACTACCTGCTCTACATGCAGGTCGAGGCATACGTGATCAGCCCGAACATCATGAACCGCGCCGTGAAGGTGCCGGGCGTGGTCGTCGTCATTGCCGCCCTCGCCGGCGGAACCCTGCTCGGTGTGCTGGGCGCCCTCGTCGCGATTCCGGTCGCGGCTTCCATCCTGCTGATCATCAAGCAGGTCGTGGTTCCCCGGCAGAACGAGCTCTAGTCCACGGGCCGACTAGCCCTTCTCGACCGGGAGGCCTTCCTGCTCCCACTGGACGATCCCGCCCGCGACGCTGATGGCGTCGTGGCCCTGCTCGACGAGCGACTGCGCGATCCGGCCGCTGCGCATACCCGAGTGGCAGACCAGGTAGAAGGTCCCCTCCGGCAGTTCGTCGAGGTAGTCGCCGAGGGAACTCATCGGCATCGACAGCGTGTCCGGGATGCGCGCCTGCGCCAGCTCATCGGGCTCGCGCACATCGATCAGCACGGCGTCGCCGCCCAGCGCGGCGAACTCGGTGGGGGTGATAGTCGTGGTCATGTGGGCGTTCCGTTCCATTCGGTGGGCAGCGGCAGTGCGTCGGGATTGACGCGCGCCACGATCTCGGTGAGCACGCGACGGGTCTGCTTCTCGCCGACCCAGAGGTGCTTGCCGCCCTCGACGTCGACCAGCTCGCCCTCGGGAACGGACGCGAACTTCTGCCGAGCCTCCGCCGGCCGCAGGTAGTCGTCGAGCTCGGGGATGATGGCGACGAGTCGCCTGCCGCTGCCCGACCAGGCGGCCACCTCGTCCGGAGTCGCTCGGTGCAGGGGCGGTGACAGCAGGACCGCGCCGACGATCGGATGCCGCAGCCCCCACTTCAGCACGACCTCCGTGCCGAACGACCACCCCAGCAACCACGGGGCCGGCAGGCCGCGCGCGGCGACGAAGTCCATCGCGGCGGCGAGGTCGTGCTGCTCCTGGATACCGTGGCCGAACTCCCCCTCCGAGGTACCGCGGGGCGAACTCACGCCGCGGAAGTTGAAGCGCAGCACAGCCAGATCGGCGAGCGCGGGCAGGCGCGCAGCGACCTTGCGGAGGATGTGCGAGTCCATGAAGCCGCCGTGCGTCGGCAACGGGTGCAGGCAGACCAGCGTGGCGACCGGATCGCGGTCGAGGGGCAGGGCTAGCTCGCCGACCAGCGTGAGACCGTCCGTCGTGCGCAGCTCGATGTCCTCGCGGCGCGCAGGCAGCTCGACACCGCCGGTGACCTCGATCATGTCCGCCGTGCTCACGAGCGGATCTTCCAGCAGTGGCTATGCCAATGGCGACGGCCAGCGAGGTCGTCGGCCTCCCCCATGATCCCGTCGGCGCGCCAGGCGACCAGATGAGCCGTTCCCGGGGTGATCTCGAGACCGCAGCCCGGGCAGGTGTACGCCTTCACCGCGTTACTCGCGCCGTGCGGCTGCACGCTCCAGGAGCCATCGCGCTTCACGTCGACCGACTTGCCGCCCATCAGCGCTCGCTCGAGATCGAGCGGCTCGGCCTCCGGCTCGTGACCGCGACCGGAGCGCGGGCGATTCGAGCGGGGCATGGTGGCCAGTCTATTTCGAGATCGCAGGGTTCACCCGATGCGTCACTCGGTGCGGCCGCCGTTCTCCAGTTGAGCCAGCCGTGACTCCTCGAGGTCGAGCAGGTTCTGCGCCCGCTCCAGAATCTCCGGGTGCACAGACTCCCCGTCCGCGAGCTCGAACGACGGGCTTTCGAGCGCCTCGATGGCTGCCGCGCTCATCTCGTCGAACGGCGCGGCGAGCTCCCAACGAGCCAAACTACGCGCCGCCGCCTCTGCGGCGTGTCCGCTGCGCGCGACGTACACGCCGCCGTGCGCCGCTGGCCAGCTATCGACGCAATCAGTACCAGCCGGATGACTGGCTATGGCCCCAGGCGCCGCAGGGCGTGCCGTAGCGGCCCGTGATGTATCCGAGTCCCCAGATGATCTGCGTGGCAGGGTTCGTGGCCCAGTCGTCGGCCACGCTCGCCATCTTGCTGCCGGGGAGCGCCTGCGGAATACCGTACGCCCCGGAGCTGGTGTTGTTCGAGTAGACGTTCCAGTGCGATTCGCGGTTCCAGAGCGCCACCAGGCAGTCGAACTCGCTGGTGGGCCAACCTCGATCGGCGACCATCTGGAGGGCGATCGCCTGGGCGGTGCCCGGATCCGGGGTGCCGACGGCGGGCGCCGACGCGACCTTGGGTTTGGGCGGCGCAAGCTTCGTCACGCCGTAGCCGTCGCGGGTGACGTCGGATGCCGCACCCGCCCGCACCGACACCGACTGGGTCTCTCCGCGGAACGAGGCAGCAAGCGCGGCCGCCTGGCTCGGAGCCGGCGGAGTCGCCAGCGGGACGAGCGCGAGAGCCATGCAGGCCAGCACGGCGAAGGTCGACAGGGAGCGCGGAGCGCGGACGTGCCGCTGCGGGATCGAGACTTCGGCCGTTGACCGATGGTGCGTTCCCCGACGCCGAATACCGCTCACAGTGGTCCCAGTGTACCCAACGGCTCGAATCGTGCCCTGAAAACGCGGTGACAGGGCTAGCGGACCGCCAGCATGACGCGCGTCACGGCATCCAGAAGCACATCAACCTGGCCTTCGATGTAGCCGCCGCGCTGCGCGTGGAAGGCGAAGGTGCGCACCTCTTCAACACTCAGGGGCTTGCCGCTCTGGAAGTACTGCGCGACGCGATCGGTGAGCGCGTCGACCTCGCGCACTGAGTACCCGGTCATGAGCAGCGAGCCGCGCTTGAAGCGCTTGCCGCGGGGGCGCACGATTCGGTCGAGGATGGCCTGCGCGCGACCACGGGCCTGCGCGTACCAGGCCTGGTCACCGGACTCGGCGAACGCCCGCTCGCGCTCCCGTGTGGCGAAGGCGTCTTCGAGTCGCTCCAGGGCGGCATCCACGTACGTCGGAGAGTAGCCGCCCTTGCGCATGGTGAAACCGGTGTCGCGGATGCTGTCGGCCGTCACCAGCGTCGCACCACCCGGTTGGGCCGTGTACGCCCGACGAGCGTCTTCGAGAAACTCCTCGACCTCGTCGGTGTCGTAGCCGAGCCGCGACTTGCGCGTGCGGGGGAAAGTCGAACTCACGCGCGCCATGGTACCGGAGCATGCCTGGATGCCTAGCTCGCGGCACCCACAACGAGAAAGATCGAGTAGGCGACGGCGGCGCTCGGCAGGATCGAGTCGAGACGGTCGAGGAAACCGCCGTGGCCCGGGAGCCAGGTCGAGATGTCCTTCACCCCGATGTCGCGCTTGATGAGCGACTCCATCAGGTCGCCGGTGGTCCCTACCAGCGCCAGTAGTACACCCATGACGACCCCGAGCCACCACTGCTGGTGCAGCATCAGGATCGAGAGCAGGATGCCAGCGACGACCGCGAAGACGATGGAGCCGGCGAACCCTTCCCAGGTCTTGCCGGGGCTGATGTTCGGCGCCATCTTGTGGCGGCCGAAGCGGAGGCCGGTCGCATATGCCCCGATGTCGGTGACGACGACGATCACGATGGATGCGAGCGTCCACCACTCGCCGCCGTCCGAGCCGGTCAGTACGAGATAGAAGCCCGCCATGAAGGTGACGTAGACCTGGATGAGGGCGCCGGCCCCGAGATCCAAGAAGACCGCCTTCGCCCCGGTGCGGTGACTCGGTCGGAAGGCGAGCTCGGCGAGACGCCACAGCGTGACGACGAACACCGCGGCGAGCGTGCCGAGCCAGAGACCCTGCACGTGGAAGAAGAAGGCGGCGGGCACGACGGCGACCGCGACCACGGTCGAGACCACGCGCGGAACGTCGCGGCCAGCCTGGCGCAGCGCCGTGGCGAGCTCGAAGACGGCGAAGCCGACCAGGCCGGCACCGAAGATGATGAACGGCCACTTGAAGATCACGCTGGCCACGAACATGGCGCCGAGGACGACGCCGATGCCGATGGCGGCGAGCAGGTTGCGGCCGGTGCGGGCGCGGATCTTCTCCTGCGTCGCGTCGAACTGGGCGCGTGCCTCTTGCGCCCGGGTCTCGATCTCGTGACGGGTGGCTGCGGCGCGCGCCTCGAAGTCCTCACGAGGCGTCGGATGCTTGGGCGGCACCTCGGAGCCAGGCATCAGATGCGGCCCATCAGATCTCGAGCAGTTCGGTCTCTTTGCGCTTCAGGGCGTCGTCGATGCCGTCGACGTGGGCCTTCGTGAGCGCGTCGAGCTCCTTCTCGGCCCGCGAGATGTCGTCCTCCCCGACCTCCTTGCTGAGCGCATCCAGATCGTCCTTGGCCTTGCGGCGCACGTTGCGGATCGCGACCTTGGCGTCTTCGCCCTTGGTGCGGACGATCTTCACGTACTCCTTGCGGCGCTCCTCGGTGAGCTCCGGCATGGTGACGCGGATGATGTTGCCGTCGTTGGTCGGCGTGGCCCCCAAGTTCGGAAACGACACGATGGCCTTCTCGATCTCTTTGAGCGCGGTCTTGTCGTACGGAGTCACGATGAGCGTGCGCGCCTCGGGGTTCTGGAGGCCGGCGAGCTGGGCGAGCGGCGTCGGAGACCCGTAGTAGTCGACCATGATCTTCAGGAACAGGGCCGGGTTCGCCCGGCCCGTGCGAACCGTTGCGAAGTCGTCTTTCGCGACCTCGACGGCACGGTCCATCTTGTCCGTCGCCTCGGCGAGAACGTCACTGATCACGGTGTACTCCTTCGAAAAACCCGACGGGGAAAGCTTAGACGGGGTTGTGCGTGGTGAAGTCGATGAGCTCCTCGACGCGGCCGAGCACGGCGGGCTCGAGATCGCGGAAATCGCGCACCGTGGCAAGAATGCGCTGCCAGGCCGCGGCGATGTCCGCCTGGTCGTCGTGGGGCCAGCCCAGTGCGGCGCAGATGCCGTGCTTCCACTCGACCGGCTGTCCGTTGATCTGGCGCGGGATGACCGGCCACACGTCGAGTCCGAGGCGCGCCGGTTTCACGGCCTGCCAGACGTCGACGAAGGGATGTCCGACCACCAGCACGTCCGGATCGGCCACCGCCTCGGCAATCCGGCTCTCCTTCGAGTCCGGAACCAGGTGATCGACGAGCACGCCGATCCGCCGCTCCGGGCCGGGCCGCACCTCGCGCAGCACCTCGGCCAGGTGGTCGATGCCCTCCAGGTACTCGACGACGACACCCTCCACCCTCAGGTCGGCGCCCCAGACCTTCTCAACCAGCTCGGCATCGTGGCGCCCCTCGACGAAGATGCGACTCGCGCGCGCGACCCGTGCGCGGCTCTCCGTCGGGGCCACCGAGCCGGATGCCGTGCGAAGCAGCCCCGCACGCGGTGCGACGGCCGTGGGGGCGCGCAGCACCACGAGCACCCCGTCGACCAGGAACCCGACGCCGAGCGGGAAGATGCGGCGCGCGCCGTGGCGATCCTCGAGCTCGACGGTGCCGCGTTCCACGCGGACGACGGCGCCCACGAACCCCGGGGTGGTGCCGCGACTCGCGAGCTCGACAACGACGCCGGGCGCGGCATCGACCGTCGGGATCACACGCGCCGCGTTCGCCGCACGGGCCGAGGCCAGGACGTCCGGTCCGTACCGGTCGAAATCCGTCATGGTTCGGCTCAGCGGGCTTTCAGCGCGGCCGCGAACAGCAGGAATCCGACGATCCAGCCGATGGCGACGAGGAGACAGGTCGTCGCTGCGACCCACCACGAGCGTCGGATGGTCACCTGGAGCACGACCGTCACGATCGTGCCCAGCAGTAGTTCCGGCAGTCCTGCGCCAGGCCCGAACCCAGGGCGGCAAAGAGGCCGCCGATTAGGAAGGCCGAGTAGCTCATCAGGAGGAGCACGATCGAGAGCGCGATGTCCCAGACGGCGCGACGGCGTACCTGCCGACGGAGCGTCTGCGGGACGCGGCCGTCGGTGTGGTGCACGCCGGGCTGTACGCCGGGCTCGGTCACGCCGTCACCAACGTTCCGATCTTCTCCCCGCGCAGAGCCTTCGTGATATTGCCCGCGGGCTCCATGCCGAATACGACCATCGGCATCTTGTTGTCCATGCTGAGGCTGAAGGCGGTCGAGTCGACGACCTTGAGGCCCTGGACGAGCGCGTCCTGGTAGCTGAGGGTCTCGAGCTTGCGCGCGCTCGGGTCGGTCTTCGGATCGGCCGTGTAGACGCCGTCGACACCGTTCTTGGCGACCAGCACGGCGTCGGCACCGATCTCGAGAGCGCGCTGGGCGCTCACGGTGTCCGTCGAGAAGTACGGCAGTCCCGCACCGGCGCCAAAGATGACGATGCGCCCCTTCTCGAGGTGCCGCTCCGCCCGCAGCGGGATGTACGGCTCGGCGATCTGCGTCATGGCGATCGCCGACTGCACGCGCACCTGCGCGCCGGCCTGCTCGAGGAAGTCCTGCAGCGCGAGCGCGTTCATCACCGTGCCGAGCATGCCCATGTAGTCCGCGCGGCCGCGATCCATGCCGCGCTGGCTCAGCTCGGCGCCACGGAAGAAGTTGCCCCCGCCGACGACGACGGCGATCTCGACGCCCTCGGGATCGTTCGCATCCTTCGGGGTCGCCTCGGCGATCTCCTTGGCGATTCCGCTGACGATATCGGGGTTCAGCCCGAGGGATCCACCCCCGAATGCCTCACCCGACAGTTTCAGCAGTACTCGACGTCGGCGATGGGTCATGACGGTCCTCCAGCGGCAGTCGGGGGTGGGTGGCTCGGACCAGGCTACGCGAACGGCTCGGGGATGCGCGTCAGCTCCAGGCTGCGCAGCCACAGCTCGCGCCGCGCCACCGGGTCGTTGGCCTGCTCGTGCGGCTCCGCCTCGCGCTGCCGGTCGTAGAACCGGCCGGTCTTGCCGTCCACCGCCGGATCGACGGCGAGGCGGGCCGTGGCATCCACCCCGGACTCGAGAGAGTCGATCGACGTGACGTGTTCGTCCAGCACGATCTTGGTGGGCATCAGGCTCGCCGGATGCAGGCTGTTCACGGTGATCTCGCTCGCCGGCAGTCGGTGCGCGAGCTCGACACCGAACATGATCTGGGCGAGCTTGGACTGCCCATACGCCCGCTGGCCCGTGTAGCCGTGGGTGAGCATCAGGTCGCCGAAATCCAGCGCATGCTGCCGCCCGGACGCCACCATCACGATGCGCGCGGGACCGTCGGCGGCGCGGGCGGCGCGCATGCGGGGCAGCAGCCCCAGGGTCAGCCGGAAGCCGGCCAGGTAGTTCACGGCGAACCGGAGCTCGTAGCCGTCGGCGCTCGTGCTGCGCTCGCGTCCCGTGGGCTCACCCGAGCCCACGCCGGCGTTGTTGACCAGCACGTCGAGTCGATCGGTCATGCCCGCGACATCCTCGGCCAACTGGGCGACCTGTCGAAGGTCGGCGAGGTCGGCGAGCACGGCCCGAGGTCGTTCGGCCCCGGATGCCGCGATCTCGTCCGCCACGGTGGCGAGCCGTTCGGCATCCCGCCCGTGCAGGATCAGCCGGGCGCCGCGGGACGCCAGGCGATCCGCCAGCGCGCGCCCGAGCCCGTCGGTGGCGCCGGTGATGAGGATGACGGGTTGCTCGCGCATCGGTTCAGGCTAGGGCACGCAAAAGGCCCCCGAGCAGTGCTCGGGGGCCTTTTGAGGGGTGATATTACGCGCCGACCTTAAAGCGGGCGAATCCGTTGATCGTCAGCTTGGAGTCCTCGACGACCTTCTTCACGCTCAACTTGTTGTCGCGGGCGTAGTCCTGCTCGAGCAGGGCGACCTGCTTGAAGAAGGCGCCGACGCGGCCCTCGATGATCTTGGGAAGAGCCGCTTCCGGCTTGCCCTCCTCGCGACTGATCGTCTCGACGATGCGGCGCTCGTTCTCAACCTGGGCTGGCGGCACGTCGTCGCGGGACAGGTACACCGGGTCGGCGAACGAGATGTGCTGGGCGATGCTGCGCGCGGTCTCCGTGTCGTCGCCCTGGTAAGCGACGACGACGCCGATCTGCGGCGGCAGGTCTTTGCTGGTGCGGTGGAGGTACACGGCGTAGTGGTCGCCGCTGAGACGCACGATGCGACGCAGCTCGACCTTCTCGCCGAGCGTGGCGGCCTGGTCCTCGATCAGGGAGGCGATCGTGCCGCCATCGGCCTTCACGACGAGCGCGGCATCCACCGTCTCAGCGCCCGAGTCGGCGAGGGCCTGCGCGATGCTGGCGGCCAGCGCGATGAACTTCTCGTTCTTCGCGACGAAGTCGGTCTCGCAGGCGAGCTCGAACATCGTGACGGCGGTGGCGCTCTCAACGACAGACACGAGGCCCTCGGCGGTGGAACGGTCAGCGCGCTTCGCGTTGCCCTTCGCACCCTTGAGGCGCAGGATCTCGACGGCCTTCTCGATGTCGCCCTCGGCCTCGACCAGGGCGTTCTTCGTGTCGACCATTCCCGTGCCCAGGCGCTCGCGCAGGGTCTTGACGTCTTCCAGGCTGAAGTTGGCCATGGATCTGTTCCTTACTCGATCGGGGTGATGCGTGGGTGAAAAGAGTTACTTGGCGGCCGGTTTGGCCGGGGCCTTCTTGGCTGCAGCCTTCGGAGCCTCCGGCGCCTCGTCGGTCGTCTCAACTTCGGTGGGCTCGGACGGAACAACTTCTTCCGCCTCGATCCGGGCCTCGGTCTGCTCGTCGGTCTCCGGCGCGTGGTGGATCACGACGGTCGGGTCGGCGGTGGCCTCGGCGAGCGCCGCGGCATCCGCGTCGTTCTCCTCGGTCGGCACCGAGGCTTCGATGATCTCGGCGATCTCTTCGGCCTTGACCTCGGCGGTGGCGTCGGTCTGGTCAACGGCTTCGATGCGCTCGGCGGTGCTCTGCGGCGTCTCGTCAGCCTGGAGGAGCTCGAGCTCCCAGTCGGCGAGCGGCTCGACGGCGCTGACATTACCGGCCTCTTCAGGCTTGGCGTGACGCTGGATGAGACCCTCGGCGACGGCGTCGGCGATGATGCGGGTGAGCAGGCCCACCGAGCGGATCGCGTCGTCATTTCCCGGGATCGGGTACTGGAGCTCGTCGGGGTCGGCGTTCGTGTCGAGGATGCCGATGACCGGGATGCCGAGCTTCGTGGCCTCGTTGACCGCGAGGTGCTCGCGCTTGGCGTCGACGACCCAGATGGCCGACGGCGTCTTCGTGAGGTTGCGGATACCACCGAGGGTCTTGTGGAGCTTGACGAGCTCGCGCTTCTGGATCAGCAACTCCTTCTTGGTGAAGCCCTTGCTGGTGTCGTCGAAGTCGACCTCCTCGAGCTCCTTCATGCGCGCAAGGCGCTTGGAGACCGTCTGGAAGTTGGTGAGCAGACCGCCGAGCCAGCGCTGGTTCACGAAGGGCTGGCCGACACGGGTCGCCTGCTCGGCGATGGCCTCCTGGGCCTGCTTCTTGGTGCCGACGAAGAGGATTGTGCCGCCGTGGGCGACCGTCTCCTTGACGTAGTCGTATGTGGTGTCGATGTGCTTCAGCGACTGCTGGAGGTCGATGATGTGGCTGCCCGAACGCTCGGTCAGGATGAAGCGCTTCATCTTCGGGTTCCAGCGGCGGGTCTGGTGTCCGAAGTGGACACCGCTGTCGAGGAGCTGGCGAATGGTGACGACGGCCATGGTCGTGGTTCCTTGTCTGCGGGCGCGCACGGCCGCATTCTCTGGCGGACGGATGCCCGCGATCTCAGTTATGTGCCGCTCGACCGGATGGTCGGCGATCCCTGGTGCCCTGGCGCACATCCACTTGCACGATCCCCGCGTGTGCACGCGGAACTCGTGGTGACTGAAGGAGGTGGAGGCCGGTGCCGCGTCAGCGTCTTGCGATGCTGTCGCGTGGGCACGCGTAGTCACCCCGCCGGAGCGGAGCGCATCTGGAAGCATAGCAGCCGGGCGGATCGGGGGCTTATCCACAGCACTCGCGGCATTGCGGTTTCTCCACAGGGCTGCCGGGTGCCGCGCCGGCCGGCGGGTCGCGCTGTCATCCTGCCGTCATGTGGCCCCGGATGTTCACCCTCGCGGTACTCGTCGCGCTCTTCGTCGCGCTCCCCTTCGGCGGCCCCCCCACCGCCGGCGCGGCGCATGCGGTGATCGGCCGGGGCCACAGCGAGCTCCCGCACGCGGTCCGCGGCACCTGGAGTTGGCCGGTCATCGGGCCGCATCCGCTCGCGCGGCCCTACCTCGCGCCGCCCACGCCCTACAGCGCGGGCCACCGAGGCATCGACATCCGGGCCGCCGTCGGCTCCGATGTGCTCGCCCCCGACGACGGGGTGGTGCACTTCGTCGGTGTCGTCGTGGATCGCCCCGTGCTGTCGATCGCGCACTCCGACGGGGTGCTCTTGAGCTTCGAGCCAGTGACAAGCACGCTCGGCGCCGGTGACCCCGTCGTGCGCGGCCAGGTCGTCGGCACGCTGCTCCCCGGCCACTGTGCGCAGGCGTGCCTGCACCTCGGCGCGCGCGTCGACGGGGAGTACCTGAATCCGCTGCTGTTCCTCGGCGGGATGCCCTGGTCGGTGCTGCTGCCGAGCGGGTAGGCGGTCGGTGCACGGGTCAGGCTCGTGGATGCGCGCTCGCATAGCTCTGCTTCAGACGCTCGGCCGAGACGTGCGTGTAGATCTGCGTGGTCGAGAGGCTGGCGTGGCCGAGGATCTCCTGCACGGCGCGCAGGTCGGCTCCCCCGTCCAGCAGATGTGTTGCGGCGGTGTGCCGGAAGGCGTGCGGCCCGCTGGGACCTGTGCCGGGAACCTCGTGCAGGATGCCCGCCACGAGTTCGTAGACCGAGCGGGTGTTCATCGGGGCTCCGCGCGAGTTCAGGAAGAGGGATCCGGTCTCGGGATGCTCGGCCTGCAGCACCGGGCGTCCTTCGGCGAGGTAGCGGTCGATCGCCTTGGACGCGGGAACGCCGTAGGGCACCACGCGCTCCTTGCCGCCCTTACCGAGCACGCGGGCGGTGAGGCGGGCGCGGTCGAGGTCGGGGATCCGCAGCCCGGTCAGCTCGCTGACGCGCATGGCCGAGGCGTAAAGCAGCTCGACGACGGCCTGGTTCCGCAGGGCGGCAGGGTCTGCGGTGCAGGCCCGATATTCGAGTCCCTCAAAGATCGTCGACATCTGACCGCGGGTGAGCACACGCGGAAGGTGCTGGTCGGGCCGCGGGGCCTTCAGGCGCGCTCCGGCATCCGCGGAGGTCTGGCCGGTCGTGACGAGCCAGCGTGTGAAGCCGCGTACCGCCGCCGAACGACGCGCCAGCGTCGACTTCGCGAGCCCGGCTCCGCTGCCCTGCCAGAGCCAGTCGCGCAGGGTCTCGAGGTCGAGTTCGCGCACATCGACGGCATCCGGGGCGTCGGATGCCGCGGCAGCTCGCACCTCGACGAATGCGACGAGATCGCCCAGATCCCCCCGATAGGCGCGGACGGTGTGCTCGCTGAAGCCGCGATCCGCCGTCAGGTGACGGACGAAGGCCTCCACGGCCGAGCGCAACTCCATGCGGCTATGGTCGCCCCTGTCGCGGCGGCGGGGTGGTTGCGACCCGCGTGCAGGGCGTCAGTCCGTTGGGGCCTCGCTCGTCGCGTCCGGCGGACCAGCCCCGCGTCTTGATCCCCCATGGCATCACTCCACCATGGCATCACTCCCCCGCGGCCGAGGCCTCCGCCTCCGCGACGCTGAACGTGGAGCTCTTGCTCGAGAAGGCCTCGCGCCGTTCGTGCGGCGTCATGGAGGCGAGACGCTCGAGCACGACGCCCGAGAAGCTGGCGACCTGCGGGAAGGAGCCGATCGGCACGATCGAGTGCACGACGCTGTCCGGGTGGATGTTCACGAGGTTGACCGACTGGCCTCCGTCCACGCCGAGAAGGGTATCCGGCTCCGCGCTGGCGTCGATCGTGTAGCAGGTAGCCGCGGCGACAGAGACGGGGATTCCCGCGAACGATCCGAACGTGGAGTAATGCAGATGGCCGGCCAGGATGCCGCGCACATCGGTTCCGCGGATGACGTCGGCGAACTTCGGCTGATCCTGGAGTTCGATGATCGCCATCAGCTCGACGGGCGTGGGAATCGGTGGATGGTGCAGCGCGAGCAGGGTGCCGTGCGCGGCCGGGACCGCCAGCACCACCTCGAGCCACGAGAGCTGGGCCTCCGTGAGCTCGCCGTGGTGGTAGCCCGGGACCGAGCTGTCGAGCGCGATGATGCGCAGGCCGTCGATGTCGTAGATGCGATCCTGCGGAGCGCCGCTCGGCTCCTCGCCGAGCAGGATCGACGAGAACGGGGCGCGTTCGTCGTGGTTGCCCATCACCCAGACGATCCTCGAGCGCATCCGGGCTGCCACGGGCTCGAGCTCGCCCTTGAGCCGCTCGTACGCGTCCGGCTCGCCGAGGTCGGCCAGGTCGCCGGTGATGACGATGGCGCTCGGGTTCGTGCCGGAGCGCTCCAGCTGCTCGAGAGCGCGCGCCAGGGACCGGTCGGTGTCGACCGAGCCGTACAGCGCCCGCCTGCCGCCGAGATAGTGAGTGTCGCTGACGTGCGCGATCGTGTGGGTCGGGGGTGCGTACTGACCGAGTTGGATCATGGTGCGCACTTTAGTCGCGGCGGGTGACCTGGACGCTTAGGGCGTCGCTCGGCACCGTGGGCTTCGCGTGAATGATCATCTCGGGCGCCCCGGTGATGAGCAGCCAGGTCGGCAGCACGATGATGCAGAGGACGGGCAGCACCGTGATGTCGCCGGTAACGGCCACCGCCATGAAGAGCGAGAGCCAGCCGTCGCGGGAGACCGCGAGCGTCAGCCCGAGCACGCCGCATGCGACGGCGAGGCCGACCGGCAGTCCCGGGAGGAGCAGGTGCCCGAGGAGCCCGAGGGCCACCCCCACGAATACGGCAGGGAAGACGCGGCCACCCCGGAATCCGGCGGCCGCCGCGACGACTAAGGCCAGGAGCTTGAGGAGCGCGATCGCCAGCAGGGCACCCGCTCCGAAGTGGGCGCGGTCCTCCACCAGGTGCTGCATTTGATGCAGGCCCTTGAACAGGGTGATCGGTCCGCCGATCGCGCCGAGGATGCCGAGCACGACGCCGCCGACGGTGATGTACAGGACGGGTCGTCCAAGCCGGTGGAACAGGCGGTGCGCGTGCGGGAAGATCACGATCGCGGCGATCGCGATGGCGCCTGCTCCGACCGCGACGGCCGAGCCGGTGAGGAGATCGAGAGGATGCGGGCTGCCGTAGCTGGGCACGTGCACGACCATGGTGCCGCCGCCGAGCAGCACCATGGTGACGGCGCTGGCGCCGGCTGCGGTCAGCGGCAGAAACATGCGATCCCAGAGATGCCCGCCCTTCGTCGCGGCGGCGACCAAGCCCGTGAACACCAGCGCGGCGGCCACCGGCGTTCCGAACATCGCACCGATCGTGCCGGCCGCGGTCATCATGATCGGAAACTCGGACGAGATCTTCGGCGCTAGGCGCGCGAGCAGGGCGACCGCGATCGCGGTGTTGATCGAGATGATCGGGCTCTCCGGGCCGAGGCTGACCCCACCCGCGAGCCCCAGGACGATCACGATCGCGATGCCGGGCAGCGCGCTGAGCTTCACGACGGGGGCGAGGAACTCGACCGTCGCCGAGTCGTGGCCACCGCGGCCGGGCGCGAACTGCACGACGAGCGCGACCAGCACCCCGGTGATCGTCAGGATGCCGATGATGTACCACCACGAGGACGGATCGATGCCCATCGCCCCGGGAGCGGTGGTCCAGATGAGGTGTTCGAGGGCTTCGGCGGCGACATCCAGGATCCACAGGATGAGCGCGGACAGCACGCCGATCATGAGCGCGGGAAGTGCCAGGACGACGAGCTGCCGGGGCTTCAGGATGCCATCGCCGCTCGCCGTGATGCTCGGGATGTCGCTCACATCGGTCCTCTTTTCGCCCGCCGCGCGAGGCCGCAGCGTCGCAACTGTAGCGCCCGATCGGCAGGCCCCGGGCTCCTCCGCGCGGTCAGCGGCGCTGCGCATCCAACTGCTTCACGGAGAACTTCTGCCAGCCGGCCGCCCCCTGGTGCACGATGCCCTCCAGCTCGAGCAGACCGAGTTGGGCACGGATGCGGTCGGGGGCCAGTCCGGACAGCTGGGCGATCCTGCCCACCTGCCTGCCCGAGCGCTCGCTAAGGGCGTCGAGCAGCCGCATTCGCGTGCCGGTCGGGTCGATGCCGGAGGAGATCGGGAAAGAGGCCGGGGTCGAGGTCGGGGTCGAGGTGGGCCTCGAGGTGGGCCCCGACGTCGTCTCGGGAGAGTGTTCTGCCGCCAGGGCCGCCAGGATCGCGGCTGCGGTCTCGTGCGACGCGTCGAACGGGACCAGCTCGGCCATGTCGTCCGGACCGGTCACGCAGATCGCGATGGCGTCGCGCAGCAGTCGATGGCAGCCCGCCGACGCGGCGCTCGTAACCGGACCCGGCACCGCCCCGATCGGGCGACCCAGCTGCGCGGCGTGGCTCGCGGTGTTGAGGGATCCGGATCGCCAGCCCGCCTCGACCACGATCGTCGCGCGGCTCGCAGCCGCAATGAGTCTGTTGCGTTGCAGGAACCTCCAGCGCGTGGGTGCGGTGCCGCACGGGACCTCCGACACCACGACCCCGCGCTCGACGATCCGGGTGAGCAAAGCCTCGTGACCCGCCGGATAGAAGCGGTCAACTCCTCCGGCCAGGAAGGCCACCGTCGAGCCCGAACTGGCGAGCGCCGCGCGATGGGCGATGCCGTCGATGCCGTATGCGGCACCCGAGATAATCGTGAACCCGCGGTCCACCAGACCGGCCGAGGCCTCGACGGTGACGTGTTCGCCGTACCCGGTGGCCGCGCGCGCCCCCACGATGGCGATCGAGCGGCTGAGGCGCCCGAGGAGGGTCCGGTCTCCGCGGGCCCAGAGGGCGTGCGGTGCGTGGTCCCCCAGCTCATCGACGCTGCGGGGCCAGTCGGGATCGTCGGGAACGAGCAGCGCGACGCCGAACCGGGCCGCCTGTCGGAGCGAGAGCAGCACCGTCGGCACCGACACGCGGGAGCGCCAGCGCTTCACCGCCTCCGCGAGTTCGGCGGGCTGGAAGCTGTCGTCGCCCACGGCGGCCAGCGCGGCGAGAAGCGGCCCCAGCTCGACCGTCTCGCCCGTCGGCACCGGCGTCGCGGCCACCGCGGCGATTGCCCCTTCTGCGCCGAGCACCGCAATCAGCCGCCCCGCGTCGCGATCACCCGGCTCGGCGATGCCGGTCCAGGCCGCCCGGGCGAACCGTTCCGCGAGCGCGTCACGGTCGAGCGACGCGTCGTCGGGGCAGAGCGCGCGGATCAACGGGCCGACCACGGATTCGGCGAGGCCGAGGATTGTCATGGGAACTCCTTCGTGAGTCTTGGTGGGGTGGAGCGAAGTCATCGCGCGGCCTTTCTGAGGTAGAGCGCCCGGCCGACATGATCGCCGTCGGGGCGCGAGGTGCCGTCGAGGTCGCAGAGGGTCCAGGCCAAGCGGAGGACGCGGTCGTAGCCGCGCATGGTGATACCGCCGCGCTCGAGCGCCCGATCGAGCCCGGACGTCGCTCCCCTCGTGGGCGCCCCGATCGGCGAGCGGAGCCAGGCTCCCGCGACCTGGGCGTTGAGGCGCCATGGAGTCCCGGTCAGGCGTGCGGCCGCGGTATCCCGAGCAACCTGGATGCGAACCCGCGCGGATGCCGTGTCGAGCCGCGTGCCGTGGTCGCGCAGTCGGAGCTGTGCGGCCGTGATCCGGTGGACGTCCATCCGGATGTCGACCCGATCCAGCAGCGGACCACTCAGGCGCCCGAGGTAGCGCCGCACCGCGAATGGCGTGCAGCGGCAGTCGCCGTCGCGGGTCCCCGCATTGCCGCAGGGGCACGGGTTCGCCGCCATCACGAGCTGGAAGCGGGCAGGGAAGCGCGCGATGGCGGTCGCCCGCGAGATGGAAATGACTCCCGATTCCAGCGGCTGCCGGAGCGCGTCCAGCGCGGCAGGGGCGAACTCCGGTGCCTCGTCGAGAAACAGCACCCCGTGCGCCGCCCGCGCCGCGGCACCGGGTCGGATCACGCCGCTCCCGCCGCCAACGATCGCCGCCGCGCTGGCGGTGTGGTGCGGAGCCTCGAGCGGCGGACGCAACGAGAGCGAGCCGCGCACGGGGATCCCGGCCAGGGAGCGGATCGACGCGACCTCGAGCGCCTGTTCGGCGCTGAGCTCGGGCAACAGTCCCGGCAACCTGGACGCGAGCATGGTCTTGCCGGACCCGGGCGGACCGAGCAGGTAGACGTGGTGACCGCCCGCCGCGGCGACCTGCATGGCCTCCACGGCATCCGGATTGCCGATCACGTCGGCCAGGTCGCCCTCCTCGTCGGCAGGCGCCGCGGGCACCGCGGGCATCAACCGCTCGAGCGGGATCGGCTGGAGCTCGGCGCCGTGCCAGATCGCGGCATCCCGCAGCGAGATCACCGGCACGACGCGCACACCCGGTACCAACGACGCCTCGTCGGCGTTACCGGCGGGGACCAGCACCGTGTGGAACCCGGCGCGCACGGCGGACAGCACCGCAGGCAGGATGCCCGCGAGGGGCCGCAGGCGACCGTCGAGCCCCAGCTCCCCGAGGTGCACGACGCGGGCGACGGACTCGGCGGACACCTGTCCGTCTGCGGCCAGGGCCGCGACTGCGATCCCAAGGTCGAAGCCTGATCCATATTTAGGCAGAGCGGCGGGTGAGAGGTTGACCGTCAGCTTGCGCGAGGTCAGCGGCAACCCCGAGTTCACGGCCGCGGCGCGCACCCGATCGCGCGCCTCGCCCAGGGCGGCATCGGGCAGCCCGATCAGCACGAACGCCGGGAGATTGCTCGAGATGTCTGCCTCGATCTCGACGACGGCCCCCTCGAGACCCAGCAGCGAGATGGCGTGGGTACGGGCGACGGTCATCGCAGACTCCCGGCCATCTGAAGACCCGCCATCAGAAGACCCGCTCGAGGTGCTCGACAACGGCGGGCAAATCGCGCGGGGCGATCACCGCGACCGCGTCGATCCGGATGCGTCGCGCGCGCTGGCCGGCCACGATCGGGTGCGCCTCGCACCAGGCGCCCGCGAGCCGCCGCAGACGGGCGAGCTTGGCCGCCGTGATCGCCTCGAGCGGATGCCCGAACGCGACGCTGGACCGCGTCTTCACCTCGACGAACACTGTCTCGTCGCCGTCGCGCAGCACGAGGTCGATCTCACCCTGCGCGCACCGCCAGTTGCGGTCGAGCACCGTCAGCCCCCGGCGGACCAGATGCCTCTCGGCGATGCGCTCACCCCGCACGCCCAGTTCGTCTTTCGCTGCCATGGGCCGAGGATCGCGCGGTCGGTCGAGCGGTGGTGACGATCTGCGGCTCCCTGAGGAGAACCGAGGTCGACGGAGCTTGAGAGGGAGAGGACAGCGGATCCCGCGGATCCACGACAGGATGCTGTTCATGAGGTGGACCCACAGCCGGGTGACCCTGGCGCTGCTGGGCGGTGTCGTCGTGCTGGCGCTGGCGGTCGGCATCCTGCTCGGAACGGACCTGATCCTGCACAGTCACCCGGTCCCGTTCCCGCTGATCGCGGGCGGGGCGGCGCTGGCGTGCCTGCTCATCCTGCGGCTGCGCGGCAGCGGACCGGGGAGCGGTCACGGCGGCTCGGGCGGCGGCACTCAGGGAGGCCCCGGCCCGCGACCGTAGGCTCAGGTCGTGATTCTGCTCGCCGTCCTTCTGCTCATCAACGCCGTCTTCAACGTGCTGGTCTGGCCAACCTTCTACCGCCGCGTGGCGAAGGACGAGCGCGCGCACGATATGAACGGGCGGGCCACGCGCTTCCTCCGCGTCCACGCCGTGTTGATCGGGACGGCTCTGCTGCTCGCCCTGCTGTCTGCGATATTCGGCGTCCTGGCGCTCGCCGGCGCCCTGGGCTGACGGATCGGGGCTAGAAGCGGAGCGGCTCCAGCACGGTCATCGGCGGCACGAAGAAAGTCGTTCCGGTCACCGCCGTCGACACGTTGAGAATGCGGTCGTACTGCCCGGCAGGCGTCCCCTGGAACAGGCGCTGCAGCATCCGCTCCGTCACCCACAGCCGACTGCTGTAGCCGATGAATTATGTGCCGAACTCACCGTGCCCCGGCCGGCCGAACGGCATGTTGTCACGCAGGATGCCGTACTCGGTGCCATCGAGATCGGTGATGGTGTTCAGATCCTTGTGCCAGGGCCTGGCTCCGTCGGCGAGTTCGAGTTCGACGTTGTCGGACTTGGTGCGGCCGATGATCCTCCCCTACTCGGCGGTGCCCAAGGCGCCCCAGGCCGCGAGGTCGTGCAGATACTTTTGCACGACTACGTAGCTCCCACCCGCGAATCCCGGGTCGTCGTCGGCGCTCACGAGCGACGATTCGAGCATGCCGCGGCCCGTGGGGTTCTCGGTGCCGTCGACGAATCCGAGCAGGTCGCGCGCCTCGAAGTGGCGGAAACCCTGCACCTCGTCGACTACCGTCACCGCGTTGCCTAGGGCGTTTAGAAGCAGCTTCTCGAACTCGAAGCGGAGATCGTCGCGTTCGGCGCGGATGTGGAACAGCAGGTCACGAGAGCCGGGCGTCCAGGTCGCGGAACCCCACCGTGCGCACGAGCGCACCCGGATCACCGTGCACATCCTTGACGGTCTGGATTGCGGTATTCGACTCGCCGATCGTCACGACGAGGAACACGGCGTAGTGCGACAGCGGCGCATCGACGCTCTGCGGTTCGATCGGAACCCGGTCTCAGTTGCTGCCGTCGGCCATGGCCCTATTGGGACGGACGAAAGCCCGAGATGGGCTTCGGTGCTGGCGTCGCAGCGAAGGCTAGAAATGGCCTTCGCTCCCAGCTCCAGCGCGATACTCGACCCCCAAGAACTACTCGTCGAGCGCGAGTTCCTTGGGCAGCTCAAGGTCCTTGTCGCCGCGGACCTCGACGTTCACGTCCTTGAACGTCAACACGCGCACGCTCTTCACGAACCGGTCGGAACGGTAGACGTCCCAGACCCACACATCGCTCATCGTGAGCTCGAAGTAGAAGTCGTTCTCGGTGTCGTGACGCTCGAGGTTGACCTCGTTGGCGAGGTAGAACCGTCGCTCAGTCTCGACCACGTACTTGAACTGACCCACTACATCGCGGTACTCGCGGTAGAGAGCCAGTTCGACCTCACGGTCGTAGTCTTCGAACTCGTCCTCGTCCATCGCAAATGAGTCTAGCCAGCAACATCCAGCGCTGGCTGACGGAGCCAGCTCCAGCGGTGCAGCGGGCTCGGACCGAGCTCATCGATCGCCGCGTAGTGCTCCGCGCTCGCGTACCCTTTGTTGCCCGACCAGCGGTAGCCGGGATGCACCTCGTCGGCGGCAATCATCAGGCGATCCCTGTGAACTTTGGCGAGAACGGATGCCGCCGCGACAACCGCACAGTCCCTGTCGGCCTTGACCCGGGTCGTGATCGAGGGGTGAGGGGCGCCATCCGGAATCGCTCCGCCGCGCGCGATCGCCGGCGTCAGCCAGTCGTGCGAGCCGTCGAGCAGCACGACGGCACCCTGCATCCCGACACCCGCGTCGTGCAGCTCGGCCAACGCCCGCACGGCGGCGAGGCCCAGCGCGGCGATGATCCCGATCCGCTCGACCTCCTCGTTCGTGGCGAGCCCGACGGCCGAGTGCGCGCTCCAGGCGCCCACGATCGGGTACAGCTCCTCGCGCTTCGGCTCGCTCAGCATCTTCGAGTCGCGGAGGCCCTTCGGCGCTCCGCCGGCGCGGCCGGCGAACACGCTCAGCCCCACTGCGACCGGACCGGCGATCGCGCCACGACCAACCTCGTCACAGCCGATGACGAGCGTCGCCCCCTCACGGAGCATGGCGCGCTCCATCCGGAGCGTCGGATCGACGACAGCCATCAGCCGCCGCTCGTGGTGGCGCTCGGCGTCGGAGACGGCGTCTGGCCCGTGTTGTCCTTGCCGGAGCCATCCCCGGAGTCGACGCCCGCGAAGGTTAGCGGGTAGTTGTCAAGCGTCGTCCAGCGGTCGATGGGCCAGCTGATCAGGATGGCGCGACCCACGACATCGTCGTACGGCACGAATCCGTTCCCCGGCTTGTCGCGGTTGTAGCGGGAGTCCGCCGAGTTGTAACGGTTGTCGCCCATCACCCAGAGAGAGTTCGCGGGCACGGTCACCGAGAAGTCGTCACGCGACACCTTCGTGACGCCGGCGGGGAGCAGCAGGTACTTCTCGTCGAGCGGGACGCCGTTGACGGTCATCTGGCCGAAGGCATTGCAGCAGGCGACCGTGTCGCCCGGCAGGCCGATGACTCGCTTGATGAGGTGGTCGTTGCTGTCCGGAGCGGTCAGCCCCACGAGCGAGAGCGCTCCGTCGACGACGCCCGCGAAGCCGGTCGACTGGGCGGTCTCGGTGCCGGCGGGAAGCCAGCCGCCCGGATCCTTGAAGACGACGATGTCGCCGTGCTGGATCGGCATCAGCTTCGGCTCCAGCTCGTTGACGATGATCCGGTCGTTGACGACCAGAGTGTTCTCCATCGACTCGGACGGGATGTAGAACGAGCGGATCAGGAAAGTCTTGATCAGGAACGAGATGACGATCGCGGCGAGCAGGATCAGCAGGATGTCGCGCACGAAACGCCACGCCGACTTGCCCCGGCCCGGCTGCCGCCCGCCTGCCCCCGTGTCGTCGCGGTTGGGGACCACGGCATCCGTTTCAGGGGTGGTGGCCGTCGCGGTCAGCGCGTCGATCGATGCATCGCTCAACGGCTTGCGCGCCGACGGCGCATCGTTCTGTGTCATCTCACCCCTGCGTTCTCGGCAAGCATATGTTGCCCGCGCGCGGATGGGACGACCGCAACGCGTGGGGTAAAACGAACGATCCCGGCCGGGCCACGAGGGCCTGACCGGGATCGTCGACATCACACGGAGTGCGCGGAACTAGTCGCGCTTCTCCTTGATCTTCGCCTTCTTGCCCCGCAGCTTGCGCAGGTAGTAGAGCTTGGCGCGACGGACGTCACCACGGGTGACGATCTCGATGTGGTCGATGACCGGGGAGTGCACCGGGAAGGTGCGCTCGACGCCGACCTGGAAGCTGACCTTGCGGACCGTGAAGGTCTCGCGGACGCTCTCGCCCGAACGGCCGATGACGACACCCTGGAAAACCTGGATGCGCGAGCGCGTGCCTTCGATGATGTTCACGTGCACCTTGACGGTGTCGCCGGCACGGAAGTCCGGGATGTCCGAACGCAGCGACGCCGCGTCGAGATTGTCGAGGATATGCATGGAGTTTTTCGCTCTCTGCGACCGCCACAGGTCGAACGCGCGTTTCGATGTTCAGAAGTTGGATGCGTGCCGTGGGCCGACGCAGTGATGCGGCCAGAACCCCGTTCGACTCCCCTGTGGCAGAGCCGTGCTAGGCACAATCCACTACTCTGCCATACCAGGGGCCCGATGCGACACCCGCGGCCTGCACGGGCCTCACACGCCGATTAGCATCGACGGGTGATCGAACTCCGCACCCCCTCCGAGATCGTCGAGCTGCAGACCGCCGGCGCGTTCGTCGGGCGCGTGCTCGAAGCCACGCGCGATGCCGCGGCGGTCGGCGTCAACACCCTGGAACTGGATGCCCTGGCGCACGACATGATCCGCGCCGAGGGCGCCGAGAGTTGCTACATCGACTACCACCCGTCGTTCGGCGCGTCGCCGTTCGGCAAGGTGATCTGCATCTCGGTCAACGACGCCGTGCTGCACGGGCTCCCCCACGACTACGTGCTCCAGGATGGCGACCTCGTCTCGCTCGACTTCGCCGCGTCGGTCAATGGCTGGGTCAGCGACTCCGCGCTGTCGATCGTCGTCGGCACGCCCCGCCCCGAAGACCTCAAGATCATCGAACTCACCGAGGTCGCCCTCGCCGCGGGCATCGCGGCGGCAACGGTCGGCAACAAGATCGGCGACATCTCGGCAGCGATCGGCGACGTCGCCCACGCCTCACGCATCAAGGTCAACATGGACTTCGGCGGCCACGGCGTCGGTCGTGTCATGCACGGCGATCCGCACATCCCGAACGACGGGCGCGCGCACCGCGGGCTCCCCCTGCGCGCCGGACTCGTCTTCGCCGTGGAGCCCTGGTTCATGCTCGGGACCGACAAGATCTACACGGATGCCGACGGCTGGACCCTGCGCAGCCGCGACGGCTCCCGCGGCGCCCACAGCGAGCACACGATTGCCATCACGGAAGACGGACCACTGGTCCTGTCGGCTCGGAGCTCCTGAACGGCGTCAGCTCCACGATCAGGATCGCCACCGCGAGAAGAATCACCGCAGCCCACAGCAGCAGCGAGCCATCGAAGGTGATTCCGCCGTGCACGTGCTGATCGACGACCAGAGCGAAGATCGCCAGCAGGGCGACCGCGACGAACTCGATGAGGAACAGAATGCGTTCAGAAGGCCGGATGATTCGCGCCCGCCGCCGCGCCACGACGAGGCCGTTCAACCCGAACGAGAACGCCAGGCCCGGCACGAAATAGCCTGCCGTGATGAAGAACGGACTCGAGGGAGATACCACCCGAGGTTGGAGAAGCGAGATCTGCAGGTAACAGCAGATCGCAGCGACCAGCAGCGCAGCACCTCCCCACAACTGAGCAAGCCATCAGCGCCGAGAACTCACGACAGCAGCTCGGGTCTCACGCGTTCGGTGCGCTCCAGTTGCTGGTCGTGACGCCAGGCGGCGATCGCGGCGTGGTTGCCCCCGAGGAGCACCGGCGGCGTCGCGAGCCCACGCCATTCGGCGGGTTTCGTGTAGCTCGGGTACTCGAGCAGGCCGTCCTCGTGACTCTCCTCGACGAGGCTCTCGGGGTTGCCGACGACCCCCGGAATGAGGCGACCGATCGCCTCGATCACGACCATCGCCGCGACCTCTCCCCCGTTGAGCACGTAGTCGCCGATGCTCAGCTCGATCACCTCGGCGCGGGCGCGGGCGTGCTCGATGACGCGCTGGTCGATCCCCTCGTATCGTCCGCAGCAGAACACGAGGTGCTCGCGTCCGGAGAGTTCGCGTGCCTGCTTCTGCACGAAGAGCGACCCCGCCGGTGTCGGGAAGATGACCGTGCTCTGCTCGGTGAGGAGGGCATCCAGAGCTTCACCCCACGGCTCAGGGCGCATGACCATCCCGGCCCCACCGCCCGCCGGAGTGTCGTCGACGGTGCGGTGACGGTCGTGGGTGAAGTCGCGCAGATCGTGCACGACCACGTCGAGCAAGCCGTTCTTGCGCGCGGTGCCGAGCAGCGACACGTCGAGCACGGAGAAGAACTCCGGAAAGATCGTGACGATGTCGATACGCACCCGTCGAGCCTAGCCAGCGGATACGCGCTGCGACGTCTGCGGTTCTCCGCCCCTCCCGCGCTTCCCATCCCTCCCGCCCCTCCCGCGCTTCCCCCCCCTCCCGCGCTTCCCGCGCTTCCCGCCCCTCCCGCGCTTCCCGCCCCTCCCGCGCACCATGTCGGAAGAATCGCGGAGCGACGACCCCGTGAACTTTGTCGGGCGGATCTTTCCTACACCGTGCTCGCGGCCAACTCGTTATCCCCAGAACGACAGGCGCGCGCTCCCAGCTCGGCGCTTCCGGCACATCCTCGCGGCATGCCCATCGCGACTTATCGACAGTTAAGACAAGGCGGCGCCAGTCGCCGCGACATCGAGCGAGCCATCCTCGAGGGTGATCTCGTGCGGATTCGGCCCGGCTGGTATGCCACTCCCGACACCGCACCCGACGTACGCGCGGCGGTCCGTTGCGGCGGGTCGGTGAGCTGCGGGCGCGCGCTGAGCTTCTCCGGAATCTGGGTCGTGGATGAGGGTCTCCACGTGCGAGTGGGGCCATCGGCGCGTGTCCACGCGACGGGGCCGCGCATTCATCGTCGCGACGGGCAGTCACAGCAAGGAATGGATGATCTCCCGACCGCGCTCCTCATGGCCTCCCGGTGCATGACGGTGGAGCGCGCCGTCTGCGCACTGGATTCCGCCCTGCACCTCAAGCTGTTCTCACGGACGCAGGCACGGTGGCTCTTGGCAACCCCAAGGGGGCGCCGCATCTGGCAACTCTCGGACGGCCGGAGCGAGTCAGGCATCGAAACGCTGGCGCGGCTGCGGCTCAGATCGCTCGGCCTCCGGGTGCACGTGCAGGTGAAGATCCGGGGCGTCGGCCGGGTCGATTTGCTGATCGGTGACCGTCTGATCATCGAGCTCGACGGGGACCAATGGCACTCGACCAAGGACCAACGCGAGGAGGACCGGCGCCGCGACAGCGCCGGAGTCGCGCTCGGATATCTCGTGCTTCGGGCGGGCTACTGGCGGGTGCTCGACGAATGGGAGGGTTTCGAACGCGAGGTGCTGGCGGTGGTTCGCCGAAGAGACCATCTCTGGCGTGGGCGACTGCGGACGTCCGTGCACGGTGTCGGAGAAGCTGAGCCGCGGATCCCTCGGTGGTGATGGAGGGTGAGATTCTCCGACGTTGCGCACCTGCGGTTGACCCGCGATGGCTCTATTCGTGCGCCTCGGCGGAGGGCTCGGCAGCTGCAGCGGGCTCCGGATCCGCGTCGGGGAGTTCCTCGAACAGCCCGGCGGGCGGGGTCAGCGTCACGGTTCCCGCGACGATGTCGACGGCCGGGACGATCGCCGCGACAAACGGGACGAGCACGTCACCGGTCTCCGTGGCGATGACCAGCAGGTCCTGGGCCGGAAAATGCTCGACGCGGGCCACGCGTCCGACTTCGACGCCGTCGCGGAGGGCGCGCAGGCCGACCAACTGGTAGTCGTACCAGGCGTCGCTCTCCTCGGGAAGCTGCGTCGGATCCTGATCGACCCAGAGGATCGCCTTGACCAGGGTCTCGGCCGCGCTGCGGTCGGAGACTCCCACGAAGAATCCGACGGGGCTGCCGTTGTAGAACCGCAGCTCGATGAGCTCGAGTGTCTTGCCATGCCACGGCGACGAGGTGGGAACTTGCAGGTCGAAGATCGCGCCCGGCGTGAAACGGCGGTCGGGATCGTCGGTGTAGAGCTCGACCTTGAGCGCGCCCTTGAGCCCGTGCGGCTTCGTCAGCCGGCCGACACGTACCTGGTCGCCCGGCTGCTTGCCCGCGCGGCCAGATTCGAGACTGCCCGTTTGACGCGGAGCCGGATGCTCGCTCACGCCTCGTCGGTGTCGACGACATCGACGCGCACGCGCCGACCGTCGGCGAGCGCCGTGACCAGGGTGCGGAGCGCCTTCGCGGTGCGACCGGATCGACCGATCACGCGACCGAGGTCGTCCGGGTGCACGCGCACCTCGATGACCTCGCCGCGCGGCGAGTTGGCGGAACCGACCTGCACCTCGTCCGGGTGATCGACGATCCCCTTGACCAGGTGCTCGACGGCGGATGCCAGCATGACTAGGCCTTGTCGGCGTCGGCGACCGGCGCCTCGGCGGCAGCAGCCCCGGAACCCTCGGCCTCGTCGACCGCGTCCTCGGCGGGGGTGACAGTCTCGGCAGGCGATTCGACCGGAGCGGCCCCAGCAGCGTGGGTCTCGACAACCTCGGCCTCGGCGGGCGCCTCGACGACGGCCTCGGCTGGCGCGGCCTCGACCGGCGCGGCCTCAACAGCGACATCGTCGACCGGAGCGGCCTCGACAGCGGCATCCTCGACCGGAGCGGCCTCGGCGACGGGCGCCTCCACGGGCGCCTCGACCTTCTTCTCGGCCTTCGGCTTCAGAATCGGCTTCTTCTTCTCGTCGGCAACGAACAGCTCGGGCTGGGCCTTCGTGCGGATGGTGCTCTTGGCACCCTTCTCGCCCTTGAAGGTTCCCCAGTCACCGCTGAGCTTCAGCAGGGCCGCGACCTGCTCGGTCGGCTGGGCGCCGACGCCGAGCCAGTACTGGGCACGCGCCGAGTCGATCTCGATGAACGATGGCTCCTCGGTCGGGTGGTACTTGCCGATCTCCTCGATGACGCGACCGTCGCGCTTGGTACGCGAGTCGGCGACGACGATGCGGTAGTAGGGGGCACGGATCTTGCCGAGGCGCTTGAGGCGGATCTTGACAGCCACGAAATAACTCCTGGATCTCGCGGGCGCTTTGGCGCTGCCCGCATTGTGTGTGGAAGGTTCGAACTGCGACCGTGTGCGTGGGGCACACGCGGCAGAAAGCTCTAGAGGGGGTTTCCGCGTCTGATAGAGGGTCGGACGCTGGAGACCCAACACGCTATTCTGGCAGATTTTCCGCGTTCGCGGTAACGGCGACCGGAATGGATGCCCACGGCCCGCTGCGGCGCCGACTCACGGCGACCCCGGCCAGGCACACGACCCCGCCGACGATCGCCAGCGGCACCGGGATCTCGCCGAAGACGAGGAGTCCCATCACGATCGCTAGCGGCGGCACGATGTAGGTCGAGATGCTCAGCCGACCGGCGGGGGTGCGCTGCAGCGCGTAGGCCCAGGTCGAGAAGCCGAGCGCGGTCGGGACGATGCCGAGGTAGACGACTCCGAGGACGGCCGCAACCGGGGACGCCGCGAGAGACGAGGCCAGCTGCCCGGAGAACGGGAGGCAGGCGACCATACCGATCGCGCATCCGAGGAACGTCACCTGCCCCGCGGGGAGGCGGCGGATCGCGGGCTTCTGCACGAGTACGCCCGTCGCGTAGGTGACCGCCGCGACCAGCGACCAGATGACGCCGACGGGATCGATGCCCGTCGCGCTCGTCAGCGAGGTGGCGAGCCCGATCAGCACGACACCGAGGAAGGCGACCCCTGCCCCGATCGCGAGCCACTTCGGAATGCCCTCGCCCAGGAACGCTCCGGCGCCGAGCGCGATCAGGATGGGGCCGATGTTGACGATCATGGCCGTCGTCCCGGCATCCAGGCTGCGCTCCGCCAGGTTGAGCGTCACGTTGTACGCGCCGAACCAAGCCACGCCGTAGACGACGATCTGGATCCACTCGCGTCGGCTCGGCGCGAGCCAGCGGTGCCGCACTAGCGCGATGATGCCGAGCGCGACGGTGCCGACTCCAAGCCGACCGAGCGCCAGCGCGCCTCCCGGCACGTGCGGCGCGACGCCGCGGATCACGACGAAGGCGCTCGCCCAGGCCACCAGGGTGAACACGATCGCGCCGAGCAGCAGCGCGCGTGACCGGGGCGTCGAGTCGGGGGGCAAGGAACTCATCCCCTCACGGTAGGGCGGACCGCCGACTAGCGAGAGCGCATTCCGGTCATCGCTGCCGCGGTTCCCGCCACGTCCTGAGGTTTTCGTCAGAAGCCCCCACCTAGACTGCCCTGATGACACGTAGCCGAACTTGGATCGTCGCCGCCGCGTCGATCTACCTGAGCGGCGCTCTCGTCGTCGGTCTGTGGCCGACCCCGGTCGATGGCGGAATCCGTCGCCAGATCGCGGACGCCCTCGCCTTCCTCCACCGAGACGGCATCCCGTCAAGCTTCGGCTACAACGCGCTCGAGTTCGGCGCAAACATCGCCTTCTTCGTGCCCATCGGAATACTCATTTGTCTTCTGCTGCCACGCCGCATTCAACTGCTCGCCATCCCGATCGGCGCACTCGTGTCCTGCGCGATCGAGTTGAGTCAGCTGCTGTTTCTTCCGGCACGCTTCGCCACCTGGAACGATGTCCTCGCGAACACCACCGGCACCGTCATCGGCGTGGTGATCGTGATGGTCGTGATGGTCGTCCGGCGTATCAGTAGACCGGCGACCGCAAGCTGAGCGTCAGCTCTGCGAGTCCCGCCACTTCAGCAGTTCGGTGATGTGCTCGAGCGGATAGTCCGGCCCGGTGGTCGAGATCTCGAACAGCCGCACGCCGATCTCGAGCTGGGCATCCAGGGTCTCGAAGTCGATGACGCCCGTCGTACGCTCGCCGACGTGCGACGAGAGTTCGATCTCCTGCGGGTCACGGCCGACCTCCGCGCACCAGTTGTCAAGCACGCCGAGCTTGCGCACGAGGGTCTCGGTGTCTGAGAAACTGTGCCAGATGTCCGCGTGCTCGGCGACGATCTTGAGCGTCTTGCGCTCTCCCCCGCCGCCGATCAGGATCGGGATCCTGCGGGTCGGCGCCGGGTTCAGCTTCTCCCACCGGGCACGGATGCGCGGCACATCCACCGCCAGCGCGTCGAGCCGTGACCCGACCGTGCCGAACTCGTAGCCGTACTCGTCGTAGTCCCGCTGGAACCAGCCCGAGCCGGTGCCGAAGATGAAGCGACCCGCGCTGCCGGAGTGAGCGCTGATGTGGTCGATGGTGCGCGCCATGTCGGCCTGCAGGTCGGGGTTGCGGTAGCTGTTGCAGTTGACGAGCGGCCCGAACTCGATGCGCGAGGTCTGCTCGGCGATGGCGGCGAGCATGGTCCAGGACTCGTAGTGCAGGCCCGCGGGATCGCCCGAGAGCGGGTAGAAGTGGTCCCAGTTGAAGACGATGTCGACGCCGAGATCCTCGAGCCGCCGCACCGTCTCGCGGATCGACGGGTAGAGGGCGTGCTGGGGCGCGACCTGGACGCCGACGCGGATGGGACGATCGCTACGAGAAGTCATGCGACCAGGCTAAGTCGCTCGAGCGGCCCTACCGTCCGAGGAACTTCTGCAGCGAGTTGAGCTCTACCTCGCTCGGGCCGCCGGCTTTCGCTGCTCCCCCGAGACCGAAACCGGAGCCTGCCGCCGCCGCGGGCGCACCGCCCTGCACCAGCGCCGCATTCTCGGCCGCGCGCTTGGCCGGATTGCCCGAGCGCGAGCCCTTCTTCTGCGCGCCGGCCTTCTTCTTGCCGCCGTAGCTGGCCCCCGGGATCGGCCCCATGCCCGGCACCTGCGGCACGCCGCCCTTGGCGACGGTCTTCATCATCTTGGAGGCCTGCTCGAAGCGGGCGACCAGCTGGTTGACGTCGGTCACGGTGGCGCCGGAGCCGCGCGCGATGCGCACCCGACGCGATCCGTTGAGCAGCTTCGGGGTGGTGCGCTCGCGCAGGGTCATCGACTGGATGATCGCCTCAGTGCGGGTGATCTCGCGCTCGTCGAAGTTGTCGAGCTGCTCGCGCATGCCGCGGGCGCCCGGCAGCATGCCGAGCATCCCCTTGATCGAGCCCATGTTCTTGAGCTGCTGCATCTGCTTGAGGAAGTCGTCGAGGGTGAAGCTGTCTGTCGCGAACTTCTCGGCGACCTTGGCGGCCTCGTCCTCATCGAAGGCAGACTGCGCCTGCTCGATGAGGGTGAGGATGTCGCCGAGGTCGAGGATGCGGCTCGCCATGCGATCCGGGTAGAACGGCTCGAAGTCGTCGAGCGTCTCGCCCGTGGACGCGAACATGATCGGGCGGCCCGTGACGGAGGCGACCGAGAGAGCCGCACCACCGCGGGCGTCGCCATCGAGCTTGGTAAGCACGACGCCGGTGAAGTCCACGCCGTCCTGGAAGGCGCGCGCTGTGGTGACCGCGTCCTGCCCAATCATCGCGTCGATGACGAACAGCACCTCGTCAGGATCGATGGCCTTGCGGATGTCGGAGGCCTGCTTCATCAGCTCGGAGTCGATGCCCAGGCGGCCCGCGGTGTCGACGATGACCGTGTCGTACTGCTTGCGCTCGGCCTCCTTCACGCCCTCCTTGGCGACCTTGACCGGATTGCCGACGCCGTTGCCAGGCTCCGGTGCGAACACCGGAACGCCGGCCTGGCCGCCGACGACCTGTAGCTGCTGCACGGCCTGCGGGCGCTGGAGGTCGGCCGCGACGAGCAGCGGGGTGTGCCCCTCCTTGACGAGCCACTTCGCGAGCTTGCCGGCCAGGGTCGTCTTACCGGCGCCCTGCAGACCCGCGAGCATGATGACGGTCGGCGGCTTCTTGGCGAACTCGAGACGACGCTGCTGGCCGCCGAGGATCGTGACGAGTTCTTCGTTGACGATCTGCACGACCTGCTGGGCAGGGTTCAGCGCCTTGTTGACCTCGTCGCCGAGGGCGCGCTCGCGCACCTTGCCGGTGAACTCCTTGACGACCTCGAGCGCGACATCTGCCTCGAGCAGCGCGCGGCGGATCTCACGGACCGTGCCGTCGATGTCAGCGGGGGTGAGCTTGCCCTTGCCGCGCAGGTTGCGGAAGGTCGCGGTGAGGCGATCCGAGAGGTTTTCGAAGGTGGCCATGGTGCTACCAGCTTAAGGCAGGGCTGCTGCGGATGCCGCTACAGGAACAGCAGCGCCGCGATGACGAGCACCACGAACGACGGCAGCATCGAGAGCACCAAAGCGATCAGCGAGAGTGTCAGGTGCGCGCGGCGGATGATGCCGACCAGCGCGAACACGATGCCGACGATGACGATTCCGAGGCCGACGAAGAACAGTGCGATGTAGAGCGAGCTGTGCGTGGTCTTCGGGTCGAGCAGGTACGAGAGCCCGGTGAGGAAGCTCCAGCCGCTCAGGAAGCCGCCCACGATGGCCAGCGCGATGGCCAGCAGCGACAGCAGCGGGGAGCGCTTCTTCTTGGTGGACTTGCCGGCATCCTCGACGGCCTGATCGCTGGCGGCGAGCGGATCGGTACTGGACATGAGCACAGCCTAGCCAGGGCTAGATAGGGTCGGTGGATGGCACTGCTGATCCCGTTCGACGGTCACGTTCCCGAGATCCACCCGTCGGCCTGGGTGGCCCCGAATGCGACGCTGATCGGGCGGGTGCGGATCGAGGCAAACGCGAGCGTCTGGTACGGCTGCGTGCTGCGCGCCGACATGGACGCGATCGTGCTTGGCGAGGGAAGCAACCTCCAGGACAACAGCGTCGTGCACGTGGATTCCGGCACCCCGACCACGATCGGAGCGGGCGTCGGCATTGGGCACGGTGCGATCATCCACGGGACGACCATCGAGGACGGCTGCCTGATCGGCATGGGCGCGACGCTGCTGAACCACTCGGTCATCCGGGCCGGCGCTTTCGTGGCGGCGGGGGCGCTCGTGCTCGAGGGGCAGGAGATCCCGAGCGGGATGCTGGCGGCCGGGGTTCCAGCGAAGGTGCGTGGTGAGCTGGACGGGGCCGGGCGCGAGCGAGTGCGGGTCAACGCGGCGCAGTACCAGGAGCTCGCGCGGCGGCACTCCGCCGCGCAGCCGCCGTAGCTCAGTTCACGAGTTGAGCGGCGAAGACCCGGGCCGTGAAGCCCGTCAGGTCGCCGATGCCCTCGCCCTGACCGACCAGCTTGATCGGGATGCCGGTGCGCTCCTGCACGGCGAGCACAAAACCGCCCTTCGCCGAGCCGTCGAGTTTGGTGAGCACCAGACCGGTGACCCCGGCGTGTTCGATGAAGGCCTCCGCCTGCGCGAGGCCGTTCTGACCCGTGGTCGCGTCGAGCACCAGCAGCACCTCGGCGATCGGGGCCAGCTTCTCGACGACGCGGCGCACCTTGCTGAGCTCGTCCATCAGCCCGCTCTTGGTCTGCAAACGCCCGGCGGTGTCGATGAGGACGATCTCGATGCCGTCGTCGATGGCCTTCTGCACGGTCTGGAATGCGACGGACGCCGGATCCTGACCCGGATGCTGCGGCCGCACGACCTGCGCCCCCGCCCGCTCGGCCCACGTCGCCACCTGCTCGACCGCCGCCGCGCGGAAGGTGTCGGCCGCGCCCACGAGCACGGAGCGCCCATAGTTCGTCAGGAACTTGGCCAACTTGCCGATCGTCGTCGTCTTGCCGACGCCGTTCACTCCGACGACGAGCACCACCGCCGGGCGATTGCTGAGGGTGAGGGTCGAGTCGAGGCGTTCGAGACGTTCCTCGATGACCTCGCGAAGCATCCGCTGCAGGTCGGCGGGGTCGGTCGTCTTGAACTTTGCCACCTTGTCGCGCAGCTGCTCGACGATCGCGTCGGTGACATCCGGCCCGAAGTCGGCGCCGAGCAGTGCGTCCTCGAGCTCGATCCAGGTGTCGTCGTCGATGCTCTTACGCGCGAACATGCCGCGCAGCGCACCGCCGAGCGACCAGGGTGTGCGCGCCGCACCCGACGACGACGACGACGACGACGTACCGAATCCAGCCATGCGGGTGAGCCTAGCCAGCCACGGTCGAGAGGAAGACCGCGATCACAATCACGATCATGAGGAAAAGGACGCCGAGACCGACGATCAGGCCGAAGGCGATCGGATGCGCCTCCCACCAGCCGACGACCTTCGGGTAGCGCAGACGCAACTGGCCGGTCGTGATCGGAGCGACGATCGCGTCGTTGACGACGCCGTGCACGATCAAGTCATCGGCGAGCGCGGCGAACTGCTCGATCTCCCAGGTCTGGCCGCGCAGGCGCAACAGCTTGCTGCCGTCCGATCGCGTCAGGATCAGCTGAGGCGCGGGCGGCGCCGTGCTGCCGGAGTTGAGGGAGATGACCGTGACGAGCGTGCCCACCTCGGCGGGGGTGAAGGCGCGGGTCCTGCCAAGCAGATCGACGACTCGGTACCCGCCGCCTCCGAACTCGACGCGCACGCGGCGGAAGTAGAGCATCACCCCGCCGAAGCTGAGCAGGAGCACCACAACGAAAACAGGGAGCAGCCACGGGTTCAATCCGATCCGCACCACCGAGATGACCAGCAGCGGGACAGCGATCCACAGATTGGCCTTGAACGCGCGAGCGTAGGCGGCGCGCGAGGGTCGCAGGACCATCAGCGTGGGGCTCCCGGCGACGGGCATCGCGTGCGCGGGAGCAGGGGTGGGAACGTCCGCGTCGGTGGTCACAAGCTCCATCATGGAGGATGGCCGGGTGACCTTTGCTTTCATCCGCCACGGCCAGACCGATTGGAACCGGGACGACAAGCTCCAGGGGTCCAGCGATATCCCGCTCAACGAGGTGGGGCGGCAACAGGCACGCGACGCCGCGGCACTCCTCGCGGACGGCGGATGGCAGGTCGTCGTGAGTTCTCCGCTGCTGCGGGCGCGCGAGACGGCCGAGGTCATCGCGGCGCAGCTCGGGATCGAGTTGGGGCCGAGTTATCCGGGCTTCGTCGAACGCGACTACGGGAGCCTCGAGGGCACCTCGTCAAGCGAGACGATGGCGCGCTGGCCGCATCGCGACTACCCCGGCGCCGAGAGCCTGAACTCCGTGGTGAGCCGCGGACTGGCCGGCCTCGCGAGCGTGTGGGCCGACTTCGGAGATCGCGACGTCGTCATCGTCTGCCACGGCACGATCATCCGGTACACCCTGGCGGCTCTCGCAGGCCACCCGATCGACGGGATCCGCAACGGCTCGATCTCGACGCTCGAGCACGCGAGTGGAGGCGGGAAAGGGCCGGCTCGCTGGGAGGTGCTCACCGTGAACGGAGAACCTCTTGCGTCGACGACGACCGAGCAGCCGTCGACGACCGTTGACGCGCCCGGCATCGCGGGGTAGACGAACCGGTTTTCGAGACGGCGACGATCACGCCGACCCCGCCGAGGACGGCCGACCACATCAGCACCCCGATGCCGGCGACGAGACCCGCGCTCACGGGGAGCTCGACGCGGGCGACGGGCTCCCCGGTCACGACCGCGAGAATCAGGCCGCCCGCGGCCCCGAGGATTGGGGATGCCACGACGATCCAGCCGAAGCGGGTCGCGGCGACCATCTCAGCTCGCGCGCTCCACGGCGGGGGTGACCACGCGAGCCACCCGATCCTCCGTGGCGACCCGCTGGCCGACGACGGCGCTGACGCCGTCCTGCCGCATCGAGACGCCGTAGAGGGCATCCGCGATCTCCATCGTGCGCTTCTGGTGCGTGATCACGATCAGCTGCGAGCTCTGACGCAGGTCCTCCATCACGGTCAGCAGACGCCCGAGGTTGGAGTCGTCGAGGGCAGCCTCGATCTCATCCATGATGTAGAACGGGCTGGGGCGCGCCTTGAAGATCGCGATCAGCAGCGCGACGGCTGCCAGGGAGCGCTCGCCACCACTGAGCAGCGACAGCCGCTCGATCTTCTTGCCGGCCGGCTTCACGGTGACCTCGATACCGGTGGTCAACAGTTCGTCGGGATTGGTCAGGAACAGGCTGCCCGTCCCCCCGGGGAACAGCACCGGAAACACCTGATCGAACGCGGCACGGGTGTCTTCGAACGCGGCACCAAAGATCTCCTGCATCTTCTCGTCGATCTCGTCGATGATCGTGAGCAGGTCCTTGCGCGTGGCGCTGAGGTCGGCGAGCTGCTCGGTAAGGAACCTGTGGCGCTGCTCGAGCGCCCCGAACTCCTCGAGCGCGAGCGGGTTGACGCGGCCGAGTTGGCCCAGCTTGCGCTCGGCGGAGGCCAGGCGGGTCTGCTGCTTTGCGCGGTCGAAGACGACGGTGGCGCGCTCCTCCCCCTCGGTCGGCTCGACGTCGGACTGGACCGGCACCTCGGGGCCGTACTCGGCGACGAGCACCTCCTCGTCGAGACCGAGCTCCTCCGCGGCGCGCTCCAGCAGCGAGGAGAGGTGCAGCTTCTTCTCGTACGCCTGCATCTCGAGGCCGTGGACGTTGTCGTTCAGGGCCTGGAAGCGGTCACGGAGGCCGTTCTCGTTGCGGCGGAGCTCCGAGAGCTCCTGGTTCTGCTTGGCGCGCTCGGACTCGGCGACGGCCAGGGCGACCCGGGCCTCGGAGACGGAGCGATCGGCGACATCCAGAACCGCCGGAAGCGCGTTGGTGACGCCGGTCGCCGCGAGCACCTGGCACTGCCGCAGCACGGCGAGGCGCGCAGACTCCTCGGCCGCGGTGCGCTCCGTCTCGAGCTGACCCTGTAACGACTCGGCCCGCGCGTGCTGGGCCCGGACGCGCTCGCGGGCGGTCTCCAACTCGATGCGGGCCTGCACCTCCTCCGCGCGCGCGGCCTCCAGCTCGGTGAGCAGGGCGTCGCGGGCGGAGACATCCAGGATGGGGCGGGGCGTCGCCGCGTGATCATCGCGATCGCCGAGGGCCCGCTCGACTGCCGAGTCGGCGAGTTCCACGGCCTCCGCCAGCTGTCGCACGGCCTCGGTGAGACGCTCGCCCTCGGCAGACGCTCCCTCGAGCTGCGCGCGCGAGCGGCCGACGGCCTGGCTGCGCTCGGCGAGACGGGTGTCGAAGGCCTTGAGCGCTGAGGCCGCCTGCGCCGCGTCGATCTGCGCGCCGTCGAGCGCCTCGCGGTTCTCGGCGAGAGTGAAGCGGCTGCGCTCGATCGTCGTCGTGACGCTGACAAGCTTCTCCTGCGCGGCGTCGCGTTCGGCGACCAGCTCGAGCGTGCTCCGCCCGCCACCCGAACCACCGCGCAGAACGTACTCGGTGAGCACGTCGCCGTCGCGGGTGATGACCGTGAGACCCTCGAGCCCGAGAGCCTCCAGCGCCGACCGGGCCGTGCGGGCCGCCGCGAGATCGGCGACCACGACCGTGCGCGCGAGGAGGCCGCGGATGCCGGAGGCCGCGGTCACGAGCGAGGTGGCGGCGTCGACCCCGGCGGGCAGGGTGCCCAGCGAGCCGGCGTCCACTGCGTCGGCCACGACGATCTCCACGCGACCGGCGTCGGCGTCGCGCGCCTGGGCCAGAGCCGCGAGGCCGGCATCGCGTGAGTCGGCGAGCACGGCATCGGCCAGCGTGCCGAGGGCCGCAGCGATCGCCGCCTCGTAGCCGGCGCGCACCTGCACGTGCTCGGCGACCAGGCCCCGGATGCCACCCGCCGACATGATCGACGCCGAGCCGTCCTTCTGCTCGACCGCCATCGAGAGGGCCGAGGTACGCGCAGCGAGCGCGTCGCGCTCGCGCTCGGAGGCGTGCAGCGCATCCCGCAGCACCTCCACCTCAGCCTGCAGCACCTTCACGAGAGCGTCGGCACTCTCGACCGCGGCAGCGAGTTCCACGTCGGAGCCGCCCTCGTCGACGTCGCCCTCCACCTCGAGCAGCGCGGCCCGGGCCTGCTCGCGACGCTGCTCCGCAGCCTCGAGCGCGGCGCGCTGCCGGTCGAGCTCACCCCGGGTGGCCGTGCGACGGGACTCCGCGGCATCCACCTGACCGCTGAGGCGACCCTGTTTGAGATCATGCTGCGAGATGAGGGAGCTCTGGGCGCTGATCTCCTCGTCGAGGGAGTTGAGCGAGGCACGCGCGGTCGCGGTCGTCGCGCTCGCGCGCCCGAGTAGCGCCTCGACCTCGGCGACTCCGGCGGCGAGACGGGCAGCTTCGTCGCGGGCGTCCTCGACCATGCGCGGCGAGATGGTGGTGGTCATCCCGGGCAGCTCGGCCTGCTGACCGAGCAGCGAGAGACGCTGGTTGGCGAGGGTGAAAAGGGAGCGCAAGTGGTCCTGCACCTGCTCGAGGCCGAAGCTGATACGGCGGGCGGCATCCACCGAATCGCCGGTCATCGTCTGCTCGAGCCGCGCCTGGCGCAGCTTCGCCTGGTCGAGCTGCTCCTGCAGCACGAGGCGCTCGGTCTTGCGCTCGCCCTCGTTGCGGCTGACGACGGTGATCGTGGCTCGCAACTCGACGACCTCGTTGGCGAGCAGGCGAGCGCGGGCATCCCGCACGATTGCGGCGATGGTCTGGGCTTCGCGGGCGATCTCGGCCTGGTGCCCGAGCGGCTTGAGCTGCCGCCGGATCTCTCCGGCCAGATCCGAGAGCCGCGTCAGGTTCGCCTGCATCGCGTCGAGCTTGCGGAGGGTTTTCTCCTTGCGTCGCCGGTGCTTCAGGATGCCGGCGGCCTCCTCGATGAAGCCGCGGCGCTCTTCGGGCGTGGCGTGCAGCACCTGATCGAGCTGGCCCTGCCCGACGATGACGTGCATCTCGCGACCGAGGCCGGAGTCGCTGAGCAGTTCCTGCACGTCCAGCAGGCGGCACTGCTCGCCGTTGATCGCGTACTCGCTGCCGCCGTTGCGGAACAGCGTGCGAGAGATGGTGACCTCCGAGTACTCGATCGGGAGCGCGCCATCCGCGTTGTCGATCGTCAACAGCACCTCGGCGCGACCGAGCGGACCCTTGGTAGCGGTGCCGGCGAAGATGACATCCTCCATCTTGCCGCCGCGCAGGGTCTTGGCCCCCTGCTCCCCCATGACCCAGGCGAGGGCATCGACGACGTTCGATTTTCCGGAGCCGTTCGGCCCCACCACGCAGGTGACGCCGGGCTCGAAAGCGAAGGTGGTCGGCTGCGCGAACGACTTGAAGCCTTTGAGGGTCAGGCTCTTCAAATACACGTCGTTCGGCTCCTTCCCGTTGCTCGCCAGTCGCCCGTCGGTGGCTCTACGGTACTGGAATCGCTGCCGTGCTCCCGGACGGCTGGAGCAGTTTCGAGCCTGCGCTAACGGCCGGATGCCGCGGGGCTGCAGTCCTGCCAGGCGCTGCTGGACTTCACATCCTTCGCCAGCTTCTGCACCGGGGAGCCATAGTCGCCCGCCATCGCCTTGTCGGCGATCGTGCTGGCCTCGGCGAGCTTGGCCGACTTCCCCTTCTCGGCGTGCAGGGTCTTCAAGTCGGCCCGGAGAGCAGCCGGCAGAGGCCGGACAGCCTGGAGGTCGCCGCGGTGGCTCCGGAGGAACTTCGCCTTCGACTCGACACTGGATCCGTATCCCCCGTCGAGCGCCTTCGTCGTGACGGCCTGGATATCCTTCCTGCGCTGCGGGCCGGGTGTCTCGGCGCGGGCAGCCTTCAGGTCGTCGCGGAGCGCCTTCGGCAGTCCGCGGACCGCGGACACGAAGTGCTCGCCGAAGGTGCAGTTGCTCGTGCTGCTCGCGGGTGAGGCCGTCGGGGTGGGGGTCGAGGCGTTTGCGCCGAGGGCGCCGCCGCCGAGCACGAGGGCGGCACCGGCCAGAAGGGATGTGGCGGTTATCAGGTATCGGTTCATGTCACGACTCTCGCCCCCGCCGGTTCGCCGACGGTCAGCCGGATGTTCGGATCCGGTAAACCTGGACCGTGAGCGCGTTCACGATTGAGGAGGTGGCGGTCAGCTGAGCGGGCGGGCGACCCTGAGCTTCTGGCACAACTCGCAGAAGTGCGATCCGCGATTCATGAAACTCTCGCGCACGATCGGCCGACCGCAGCGCGGGCAGGGCTCCCCCTGCCGGCCGTAGGCGTTCAGCGAGTGCGAGAAGTAACCGGATGCGCCGTTCACGTTCACGTACTGCGCGTCGAAGCTTGTCCCACCCTCGGCGAGCGCCCTGCCCAGCACGAGCCGGACCTCGGCGAGCAGGGTGACCGCCCGCGCGCGGCGGAGCGTCGCGGTCGGCTGCTCGTAGTGCACGCGGGCGGCCCAGAGGGCCTCGTCCGCGTAGATGTTGCCGATCCCGCTGATCAGGGTCTGGTCGAGCAGGGCTCGCTTGATGGTGGTCTGCTTGCGCCCCAGAGCCGCGAGGAACGCCCGATCGTCGAACCGCGGGTCGAGCGGATCGCGGGCGATGTGGGCGACCTGGCTGGGGATCCACTGGTCGGGGTCATCGACCGTGGGCAGGAGGTGATCGAGCGCCATCGAGCCGAAGATGCGCTGGTCGACGAAGTCCACCCGCAGCGGTCCATGCTCCGGATGCCGCACCTCGAGCACCACGCGGGTGAGCCGGTCGCGCGCCGCGGCCCGCTCGCGCAGCAGCACCTGCCCGCTCATCCCGAGGTGGATGACGAGCGCGCTGGAGCTGGGGGCGACAACCATTTCTGGTCGTCGCCGCGACGCCAGCGCCGAGACCCGTCCCGGGTCTCCGTCGTCGAGCACCGGGATCCACAGGAACTTGCCGCGGCGCTGGGGAGCCGCGAACCTCGCGCCGATCAGGCGCTGGATGAAGTCCTCGACGGGGCCGTCGTGGCGCCGAAGCGAGCGCTCGTCGAGCACCTCGACGCCGGTGACTGTCGCGTCGGTGACCGCGGGCTCCAGGCCGGCGCGCACGACCTCGACTTCGGGCAGTTCAGGCATCGGCGGTCTCGGTCAAAGGGTGGCGAACGCTCAGCGCGACGGACGTTGCAGGATCGCCCATGCCGCCAGCGCCGCGGCCATCTCGGCCTGCTTCTTGCTCGAGCCGTCGCCGCTCGCCACCGCGCTGCCGCCGACCAGCACCGTCGCGTGGAAGCGCTTCGAGTGGTCGGGTCCGCTGTCGGTGACCTCGTAGTGCGGGAGGCCTTTGCCGTAGCGGGTGGAGAGCTCCTGCAGGCTGGTCTTGGGGTCCATCGAGGCCCCGAAGCGATTCGGATCGGCGAGCAGCGGAGCGATCAAGCGCAGAACGAGGGCGGTCGCCACATCTGGACCCAGCGACAGGTACGCCGCCCCGATGACCGCCTCGACGCAGTCGGCCAGGATCGACGACTTCTGCCGGCCGCCGGTGAGGATCTCGCCCCGGCCGAGCAGGATGTGCGCCCCCAGGTCGATGCCGACCGCGATCTCGGCAAGCGCGACCGACGAGACCAGGCTCGCGCGGCGCTTCGCCAACTCGCCCTCGTCGAGGGTCGGGTTCTCGGTGTAGAGCATGACCGTGACGGCCTGACCGAGGATCGAGTCGCCGAGGAACTCGAGTCGCTCGTTGTGGGCGAGCCCGCCGTTCTCGTACGCGTACGAGCGGTGGGTCAGCGCGAGCTGCAGCAGCTCCGCGTCGATCTCGACGCCCAGCGTCGCCGACAGGAGCGCTCGCTCAGGTGCGGCCATCGCGTCGCCCGAAGGGCGAGCCATCGCGTCGCCTAACGGGCGAGCCATGGGCTCAGGCGTCCGCGACCTTGCGGCCCTTGTACTCCAGGTACAGGGCGGTGCCGGTCGAGTCCTCGACCACCTTTGCGCGGTGAGGAAGCGAGTACACGGTCTTGCCGTTCTCGATGGTCTTGACGAGCTGCACGGGCGTCGCCTTCCACTGCGAGCGGCGGGCGTGCGTGTTGCTGCGCGACTGCTTGCGCTTCGGAACGGCCATGACTGTCTCTTCTCTGGTGTGAACTGCTCGCGCGGCGCGCCGAGGTGTTGGTGGCTCAGGTGCCGGGCTGCTGGTTGGTCTCGTTGGTGAAGTCCTGTAGTGCTGCCCACCGGGGGTCGAGCACCTCACGGGGGGCGCGATCCGGGTCGTCCGCCAGTTTTTGACCCGTTTCCGGATCGAGACCAGGGCAATCCGGCCGGCACACCGGCTGGAACGGCAGTGCCAGCACCACCGCATCCCGCACGACGGGTTCAAGATCTACGTAGTCATCGTGAACCGCGAAGTCGAAAGCTTCATCAGCAGAATACGCGAAAAGCTCTTGGAATTCGACTTCGACCGGGATGCTGACCGGGTCGAGGCACCTCACGCACTCCCCGACGGCCGTCGTCTCGACCTCGGCGGACACCAGGATGCCGTCGTGCAGGCCCTCGAATCGCACGTCGATCGCGATGTTCTCGCCGACGGGGACCGCCACTATGCCCTCACCGAGACGCTCCGGTGAATCGAACTCGAAGGACCGCTCCCGCATCTCGCCCGGTCGATGCATGAGGTCGTAGACGTCGATGGTGTACGGGGTCTTGATCACGTGAGGCACTGGGCGAGTTTACGCGAGGGGCTCCGCATCGCGCGGGGCGACGGGTATGCCGTGCGCGAAACGACGACGCTCGTCCGTCGATCGTCGTCGCCCCCACTCCGCCACGGCGATGACCATCATGTGCGGAACGGTGAGAGCGGCGAGCCCGATGAACACGAGGCGGATGATCCAGTCCGCGGCGAGCGATCCACCGGGCGCGACATCGCGTGCGAACACCGCCGTCAGGATCCCGACCGCGAGGATCGGGACCACCGTGTAGACGATGGTGATCAGGATGGTCAGCCTCCCGCCGGAGCGCTCCTCCGCGAATCCGTGCCGCAGATGCCGCGCGCTGTGCAGGGCGCAGAAGTAGAGGACGAAGAAAATGAGAG
The DNA here is from genome assembly GCA_025352325.1 of Microbacteriaceae bacterium. Classification (GTDB taxonomy): domain Bacteria; phylum Actinomycetota; class Actinomycetes; order Actinomycetales; family Microbacteriaceae; genus Lysinimonas. The sequence goes on along the minus strand of JANXTR010000012.1, from coordinate 18,502 downwards.
GCGGCGCGACGACTGCCAGGGTGCCGGCCAGCACGATCTCGAGCGCATCGGTGGGACGTCGGCGCACGGCGAACGAGGCTCCGACCACCATGGCGATGATCGCGGCGGGTCCGAGTAAGGACTGCACGTCGGCGACGACCACTCCCCCCGACCCTGCGAGAGTGCGATAGATGCCGGCAACCTCGTCGTGATGAGCGAGTGCGGGCAACGTGAGCAGGCCGATCCCGGCGAGGCACCGCGGCACGACGCTGCGACCCGGGTTCCAATCGGCCCCGAAATGGATGCCGGACACCACCAGGAAGGCCACGAGGCTGGCGGTGGGCGCCAGCAGCCAGACGCCGACCACGAGCGCCACCGTCGCGATGTAGCCCAGGTTGAATCCGGCGAACCCGAGCGGCGTGCGCCACAGGCCAGCCCGACGCGCGATGAGCGGATCCAGCGCGCCATGCGGCAGCCCAAGCGTCGCCACGAGGACGCCCAGAGCCGCGAGCTGCACGGGAAGCGGCGGGGACGGCACCCGCACCGCGATGCCGAGCAGTGCGGCGAGCGCGACCGTCGAGAACAGCACGGTCTCGAGAGACGGTCGTGAACCGGCGACCCGCACCCGCCGGGTGACGCTCACGCGCGCACCAGCTCTCGGACAGCCGTGCCGCTCGGCACCAGCTGGCGCAGGAACGGTGCGGTGGGAAGGCTGGCGATCAGGCCGGCATAGTCGCCGAGTCGGGCGGCGTCGCTCAGGAATCTGACCAGACCCGCGGGGGGCATTCGCCGGGCGAGGGCGAGGAAGTATTCGGGGGTCCGATCGAGATCGGCGCGCACCGCCTGCAGGAAGATGCGATCCATCGAGCGTCGCAGCCAGGGCTCTGCGGGATGCCCGACGGGCGGCCCTCCCCGCTCGAGCCGGTCGGCGCACGCGCGCGCCCAGGCCTGGATGCGCAGGAATCCGTAGCCTGACGCTGCCCGGAGCGCCCCACCCGAGTTGCCGGCGACCACCACTCCGGGCGGAACCGCCGGGAGCGCGACCGTCGTCCCCATCGGCAGGACGCCTCCCTCGCGCCGGACCACCCGGGCGCCGTCCAGTCCCAGCCGCCCGAGTTCGCCGGCAAGTTCGTCGGCCAACGTGGCGGCCGGCACGGGCGCGACGCTGAAGCGTGTCCATTCGACGAGTGCGCGCGTCGGGCCGAGTGGGAGCGTGTAGCGGAAGTGCATGCCGGTCGAATCCGTGGCCATCGCATCCATCAGCCCGGCCTCCCCCTGGTCGAACGGAAGGAGGTGCTCGCTTTCGATCTCGACGCCGCTGAAGCTCTGGTAAATCGCGGCGGGCATCGCACGCGGCCGGGTATCGACGACATGGCGAGCGAGGATGCTGCCCCGATCGGTCTCCACGCGCACGAGCGCTCCGGGGCCGTCTCCGACCGGGACGAGCTCGGTCGCGTGCGCGCCGGAGCGGATCCGAACGTCCGGGGCGCCGCCGATCCGCTGCAGTGCGCGCCGGTAGAAGTCACTCCCCCGCAAATACTGGTAGCTCAGGCCCGCCACCCGGTGGTGCAGGGCCGGACCGCGGGCTCCCGAGAAGCGCCAACTGTCCCAGCTGTGCGACACCAGATCGGTCAAGTCGTGCCGGTCCGGGCGCCAGAAGCACCAGCTGCGATCGTCGTCGTACCCGGTGCGCGGCTCGATGATCTCGACCCGCAGAGGATTCGACGACCGCGCCAGCCGAGCCGCGAGGGAGAGTCCGGCACAGCCGGCCCCGAGGATCACGAGGTCGGCATCGGCCGCCGAAGAAGACATAGTTGAAAAGCTAAACTATCTCGACGCCCTCCCGCTCGACTTTCGGGCGACGGCCAGGTGCGAGTCAGATCGCCTCGACCGCCGTGAACGCCTCGTCGTAGATCGCGAGCGCCGTCGCCACCTGCTCAGCGGTGACCGTGCAGGGCGGGACGACATGGATGCGGTTGTCGGCGCTGAAGGGCAACAGTCCGCGTTTCAGCAGCTCGGCTTTCAGCAGTCCGACGGTGGCGGCGTTGACGGGTTCGCGGGTGGCGGCATCCGTCACCAGGTCGAGCGCCCAGAAGACGCCAAGACCGCGGACCTCGCCGATCATCGGATGCCGCGACGCGAGCTCGACGAGGCCGGGGCCGAGCACCTCGCGTCCGATCCTCGCGGCGTTCTCGACGATGCCCTCCTCGTCCATCGCGTCCAGCGCGGCCACGATCGAGGCCATCGCCAGCGGATGCCCGCTGTAGGTCAACCCGCCGGGGAACACCTGGTCGTCGAACTCGCGCGCGATCGCCTCCGAGATGATCACGCCGCCCGCGGGCACGTAGCCCGAGTTGACGCCCTTGGCGAAGGTGATCAGGTCGGGGACCACGCGGTCCGGGTTGATGGTCTCGTTCTGCCAGGCGAACCAGTCGCCGGTACGCCCGAATCCGGACATGACCTCGTCGACGATAAGCAGGAAGCCGTATTTGTCGGCGAGCCCGCGGAGCCCGGCGAAGTAGCCGGGCGGCGGCACGAGTACCCCGGCCGTGCCGGGCACGCCCTCGACCAGCAGGGCGGCGAACGAGTCGGCCCCCTCGGCCTGGATGATGCGCTCCAGGCTGTGCAGGGCGCGCTCGGTCTCCTGCTCGGGCGTTGTCGACCAGAACTCGGAACGGTAGGCGAACGGACCGAAGAAGTGCACGTGTCCGCGCGCGAACTCGTTCGGCACGCGGCGCCAGTCGCCGGTGGCGACGATGGCGGCTCCGGTGTTGCCGTGGTAGCTGCGGTATTGGCTCAGAACCTTGTCGCGGCCCGTGACCAGGCGAGCCATGCGCATGGCGTTCTCATTGGCATCCGCCCCGCCGTTGGTGAAGAAGATCTTGGTGAATGGCGCGCCCGCCTTCGAGAGGATGCGCTGGGCGGCTTCGCCACGCGTCAGGTTGGCGTGCGCGGGCGCGACGCTCGGCAGGATCGCCGCCTGCTGCTGGATCGCGGCCACCACCTTCGGATGCGCGTGGCCGATGTTCATGTTGACAAGCTGGCTCGAGAAGTCGAGGTAGCGAATGCCCTCGAAGTCCCAGACCTCACAGCCGAGCGCTCCGGCGATGACGAAGGGCTTCAGCGCCGCCTGTGCCGACCAGGAATGGAAGACGTGGGCGCGATCCAGTTCGAGGGCGCGCGCGCCGAGGTCGGCGGCGGTGTCGGTGTCGGTGGCGGTGCTGGTGCTGGTGCTGGTGTCGCTCATGGTGCTTCTTTCGACGAGAGATGCGGGGTGGTACCTCGGATGCGACGGCGCTGAGACCGTCGCATCCGAGGTGGTGCGTGCTACTTGCCACCCTCCTTGAGGGTGACGGTGAGAGGCGCAAACGACGCGCCGAGCACGTCCACCTTCTCGGCCTTGAGTTCCTTCAGCGCCGCGTCGACGTACTTGTTGGAGTACGCCGTCGACGGCGGATCCTGCGTGAGGATGGTCGACCCGGTGTCGTCCTTGGTGCTCTTGGCGATCTTCACCGTCTGGTCCCATGCCTTCTTCTGGATGACACCGATGCCACCGGTCGACGGCCAGATCAGCTTGTTGACCTCGTTGGTCATCCAGAGCTGGTGGCTCGTCCCCAGAGTGGATCCGGCCGCCGTCACGATGCCGGCCGCCTTCTCGGGGTTGTCACGGGCGTAGATCCAGCCTTCGATCGACGCCTTGATGAACTTCGTCGTGTTCGCGGCGTAGGTCTTGTCGCTCGCGAGTTTGTCGGCGTTGGCCCAGATGGCGTCCTGGAGCATCGCGGTGCCCTCGTGGTTCCAGTTGATGACGTTGAGGTCGCTCGGCTGATACAGCGCGCCCGTCTTGGGATTCACCGTCTCGAGCACCTGCGCGTACTCGTTGTACGTCATCGCCTGGGCAGCGCCGATGTCCCCGGCCAGGAAGCCGTTCATGTCGAACGCCTGCTGCACGAGCTTGATGCCGCTCGTCGTGTCGATGCCGGCCTTCTGCATGCCGGCGAACAGCTCCCACTGGTTGCCGTAGCCCCAGCTGCCGACCGTCTTGCCCTTAAGGTCGGCGGCCGTGGTGATGTTCTTGTCCTTGAAGGAGATCTGCGTGGTGCCGCTGCGCTCGAAGATCTGCGCCACGTCGGTCACGTTGGTGCCCTGCTCGATCGAGCCAAGCACCTTCGGAACCCACGAGATCGCATAGTCGGCGTCGCCGGCAGCGAGCGCATCGATCGGGACGGTGGTGGTTCCGGCCTCCTTGATCGTGACGTCGAGCCCCTCCTTCTTGTAGAAGCCCTGCGCGACCGCCGCGTAGTACCCGGCGAACTGCGCCTGGGCGACCCACTGCAACTGCAGGGTGATGGGGGTGAGCTTGCCGCTGTCGGCGGAGCTGCTGGCCGATGTGCCGCCGCCGCTGGCGCAGCCGCTGAGCACGAGTGCGGCGCTGATACCGAGCGCGCCGAGCCCGAGCCTGATGCGTGAGCTGTGTTTCATGGTGCTGCCTCCTTTGTGATGGATGAGGTGATGCTCTGGGTGGTCGTGCTATTCGTGATGCGTCGGGCCGCCATGCAAGGGCGGCACCTTCAGGCGGATGCGCGATGCCACGTTGCAGCGGTCTCCAATCCCACGGTCACGCAGTAGAACACGAGACCGGTGATGATCGCGCCGAGGACGAATGCCCAGGCGAGGGGGTAGTTGCTCGACGAGACCGCCGAGGTGATGGACGTGCCGAGCCCGTTGATCGGGCCGCCGAAGTCCTCCGCGATGAGGGAGGAGATCACGGCGAGCGAGGAGGCAACCCGCACCCCGGTGAAAAAGTAGGGTAGCGCGCCGGGCACGGTGACGGCGCGGGTCGCCTGCCACCGGCTCGCGGCGTAGCTGCGCATCAGATCACGATGGATCGGCTGCACGGTGCGCAGGCCGCGCAGCGTGTTGAAGTACACCGGGATGAAGGCCGCGAGCGCCGCGATGAGCACGCGTGCGGTCTGCACGTCGGCACCGAACATCGTGTAAAGGGCGGGCGCCAGCGACACGATCGGGATCACGGATGCCGCGGTCACGAGCGGCGCGCTGAGCTCATCGAGCACGCGCACCGAGGCGGTGAGCGCGGCAAACACGGCGGCCAGCACGGTCCCGATGAGGAGGCCCGCCAACGCGTTGCCCGCGGTGACGAGCGCCGACGTCAGCACGAAGGGGGCACGCAGCCCGAACTGCGTGCCGATCGCGATCGGCCCCGGCAGAACGAACGGCAGGATGTGCAGCGCGACCACGAGACCCTGCCAGAGGGCGAGAACCGCGAGCCCGAAGAGGATCGGGGCGAGGATGCGAACAGTTCGGCTCCGGCTCATCGAGTCTCCGCTCCCCGGGCCCGCGCGGCCGAGGCGGGGTCACCGTGCAGCGCCTCACGCACCGCGCTTACGCGCTCGAAGAAGTGGGCGTCCTCGCGCAGAGCGTCGGTGCGGTCCTCCGCTCCCCCGAGCTTCATGTCGAGCACCTGGACGATGCGACCCGGTCGCGGCGACATGACGACCACGCGATCCGAGAGGTACACGGCCTCCGGGATCGAGTGCGTCACGAACACGACGGCCGCCCCGGTCTCGGCGCGCAGCCTCGCCAGCTCGGTCTGCATCCGCTCGCGCGTCATCTCGTCGAGGGCGCCGAACGGCTCGTCCATCAGCAGCAGTCGCGGGCTCTCGGCCAGCGAGCGGGCGATCGCGACGCGCTGCTGCATGCCGCCCGAGAGCTGATCGGGATGCCGGTCCCCGAAGTCACCGAGTCCGACCAGCTCGATCAGCTCGCTCGCCCGCGCCCGCCGGGCCGCCTTCCCCACGCCGTGCAGTTGGAGCGGGAGCTCGATGTTCTCGCGCACCGTGCGCCACGGCAGGAGTCCGGCCTGCTGGAAAGCGATGCCGTAGTCCTGGTCGCGCCGCGCCTGGCGGGCCGACTTGCCGAACACGGTGATCGTGCCGGAGCTCGGGGAATCCAGGTCGGCGACGAGACGCATGAGCGTCGACTTGCCGCAGCCGCTGGGGCCGATCAGCGAGACGAACTCGCCGGCCGCGATGTCCACGCTGACGGCCTCGAGGGCGCTCACGCCGCCGCCCTTGCGGGCCGGGAAGACCTTGCCTACTTCGGCGACCGAGACGGCGAGCTCTGCGGACGACTCGCTCACGCGGTCACCTCGTTTCTGCGGTACTTGTGCAGGGCCAGGCCGAGCAGCGCCACCGCTCCCGCCGCCACCAGGCCGACCAGCACGGCGCCGAAGATCGGGGCCCACTGCTTCGCCGGATCACTGGATCCGGTCTGCGCGAACTCGATGATCATGCGACCCACTCCCCCGCTCAGCCCGATGGAGACCTCCGCGACGACCGTGCCGATCACCGCGTTCGCGGCGGCGAGGCGCAGGGCGGGGACCAGGTACGGCACGCTCGCCGGCACCCGCAGGCGCAGGTAGGTGCGCCACCAGCCGACGCCGTACGCACGCATCAGGTCGAGGTGCGCCGGCTCCGGAGAGGCGAAGCCACGCAGCGCGCCGATCGACACCGGGAAGAAGGCGAGGTAGCTCGCGATCAGGGCCACCGACATCCAGTCCTGCCAGTCGAATGCGCCGAAGTGCACGAGCGAACCCCAGCGCTTCACGAGCGGGGCCAGCGCGATGAGGGGCACCGTCTGACTGAGCACGACCCACGGCAGCAGCGCGGATTCGGCCGTCCGGAAGCGCTGCATGAGCGTGGCGATCAGGAAGCCGACGATGACGCCGACGACCCAGCTGACCGCGGCGATGCTCACGGTAAACAGCGAGGCCTGCAGCACGGCGGTCCAGAGCGGCGGCGAACCGGCAGCAGCCGTGACCGGATCGAGCGCGCGCTGCAACATGGTCGCGAGATGCGGCATTGCGGCGTCGCTCGTGCGCGGCAGCACCGTGATCGCGCCGATCTTCACGCCGATGGCGGGGGCGAGCGCCTTATAGCCCTCCCAGAGCACTCCGAGCAGGACGATACCGGCGATGCCGAGGAGTGCCCCGCGGAGTCGTTTCATCTGGTCGGTCGTTCCTTGTCTGCGCTGGCCGGTCAGGCTTTCGCGGTCAGATGGTCGGAGAGCGCCGGGATGACCGTCTCGCCGTAGACGCGGAGGGTCTCCTCCTTGTTGTCGTGCTGCAGATAACCCGCGAACTGGTTCACGCCGATCGACTCGAGCTCCTCGAGCTTCGCGATGTGATCGGCTGCCGTGCCCAGCAGGCAGAAGCGGTCGACGATCTCGTCGGGCACGAAGTCGACGTGATCGTTGCCCGCTTTGCCGTGCGAGTTGTAGTCGTAGCCGGTGCGGCCCGCGATGTAGTCGGTGAGGGCCTTCGGCACTGAGCCGTCCGCCCCGTACTTCGACACGATGTCGGCCACGTGGTTGCCCACCATCCCGCCGAACCAGCGGCTCTGCTCGCGCGCGTGCTGCAGCCCCGCTTCGGAGCCGTCGGTGATGTAGAACGGCGCCGCGACGCAGAAGGTGATCGAGTCGGGATCCCGACCGACAGCCTCCGCCGAGTCACGGACGGTCGTGATCATCCACTTCGCGATGTCGACATCGGCCAGCTGCAGGATGAAGCCGTCGCCCACCTCGCCAGTGAGCTTGAGGGCGAGCGGGCCGTAGGCGGCGACCCAGACCTCGAGTTCGCTGCCGACGCTCCACGGGAAGCGCAGGGTCGCGCCGTTGTACTCGACCTCGCGGCTGTTGCCGAGCTCGCGGATGACGTGGATCGACTCGCGCAGCTCCTTGAGCGTCGTCGGCTTGCCGTTGGTGACGCGCACCGCCGAGTCGCCGCGGCCGATGCCGACAACCGTGCGGTTGCCGTACATCTCGTTGAGGGTGGCGAATACGGATGCCGTGACCGTCCAGTCGCGGGTCGCCGGGTTGGTGACGAAGGGGCCCACCTTCACCCGCCGCGTCTCGGCGAGGATCTGGCTGTAGATCACGTACGGCTCCTGCCAGAGCAGGTGGCTGTCGAACGTCCAGACGTGCGAGAAGCCGTGCTGCTCTGCCAGCTTGGCGAGCGCAATGGTGCGCGAGGCGGGCGGGTTGGTCTGAAGTACTGCTCCGAAGTCCATGTGCTGTGTGCTCCGGTTCCTAGATCAGGTACTGCGAGAGGCCGCGCTTCACGAAGCGGCCGTCGCCCGTGCGACCGAGGTACTGGCCGTTGTGAATGACGACCTTGCCACGGCTGAGCACGGTGTCGACGTGGCCGTCGATCTCGAAGCCCTCCCAGGCCGAGTGGTCCATGTTCATGTGGTGGGTCTCTTTCGAGATCGTCGTGTGACCGTTCGGGTCGTAGATCACGACATCCCCGTCGGCACCGGGCGCGATGACGCCCTTCTTGCCATACATGCCGAACATGCGGGCCGGGGTGGTGCTGGTCAGCTCGACCCAGCGCTCCAACGTGAGCTTGCCGGTGACGACGCCCTGGTACATGAGGTCCATGCGGTGCTCGAGCGAGCCGATCCCGTTAGGGATCTTGCGGAAATCGCCGATGCCGAGATCCTTCTGACCCTTCATGCAGAACGGGCAGTGGTCGGTGGAGACCATCTGCAGGTCGTTGGTGCGCAGCGCCTGCCACATGTGATCCTGGTGGCCCTCTTCGCGCGAGCGCAGCGGCGTAGAGCAGACCCACTTGGCGCCCTCGAAGCTGCCCCACTCGTCGCTCGTGGCGCCGAGCTGCTCCTCGAGTGAGAGGTAGAGGTACTGCGGGCAGGTCTCGCCGAAGACGTTCTGCCCCTTGTCGCGGGCCCAGGCGAGCTGCTCGACGGCCTGCTTGGCGCTGACGTGCACGACGTAGAGCGGGGCGCCGGTGAGGTTGGCGAGCATGATCGCGCGGTGCGTCGCCTCCTCCTCCATCTGCCAGGCGCGGGCGATGCCGTGGTAGTACGGCGTGACCTTGCCGGCGGCGACGAGCTGCTCGGCGAGCACGTCGATGGCGGGCCCGTTCTCGGCGTGCATCATCGTGAGAAGCCCCAGGTCGGCGGCCTTCTGCATCGCGCGGACGATCTGGCCGTCATCCGAGTAAAAGACGCCCGGGTACGCCATGAACATCTTGTAGCTCGTGATGCCCTCGTCGGCGAAGCCCGACATCGCCTTCAGCGAATCCTCGTCGACGCCGCCCATGATCTGGTGGAAGCCGTAGTCGATGGCGCAGTTGCCCTCGGCCTTCGCGTGCCATTTGGCCAGGCCATCCTGAATGCGCGTCCCGGTGGTCTGAACGGCGAAGTCGATCACCGTGGTCGTACCGCCCCAGGCGGCGGCCCGGGTGCCGGTCTCGAAGGTGTCGGACGCCTCGGTGCCGCCGAACGGCAGCTCGAAGTGGGTGTGCGCGTCGATCCCGCCCGGGATGACGTACTTGCCCGTGGCATCGATGATCGTGTCAACTGACTCGGTGAGGTCGGTGCCGAGCAGCACCGAACCGGGATGCAGCAGGCCGACGACCTTCTCGCCGTCGATCAGCACGTCGGCGCTGGCGCGTCCGGTCGCCGACACGACCGTGCCGCCGGTGATGAGGGTTGTCGCCATGGTGGGCTCCTTACGGCTTCGGGATGTTCGTGTACGACTCCGGGCGACGGTCGCGGTAGAACTGCCAGTCGTCGCGCATCTGCTGCACCATATCCATGTCGAGGTCGCGGATGAGGATCTCCTCGTGCTCGCCCGAGCCGCGCTCGCCCACGAAGTTGCCGCGCGGGTCGATCACCTGACTAGTGCCGTAGAAGTCGACAGCGAGCTCGCCGTACTCGTTGTCCTCGCGGCCGACGCGGTTGGGCTGCAGCACGAAGTAGCCGTTCGCGACGGCGGCGGCCGGTCCTTCGACCTCCCACAGCCGGTTCGACAGCCCGGGCTTGGTGGCGTTCGGGTTGAAGACCATATGCGCTCCGCCCAGGCCGAGCTCGCGCCATCCCTCGGGGAAGTGACGGTCGTAGCAGATGTAGAGGCCCACCTTGCCGACCGCGGTGTCGAACACCGGGTAGCCGCCGTTGCCCGGGCGGAAGTAGAACTTCTCCCAGAAGCGGTCGAGGTTCGGAATGTGGTGCTTGCGGTACTGGCCGAGCACCGTGCCGTCGGCATCCACGATCACCGCGGTGTTGTAGTACACGCCGGTGATGTCCTCCTCGTAGATCGGGAGAATGAGCACGATGCCGAGCTCCTTGGCCAGCGCGGCGAAGTGCGTCACGATCGGACCGTCGGACTGCTCGGCGTAGCGGTAGTACTTCTTATCTTCGGTGATACCGAAGTACGGGCCGTAGAACAGCTCCTGGAAGCAGACGATCTGGGCACCGTCCGCCGCGGCGTCGCGGGCGAACTGCTCGTGCTTGGCGATCATCGACTCCTTGTCCCCGGTCCAGGTGGTCTGGGTGATTGCGGCTCGGACGATCGTCATATCTGTCTCCCTCAGCGATGGTGCTTTTGTTATTGTTCGCCTTGAACATTTCATTGACGTTACGTCTGGTGACGTCAAGGTAAAAAAGAATCAGTGGCGCAAAGTTACGGCGGTTCGGATGAAGTCGGTAGCCCTGGCGATCGAGGAGCACTCCCCCCAGGGGATCGCGACCGGCATCGCGCGCCTGATCACGACCGGCGACCTCGGCCCGGGTGACCGGCTGCCGACCGTCCGGGAGCTCGCCGTGGATCTCGGTGTCAGTCCAGCCACCGTCAGCCACGCCTGGCAGACCCTGGCCGCGGCCGGGCTCATCACGAGTCGCGGGCGCAGCGGCAGCTTCGTGCGGTCCGCCCCCCGTGAGTGGCTGCCGCGCCGCTACCGCGACCTCGGCGCCTCGCAGGAGGCGCGCCTCGACCTCTCGCTCGGCACGCCGGACCCAGAGCTGCTCCCCGCCCTCGGGCCGGCGATGTCACGCGTCTCGGCCCGTGCCGACACGGCCAGCTACCAGCAGTTGCCCGACATCCCCGAGCTGCACGATCTGATGCGCGACAGCTGGCCCTGCCCCGTCGAGTCGATCACCGTCACCAACGGGGCGCTGGATGCCATCGACCGAGTCCTCTCGACGATCGCGCGCTTCGGCGACCGGGTCGTCGTCGAGAACCCGACGTTCCCGCCCTTCATGGATCTGCTCGAGCAGTACGGGCTGGAGCCGGTGCCGGTCCACCTCGACGAGCAGGGGATGATCCCGCAGGAGTTCGCGCGGGCGCTGGCTGCCGGTCCGACGCTGGTGGTGCTGCAGCCACGGGCGCAGAACCCCACGGGGATATCGCTCTCGACCGCGCGGGCGCACGAGCTGGCATCCCTGCTGAGTCGCAGCCGCACCGCCGAGAACGCGGTCGTGCTCGAGGACGACCACTCGGGTTCGATCAGTACCGCCCCGGATGTCACGCTCGCCACCTGGCTGCCCGAACGCGTGCTGCACGTACGCAGCTTCTCGAAGTCGCACGGACCCGACCTGCGGATCGGCGCGCTCGGTGGACCGCGCGCCCTCGTCGATCGCGTGGTGGCGCGCCGACTGCTCGGGCCCGGGTGGACCTCGCGGCTGATGCAGGCGATCCTCTACGAACTGCTCACCGATCCGGAATCGGTCGCCCAGGTCGAGGCCGCCCGCGAGACGTACCGGCACCGGCAGCTCGAACTCGCGGCCGCCGTCCACGCCCGGGGTGCGAGCCTGCGCGCGGGCGACGGGATCAACGCCTGGCTGCGGGTGGACGACGAGCGTTCCGCCATGGTGCAGCTCGCGGCGGCCGGCATCCGGGTCGCGCCGGGCGCGCCCTTCCAGCTCGGTGAGCCGGGTGGATTCGTGCGCGTCACCGTCGGGATGGTGCGCGACGATGTGGCGGCGGTCGGGGCGGCGCTGGCCGCGGCGGCGGGCGCGTAGGTTCGAACCATGAAGAACGTGGTCGTGCTCGCGGGCGGCGTGGGCGGATCGCGGTTCCTGCTCGGCATGCGGGATCAGCTGCGCGCGCAGCATCCGGATGCCACGCTCACCGCGATCGTGAACACCGCAGACGACCTGTGGTTGGCGGGTCTGCGCATCACGCCCGACCTCGATACGGTTCTTTACACGCTCGCGGGCCTGAACGACACGCAGCGCGGCTGGGGTCGCGTCGGCGAGACCGAACGCGTCTCGGCGGAGCTCGCCGCCTGGGGCATCGGGCATCCGTGGTTCACGCTCGGCGATCTCGACCTCTCGGCGTCAATCGCGCGCACCTCGTGGCTGCGCGAAGGCGTTCCGCTGCACGAGGTCGTCTCGCGTCTGCAGGCGCGCTGGCCGATCGGGGTGCGGCTGCTGCCCGCCACCGACGAGGAGGCCGAGACACATGTCGTGGTCGACGACCCGGACCGCCCGGGCTCGGAGCTCTCGCTGCACTTCCAGGAGTGGTGGACGCGCTACCGCGCCTCGCTGCCCGCACTCCGCTTCGAGCAGCTCGGGCTGGCCGAGGCACATCCCGCCCCCGGCGTGCTCGACGCGCTGGCCGCGGCCGAGCTGATCGTGCTCGCCCCGTCGAATCCGGTCGTGTCGATCGACACGATCCTCGCCATCCCCGGGCTGCGCGAGGCGCTGCGGGCCTCCCCGGCGCCCGTCGTCGGCGTCTCCCCGATCATCGGCGGTGCGGTCGTGCGAGGCATGGCCGACGCCTGCCTGACGGCGATCGGCGTCGCCACGGATGCCGCGGCCGCCGCCCGGCATTACGGGGCGCGGAGCGGGGCGGCTTCGGGCCGCAACACCTCGGTCGGGGTGCTCGATGGCTGGCTCGTGGACGAGGTCGACGCCTCAGTTGCCGCGCCGCTCACTGCCGAGGGCATCGAGACCCGCGCTGTTCCCCTCTGGATGCGCGACCCGGCCACCAGCGCGGCGATCGCAGCCGCTGCCCTCGAACTCGCCGAACAGCTCCTGCGCGACGACCGCTGAGTCGTCTACCGTTCGCCGCCTGCCGCCTGCCGCCTCCGGGACGGGCGGTTCCTGCCGGCACGTTCCGCATCTCGTGCCCATTCCCGCGCTCAGGAAGCAGTGCCCCCGGAACAGGCACGAGATGCGGAACGCAGCGAATGGAGGACCGCCTCATCCCGACCTCGACGCCGCTTCGGACCCAGACCCCCTCAGCGTGCAGCGAGCGCCGCAAGGGTTGCCGGACCGAGTCCGAGGTCGCGGGCCCGGTCGAGTTGTTCGATGGTGTCGACGTCGGCCGTGACCGTGCTGCCGAACAGGAGCTCCAGTTGCCGCAGGCCGAGCGCTCGGTGGGCGGCGGCGGAGCCGGGGCCGAAAGCGGTGAGAAGCGGCAACCCGGCGGCCGCCGTCACCAGGGTCGTTCCGGTCGACTCGCGGTCGGTGACGAACGCGCGCGGGTGGGCGGCGGCGAGGGCGAGGGCGGCGGCAAGATCCGCGGGGCGGAGGGACGGCAGGTCGCCGAGCAGGGCGGCGAGCGGGCCAGCGGGTGAATCGGACGAGCCGAGCGATGGCACTTCGGCGCAGGAGCCCTCGACCACGAGCGACACGCCGGTGCGGATGGCCGCGTCGATCCCCGCGGGCGAGGCCTCCTCGGCGATCTCGGCGCCCGGCGGCCGGAAGTCCGCATCCGAGGTCACCACGATGACACGCGCCACCGCGTCGCAGGCCACCACCGCGGCGACGGTATCGAGCGCGAGTGCACGCGCGAACCCGGGTCCGAGCCCGAGCCGTGACTTCGCCGACAGCGCGGGCTTGACCGGGATGATGACCGTCCAGCCGCCCGTGTGCATGCGTCCAGTCTGAGGGATCGCCGGCCCGCGTACGCCGCTAGGAGTCGGGGTCGTACCGCACGCGGGCGAGTAACGAGGCGGGCAGGAAGATCGCGCGGAGGCGCTCCCGCGCCGCGACCGAGCTGGCGATGGCGTGGCGCAGCTCGCGCAGCTCGTGGAGGCTGAGCGCCGCGGCATCCGGTCGTCCGTAGGCGTTCGCTTCGACCTTGCCGCGGAAGTCGGCGATCGCGTCGGAGTCGGAGGCCAGCACCATCGAGAGCCGGGCCGCGAACTCGCGCGCCGTCTCGGTCTCGGGGGCCAGCCAGCCGTGATCGCGCGCGGTGTCCCGCACCTCTGCCCAGGCGTTGGCCGCGGGGTCGCGCCCTCGCGCGACGCCCGTCTCGCGGCGCCAGCGGACGAGAATGCGGCCGAGCGCGGGGCTCAGCGCCGCTGCCAGCAGCAGCAGCAGCACGATGAACGCCACGAGCGGAGCCGCGTTGAACCCGCCCTGGGCGCCGCCCGCAGACGCCGAGGAGGCCTGGTCGGTCGGGACATCGCGGCCGGCGTTGGCGGTCGGCGTCGCGGTCGCGGTCGGCGCGGCCGTGGCACCGGCGGTCGCGGCATCGGTCGGCAGCTGGTCGACCGCCGCCGGGACCGAGTACGTCGGCGCGGCGCCGCGGCCGGGCGTCGGCTCGAAGCGCAGCCAGCCGATTCCGGTGAAGTACAGTTCGGGCCAGGCGTGCAGGTCGTGGGTGCTGACCGTGAAGACCGTCTTGCCGTTCACGACGCTCGGCGTACCGGGCTGGAATCCGACTGCCACGCGCGCGGGGATGCCGAGCACGCGCGCCATGATCGCCATCGCCGATGAGAAGTGGACGCAGTAGCCGGCCTTCCTGCGCAGGAACTCGGCCACGACATCCGCGCCCGTGCCGTCGTAGCCCTGCGCCACAGGAGCGGTTGTCGAGTACTCGAATGCGCCGCTGGTGAAGAAGTTCTGCAGCGCGAGGGCCTTGTCGTACTCGGTGGCGGCCGAGCCGGCGACCGAGTTGGCCGTGCTGGTGATGATGCCCGGCAGGTCGGCGGGGAGTTCGAGGTAGCTGCGGCTGAGCTGCGTGTCAGGCACGGCGGCACGCAGTTGCGTCAGGTTCGGCTGCACCGCCAGGAAGCTCGCGGTGTAGCTCTGCCCGCCGACGTTCGTGTCCGCACTGCGCACCGAGAGCCCCTGCGGCTCCCAGAACCACGAGCCCGTGGCGCCGATCACCTTGGTCGTCGGGTACGGCACCGGGAGCCACAGGCCCTGGATGCCGCCCACCATGACCTTCGCGGTCTCCTTCGTCTGGCGGACCGTGGTGGTGAGCCCCGTCGCGGTCGGGAAGGTGGCGAGGTTGTTCTTCGAGGTCGGCGGGATCAGCTGCGGCGCCCAGGAGCGGCCGTCGAAGCCGGACAGGGTCGCGAGGCGCAGGTAGACCGCCTCGTCGTCCTTGGTCGTGTAAGTGACCGCCGTGACGGGCGCCCCGCGGCGCAGGTCGTCGCCCAGGTTGATGAGCGGGTTGATGCCGGTCGCGACGCCGCTCGAGTTGGTCGGCTCGGCCGACTGCTCCACGGGAGGGAGCACCGAGGCGAGCACGAAGGATCCCGCCACGACGGCCGCACCGATCACGATCAGGCCGCGTCCGCTCGCCCGCCGCCGTCCGATCCGCAGCAGAGCCAGATATCCGGCCGCCGCGAAGATGAACCAGAACGGCTCCGCGATGCCGGCTCGCACCGCGACCGGGATCACCAGCAGGATCAGGATCGGCAGGGCCGTCAGCGCGGGAGCCACGCGGAGCGCGACGTCGCCGAGCAGCGCGATTCCGATCGCCGAACTCGCGATCAGGAAGACGATGCTCAGCTCGGGCGTCG
Organism: Microbacteriaceae bacterium; assembly: GCA_025352325.1. Classification (GTDB taxonomy): domain Bacteria; phylum Actinomycetota; class Actinomycetes; order Actinomycetales; family Microbacteriaceae; genus Lysinimonas. The sequence continues at coordinate 2,940 of JANXTR010000012.1, read as the reverse complement.
CCGGAATCGTCTGCACGGCGATCTCGTTCCAGGCCTCATTGGTCAGCTGGGCGAACCGGCCGACGGTCGACGGCGTCGGGATGATGCCGAGCAGCGCCGTGTCTGCGGCGTAGCCGACGGTCAGCGCCGCCAGTCCAACAAGCCCGCCCACGAGAGTCGGCAGCCAGGCCGGACGGGTCAGCTGACGGGTCAGCGTGGTGGCGACGAGAACGAGCAGGAGAATCAGCGAGCCGACGATCCACCAGGAGGTCTCAGTCAGCGCGACGTGGAGCCCACCGAGCGAGACGAGCAGAGTCGCCGCCAGCACAAACATGCGCGTCCAAGCATATGGACGCCGCGGCACGGCAGGGCGGGCCCACTGCGTCTTCTCGGGGGTGGACGTCCGCTTGGGGCGCGGCGCGACGGCGGACCGCCGGACGTCAGTGAGCGCCACGGATGTATCCTGCCTCGGTCGACGCGGCCTTCCAGGCGGCGGCCGGGTCATCCCACGGGTGCACCGGCACGCACAGCCAGCCGGCCCCGTTCAGGCGATCGAGCACGGCCGGGCGGGGCTCGACGAGGAACGCGATCGCGACGTCGCCCGCGCGCCGATGCCGAATCAGCCAGCTCACCGTGAGGTCCTCGGGGTCGCCCAGAACCGCGAAGATCGGACCGGGGGCGTCGACGACGCCGGCCCGCTGCAGGCGGTCGGGGCCGTCATCCACGAGGCTGACGCCGGCCAGGCTGGTCAGGAATCCCTCGCGCCGCGAACCGTCCCAGCGCTCCCCGAGCGGATCGATCTGCGGTTTCGCGGTCTCCTCGACGGCGACCGAGAAACCCGAGGAGTCGAGGTGCACGCCGAGCGAGGCGAGCATCTTGACACCCCACTCGAAGGCGTCGCTGCTTGAGGTCGGATGCCAGCTGTCGGAGTCGTCGATGTCGGCGTCGGGGTAGCCGGCCAGCCGAGTGTCTAGCACGATCCGCGCGTCCGGGTGGCTGCGGTGCTCCTCCTGGCGGACCATCAGCTGGCCGCGCCGAGCTGATGCTCGCCAGTGGACGCGGCGCAGAGCATCCCCCGCACGGTATTCGCGGGTCGTGAGGTCGTCGTCGTTGCCGGTCACACGGCGCTGCACGAGCTGAGCGGATCCCTCGCCATCCGCCAGGTTCGGGCCTCCAGTCGGCAGGTCGACGATCGCGGGCACCACCACGAGCCGGTCTGCATCGCCGAGCGCGAGCGTGGAGCGCGACATCCCGTACGGGTCCTCGTGCTCAACGACAAGCGGGCCGATCTCGTAGAGCCCGCGGCGGGGCGGGAGCAGCTCGTAGCCGACCGTGACGACCCGGTGCTGGCTCGTGCCGCCGCCGATCGGCAGCAACTCCTGAGGCGGGATGAACTCCTGCCACGGGATCGCGTCGTTCCACAGCAGTTGCGGGCTCGCGCCTGCCGCCAGGTTCCGGATGCGCAGGCTCACCTGCACCGGAGCCCCGGCCGACACCACCGGCGGCGAGAAGAGGCGCACTACCTCGAACCGCGGCCGTCGGATCCGGGCCACCAGCAGCCCCGTCCCGACGAGCAGGAAGGCCGCGGCCGCGACGACCAGCGCCTCGCGACGACCGGCGCTGTAGGCGAACACGAAGGCGAGTACTCCGACCAGGGCGGTGCCGACGCCGCGCGCACTCGGGAGGAGCCGCTGCGCGCGCGCCAGGGTTCCCCGCGAGCCGAACGACCGGTCGCTCGCGTTCGACCCCCCGCGGGTCTGCCCGCGCGGCGCACGCCGGACCGCCGCGGCGGCGCGCTCGCGCTGCTGCAGCTGTCGACGTCGCACCCGACGGTTCGCCATCAGAGGCCGAATCTGCCGGGGGTCGTTCCCCCGAAGACCGTTGCAGAGGCCGTCATCACGCGGTTCCGGCTGCTCCCAGAGGCACCGGGGTGGAGGCGACGATGCGGGCGGTGATGTCGGCGAGCGCCTCGCCGCCGAACGGATTCGCGCCGACGGAGGTGCGGACCGCCATCAGGCGATGGGCCAGGACGGGCACGGCCAGGGCATCCACGTCGTCGGGGAGCACGAAGTCGCGCCCGTCGAGGGCGGCGCGCGCCTTGGCGGCGCGGACCAGCTGGAGGGTGGCGCGGGGGCTGGCCCCGAGCCGGAGTTCGCGGTCGACCCGGGTCGCCGAGGCGATCGCGACCGCGTACTGTTCGACCGCGGCGCTGACGAACACCTCGCGGACCGTCTGCACCATCTGCGCGAGCCGGGTCAGCGAGACGACGGGCCGGAGCGCGTCGAGCGGGCTGCCGGTCTCCCGCTGGCGCAGCATGGCGACCTCACTGGCGGCATCCGGATAGCCCATCGAGATGCGCGCCATGAAGCGGTCGCGCTGCGCCTCGGGGAGAGCGTATGTGCCCTCCATCTCGATCGGATTCTGGGTCGCGATGACGGTGAACGGCCGCGGCAGCAGGTAGGTCGTGCCGTCGACGGTGACCTGGCGCTCCTCCATGCTCTCGAGGAGGGCAGACTGGGTCTTGGGCGAGGCACGGTTGATCTCGTCGCCGATCACGATGTTGGCGAACACCGGCCCGGGTTTGAACTCGAACTCGCGGTCGTTCTGGTTGTAGACCGAGACGCCCGTGATGTCGGCAGGCAGCAGATCCGGCGTGAACTGGATGCGCGACACCGAGCAGTCGACGCTGCGGGCGAGCGAGCGGGCCAGCATGGTCTTGCCGACGCCGGGCACATCCTCGACGAGCAGATGCCCTTCCGCCAGGAGGACCATCAGCGCGAGCTCGACCGCCTCCCTCTTGCCGTCGATGACCGTCTCAACCGCGGAGACGACCGCCCTACTGTCGAGCAGAAACTCGGCGATCGGAATCGCCTCGATCGCACGGCGCGGCTGACCGTCGTCGTCGAAGTCGTGATTCTGGGCCGTCTGCGGGGCACTCCCCGTGGGGTAAGGATCCATCAG
>JANXTR010000007.1 GCA_025352325.1 Microbacteriaceae bacterium | reverse complement strand
TGCTCAGCGGCGTAGGTTGCCGACCTTGTCGATCCGGATGAACAGCATCAGACGCACCTGGTCGCGGCCGCCGTACCAGGGCTACGGGCGTCCGGTGTAGCGCTCGGAGATCAGGTCGATGTGCTCGACGGCGCCCTCGGTCGTCTCGCGCACCACCTCTCCCCGCAGCTGCGCGAAGTCGCTGGGATCGTTCGGGTCGGCGACCGTCACGGCGACCCGCGGGTCGCGCCGGATGTTGCGGACCTTCTGGTGCCCGTCGACCGTGCTGATGATGACGAACTCGCCGTCGGTGTCGACCTAGGTCTGGGTCAGCTGCGTGAGATCAGTCTGCGGCACCGTGCCGTGTGGTCACGCTCATACTGGGCAGGTGCATTGGATCCTGCTGTCGACGCTCGGTCGGGTGCTGACCGTCCTCGCCGGAATCGCGATTCTCGCCGTGATCGTGCAGGCCATCGCACGGTCCTTCAGCTCGCTCCTGATCTTCGCCGCCATCGTCGCGGTCGTCTCCGCTCTGTTCGTGCGTCGCCGAGACCTCAACCGCGCCATCGCGCGTCAGCTGCAGCGAGACGCCGACGACGAGGTGCACGGCCCCGACCTCGACTAGCCCGCGATCCGCGACTCCACTCCTGCCGCGCACGCCGGGCATCCGATGTCAGATCGTTATTGCTGAGAACTTGTCGGATCGCCGACCATGACGCACCATGGAAATGGGCATGCAGGAGGGGCGTCATGCGCAAGGGAATCGTGGGATTGGTCATGGCGTCGAGCGCGCTCATCGTGCTCGGTCTGGCCGGGTGCTCCCCCGAGGGCGCGCCCGCCGCAACGTCGACGCACACTCCTCGTCCCGCCTCGACGCCGACCCCCACACCCACCCCGACGCCCACCGTCTTCCTGGGCACCGGGGTCCCGCTCCGCTATAGCTGCGACGAGCTGGTCGACCCGACCGTCATCCAGTCGCTCGACAAAAACCTGCACGAGAACCTGAGCTACCAGCCGGCGGCGACCACAAGCGCCGAACGCGCGGTCGCGATCCGCGGCACCGCCTGTCAGTGGAAGGATCCGTCCACCGGCAACTCGCTGATCGTGACGGCCGCGCACCCGGATCCTCCTACCCTCGCCGACTTGAGTTCGGCCACCGCGGGTTACGCGAAGCCGACCACCCTGTTCGGCACCGACGTGTCGGGTTTCATCGTCAACACGCAGTTCGAGATCTTCACGCGCAGCGGCTACTGGGCGACCGCGACCTCACCACTGTTCAGCGATCAGACGATGGCGCGCTCCGTGATGAGCGCGATCGAGCAGTCCCTTCCCCGACACTGAGCCGGTTACTCCTCGCGCAGCTCCCAGGGGATCTCGCCCTCCACGAGCGTCACCGGCTCAGCGGGCGGATCGCCGAACGGAATCGGGTACGCGTACGGCACCGGCATCGTGGGGCGCGACATGGGCGGCGGCTCCACCTGCGGGCTGAGCTTTGCCAGGACCTCGTCGGCGGCGTCGCGCCTGTTTTGGGCGTCGGACGGGGGCTTCACCATAGGTAAACCCTACGTCCCGCGCCTGACGGATCGCTCGGCGGGCATACCGGGTGCGACGAGCACGACAGGCGCACCTAGGCCGCCAGTTCACCGGCGATGAGCACCTCTGCGGCTCTCCGGGCGTGGAAGGCCGCATCGGGTCGCCCCGAGATCGCGGCGGTGGTCTGCGCCCCCTCGGCCAGGATCGCGAGCTGCGCAGCAAGCGCGGGCGAACCGCCGAGCTCGTCGACGAGTTCGGTCACATAGTGCTGGAACGCCAGCTTCTGCTCGAGTGCGATGGCGGCGACGCTCGGTAAGACGGCGCCGAGCTCGCCGAAGGAGTTGATGAACGCGCAGCCGCGGAAGTCATCCTGCCGGAACCACCCGTCGAGGAAGTCGTAGACCGCCAGGAGCTTGTCGCGCGGGGTGGCGGCGGACGCGCTGGCGAGCGAGACCCCCTCGTCCCACTCGACCATGCGTCCCTTGAGCACCTCGATCAGCAGCACGTCCTTGGACGGAAAGAGCGAGTACAGGCGCTTCAGCGAGATCCCCGCTGCGGTGCGCACGTCATCCATGCCGACCGCCTGGATACCGCGCCGATAGAACAGGGCATCGGCGGCATCCACCACCCGGCTGCGCGCCTGTTCCTGATCGATCACGGAGAGTTCACCTCGTCACCTTGCATTGAGAACATTGGTTCTCTAGGCTAGCAGTACCGAAAGAGAACGATCGTTCTCTCATGGTTCGAATCTCAAACGGAAGAAGACCCCCATGCCCTACATCACCGTCGGTCAAGAGAACTCAGGCGACATCGAGCTCTACTACGAAGACCAGGGCGCGGGCCAGCCGGTCGTCCTGATTCACGGTTACCCCCTGAGCGGCGCCTCCTGGGAGCGCCAAACGCGCGAGCTGCTCGCCGCGGGTCACCGTGTGATCACCTACGACCGCCGCGGCTTCGGCGAATCGAGCAAGGTGGGCTCCGGCTACGACTACGACACCTTCGCGAGCGACCTGAACATAGTGCTGTCGACGCTCGATCTGCAGGATGTCATCCTCGTCGGCTTCTCGATGGGCACCGGCGAACTCGCCCGCTACGTCTCGAAGTTCGGCGCGGACCGCGTCGCGAAGCTCGCCTTCCTCGCCTCGCTCCAGCCCTTCCTCGTGCACGGCGACGACAACCCGACCGGAGTGCCGCAGAACGTCTTCGACGGCATCGAGAACGCCGCAAAGAGCGACCGTTTCGCTTGGTTCCAGGACTTCTACAGCAACTTCTACAACCTCGACGAGAACCTCGGTACGCGCGTCAGCCAGGCTGCGGTCGACGCGAGCTGGAACGTCGCCATCGGCAGCGCTCCGGTCGCGTCCTACGCGGTCGTGGCGAGCTGGATCGAGGACTTCCGCGGCGACGTCGAGGCCGTGAAGGCCGCCGGCATCCCAACGCTGATCGTGCACGGGACGGTCGACCGGATCCTCCCGATCGACGCGACCGGCCGCCCCTTCCACGCGGCGCTGCCGGACGCCGAGTACGTCGAGATCGACGGCGCACCGCACGGCATGCTGTGGACGCACGCCGCCGAGGTCAACGCGGTGCTGCTGCCGTTCGTCGCGAAGTAGCGGAGCCGGCGCGGGGAAGTCTGGCCTCTAGGAGCGATCGGCATATGACGTCTTCTCGACGAGCACGCCCTGCTTGTCGTACCGCTTCCAGATGCCGGACTTCTTGCCGTGCACCCAGTCGCCTTCGTCGAGCAGGGCGCCGGTCTCGTGCCAGCGCCGCCAAAGTCCGTCTTGCTCGCCGTCGACGAACGAACCCTTTTGCTGCAACTCGCCGTTGTCGCGCCACCAGACCCAGTCGCCCTCGAACTTCCCCTTGAGGAACTGGCCCTCGGCCTTCTTGCGACCGTTGAGATGCCGGTACTCGCAGGCCCCCGACTTCTTGCCGTGCTTGTAGTTCTCGACGCCGCTGAGCGTGCCGTCCTTGAAGAGGATGCGGCGCTCACCGTCCTGCGGGGGCTTGGCCATGAGGCCAGTCTGCCAGGCGTCGGCGGCGGGTCCGTCTACGCGAGCGCGCGCAGGCGGGGCGCGAGGTCGCGTTCGAAGAGATCGAGGAAGCGACGCTGGTCGTGCCCCGGGGCGTGGAAGACGAGGTGGTTGAGGCCGGCATCCACGTAGTCCTTGATGGATGCCACGACCTCGTCCGGATCGGACCCCACGATCCAGCGCTTCGCGATCGTCTCGATCGGCAGGGCGTCCGCCGCCTTCTCCATCTCGATCGGATCGGTCATGTCGTGCTTCTGCTCCTTGCTGAGCGAGAGCGGAGACCAGAAGCGCGTGTTGTTCACAGCGGTGTCGTAGTCGGTGTCGTAGCTGAGCTTGATCTCGATCATGCGATCGATGGCGTCGGCATCGCGGCCGACCTTCGCGGCCCCCTCGAGCACCGCCGGAATGAGCTGCTCGGTGTAGAGCTCCATGCCCTTGCCCGACGTGCAGATGAAGCCGTCGCCTGCACGCCCCGCGTAGCGGGCCACGACCGGCCCGCCCGCCGCGATGTAGACGGGGATCGGGACATCCGGTCGGTCGTAGATGCTCGCCTCGACCGTCGAGTAGTACTCGCCCTCGAAGGTGACGCGGTCTCCGGTCCAGAGCTGACGCATGAGGTCGACCGATTCGCGCAGGCGCGCGAACCGCTCCTTGAACTCGGGCCACTCGCCCGTCCAGCCGGTCGCGATCTCGTTGAGCGCCTCGCCGGTGCCGACACCGATCATGATGCGACCCGGGTAGAGGCAGCCCATCGTCGCGAACGCCTGCGACAGCACCGCCGGATTGTAGCGGAACGTCGGCGTCATCACGGAGGTGCCGATCTGGATCGTGCTCGTGCGCTCCCCCACCGCCGCCATCCAGCTCAGCGAGAACGGCGCGTGGCCGCCCTCGTGGCGCCAGGGCTGGAAGTGATCGCTCGTCGCG
>JANXTR010000034.1 GCA_025352325.1 Microbacteriaceae bacterium | reverse complement strand
CCTCGAACCTCGCGCACCTGTGTCGCCACCACCACCGGTTGAAACACGAAAGCAACTGGACCGTCCACCGCGACCCCGACGGTTCGACCACCTGGACCAGCCCCACCGGCGCCACCCACACCACCGACCCACCACCCTTCTGACGCAGGCGGGTCCTGTCGCCCTACTTCCCTGCGCGTCGGCCCCATTCGGCACGCACCGGAAGTCCGAACCAACGTTGCGCATCCGAGCGCGCGGTCTCGGTGAGCACCGAGTAGCGTTCCGGCGTGCCGCCGCCCTCCCGCACGGTCTTCTCGAGGAAGTCGCGCAGCATCCAGACGTCGACGGGGTCAGAGTCCTCACCAACGTCGAACGTCGCCTCCAGGCGCGATTCGGTGAAGCCCAGCTCGACCGCGATCGTCTCGACCGTCAACTCGCACAACTTCAGGTTGCGTCGCAGCTCGTTCCGAGTGCCCTCGCGCTGCTCACTGTTCAACGACATGTCGCTCACGGTACGCCTGGAGCACGACGGTGACGCATCACCGACGGGCGTAGCGTCAAGCCACGCAGCTCGGAATCCACTACATGAACTTCACCCAGCCCAGTGTCGGCCCCGAGAATATGGGGCCGCTCCTGCGGGAGACCGCCCTCGCCGCCGAGGAAATCGGCAGCAGTTGGTTCACGATGATGGACCACTACTTCCAATTTGGAGCACTTCGCGACCGCGCACGATCCGATGCTCGAGGGCTACAGCTCGCTCGGATTCGTCGCAGCGGTCACGAAGCGGATGCAGCTGGGCCTCATGGTCACGGGCGTCACCTACCGGCATCCGGGCCCCCGATCCTGATCGGCGGCGGCGGCGAGAAGAAGACGCTCCGCCTGGTCGCCCAGTACGCGGACGCCTGCAACCTGTTCGCCTCCGACGTCGAGACCGTCGCCCACAAGATCGACCTGCTCAAGCGCCACTGCGACGATCTCGGGCGCGACTTCTCCGAGATCCAGATCACAATGATGGGTCCGGCTGCCCATGCGGCGCAGGATCCCGACGCGTTCCTGCGCTCCATGGAGGAGTACTCAGCGCTCAGCATCTCGCTGGTGGAGCTGGCCAACGTCGGTCCGGATTCGGTCGGCTTCGTGCGCGGGCTCAGACCGCTGGTCCCCCGTCTGGCGGCGATCGGCGCCGGAGTCGGCGCGTAGCATCGGGGAATGCCTTCTCCCACGACGCCCCGGCTCGCAGGGGTCGTGACGACGTGGAACGATGACCGCGGTTTCGGGTTCATCAAGCCCGATGACGGCAGCCGCGACATCTTCCTGCACTTCACCGCGGTTCCGCTCGGCGCAACTCGGCCGTACCAGGGCCAGCACCTGATCTTCGAGCTGGAGCGGGACGACAAGGGCAAGATGCGTGCCGTCCGCGCCGAGCCGGTGATCGCGACGGAACGGGCGGCGCCCACCGTGCGTCCGACCTCCGTCGTGGTCGGGATCGCGTCGATCCTCGCGTTCATCACGATCTACCTGGTTGCTGGATGGCGCTGGGGCATGCCGCTCAGCGTCGCCGCCCTGTATCTCGCGCTCAGCATCCTGGCCTTCGCGATGTACGCCGCCGACAAGCGCGCTGCCCAGAGGGGCCGCTGGCGCACACCGGAGAACACACTGCTACTGGTCGGCCTGATCGGCGGTTGGCCGGGCGCGATCGTCGCGCAGCAGGTGCTGCGGCACAAGACGAAAAAGCTCAGCTTCCGCACACGATTCTGGGTGACGGTGGTGCTCAACGTGATCGTTTTCGTCACGCTCGCGTGGTACTTCAGCGGGCATGCGATCCCGGGGTTCCACCTGATCTAGCGGGTGCCGGTCACCACAGTGCCGATCACCAAAGTGCCGATCACCACAGTGGTCTCGTCGCCGTCGTCATCCTCCTCGGTGACGATCTCGGCCAGCAGGCCAACCTCCCGCATCATGGATGCCGCGATCACCGCCTGCTCCGCGCTCAACTCGATCAGCACCCGTCCGCCCGGTGCCAGCCACGCCGGAGCGCCGGCGATCGCGCGCCGGTGGACCGCGAGGCCGTCGACCCCGCCGTCCAGAGCGACCGGATGCTCGTGCTCGCGCGCCTCGGGCGGCATGAGGCGTAGCTCTCCACTCGGCACGTAGGGCGCGTTGGCGAGCAGGAGCTCGACCCGACCGCCCAGGGTGTCCGGAAGTGACGCATAAAGGTCCCCCTCGTAGACGCTGCCGTATGCCCCGACATTGCGCCGGGCGCAGCGCACCTCGGCGGGGTCCACGTCGGTGCAGTGGAGCTCGGCATCGCCGAGCCGCGCGCGGACCGCGAGGCCGAGAGCTCCGATCCCGCAGCACAGGTCGAGCACGACCGCACCGCGTCGGCCGAGCGCAGCTGCACGCTCGACGAGGAACTCGCTGCGATGTCGGGGCACGAAGACGCCCGGTTCGACGACGAACCGCATCCCGTCGAACTCCGCCCAGCCCACGATCTGCTCCAGCGGCTCGCCCTGCACCCGTTGCGCCGTCATGGCCTCGAGTGACGCCGCATCGCTCGCTTCGGCGAGCAGCAGCGCTGCCTCCTCCTCGGCGAATACGCTGCCGGATGCGCGCAGGCGCTGCACCAGTTCGCTCGGGGTCACCAGGGAACCTTTCCACGAAACGCCCCGTTCCGATCGCTCTGGGGCAGACTGTCCACAGATCGAAGGAGATCGAATGACCATCTCGGATCACACCGGTTCCGGCGCCTCGACGCCGGCAACTCCCGAACAGCCGGCAGCGGCCGACCGAGCTCGCCTCGACGCTGATCTCGCCGAGCTCGCCGACGGTGCCATCCGCTGGGCGGCCACGCCGCTCGCCGATCGCGCGACGCTGCTGCAGGCCGTGCACGCGTCGGTCTCGAGCGCGGCATCCGATTGGGCCACGACGGCCGCGAACATCAAGGGGCTCGATCCGTCGTCGCAGCTGGTCGGCGAGGAATGGATCTCGGGCCCGTACGCCACACTCTCTGCGGTGGCGCTTCTCGCCGAATCCGTCGGAGCGCTCGCCGCGGGTCATTCTCCGATCGAGGGACTCAGCCTCGGCACCGCGCCCGGAGGACGCGTCACCGTCCCGGTGCTCCCCCGCAACGCCTACGAGGCACTGCTGCTGCACGGGTTCAGCGCGGAGGTCTGGCTCAAGCCCGGAGTCAGCCGCGGACAGGCCCGCGGGGAGGCGGGGCTCGGCGAGCTGACCCCGACCCGATCCGGCGGCGTGGGCCTCGTCCTCGGCGCGGGCAACATCACCTCGATTCCCCCGCTCGACGTACTCTACGAATTGATCGCCTCAAACCGGGCCGTGATCCTGAAGCTCAACCCGATCATGCAGGGCATGATGCCCGTCTATCAGGCCGCTCTGCGTCCGCTCATCGACGCCGACGTGCTGCGGGTCGTTCAGGGCGCCGGGTCCGAGGGCTCGTATCTCGCCCATCACGCCGGGGTGCAGCACGTGCACATCACCGGCAGCGCGGCGACGCATGACGTCGTGGTCTGGGGCCCCGGAGCCGACGGGGCCGCTCGCAAGAAGGCGGGAACTCCCCTGCTTCAGAAGCCGATGTCGAGCGAACTCGGTGGCGTCGCGCCGATCATCATGGTGCCGAGCGTCTGGACCACGCGCGACCTGCGCTACCAGGCCGAGCACGTCGCCACCATGCGCCTGCACAACGGTGGATACAACTGCATCGCCGGCCAGATCGTCGTGCTGAGCGCCGACTGGCCGCAGAAGGCGGCGTTTCTCGAGGAGCTCCGCTCGGCGCTCGACCGTGCGCCGGTGCGCCGCGCCTGGTATCCGGGAAGCGATGGCCGGGTCGCGGATGCCGCGGTCTGCTATCCCAGCGCCCAGAAGCTGGCGGAGGGCACCCGACTGCTGGTTGACATCCACGCCGACGACGACCCCTCGTACCTCGAGAAGACTGAGACCTTTTCGCCCGTGCTCGGCGTCATCGAGCTCCCCGGGTCGGGCCAGACCTTCCTGGATGCCGCGGTCAGCACCGTGAACGCGGACTTCCTGGGCACCCTGGGCGCCAATCTCCTGATCGACCCGAAGGAGCGCAAGCGCCTCGGCCTCGGCTTCGACAACGCGATCGCCGAGCTCCGCTACGGCACCATCGCGATCAACAGCTGGACCGGGCTCGGCTTCCTCAGTGCGGGCGCCTCCTGGGGCGCGTTCCCCGGTCACACGCTCGACAGGGTCCAGTCGGGCATCGGGGTCGTGCACAACGCCTACCTGCTCGATCACACCGAGCGCACCGTCGTGACGGGCCCGTTCCGTCCGTTCCCCCGCTCGGCGGTGCACGGCGAGTTCGCGCTGTTTCCGAAGCCTCCGTGGTTCGTGACGGCGCGCTCGGCCGCGACGACGGGACGCCTACTCACCCGTTTCGCCCAGAAGCCGAGCTGGTTGAAGATGCCCGGCATCTTCGTCTCGGCGTTCCGGGCCTAGCGCGCTCAGCCGAGTCGGGTGGCCCGCAGAGCCGCGTACAGCTCGGAAGCTTCCGACGGGCTGGACACCGAGCGTCCGGTGAGCTCGGCGATGCGTCCCAGCCGGTACAGCACGGTATTCCGATGGCAGTGGAGCAGTTCGGCCGCACCCGCCGTCGAGCCGTCCGCCTCGAACCAGGCCTCCAGAGTGTCGAGCATCACCTGCTCATCGCGAGGCCCAAGCGCGGCCACGGCCCCGAGGATGCCGGAGCGAAGCTCGGCGGCCCGTTCCGGATCAGCGACGATCAGTACGTCGAGCGGCGCGCTGCCGTAGCTGCGGACTCCGACGCTCTTCTCGGGCGTGCAGCGCATCGAGATCCGTGCTTGACGAACGGCCTCGGGGGCGCCAAGAAGAGACGAGAAGCTTCGACTCACTCCGATCCTCGAGGCGGCGAGCTCGGAGACCACGTGGGTGGCGACCTGGATTTCGCCGTCCGAGGGAAGCCCGAGCAGTCCGACGTGCTCGCCCTTCCACGCGGTCCAGGCCGACGTGATGCCCGCGGCCCGCAGCCGCGGCACGATGCCAGGCATCGGATCGTCGCCGCTGCGAGACAGCTCTGCGGCGATCACGACGTAGCTGCCGTGCTCGGGCAGGCCGATGGCGCGCAGCAGTCGCGGCGTATCCGCGCTGGACTCGGAGCCCTCCAGCAGGCTGAGCAACATGACGCTTCTGGCCTGCTGGTCTTTTCGATCGCGGTCGTCGATCACCCCGCGGTAGGCCTCGGCGGCGGCGTTCGAGTACTCGTCGATGATCCCCCAGACCGCGGAGGAGACCCGCAGCAGCGATTCCGAGCGGCCGCCGCCGTGTGACCGCGCCATCATCTCATCCCAGAGCTGCAGACCGGCGAGCCGGTAGGCGTGCAGCAGACCCGCCATCGGGATGCCGACCTCGGCTTTCACACGCCCGGCCCGGCGCGGGGCATCCAGAGATCGATTGGTGCCAGAAAGACCACGCAGGAGGGCCTCGATGTTCTCGCTGACGATCGACCGCAACACCTCGACCGTCAGGGCACTCTCGGCGTACGAGTGCTCGCCGTGGAGGATCTGGTCGACCACCCGCTCGGTGAGATCGGGCACAGAGTCGAGCATCTCCGCGAAGAGGGCGGCAGCCTCGTCGTCGATCAGGCCTCCCGCGGTCGGGCTGCTCGGGCGAACGACATCGTTCTGAATCGACATGGAGGCACTTTAGCCCCCCCGATGCCAACCCTGTTGTGCGGCTGCACAAACCTCGCCGGTGAAATCGGGGCCGCCGCCCATCGGTATCCAGGGCTGCGCGGACGACACTGGGGACACGCGGCCCGGCCCGCGCGAACTGCCTGTGCGGCCGACCAGCAGTGGCAGCGATCGAAGGAGATCACATGACCATCACCACCCATACCCCCAGCCCCGCAGCGACGCCCCCCTCGAGCGCGGCCGCCCCGTCGACGGAGGAGCGGAGCGCCCTCGATCGGGCTATTCAGGAGCTCGCCGTCGGGGCGGAGAGTTGGGCTCGCACACCGCTGGCCCAGCGGGCCGAGCTGCTGACGGCGACCCACGCCGCGATCGCGACGCAGGCCGAGCGATGGGCGGTGCGTGCCCGGGACATCAAGGGTCTCGACGCCGACTCCCAACTGGTCGGCGAGGAATGGATCTCGGGTCCGTACGCGACATTGGCGGGTGTCGGGACGCTGGCGCATTCGGTCGCGGGGCTGGCAGCTGGGAAGTCACCGCTCGCGGGCGTCAAGACCGGCACGGCGCCGGGAGACCGAGTGACCATCCCGGTGCTGCCTCACACCGCATACGAGGCGCTCCTGCTGCACGGCTTCAGCGCCGAGGTCTGGCTCAAGCCCGGCGTCACCGCCGACCGGGCGCGCGCTGCCGCCGGACTCGGCGAACTCACGCCGACCCGGTCCGGTGGGGTCGGGCTGGTGCTCGGTGCCGGCAACATCACCTCGATTCCGCCGCTCGATGTGCTCTACGAGATCGTGGCGAACAATCGCTCGGTGCTGCTCAAGCTCAACCCGATCATGGCCGGGATGATGTCGGTCTACCGGGCAGCCCTGCGCCCCCTGATCAAGGCGGGCCTGCTGCGGATCGTTCAGGGCGGCGGGGATGTGGGGGGCTACCTCGCCCACCACTCGGGTATCTCGCACGTCCACATCACTGGTAGCGCCGCGACCCACGACGTCGTCGTCTGGGGCGCCGGCGCGGAGGGCCGTGCTCGCAAGGCCGCAGGCACTCCGCTGCTCGACAAGGAGATCACCAGCGAACTCGGCGGCGTCGCCCCGATCATCGTGGTGCCGAGCGCCTGGACGAAGCGCGACCTGCGCTACCAGGCCGAGCACGTCGCGACGCAGCGCCTCCACAACGGTGGATATAACTGTATCGCCGGCCAGATCGTCGTTCTCAGCAGAGATTGGCCGCAGAAGAAGGCCTTCCTCGCCGAGCTGCGTGCCGCAATCGCCCGCACGCCCGGACGCCGCGCCTGGTATCCCGGCAGCGACGACCGCGTCGCGGGTGCCGCGATCTCGTATCCGAAGGCCGAACGGCTCGCGGATGGCGCTCGGCTGCTGATCGACATCCAGGCAGATGAGGACGCCCGCGACCTGCAGACCACCGAGTACTTCTCGCCCGTGCTCGGCGTCATCGAGCTTCCCGGGACCGGCCAGGCGTTCCTCGATGCCGCGGTGACCACCGTGAACGCGGACTTCCTCGGGACCCTCGGCGCGAACCTGCTGATCGACCCCGCCGAACGGAGACGCCTCGGGCAGGGCTTCCGTCAGTCGATCGCGGATCTCGAGTACGGCACGATCGCCATCAACAGCTGGACAGGACTTGGATTCTTGACGGCCACCGCATCCTGGGGTGCGTTCCCGGGGCACACCCTCGACAACGTCCAGTCCGGGATCGGTGTCGTGCACAACGCGCTGCTGATCGATTCGCCGGAACGCACCGTCGTGACGGGCCCATTCCGTCCGTTCCCGCGATCCTTCGCTCACGGCGAGTTCGCACTCTTCCCGAAACCTCCGTGGTTCGTCACCGCTCGGAGCGCGCAGAAGACCGGCCGCCTACTTGCCGGTTTCGCTGCGAAACCCGGCTGGCTGAAGATGCCCGCGATCTTCCTCTCGGCGTTCAAGGCCTGACGATGTCGTTCCGGAGCCCGTATCCCGACGTCGAGATCCCAAACCTCAGCGTCTACGACTTCCTGTTCGGGTCGATCGCCGACGGCGAGCTGGATCGCATCGCGACGATCGACGGTGTGTCGGGAGCCGAGACCAGTTATCGCACGCTGATCGCCCGAATCGATGCGGTCGCCGGAGCGCTGGCGGCTGAGGGCATCGCGGTGGGCGATGTCGTGGCCCTCCACTCTCCGAACTCCCCCTCCTTCGTCGCGGTATTTCACGGCATCCTGCGGGCGGGCGCAACAGCGACCACTGTCAACGCCCTGGCCACCGGCGAGGACATCGCCAGTCAATTGCGCGACTCGGGGGCAACTCTGCTGTTCACCGTGTCCGCCCTGCTGAAAGCCGCTCGAGTCGGAGCCCGCGCGGCCGGACTCGACCCCGACCGCATCATCGTCCTCGATGGCGCCTCAGACCACCGCTCGATGGGCGAACTGCTGGCCTCCGTGCGGCCGGCGCCGAACGTGACGTTCGATCCAGTGACCCATCTCGCGGTGCTGCCGTACTCGTCCGGGACCACGGGACGGCCGAAGGGTGTGATGCTCACGCACCGCAACCTGGTGGCGAACGTCGCACAGGCCGGTCCCCTGATCGGGGTCGGTGATCAGGATCGGGTGCTCGCCGTCTTGCCGTTCTTCCACATCTACGGGATGACGGTACTGCTCAACCTGGCACTCGCCGCCCGGGCCACCCTCGTCACGATGCCGAGATTCGATCTGAGCGAGTTCCTGCGAATCATCCAGGACCTGCGGTGCAGCTACGCCTTCGTCGCCCCGCCGATCGCGGTCGCACTGGCGAAGCATCCCCTGATCGAGCAGTTCGAGCTCGGCAGCCTCCGGGTCGTGATGTCCGGGGCGGCACCGCTCGACGAGACGATCGGTTCTCTCGTCGCCTCGCGCCTCGGTTGCAAGGTCATCCAGGGTTACGGGATGACCGAGATGAGCCCCGTTTCGCACGTCGGCTCCTCGACCCGCAGCGACATCCCGGTCGGCACGGTGGGTGTGACGGTGCCCAACATGGAGTGCCGACTCGTCGACTCCCTGACCGGCGAGGAGATCGATGTGCCAGCCGAGGGCGAGAGCGCACCCGGTGAACTCCTGTGTCGCGGTCCCAACGTGATGGTCGGTTACCTCGGCAACGAGGAGGCCACCCGGGCCACTCTGACGGACGACGGCTTCCTGCGCACCGGCGACATCGCGACAGTGAACGCGCGGGGGTTCGTGACCATCGTGGATCGCGTGAAAGAGCTTATCAAGTACAAGGGCTACCAGGTGGCTCCGGCCGAGTTGGAGGCCCTGCTGCTTGGACACCCGGACATCGCGGATGCTGCCGTCATCGGCGTGAACGATGCCGACGGCGAGGAGGTCCCCAAGGCCTTCATCGTGCTCCAACCCGGAGCGGAGCTCCTCGACACCGACGTCATGGAGTACGTGGCCTCCCGGGTCGCCCCCTACAAGAAGGTGAGACAGGTCGAAATGATCGACAGCATCCCGAAGTCGTCGTCCGGCAAGATCCTGCGCAAAGACCTGCGTGCGGCGGTGACCGCGTGAGCGCCGCCGGCTCGAACTCGCGCTTCAACTCGGCAGACTACGCCGACTACGTCGTCGTGGGTGCCGGCTCGTCCGGGGCCGCTCTCGCGAACCGACTGAGCGCCGATGCCGGCACGAAGGTGGTGCTGCTGGAAGCAGGGGGTCCGGATAAGAATCAGGCCATCCACATCCCGGCGGCGTTCTCGCAGCTCTTCAAATCGGAGTTCGACTGGAACTACGAGACCGTCCCTCAACCCCACCTCGGCGGCCGCACGATCTACTGGCCGCGCGGCAAGGTGCTCGGCGGCTCGTCGTCTCTCAACGCGATGATGTGGGTGCGCGGTTTTGCTGCCGACTACGACGGCTGGGCCGAGCAGGCGGGCCCGGGGTGGTCTTTCGAGTCCCTCCTTCCCTACTTCAGGAAGGTCGAGCGCATCGTGGACGCCACCGATCCCGAGCACGGGACGGCGGGGGCCGTGAGCGTGCAGGAGCAGCGGAGCCCGCGCAGTCACACCGGGACCTTCCTGAAGGCCGTCACACAGGCCGGGTATGCCGTCGTACCGCCGAACACGCGCTCGCCCGAGGGCTTCAGCCAGACCATGCTGAGCCAGGAGAAGGGTGCGCGCGCCAGCACGGCAGACGCCTACCTGCGCCCGGCGAAGGATCGCGGCAATCTCCAGATCCGGACCGGCGCTCACGCCACCCGGGTGCTCTTCGAGGGCACGCGGGCGGTGGGGGTCGAGTACGTCGTCGACGGCAGGCTGCACACGATTCGCGCGCGTCGCGAAGTCATCCTGTGCGGCGGTGCGATCAACACACCGCAGCTGCTGATGCTTTCGGGGATCGGCGATCCGGCGAAGCTCGCGGCTCTCGGCATCGAGGTCGTGTCGGCCTCCCCCGAGGTCGGACAGAATCTTCGAGACCACCTTGTTGCGCTTCTGGCGGTCGGAACCGACCGCGACACGCTCTTCACGGCGACCGGCCTGGGCGAGGTGGGCAACTACCTGCTGCGCCGACGCGGCATGTTGACCTCCAACGTCGCCGAGGCATACGGCTTCGTGAAGTCCGGCCCCACTGTCGAAATCCCGGATGTCGAGATCATCTTCGCGCCCGCCGCCTACGTCGAGGAGGGCCTGGCCGGTATCCCCGGCCACGGCCTCAGCGTCGGACCGATCCTTCTTCAGCCGAAGAGCCGCGGAGAGATCACTCTGGCTTCGGCCGACCCCTTCGCGAAACCCCTCATCGATCCGCGCTACCTCAGCGACGCGAACGGCGAGGACCGTACCGTCATGATGGCCGGCCTGGCGATCTGCGAACGCATCCTGGCGACGCCGGCGATGCGGACGGACTCGACCGGGCACTTCATCGCCCCTGAGGACGGCGAGAAGCTGGAGCTCGTCGATCGGGACGCCGAGTCGCTCGCCTACCAGTCGCACACCATCTACCACCCGACGAGCACCGTAAGGATGGGCTCGGATGCCTCGGCGCCGGTCGATCCCGAGCTGCGGGTGCGTGGCGTCCAGGGTCTGCGCGTGGCGGATGCGTCGGTCATGCCGGAGATCATCCGCGGACACACCAACGCTCCCGCCATCGTCATCGGCGAGAAGGCAGCGGACCTGATCCTCGCGGCTGCGCGAGCCGGAGCTTCGGCGGCGACGGCTCAGGTGCGCTAGGGGGCCGCCAGGGCCGCCAGGCGCCGCTCGCGCAATGCCAGGAACAGGGGCACCGCGAAGGCGGCCGCCGTGATCGCGGCCAGGGGCAGGAAGACCCAGGCGTGCCGCATCCCGATCCGACGCCCCTCGACGACGATGAAGACACCCGCGGCGACCGCCACCACGAGCAGATCCACCTGCAGCGACTGCGTGGCCGGCGGGTTGCTGAACCACTCGCCCACGAAGCTGCTGTTCGACAGGACGGCGAGGATGTTGAACGTCCAGGTGCCGATCAGTCCCAGGATCGCGATGATGAGGTAGACGACGGCGAGACGGGGCCAGGGCTTCATACGTTCAGGC
Source organism: Microbacteriaceae bacterium (assembly GCA_025352325.1). Classification (GTDB taxonomy): domain Bacteria; phylum Actinomycetota; class Actinomycetes; order Actinomycetales; family Microbacteriaceae; genus Lysinimonas. The sequence goes on along the minus strand of JANXTR010000034.1, from coordinate 30,491 downwards.
TAAGCGCGGTCGCGCGCCGTCGGGGTGATCCCCCCAGTTCGGTGGGTCTTGAGGTTCCTTCGCGATCTGCCTTCCTAGACTGGCGCCATGACGCAGGCCTGGACTGACGACGTCGCCCGCTACCTCCTCGACGAGACGATCTGCCCGCGATGCGGGACTCGACTCACCGAGCCGTACTGGTGCGTGAGCTGCCACGCCGTGCTCTCGGGCTCGGATGCCACACGGGTGCAATCGGCGGCCCGCGCCGCGGTGACTGCGCTCGAGCTCCGGGATCAGCACATCGCGGGCCTGCGCACGAACTCGCGCGAGCAGAAGGTGGATGCTCCCTCCGGAGCGCCGCTCGTTTCCGACATCCCGCCCGCCGATCCGCCCCTGGTAGCGCCGCTGGGCCCGGAGCGAGAGGGCAGCTCGGTCAGCGTGCAGTCCGTGCTGGCAGTCGCGGGGGCCGCGCTGGTGGCGGTCGCGGCCATTGTCTTCACCTTCCTCAATCCCGACCTGACCGACTTCGGCACCCGCACACTCATCGTCGGCGTCGTCACCGTCGTCTTCCTCGGGAGCGCATGGATGCTGGTGCGCACCGGCCTGCAGTTCTCCGCCGAGGCGGTCGGCGCGCTCGGCATGGTGTTCGTCGCCCTCGACATCTGGGCGTTCTCGTCACTGACTCCGGCCATCAGCGGGTGGGTCTTCGCGGGGGTTGGGACCCTGGTGGGATCCGCGGTGATGATCCTGATCGCCTCGCTCGCCCGCATCCGGACCTGGCTGTGGGCCGGGCTCGTGGGCGTCACGATCTCCCCCGCCTTCTTCGGCTACGCGGCCGGCGACCCGTGGTTCGCCGCAATCGGCCACCTCGCTGTCGGCGTCGTCGCCCTGCTCGTGCCGCTCACGCTGCACCGCCTGGAGGCGCGCTTCGGCAGCACCCTCCGCGTGGATCGCGGCACCTCGACGGTGATCCAGTTCGCGGTGCTCGCGGTGGTGATCGCGCAGGCCGTGACCCTGCCGCACCCCGAGGCGGTCTGGGTGCTCGGCGACTCGCTGCTCCTGCTCGCGCTCGCCGCGCTGGCAGCACTGGCCGCCCGCAACTCGCTGTGGCGGCTCTGGAGCTTCCTGGCGGGTGGCCTGGTCGCCGTCGCCGCAGCCATCACGCCGTTGGCGTTCCTCGTCGGACAGCAGCAGGTCGCCCTCGTCCCCGCGGCCGCGGTGGTCGCGGTGGTGCTGCTGGCTCTCATGCCGACCCCGGCCACGGTGCATCGCCTGCTGCTGCTCATCGGGGTCTGGAGCGTCGCCCTCGCGGTCGCCGTCCCGTTCGGTCTCCTCGCGTTCTGGATCGCTCTGCTGCCGGTTGGGGGTCCGTTCTCCTCGTCCGGCGACGGCGCGCAGGAGCTGTCGGCGATCCTGGGGGTCGCCGCGGTCTCGTTCGGATCGGCGGTGCTCTGGACCCTGACCCGGCGTCGCTCCTCAACCGCGCGTCTGGCCCGTCTCGCGCTCGGCGCCGGGCTCTGGACCGGCGTCCTGGCCGTGCTTGCACTGATCGCCTGGACGGAGTTCGCCTCGATCACGCGCGCCGTTCTCAGTGTCACGTTGATCGTCGTGCTCGGAGTCGCCCTGATCCGGGTCGCCCGGGTGTCGGCAGCCCCGCTCGGGATGCGTCTTCCGCTCATCGTCGGGGCCCACCTGCTCCTCGCGTCGACGGCTGCCCTCGCCTGGTCGGACTCGCGGTTGACGGTTGCCGTCGGAGCGGCGGTCGTTCTCCTGCTGGCTCTGCTCGCCCGCACCGTGCCTGCGGTCCTCCGTCCGGCGTACCTCGCGTTCGGCTATGCCTATGCACTGATCGTGTTCGCCGCGGGGCTCTCACTCGTGCACGTGGCGACCATCCCGGTGCTCTGCCTCACCGCGACCCTGGCCTCCGTCACCGCCCTCGCGGCGACGCTCCTGTCGCGCGTCTCGGTGCGCGCCTGGTACGCCGTGCTGCTCGTCACCGCGGTGCCGTTCCTGATCGGGATCGGCTCGGTGCTGACGGTCCGCAGCGGCTGGACCGCGCTCTCGACCGGCGTCACCTTCGCTCTCGCCTTCACCCTGCTGATCACGCGACGCCCCGGCCTCAACGCGGTCGTCCGCACCGCCGCCGCGGCTCTGCTGGTCCCCTCGCTCTCGGTCGTGGTGATCTGTCTGGGCGCGCAGTTCCTCGACGTCAGCGGCTCGCCCGTCACGCTGCCGATCATCGCGGTGATCGTCGCTTGCGTCCTGCCCAGCACGGGACTCATCGGGGCGGCTCTCGAGCGGCACGGTATACCGGAGGGTCACGCGGTGCTCGCACGCATCGCGATCGAGGTCTCGGCGCTGGTCGCTGCGGTCGTGGCGGTCGCGCTCGCGCTCCTCCGCTCGGCGGCCGGCCTCGGCACGACGTTCGTCGTCCTGGTCATCATCGGGATCGGCGCGGTCGCGATGGCGTTCTTCTTACGTCGCCGCTCGGGCTGGGCTCTCGCCTTCGTCAGCTGGACCGGCGCGCTCTGGTGCATCTGGGCGCTGGCCGGGATCGCCGTGGCAGAGCCATACATCCTGCCCCCGGCTCTCATCGCGGCCGGCATCGCCGCCGTCCTGGTCGCGCGCGGGCGGCCCGGGATCGGCGTCCCCGCGATCGGTCTGTTCTCGGTGGCACTCGCCAGCGCCGTGCTGCCCTCGCTCGCCATCCTGGCCGTCGCGGGCGACGGACCCGCGGGTCGCGACAGTTGGCGCTGCATCGCACTGGTGGCGGCATCCGTCATCCTGCTGGTGCTCGGTGGCCTGGTGCGACGCCTGCCCGCCGCGTCGCGCTTCGCCCTGCTCGGGCGGCTGTGCGTGCCGCTGCTCGTCGTGGCGACGGCGGCGGCTGCCGCCGGACCGGTGCAGGCCGTGCGGTGGGGCCTCGGGTTCGACCGGGTGGCCCTGAGCGACTCGCCGCAGCTGATGTGGCCCGTCCTGGCGATCAGCGCGGCGTCGGCCGTGCTCGCGGTGATGGCGGCGCTGCTACTGGTCGGGGCGCCGTTTGCCGCTGTCGAGAACTGGATCACCGGTCGCTGGTCGTTCGTGCCCGCCGGTCTCTTCCTGGTTGCCGGTCCGATCGCGACCACCCGCAACGGCGCGCTCCCGATCTTCGTGCTCTACGGCCTCGGCCTCGCCCTGCTCGCCCTCATGATCGTCACTGTGGTGCTTGCCCGCCGTCGCCCGGTGTCGCTGCCGCCGGTCTGGGTCGTCTTCGCGCTCGCCTGGGCTGTGATGGTGGCGAGCTGGAGCACCCGCGAGATCCTGCGCGTGGAGGGCTACTCGCTGCCCCTCGGACTTGCTCTGCTCGCCGCCGGCGTGATCGCGATGCGGCCGGGGAACGTGGAGGGGCACCGGAGCGTCACGAGCTGGCCGGTCGGATTCCGGGGATCCTGGCGGCTGCTGACGCCCGGTGTCGTCGTGACGCTCCTGCCCTCGATGTTGGCGACCGGCACCGATCCGCAGACCTGGCGCGCGATCCTGGTGCTCGGGCTGGCTCTCGCCTCGATCCTGATCGGCTCGCTGCGGCGGCTGGGTGCCCCGTTCGTCCTCGGGCTGATCGTGCTCCCGATTGAGAACATCGTCGTGTTCGCCGTGCAGCTTGGCCGTTCGATCGGTGCGACTCCGTGGTGGATCACGCTGGCGACCGCGGGCGCCGTGCTCCTGGTGATCGCCGTGACATCCGAGCGCCGCTCGACGGGCGAGAAGGGTGTCGCTGCGCGGCTGCGCGATCTGCGCTGAGCGACGTTTCCCCTCGCATTGACAGCATCGAACATATGTTCGAAAATAGGGGAATGGCTCCCCCCTCGGCATCCGTCGCCCTCCGTATCGACGACGATCTTGATGCGCTCGATGCGCTTGATGAGCCGGATGGTGCCTCGCAGTCCGACGTGGTCCGCGAACTGCAGGCGCGCATCCGGGGCATGCAGCGCACCAAGCTCGACACCCGGGCGCTGCCCACCCACCCCGCTCTCGGCGAGCTGCTGCCGGGCGGCGCGCTCGAAGCCGGCGGCACGTACACGGTCGAGAACTCCACGACGCTCGCGCTCGGGTTGCTGCAGGGTCCGAGTGCGGCGGGAGCGTGGTGCGCGGTCGTGGGCGTGCCCGACCTGGGCGTCGAGGCGGCGGCGGGGCTGGGCATCGACCTGGAGCGCCTGGTGCTCGTGCCGCATCCGGGCGAGCAGTGGCTCTCGGTGGTGTCGGCGCTCGTCGACGTGGTCTCGGTCGTGCTGGTGAGACCGCCGGTGGGGGCGGCGGGGCGCGTGCGCATCGGCGAGGCCGCGGCATCCAAGCTGGCGTCCCGTCTGCGGCAGCGGGAGGCGGTGCTGGTGAGCCTCGGCCAGGATTCATCAGCTGCGTGGCCGGGGTCGGATGCCCGCCTCACCGTCACCGAGAGCAACTGGGCCGGGATCGGGGCGGGTTTCGGGCATCTCACGGCGCGTCAGGTCACGGTGAGCTCGTCGTCGCGCTCCTGGGCGGGGCGTGCGAAGTCCCGCAGACTCTGGCTGCCCGGTCCGGACGAACGGATCGAGGCGGTCGTCGCGCGCGAGGGAGCGGGTGGCTCCGTCGCCGACGCGCGCCCGGCCCTGCGCAGCGTTGCAGGCTAGGGCTGTCGCGGGCTCGCGGTACTGTCACCGCGTGCCCGCGCGCTACGCCTTCACCGCCCCGCTCTGGCAGTGGAAGGGGCGGCGCGACGAGTGGTTCTTCGTGAGCCTGCCCGAGGACCTCTCGGACGAGATCACGGCCCGCACTGACGGTCTTCGTGGCGGCTTCGACTCGGTGCCCGTTGACGTGACGGTCGGACGCACGAGCTGGCGCACCTCGATCTTTCCCATGGGCGACGGGCGCTACTCCCTGCCGCTCAAGAAGACGGTGCGGGTCGCCGAGGGGATCGAGCACGACGCCACCGTCGACGTGGTGATCGCGCTCCGCGAGCTGAGGTAGCTCGCCTACTCCTCGCCGATGTCCTCGTTCCACAGCTCGGGGTTCGCGTCGATGAAGTCGCCCATAATCCGGATCAGCTCCGGGTCATTGATCGTCGTCACGCGGGTCCCGTTCTCGACCAGCCAGTCCTGACCGCCGAAGAAGTTCTCGTTCTCGCCCACGATCACCCGGCCGATGTTGAACTGCCGCACCAGCCCCGAGCAGTACCAGCACGGTGACAGCGTGGTCGCCATCGTCGTCTTCCGGTAGCTGGTCTGGCGTCCGGCATTGAGGAAGGCCGCCGTCTCGCCGTGCAGGGCGGGGTTGCCTCCCTGCACGCGCTGGTTGTGTCCGCTGCCGAGCAGCCGCCCCCGTTCGTCGAACAGGGCCGCCCCGATCGGGATGCCGCCCTCCTCGAGTCCCTTCATGGCCTCCTGGGCGGCGACGGCGAGCTTCTCGGCGTCGGTGGCGTAGATCCGGTCGTCCACGAGCGCCTAGGCCACGAGGTCCGCGGCGTCGACACCGACGATCTCGTCGGGCTCCTCGCTCACCGGGCCGCCGAGCTGGGGCTTAAAAACCTGGAAGAGCGCGAAATAGATCACGCCGGCCAGCACCAAGCCGACCAGCGGGGTCAGGTCGCCGATCTGTGCCTTGCCCGCGATCAGGCCGACATAGAAGCTCTGGTTCGAGAAGAGCCAGATCGAGATGACGCCCGCGACCAGCAGCGAGATGACGCCTGCCGGGTTGCGGTACTTCGCCTTGTCCGGCACGAAGTCCGAGATGGCGGTGCCCCGACGGATCAGGCGGTCGACGAGCACGATCCCGAGCCACGGAGCGATCCAGTACGCGATGACGAGCAGGAAGTTCTCGTAGTTCGCGGCGATGCTCTCGTTGAGGATCGACGCCAGCGCGATGAAGAAGCCGACGATCCCGAACCCGACCGCAATGATCGCACGGCGGAGCGAGAACGGGATCCTGATGCCTGCGGCCAGGAACGACATCGCTCCCGAGTAGACGTTGAGGGCATTCGCGGCGATGGCGCCGATGGCGATCCCGACCAGGGTGAGGTTGGCGACCCAGGTCGGCATGCTGTGCACGAACGCGGCGGTCGGGCTGACATCCGCTGGCGCCACGATCAGTGCGGCGGCGGCCCCCGCGGCCATCAGCACGGTGCACGACACGAAGTTGCCGAGCCCGGCGGCCAGGCCGATCTTCAGCTTGCTGGTGTTCTTGGGCAGGTAGCGGCTGTAGTCCGAGGCGTACGGGTTCCAGCCTGCGGCGTAGCCGAAGGCGGCAGCGACGGTGAGTGTGAAGCCACCGAAGCTGAAGCCGCCGCCCTTGACTGCTGTGTTGACATCCGCTGCCGAGAAAATCGAGATCACGGCGATCAGGAAGATCACGCCCAGCACGATGCTCGCGTAGCGCTCGAAGAACTGCACCAGATCGTGGCCCACGAAGGCGAGAGCCACCTCGAGGATCACAACGATGATCAGCGCGAGCCAGGCGGGCATCCCGGTCAGGGTCGCGAGGGCGAGAGCACCGGAGACCGAGTTGACCGCGAACCAGCCGAGCCCGGCCATCACGGTGTTGATGCCGGCGGGCAGGATGTTGCCCCTGCTGCCGAAGGCGGTGCGGCTGAGCACGAGCTGGGCGAGTCCCTCGCGGGGACCCCAGGTTGACAGGATGCCCTGCGTCGCCGAGCCGAGCGCGTTGCCGAGGACGATGCCGGCCAGGGCCTGCCAGAAGCCGAGGCCGAAGTAGGCGACGGCGATGAAGCCGACGAAGACGGTGGCGAACTCGAGGTTCGGCGCGGTCCAGGTGGCGAAGAGTTGCCACGGCGAACCGTGGCGCTTGGACGCGGGGATAGCTTCGATGCCCCCCGGTTCGACGGCAGTGGGGCGGGCGGAGGCGGTTGTGGTCATGGCGCCACTGTAGGGAGTCCGGCGCGCGGGGTCGCCGCCGAATCAGTTGTTACACAGGGTTAACGCACGCGAGCCGGACGGTGCCCGCTACATCGCGAAGACGAAGTCCGACAGCCGCGTCCAGCCCGTCGGCGTCGCCGTTCCGGCGATCGGCAGGTACTTGATGACCCCGCCGTCATCGGCCTTCCAGGTGACGACCTCGTTGCCGGTGCCGCATCCGGCCGCCCAACTGTCCAGGTGGTTCGGGATCCCGGTGACCAGGCAGACCGAGGAGTCGTCCTTGACTCCGAGGAAGATGTCGCGGCCATCCCACGCGCCCTGGTAGCGCGTGCTGTCCTGGCCGACGCCGACGGTGTCGGCGATACCCACGGGCAGGGAGTCCGCAGCCAGCTGGTTGTGGGCGAGGAAGGCCGGCGACGAGGCGGTGGGGCTCGGAGGGGAGCTCGGGTGCGCATCCGGACTCGACGACGGCGCGCAGCTGCTGAGGAGCAGCAGGGCGGCGAAGGCCGTCGTGAGAAGAGCAGGAAGACGCATCTGGCCAGGCTAGGTGGGGCTTTTGGGGGACGGGCAGCGCCCATCCGGGGGTGAATGAGGTGTCTCCCCCGGAATCTCGGGGTCGTTCGTGTTCCCCAGCCGTGTTCTGGGGGTGGCGGATGAGGGACACGGCAGCGTTTGACGACCCGAATCCGCCTCGGCCGTCGGTTCTCCGTCGGTGGCGATTGACACACTCGAACATGTGTTCGAATATGGGTTATGCGCGTGAACGGGTCGACATCGGGCGGGCAGCCCCGGCTGCTCGTGCTGTGGGTGCCCGATTGGCCGGTGCTGGCGCATTCCCGCGCCCATCGGATTCCGGATGCCGCTCCTCTTGCGCTCGTCGACCGAGGCCTCGTCTTCGCGTGCTCGGCGTCGGCTCGGGCGGAAGGGGTCGTGCGCGGGCAGCGGATCCGTGAGGCGCAGGCCCGCTGCCCCAGGCTCCACGTGCTGCGGTATGACCCGGCCCTCGACGCGCGGGCCTTCGAGCCCGTGCTGGCCGGGCTCGAGCACGCGCTTCCGGGGCTGCATCCGCTGCGGCCGGGCACCGTGGCGGTGCGATCCCGCGGCCCGGCGAAGTACTACGGCGGCGAACGGGCGGCGGCGCTGACCGTGCTAGGGATCGTCGGTGAGCTCACTGCTGATGGCACTGCTAATGGCACTGCCGATCGCGGGGCCGAGCGGGCGCGGGTGGGCATCGCCGAGGGGCTGTTCGCGGCCGAGCGGGCGGCACGCGCCGGCGGAGAGCGCGTCACCATCATCGAAAACGGGGGTGCTGCCGCGTTCCTCGCGCCGCTGCCGGTGTCGTTGCTCGAGCAGCCTGAGCTGGCGACGCTGCTCCCCCGGCTCGGCATCCGCACGCTCGGCGGATTCGCGGCCCTCGATGCCCAAGATGTGGTGGCGCGTTTCGGTCCGCTCGGGGCGCGGCTGCATGCGCTGGCCGGCGGGCGCGATCTGCGACCGGCGACCCCGCGCATCCCCCCACGGGATGTCGACGTGCAGGTCGACTTCGAGCCCGCCCTCGACCGCGTCGACCAGGTGGCGTTCGGGGTGCGGGCGGCCTCCGACGACTTCGTGAACGCGCTGCTCGCCCAGTGGCTGGTCTGCACGGCACTGCGGGTGGAGCTGATCGGCGAACGTGGTGAGGCGAGCGAGCGGGTGTGGCTGCATCCGCGCTCGTTCTCGGCGGCGGAGGTCGTCGATCGGGTGCGCTGGCAACTTCATGGCGCTCTGCAGGGCGATGCAGGCCGTGCTCGTGATACCCAGGCAGGCGAGTTGCGCTCGGCCGTCGCGCGCGTGCGCCTCAGCCCCGAGGCGGTCGACCCGGTCGGCGCGCACGAGCGCGGGCTGTGGGGCACCGGCCCCGACGAGACCGTGCACTCCGGCCTCTCGCGGGTGCAGGGCATGGTGGGGCATCGCGGCGTGCTGACCGCGATGCCGTCCGGTGGCCGCTCCCCGGCCGAACGGCAGACGCTGGTTCCCTGGGGCGACCGGCCGCTGGTGGCACGGGATCCGAAGAGGCCATGGCCCGGGGCGCTTCCACCACCCGCCCCGGCGACCGTCTACGAGTTGCCGCGGCAGATCTCGGTGCAGGACGCCCGGGGTCGTCCGGTGGCTGTCGACGACCGCGGCGAGCTCAGCGCCCCGCCCGCGGCGATGCTCGCTGCCACAGATACAGCATCGAGCGGCTCTCGCCGCCCCGTGACGGCGTGGGCTGGCCCGTGGCCGCTCGAGGAGCGCTGGTGGGATGCCGCGGCAGCCCGCAGCGCGCACCGCTTCCAGGCGGTCGACGGCGAGGGCGTGGCGTGGCTGCTCGTGCTCGACGACGAGGGCTGGTGGGCGGAGGGTCGCTATGACTAGACGTGACTTATTCCGCGAGCTCGACGCGTCGGTAGTCCGTGCCGTCGGGGTTGCGCTCGATCAACCCCGCGTCGACGAGCGCGCGGCGCAGCGTGTTCGGATCGGTCGTGAAGGCGAACAGTTTGAGGGTGAACGGCTTCTCGGCCAGCACCTCGTCGACGCCCATCAGCCGCTCGGTGATCCAGCTCAGCAGCTCGAGACGGTCCTCGGCGCGGGTGGGCCAGCGGTCGATGCGACCGTCGGCGCGCAACCAACGGTCCACACCCTGTGCCTCTGCGCCCTTCAGCTCCGCGGCGCGGTTGCCCGCCAACATCGCGCGCAGGCGGCGTTCATCGAGCTAACCGCCCGGCGTGAGCAGTCCGCTCTGGGTCAGCACGCGGCGGGCGTCCCGTCGCTCGGTGGCCGTCAGCGCGGGGTCGCCCTCGGTGATGACCTCGGCGAGGGCTCCGCGCAGCCGCGGATTCACCAGCGCCGCCAGCACGGCGCGCCAGGCTTCCGGGGTCACTCCTGCGGGTGGGGTCTCCGCATCCATGTGTCAAGGGTAGGTGGGTAGCCATGGGCTTCAGCAACCCCCCGATCCCCTGGTCGGACTTCGAGCGCGCCCTCAGCGACAGCCGACGCCCGCGGCAGATGCCCGCGGGGGTCGACGGCGGCGACAGCCCCGCCTGGTCGCTCAAGCGCGGTCCGTATGTCGCACCGGGCATCATCCGCGATCCGGATGCCCTCCCATACGCCGAGTTGCATGCGCACTCCAGCTACAGCTTCCTCGACGGGGCGTCGTCTCCCGAGGAGCTCCTGGAGGAGGCGGAGCGCCTCGGCCTCCACGCCCTCGCGATCACCGACCACGACGGCTTCTACGGGATCGTCCGCTTCGCGGAGGCCGCCGAGACCGCGTCCGTGAAGACGGTGTTCGGGGCGGAGCTGTCGCTCGGGTTGAGCTCCCCACAGAACGGCGAGGCGGATCCCGAGGGCAGCCACCTGCTCGTGCTCGCCCGGCAGGAGGAGGGCTACCACCGGCTCGCCGGCGCCATCACCGAGGCCCAGCTGCGTGGCGGTGAGAAGGGGCGCCCGGAGTACGACCTCGAGGAGCTCGGCGAGCTGAGCGGCGGGCACTGGGTGGTGTTGACCGGGTGCCGGAAAGGTGCGGTGAGGCAGGCTTTGGTCTCGACAGGCTCGACCAGCGGAGCGGGCGCAGAGCTCGACCGGCTCGTGCGGCTGTTCGGCCACGACAACGTCTACGTCGAGCTCATCGACCACGGCAACCCGCTCGACTCGGAGCACAACGACCTGCTGGCCGCGCTGGCCGCCGAACGCGGCCTCCCGGTCATCGCGACGGGCAACGTGCACTACGCCTCGCCGCGGCAGAAGCACCTGGCGACGGCGGTGGCGGCGGTCCGCGCGCAGCGGAGTCTCGACGAGCTCGACGGCTGGCTGCCCGGCGCGGGCACAGCGCACCTGCGTTCGGGGCGTGAGATGCGCGCCCGGTTCGCGCGGTATCCGGGGGCGGTCGAGCGCACGGTCCAGCTCGCCGACGAGCTCGCCTTCCCGCTGCGGCGCGCCAAGCCGGCCCTGCCCAAGCAGGAGGTTCCCGAGGGCCACACCTCGATGTCCTACCTGCGGCAGCTGGTCTGGGAGGCGGTGCCCCGCAAGTATCCCGACGCCACCGAGGCCGACCGGCAGCGCATTGAGGCCGAGCTCGCGGTCATCGAGACGAAGGACTTCCCCGGCTACTTCCTGATCGTCTACGACATCGTCCAGTTCGCGCGCGGCCGCGGCATCCTGTGCCAGGGGCGTGGTTCGGCGGCCAACTCGGCGGTCTGCTACCTGCTCGACATCACCGCGGTCGACTCGATCTTCTACCGGCTGCCCTTCGAGCGCTTCCTCTCCAGCCTGCGCGACGAGGAGCCCGACATCGACGTCGACTTCGACTCCGACCGGCGCGAGGAGGTCATCCAGTGGGTGTTCGACAAGTACGGGCGGCGCAACGCGGCGCAGGTGGCCAACGTCATCCAGTACCGGCCGAAGAACGCCATACGCGACATGGCCAAGGCGCTCGGGCACAGTCCCGGCCAGCAGGATGCCTGGAGCAAGCAGGTGGAGCGCTGGGGCGCGCAGCTGTCGACCGGCGATGATCACGACATCCCGGATGAGGTGGTCACCCTCGCGATGCAGCTGTTGAAGGCGCCGCGGCACCTGGGAATCCACTCGGGCGGGATGGTGCTCACCGACCGCCCGGTCGGCGAGGTGGTGCCGATCGAGCACGCCCGCATGAGCGACAGGACGGTCATCCAGTGGGATAAGGACGACGCCGCCTGGATGGGGCTGGTCAAGTTCGATCTGCTGGGTCTCGGCATGCTGGCGGCGCTGCAGTACTGCTTCGACCTGATCCGCGAGACCACCGGCGAGGAGTGGGAGCTCGCCACCCTCCCGAAGGAGGAGAAGGCCGTCTACGACATGCTCTGCCGCGCCGATTCGATCGGGGTGTTCCAGGTGGAGAGCCGCGCGCAGATGGGGCTGCTCCCCCGGCTGCAACCTCGACGGTTCTACGACCTGGTGGTGCAGATCGCGCTCGTGCGGCCAGGTCCGATCCAGGGTGGGGCGGTGCATCCTTTCGTGCGCCGCAAGCTCGGGCAGGAGAAGATCACCTACCTGCACGAGAAGCTGATCCCGCCGCTGGAGCGCACCCTCGGCATCCCGGTGTTCCAGGAGCAGTTGATGCAGATGGCGATGGCCGTCGGCGAGTGCTCTGGGGAGGACGCCGACCTGCTGCGCCGGGCGATGGGGTCGAAGCGCGGGCTGGAGAAGATCGAGTCGCTGCGCGTCAAGCTGTACGCCGGGATGGCGTCGAACGGGCTGACCGGCGAGGTCGCCGACGAGCTTTACGGCCGCATCCAGGCCTTCGCCAACTTCGGCTTCGCCGAGAGCCATTCCCTGAGCTTCTCGCTGCTGGTCTATGCGAGCTCGTGGCTGAAGCTGCACTACCCGGGCGTGTTCCTGGCGGGGCTGCTGCGGGCGCAGCCGATGGGGTTCTACTCCCCCGCCACCCTCAGCGGGGATGCGCGGCGCCACGGCGTCGAGGTGCGCCGACCCGATCTGCAGCTCTCGGGTGTGGAGGCCGGGATGGAGCCGTCTGGTGGTCGAGAAGGCGCGGAGCGCCGTATCGAGACCTCCGCCACGGGGCTCGATGCATGCACCGATCGCCACCAGCCGCCGGTCGGCGACTTCGACCGCCACGCTCCGGATGTCTCGGCCGGCCACCGTCGCGACGGCAACTGGGCCGTGCGGCTCGGCTTGGCCGCCGTCAACCGGATCGGCACGAAGCTGGCGAAGCGGATCGTGGCCGAGCGTGAGGCATCCGGCTCGTACCGCTCGATGGAGGATCTGGTGCGCCGCGTCGGGCTCACCACCGCGCAGCTCGAGTCGCTCGCCACCGCGGGGGCCTTCGACTGCTTCGAGCTGAGCCGCCGTGAGGCGCTCTGGCGGGCCGGGTCGGCGGCGGATGACCGCGCCGAGTTCCTCGCCGACTCGGTCGTCGTGGTGCAACCCCCGTTGTTCGCCGACCCGAGCGCATTCGAAACCCTCACCTCGGATCTCTGGGCCACCGGCATCTCGACCGACGACCACCCGCTCGCCCATTTCCGCGAGGAACTGGCCGCGCGGGGGGCGCTCTCCTCGTTCGACATGCGCACCGCGGAGTCCGGTCGGCGTGTCGAGGTCGCCGGCCTGGTGACGCACCGGCAACGGCCGGCAACGGCATCCGGGATCACCTTCCTCAACCTCGAAGACGAGCACGGCCTGGTGAACGTGATCTGCTCGATGGGCGTCTGGGGCCGCTACCGACGTGTGGTGCGGGAGTCGCCGGCGCTGATCGTGCGCGGCATCCTGGAGCGCTCCGAGGAGGGCGTGACAAACCTTCTCGCCGATCGCTTCGAACCCCTGCGCGTCGGCGTCCTGCATCGCTCGCGGGATTTCCAGTAGTCGCACGCGAGCGGACTGTACCCGTGCGCCGCCTGGTCTGTCCCCCTGAGTGGGAGAGGCGGGCGGGGATGCCGTTCCGCAGCCTCGGAACGAACAGCCCGAGACTCGAGAACCGCCGTGCCCGCATCTGCCGCGCGCAGGTCCCTGGCGCACGGGCCGTCGAAACGGCAGCAAATGCTCCTTTTCCATCCTGGACCAGCAGTTGGTGCCGTTTGGATGCGGTCACCACCTGACACTGGACAGCAGGTCCACGCCGATTGAGGCTAGGCGGCGAGCTCGGCCTCGGCCAGGAGCACGCAGTCGCACAGTCCCGAGATCGCGGCCTCGAGGTCGTCGAGCGACGGGAAGCTCGGCGCGATGCGGATCACGGCGTCCTCCGGGTCGTCGCTGTACGGGAAGGCGGCACCCGCAGGCGTCACGGCGATGCCCGCCGCCTTCGCCAGCTCGACGGCGCGTGTCGCGGTGCCGGTCGGCGCGGTCAACGTGACGAAGTAGCCGCCGAGCGGGGCCGTCCAGGAGCCGTGGCCGGTCAGGCGTTCGGCGAGCAGCCGCCCGACGAGCGCAAACTTCGGCGCCAGCAGTTCGCGGTGCCTGCGCATGTGCGCGTGGACCCCCTCGGCCGAGCCCAGGAAGCGCGCGTGGCGCAGCTGGTTGACCTTGTCGGGCCCGATGGTCTGGACTCCGGCGTGCAGCCGGTACCAGTCGATGTTCGCCGGCGATGCGGCGAAGAACGAGACGCCGCCGCCCGCGAGGGTCACCTTCGAGGTGGAGGCGAAGACGAGCGGGCGGTCGGGGTGACCGGCCGCCGCAGCGAGACCGAGCACGTCGAGGGCCGCCGGTTCGGCATCCGTCAGGTGATGGACGGCGTAGGCGTTGTCCCAGAAGATCCGGAAGTCGGCAGCAGCGGAGGGCAGTGAGACGAGGGCCTCGGCCTCCTCCGGCGTGACGGTCTGACCGCCCGGGTTCGCGTACATCGGGACCAGCCACATTCCGCGCACTGAGGGATCCTGAAGGTGCTCGCCGATCGCGGTCACGTCGAGGCGGCCGCTCTCGAGGTACGGGAGCGGGATCATCCGGATGCCGAGGGCCTCCGTGATCGCGAAGTGCCGGTCGTAGCCGGGCACCGGGCACAGGAAGCTGATCTGCTCGTCGCGCCAGGGCACGGTGTTGCCGGGTACACCGTGGAGCAGCGAGTGCACGATCACGTCGTGCATCACGGTGAGGCTCGCGTTGCCGAGGGCGAGCAGCTGCGGCACCGGGATACCCAGCAGCTCGCTGTAGATGGCGCGCAGCTCGGGCAGGCCGTCGGTGCCGCCGTAGTTGCGCACGTCCACGCCGTCGGCCGAGGTGTGGTCGGCCGAGAGCGGCAGGTCGAGCAGCCCGGCGGACAGGTCGAGCTGAGCGAGCGACGGTTTGCCGCGCGTCAGATCCAGCTTCAGGTCGCGGGCCTTGAGAGCCTCGTAGGAGGCCTTGAGTTCATTGAGCGAGGCGGATGCGGCGGTGCTGACGGACATGCCTCAACGGTACCCGCTCCGACGCGTGCGCCGCGGTCTGCTCGATCAGCGGGTCAGCCGGCGAGTCGACCTCGAAGCCAGTCGATCCGGGACTGCAGCTGGGCCACCGTGGCCTTCGCGACCTCCGGTCCCCCGCAGGCGCGGCGGACCTCGGCGTGCACCATCGCGTGCGTCTGCCCCGAGCCGCGCGCGCGGATCGACACCAGGCTGTTGAGCAGCTTGCGCTGCTCGGCCAGGGTGCGGTGTAACGAGACCGGTTCCGCGGCCGCGGCGGGCAGCTCCCCGTTGGCGACGGCCGCTCGTCGCCGCTCCACGGCGTGCCGCGACTGCCGCTGCTGCCGCGCCTTGAGCAACTCGCTCACCTGGTCCGGCTCGAGGATGCCGGGCAGGCCGATGAAGTCCCATTCCTCCGGGCTGCCGGGCTCGGCCAGCGAGCCGAACTCTTCGCCGTCGAAGAGCACCTTCTCGAAGGTGGCGACCGACCCGAGGGCGGTCCACTCGTACTCGTCGAGCAGGTCGGCGGATGCGGCATCCTGCTGATCGGCGCGCTCCAGCTCTTCGTCGTTCAGCAGCTGGTCGTCGGGTGTCTCGCGGTCGAGGGCGTGGTCTCGTTCGCGTTCCATCTCGGATGCCAGCGCCAGCAGAATCGGCACACTGGGCACGAAGATCGACGCGAGTTCGCCGCGGCGCCGAGCCCGCACGAAGCGTCCGATGGCCTGGGCGAAGTAGAGCGGCGTCGCCGCGCTCGTCGCGTAGACCCCCACCGAGAGCCGCGGCACGTCGACGCCCTCGGACACCATGCGGACCGCGACCATCCAGCGCTGCGTGCCCGCGGCGAAGGTCTGGATGCGGTCGCTCGCCTCCTTCTCGTCGCTGAGCACCACGGTCGGCGGATGGCCGGTGAGCGCGGTCAGGATCGTGGCGTACGCCCGCGCGGATGCTTGGTCGGTCGCGATGACGAGACCTCCGGCATCCGGGACCGACTGACGGACCTCACTCAGGCGGCGGTCGGCGGCGGTGAGCACGGAGGCCATCCAGTCGCCCTCGGGGTCGAGGGCGGCGCGCCAGGCCTGAGCGGTCACGTCGTTGGTGTCCGGCTGGCCGAGCGTGGCCTCGAACTCCTCGCCCTGGCGGGTGCGCCAGCGCATCGAGCCTGCGTATGACAGGAAGATGACCGGCCGCACGACGCCGTCGCGCAGGGCGCGGCCGTAGCCGTACGCGTAGTCGGTTTGCGAGAGCCGGATGCCCTTCTCATTGCGCAGGTAGCTCACGAACGGGATCGGCGCCGTATCGCTGCGGAACGGCGTCCCGGTGAGCGACAGCCGCCGGGTGGCGCCCCCGAAGGCCTCGCGGATCGCGTCGCCCCAGCTCAGCGCGTCACCGCCGTGGTGGATCTCGTCGAGGATCACGAGGGTGCGCTTCGAGTCGGTCAGCTCGCGGTGCAGGCTCGCGCGCGCGGCGATCTGCGCATAGGTGACGACGACCCCGTGGAACTGCCGAGACTCGCGTCCGTGCCGGTTGCTGAACTTTGGGTCGAGCCGAATGCCGGCCCGATGGGCCGCGTCGGCCCACTGGGTCTTGAGGTGCTCGGTGGGCGCGACCACCGTGACCCGGTCGACGATGCGGCGCCGCAGCAGCTCGCTCGCTAGTCGGAGGGCGAAGGCGGTCTTGCCAGCGCCCGGCGTCGCGGAGACCAGGAAGTCGCGGTTCTCGTGCTCGAAGTACCGGTCAAGCGCCTCCTGCTGCCAGGCGCGCAGGCTGTCGGCCGTGCCGCGCGGAGCCCGCTCCGGGAACGCGGGGGGAAGGTGATCGGCGGCGGCGGTGGCCCGGAAAGCCGGTCCTGATGCCATCGAGTCAGTCACTCGACCCACGGTACGTCAATCATCCCCACCCGAGATCCGCCGCCGCTGCGTCTCGCCAAGCAGCGCCGCCGGACGCACCACGCCCGCCCCGAAGCGCGAGCCGATCGCATCTACAGTGCCCTCGACCTCGCGCCACTGTTCGTCGTCGTCCCAGAGCCCGAGGCTCGCGACGGCGCCGCTGAGGCCCTCGCCGCGCACCCCGATGAGCCGCACCGGTCGGCCACCCTGAGCGGCCGCGTCATACAGCGAACGCGTCTCCTCGTAGATCCGTTTGCCCAGATCGGTCGGCTCGCCGAGCGTGCGGGAGCGGGTGATCGTGGTGAAGTCCTCGAAGCGGAGCTTGAGCGAGATCGTGCGAGCCTGCACTCCGGCGCGGCGCAGACGGGCGCCGACCGCATCCGACAACCGCAGGAGTTCGCGGTGCAGGGCAACGGGATCCGTGACGTCGGTCTCGAAGGTGGTCTCGTGCCCGACGCTCTTCTCCTCCCGGGTGAGCTCGATCACGCGGGGGTCCCGCCCCCATGCCAGGTCGTGCAACCGCGTGGCGTTCGCCGGGCCGACAGCGCGTTTCAGCGCCTCGAACGGCACATTCGCGACGTCGCCGACGGTGTGCAGGCCGAGGCGCTGCAGCTGCTCCTCCGACTTGCCGCCGACTCCCCAGAGCGCGGTGACCGGCTGCGGGTGCAGGAACGCGATGGTCTCCGATGCTGGCACGACGAGCAGGCCATCCGGTTTCGACCGCGAGGAGGCGAGCTTCGCCACGAACTTGGTGGATGCCGCCCCTACCGAGCAGTGCAGTCCGGTCTGCGAGAACACCCGTTCGCGCAGTCGCGTGCCGATCTGCCAGGGCGTGCCCAGCAGGCGGCGGGCGCCCGCGACATCCAGGAACGCCTCATCGATGCTGAGTGGCTCGACCATTGGCGTCACCTCGCCGAGCAGCCCCATGACCTGCTTCGAGAAGTGCGTGTAGCGCTCGAAGTGCGGCTCGAGCACGATCGCCTGCGGGCAGCGACGCAGCGCGATCGCCATCGGCATCGCCGAGTTCACACCGTACTTGCGCGCCTCGTAGGTCGCCGCCGTCACGACCGAGCGCGACGACCGGTGCCCGACGATGACCGGCTTGCCGACCAGTTCCTGGTGCTCGAGCAACTCGACGGAGGCGTAGAACGCGTCCATATCAACATGCAGGATGTGGGCGCTCAGGTCGTCGCTGGGCTCGGCGGTGACCTGCCTGCCGCTGCCGTCTTGCTTGCTCACGGTTCATCCTCGCACCGACGTCCGACCGCGGCCATGCGAAGGGCCCCGGCTCGTGCCGGGCCTTTCGAGGTCTGAACTAGGCGCGGCGTCGGCTCGTGATCGCGTTGACG
Organism: Microbacteriaceae bacterium; assembly: GCA_025352325.1. Taxonomy (GTDB): domain Bacteria; phylum Actinomycetota; class Actinomycetes; order Actinomycetales; family Microbacteriaceae; genus Lysinimonas. Next base: position 12,513 of record JANXTR010000034.1, on the reverse strand, counting down.
ACCAGCGTGACGATCAGCGCGCCGACGATGGCGGCGATCCAGCCGGTGAGCGAGAAGAAGCTCGTGTACACGTCGGCGCCGAAGACCGCACCGGCGAGCCAGCCACCCAGCATGGCCCCGATGACACCGAGAACCAGAGTCAGCAGGAACCCGCCGCTCTGCGTGCCGGGGAGGAAAGCGCGGGCGATGATGCCGCCGATGAGGCCGAGGATGAGGAAGGCGAGAAAGCCCATGGGGGGACTCCGTTCAAGTGCTGTGAAACGTGCCCGCATCTCGGGGTGGGCCCAGTCAACCAGCGGCGTTCGGGCTCCCACGGGCCGGATACCGCCCACACACCCAGCACACAGCTTTGTCGCACACTGAAACCATGACGCCTCAGCACCCGTGGACGAGCTACCACGCGATCGGCGACTCCTTCACCTCGGGGTGCGAGACCGACTGAGGTGGACCCCGGCTACGGCGCCCCGATGAGCAGTCCCGGATGCGACAGCCGCCAACCCGGTCCCGGGTCGGTGAGTGCCGTTGCGAGACCCAATGGCACCCGGATCGTGCGACCGGCCACTGTGAACGTCGCGGTGCCGACATCCTGACCCTTCGCGCCGGTCGTGACCGGTGTCACGGTCGCAGTGGAGGTCACCGCGGTGTCGCTCCAGGTGACGACGCTCGCCGACTTCTCGGCGATCGCGGTGGTTTTCTGACCCCAGCGGCTGGTGTAACTGGCGAAGGTGTCGCCCTTCGACACCAGCGTCACCTCGTGGAATCCCGCCAGCACGCCCGTCATCAGCACCTTGATGTCAGCGTCGATGATCGCGTGGGTCGAGCCGCCGAGCACGACGCCGACAATGGTGACCTTCTCCCCGTCGACCTTGTGCTCCGAGGCGAACAGCAGGTTCGACCCGGCGCCGGTCAGGGTGCCGGTCTTGATCCCCACGATGCCAAGCGAGCCGAGGAGGCTGTTCGTGTTCTTGAGAGTGCCAACGTCGTGAATGGTGACTGACTTCATCGACACGATGCCCGCGATGACCGGGTCGGCCAGCGCGAGCTTACCGAGCGTCAGCAGATCGGCGGCACTGGCCGCGTCCGACAGGTCGATGCCGGTCGGATCCGTGATGGCCATGCTTGGCATCTGGTGGGCGGCGACCCAGGACTTCGCGGCCGCCAGATACGCGTCCATCGATCCGTACGCCCAGACCGCCAGGCTCGCGGCGTAGTTGTCGGCGGATCGCACGAGCGAGAGCTCCATCAGTTCGTGCTGGGTGAAGACCAGGCCCGATCGCACCGGCGAGATGCTGCCGTTCTGTGCGAGATATCGGTTGTAGAGGCTCACATCCGCCGAGGTCATCGTGACCGACGGCCCCTCCTGACCGTCCGCCAGCGGCTTCGCCTGGAGCACGACCATCATCGTCACCAACTTCGTGATGCTCGCCATCGGCAGCGGGGATGTGGACCCCGCCTGCGCCAGCACGCCGTCGTAGCCGACCGCGCCGACCGCGCTGCCGCCGTAGCTCGGGAAAGCCAGCTGGGCCGCGGCTCCGGGCAGGACGGCGCGCTTCGCAACCACCGCATCCGTGGCCGACAGCGGGGCGAGCAGCGTCATCGACAGGTAGACCGCGATGGCGAGGATGACCGCCAGCAGACCGATGACGGTGGTGCGGCGGCGACGGTAGAGCTGTCGTCGCGAGAGTGGCACGCGTCTGATCGTATGGCTTAGACCCTGAGTGCCCAGAGCGCCACGGCCGAGGCGGCGGCCACATTCAGCGAGTCGACGCCGCGGGCCATGGGAATGGTCACCGTCACATCCGAACCCTCGAGCGCCCCGTGGGAGAGCCCGTCGCCCTCGGTGCCGAGGAGCAGGGCGACGCGTTCCGGCGGATCCGCGGCGAAGGCGTCGAGGGTGACCGCGCCCTCGTCGAGGGCGAGCGCGGCGATGGTGAACCCGGCATCGTGCAGTTGGGACGCGCCATCCGGCCACTCGGCGATCCGAGTCCACGGCACCTGCAGAACGGTTCCCATGCTCACTCGTACGGAGCGGCGGTAGAGCGGGTCGGTGCAGCGCGGGGTGACGAGCACGGCGTCCGCTCCAAGCCCCGCGACGGCCCGGAAGATCGCCCCGACGTTGGTGTGATCGACGATGTCCTCGAGCACGACCACGCGCCGGGCATCGGCCAGTAGCTCGGCGACCGAGGGCAGTACGGGCCGGTGCATCGAGGCGAGACTCCCCCGGTGCATCACGAAGCCCGTGATCGTCTCGAGCAGTTCGGGTTCGGCCAGATACACCGGGATGTCGTGGTCAGCCAGCAACGGCACAAGCTCGTCGAGCCACTTCTGCTGCAGCAGCGCCGAGCGCGGACGGTGCCCGGCGGCCAGGGCGCGCGAGATCACCTTCGTGGACTCGGCGATGTAGAGACCGCCCGCCGGCTCCGAGAGACGGCGCAGTACGACATCGGTCAGCCCGAGGTAATCGGCGAGGGCCGGATCGGCGGGGTCCGTGACGGGGACGATGTGCATCGACTTCCCCTTTCGCGACCGGGCTGCCAGCCGTCGGAAACATATCGGAAAACTTCGTTGTTTAGTCTGAGGGAGGCGGGAGGAGGGTCATGACCGCGATCACATCGGGCACGGCCGTTCTCGACCCACGCCTCGAACCGCTGGTCGCCCAAGCTGTCGAGCTGCTGCAGGGTCGCACGGTCGTGGTTCTGACCGGCGCCGGTGTGAGCACCGACTCGGGCATTCCCGACTATCGCGGCGCGGGGGCCCCGGTGCGCAATCCGATGACCTTCGAGCACTTCCAGTCGGATGCGGCGGGCCGCAAGCGCTACTGGGCGGGCAGCCACCTCGGGTGGCGTCACTTCTCGGCCGCGGAGCCGAACGACGGCCATCGCGCCCTCGCGGGCCTCGAGCGCTCGGGGCGCGTCAACGGCATCGTCACGCAGAACGTCGACGGGTTGCACCTGCGCGCCGGGTCGCGTCGCGTGGTCGACATCCACGGCTCGCTGGATCGCGTGCGCTGCCTGCAATGCGGCCAGACCTTCGCACGGGCGGACATCGCCGAGCGGATGGCGCGCGACAACCCGTGGCTCGATGCGCCCGAGGGCGTGCAACTCAACCCCGACGGCGACGTGACGGTGGAGGCATCCGACTCGATGATCGTGCCGAGCTGCTCGGTCTGCGACGGCATCCTCAAGCCCGAGGTTGTCTTCTTCGGCGAGTTCGTGCCCGTGGAGAAGTTCGAGGAGGCGAAGGCCCTCGTGCGCACGGCTGACGCCATGCTCATCGCGGGGTCCTCCCTGGTGGTCAACTCGGGAATCCGGCTGCTCGATCAGGCCTCGAAGCGCAAGATGCCGATCGTGATCCTCAACCGCGGGGTCACGAAGGGCGACCCGCGAGCAAGCCTTAAGATCGATGCGGGAACCTCCGAGGTGCTCGTCGCCCTGCGCGAACGCCTCGCCTGATCCGACTGGCACGCGCTGTCGGGCACGAGCCGTTCTCAGGCAGGAGAACACCCATGACCGAGCTCTATCTCGTGCGCCACGGAGAGACCGACTGGAATCGCCAGCGACGCATCCAAGGGCTCACCGACATCCCGCTCAACGAGACGGGGCGCGCCCAGGCTCGGGCGACCGGCGCCCTGCTGTCCCGTCGCAGCTGGGATGCCGTCTACGCCAGCCCGCTCTCGCGCGCCCGCGAGACCGCATCGATCATCGCCGCTGAGCTCGGCCTGCCCGAGCCGACGCTGCTCGACGAGCTGGTCGAGCGCAACTACGGCTCGGCGGAAGGCCTCGACTGGATGCAGGTCGAGACGCAGTTCCCGCACGGGTCCGAGGTTCCCGGCCGGGAGTCGCGCGAAGACGTCGGAGCGCGCGTGGTGCCCGCGCTGATCCGGCTCGCCGAGGAGCGCGCGGGCCGGTCTCTCGTCATCGTCAGCCACGGCGGAGCGATCCGGGCCGTTCTCAGCGAGGTCGAACCGAGCCAGAGCCACGGGATGATCACCAACGGCTCGGTCCATAGCTTCCGTCTCGAAGACGGGGCGTTGCAGCTCATCGCCTTCGATGACCCGATCGAAGTCGAGTCGATCGGCGAGGACTGCGGCGACCTCGACGAGCAGAACCGCGTCGAAGCCATGGAGGATGCGCGCTGGAGCTTGGAGGATCGCGCCAGCGATCCCGCGACAGGGCCGACGGAGCTGCGCTCCGGAGGGTCCGCGGCATGAGTCAGGCCGGAGTGACCCGCGAGGTGATCGTGAAGAGCCTGGGGTTCGAGGCCACGACCTCGGATGGCGTGGCCGCGCCGCTGCTGGTGCTCGCGTCCGGACCCAATCGCGTGAACACCGCAGCGCTGGGTGCCGACTCGGGGCGGTGATCAGCAAGGCCGACGCGAACTGAGTGAAGGAAGCATCCGGCTACAGCATCGGCGGGGTGCCGCCGCTGGGGCCGCTGACGTCGATGCGCACGGTGTTCGATGAGACGCTGCTGATCCTGCCGGTCGTCTGGGCGGCGGGCAGCGCGACCGCGGTCTTCGCGATCGAGCCCGCCGAACTCGTTCGCCTCAGCGTCGCCGAAGTACTGCCGATCGGCTGAGCCGGTTGATACCTGCCGTGAGAGTACGCACTTCGAGCCGCTCTCGAGCCGCTCTCGATGCCGAAAGTACGCAGATATACGTACTTTCGCGGAATGGTGGGTCAGTCGCCCGCGAGACCCTCGAGGGTCTCGAGCAGGGCGGCCGCTGAGCGGTCCCAGCTGAACTCGCGGGCTTGCGCGCGCGACGCCTCCGAGCGGGCGATCCATTCGGCAGGGTCCTCGAGGGTGCGGATCGCGGATGCGACGGCGCCGGCATCCGTTGCCGGGGCGTAGAGCGCTGCCGCACCTCCGATCTCGCGGAAGATCGGGATGTCGCTCACCACGACCGGAGTCCCGAGCGCCATGGCCTCCACGAGCGGCAGCCCGAAACCCTCGTCGAGCGAGGTCGTGACGAGCGCGGTCGCGGTCTCGAGCAGGGCGAGGTAGTCCTCCTCGCTCGTCCCGTCGTGGATCACGAGCGTGTTGGCGGGAGCCAGCGCGACGAGTCGCTCCCGCGCGGCGGCCGGAATCCGGCTGAGCAGGTGCAGTCGGTAGCCCGGCAGTTCGTGCATCGCGCGCGCGAGCGTCTCGACGTTCTTGTACGGCATGAACGAGCCCATGTAGAGCAGCTCGTGCGGCTGGGCGAGAGGCGCTGCTCGGTGAGCGGGAGCGTCGGCGGGCGGTGCGTCCGGGGCATTCCCCACGATGACGATCGGCTTGCTGGTGAGACGGTGCTCACGCATGAGGTCGCGCGTCGTCGCCGAGACGGTGGCGACGGCATCCGCCCGATTCAGCAGTAGTCGCTGCGGCCACCAGGCCAAGTGGTAGAGGCGCCAGAGGACCCGGACGAACTGCGGCAGATCGCGCGGCGGCGTGCGATTGCGGTAGTAGATCAGGTCGTGGAGCGTCTTCACGAGCTTGTACTTGCGTCCGAAGGTGCCCATCGTTTGCATGGGGGTGAAGACGACGTCGGGCTCCAGCCTGTTGACCTGCAACGCGACGAGTGGCTCGCGCGCGCTGGTCGGTCCCGAGGCGAGAGCCCACGGCAGCTCGGGCAGCAGTTTCAGCTGCCGCTCATCGCTGATCAGCATGGTGACCGGATGCCGCTGCAAGTCGAGGTGGTGGGCCAACGCCTCGACGACACCGGCCGTGTAGCGGCTGATCCCGTCGTGGTGATCGATCCGCACATAGCGGCAGTCGACGACGATCTTCACGGCGTCATCTTCACAGCGTGATCTTCACAGCGTGATCTTCACGGGCGCTTGGCCAGGAACGCGCGGATCGCGTCCGCCGCCCCTGCCGCGGCCTCGTAGTGGATCAGGTGCCCGACTGTCGGAAGCACCACGAGCCGCGCATCCGGGAACAGCTTGACGGTCTTCTCCTGGCCGCTGAGCGGCGCGATGCGGTCGCCCTCCCCCGTGATCATCAGCACGGGCACGGTGATCCGCGGCGCGGCATCGCCGACCTGCGTGCTGAGCGAGGCGTCGAAGCCCTCCGACACGGTCTGCGGGTCTGAGAAGCCGTTGAAGAAGCGGTGGTGCTCCTCGTGGATCCAGGTGCGGAGGGCCGGATCGTCGGTGGTGACGAGCGACATGCTCATGAACTGCACAATCAGCCAGTTGCCGAGCAGGCGACGCCCGAGCCTGGCCGGAAGACGCCGCGCGAGCCCGTAGAACCCACGTGTCAGGCCGGTGAGCCCGCGGCCGGCCGCGACCAGCGGATCGGCCGAGATGGGATTGACCAGGATCAGCTTGGACGTCGGAAATCCAGCCGCCACCGCGTGCGACGCGACGATCGAGCCGAAGGAGTGCCCGAGCAGCACGGCATCTTTCGGAACCCGGGCTGCCGTCGCGAACGCGGTCAGCCAGCGCATGTAGCCGGGCACCGAGTGCGGCGCCTCGGTCATCGGCGTCGACAGCCCGAACCCGGGCAGATCGGGGCTGATGAACCGGATGCCGGGCAGCTGCGCCACGACCGGCTCCAGCCCGTGGTGGTCGCCCCGGTAGCCGTGCACGAGCAGGATGGTGAGCTCGGCATCCGTCGGACCGTAGTCCCAATACTTGGTGGTGCTGCCGAGCACTTTCACCTCGCCGAGCCGCACGGGGATCTCGGCGAGAGCGCTCGCGTGCGGGGTCGGGGCGGTCATCGGCCCCAGTCTACGAGCAGGGTGTCGGGGGCAGGTCTCGGGGCCGGATCCCGGATCGCTAGGCTCTTCGGGTGACCTTCACCGCCCCGATCACACTGCCCGGCCTGACTCTCGATCCGCACTGGTATCGGCGTTCCGTCTTCTACGAGGTGATGGTCCGGTCGTTCGTCGACAGCAACGGTGACGGCTCGGGTGACCTGGCCGGTCTGATCTCGAAGCTCGACTACCTGCAGTGGCTGGGCGTCGACGCGCTGTGGATCCCGCCGATCTTCTCGAGCCCGCTGCGCGACGGTGGCTACGACGTCTCGGACTACCGCAGCATCCTGCCCGAGTTCGGCACGGTTGACGAGTTCCGCGACCTGGTGACGAAGGCGCACGAGCGGAACATGCGCATCATCATCGACCTGCCGCTGAACCACACCTCCGACCAGCACGAGTGGTTCCAGCAGTCGCGCTCCGACCCGGAGGGGCCGTACGGCGACTTCTACGTCTGGAGTGACACCGACGCGAAGTACGACGGCATCCGGATCATCTTCACCGACACCGAAGACTCGAACTGGGCCTTCGACGCCGAGCGCCGGCAGTTTTTCTTCCACCGCTTCTTCAGCCACCAGCCCGACCTGAACTACGAGAACCCGGCCGTGCACGACGCCGTCTACGAGATCATCCGCTTCTGGATGGACATGGGCGTCGACGGCTTCCGACTCGACGCGATCCCCTACCTCTACGAGTCCGACGGCGGCACCGGTGAGGGCGAGCCGAAGACGCACGAGTTCCTGAGGGCGGTGCGCCGGATGATGGACACCGAGTACCCCGGACGCGTCATGGTCGCCGAAGCGAACCAATGGCCCGCCGAGACGGTCGCGTTCCTGGGCACTGAGGAGGAGCCGGAGTGCCACATGGCTTACGACTTCCCGGTCATGCCGCGCATCTTCTACTCGCTGCGCTCGCAGTCCGCGCAGGAGCTGCAGCGTGTGCTCGCCGAGACCACCGAGGTGCCGCCGGCCGCCGGGTGGGGCGTGTTTCTGCGCAACCACGACGAGCTCACGCTCGAGATGGTGTCCGAGGAGTACCGACAGGCGATGTATGGCTGGTACGCCTACGACCCGCGGATGCGCGTCAACGTCGGCATCCGTCGGCGTCTCGCTCCCCTGCTCGACAACAGCCGCGCCGAGCTGGAACTCGCGCACGCCTTGCTGTTCTCGCTGCCCGGCTCGCCGTTTCTGTACTACGGCGACGAGATCGGCATGGGAGACAACATCTGGCTGCCGGACCGGGACTCCTCCCGCACGCCGATGCAGTGGACCCCGGATCGCAACGCCGGCTTCTCGACCGCCGACCCGGGCAAGCTCTACCTGCCGGTCGTGCAGTCGCTGGTCTACAACTACACGCTCGTCAACGTGGAGTCTCAGCTTGCCCAGTCGCGCTCGCTGCTGCACTGGGTGCGCAACGTCATCCACGTACGGAAGGCGCATCCGACCTTCGGCCTCGGCACGATCCGCGTGCTGCCCACCACCCACGAGTCGGTGCTGGCGTTCGTGCGGGAGTACGCCGGATCCGGCGCCCAGTTCGGCGATGCGCCTGAGCGGATCCTTTGCGTGTTCTCGTTCTCGCACAACCCCGTCTCGGTCACGATCGACATCGGCGAACCGGGTTCGGCGCTCTACGACCTCTTCGGCGGCGGCGAGTTCCCCACCATCGGCGACGAGGGCACCGTCACCCTCACGCTCGCCACACAGAGCTTCTACTGGCTGCACGTGGGCGAGGTGCGATTCCAGGCCGGAAGTCTCTGACCGTGGCTCTCCCGCCAGCGGAGTAGCTTCTGAGCATGATGGATGCAGCGGCGCACGCCGACGGACAGGTAGAACTCTGCGTGCTCCTCTGGGCGCACCCGGGGCACGACGCGGAGCTTGTGGCCTACGAGGACCGCGTCCTCGCGCTCGTGCCTGGCCACGGCGGGAAGGTGCTGCAGCGGGCCAGGAGCACCGGGGAGCCTGGGCATCCGCTCGAGGTGCAGTTCTATTCGTTCCCCTCGGAGGCGGCTCTGCAGGCCTATCTGGCCGACGACCGACGCGTCGCCCTGGCCGCCGAACGGGATCGCGTGGTCGCCAAGACCGAGCTGATCCGGGTGTCGTTCATCTGACACGTTTCGCCGAACTCATTTCGCCGAACGCCGAGCGCCCTCCCGCATCCTCTCCCTTGTTGGCCATACCGTGTGGCTATGAGTATGTGGGGCCAACGCCTCGGGGTCTTCGACCTCGAAACCACCGGAGTCGACGTCGACACCAGCCGGATCGTCTCGGCCTGCATCGCGGTCCTTGATGAGGATGGCGGGGTGGTCTCGCGTTGGAACTGGCTCGCCGACCCTGGCATCGACATCCCCGAGGGGGCGAGCGCCGTCCACGGGATCACGACCGAGAGCGCGCGAGAACACGGGCGTCCTGCGCAGCTCGTGATCGCCGAGATCGTGCAGACCCTGCGGGTGCTGTTCGACTCGGGCATCCCGGTGACCGTGTACAACGCGCCATACGACCTGTCGCTGCTCGATCGGGAGTGCCGTCGGCACGGCCTTGAGCCGCTCGGCAAGCTGTCGCCGGTGATCGATCCGCTCGTGATCGATAAGGCCGTCGACCGGTATCGCAAGGGCAAGCGGACCCTCGTGGTGACCTCCACGGTCTACGAAGTGCCGCTCGACGACGCGCACGACGCCGGCGCGGACGCGATCGCCGCGGGGCGGGTCGCGCTCGCGCTGCTGCGCCGCTATCCCGACGAGCTCGACATCTCGCTCGACGACCTGCACGGGCGCCAGGAGGTCTGGCACGCCGAGCAGGCCGCTAGCTTCCAGGAATACCTGCGCAGCAAGCGCGGCGACGACAGCTACGTCGCCGACCCCTCCTGGCCGCTGAAGCCGACCGTCGATACCAGCAGCTTCGTCGACACTCAGCCGATCCCGCCCCTTCCGCCCCGCCGCGGCAACGTGCCGGTGCTTGACTTCTCGGCGACCGGCGTGCTCGCGCTCGAGGCCTCCCGCGGCGAGGCGTCCGAGGCGGATACGCGCCGCTACACCTCACGGGCCGAGCGGCTGGCATCCGAGCCCGTCCCGCCGACGCCGTTGCCGTCGGCACCACCGAGCGAGGGTCCCTTCGTCGACTCCGGCGAGGATTCCGAGCCCGCCTGGATCGTCGAGCCGAGCGAGGTGCCACTGGTCGTCGTCGACGGGGTCGAGGTCGAGTCGGTCCCGTACGACCTCGACGCCGGATCCGTGAATTCCGATTCGATGACGGTCACCGAGTTGGTTGGCAGCTTCCCGAGCCGTGATCGCGACCTTCCCGACACCGACGACACCGACGTCGTCCAGGGCCTCGCGCCCGTCGATCAAAGCCTGGTCGACCCCGGCCTCCTCGATTCCGGCGCATGGGTGCTGGATGACGGCATCACGCCGGCGTTCGATGCCGTGAGCGAACGCGACGTCGACGGCGACGGCGAGTTCGACTCGCAGGAACTCGGACCAGACTCCGAGCCCATGGCGGCCAGCGATGCCGTCGGAGAGCTGGACGACGCTCCCGCAGGGCCACCCCAGGCCGTGCTCCGGGTCGCCGCCGCGATCGTGACCGATCCCGACGGACGCTGCCTCCTCGTGCGCAAGGCGGGCACGACCGCCTTCATGCAGCCGGGAGGCAAGCTGGAGGCCGGGGAATCCGCACTCGACGCGCTTTCGCGCGAGCTCCAGGAGGAGCTGGGGCTTGAGCTCGACGAGTCATCCGCCGAATACCTCGGCGTGTTCCGGGCGGATGCCGCAAACGAGCCCCACACGATCGTCTCAGCGGCCGTGTTCGCCTTTGAGACGGCAGCTCCCGTCGAGGCGCGTGGCGAGATCGAGGAACTGCTTTGGATTGACCGCCTCGACGGCCTCCGGGTCGACCTCGCGCCGCTCAGCCGCGACGAGTTGTTGCCACTCTGGGAGTCGCGCCGCAGCGGAGCCGCGCTGTTCTGAGCGATCCGTCTGACGCCGTCGTACGGGAACGACGAGGCGTCAGTCCACCACCGCCGCGATGATCGCGTCGGAGAGTTGCGCCAGATGCCGGATGCCGTTGGGCGCCCGCGGCACCCGATCCGTCAGATACGACACCACCAGGTCGCGCTGCGGATCCGCCCAGCCGAAGCAGCAGTTGCTCCCGTTGTGACCGAACGCCTGCCTGCTGGAGGCGCGCCCCATCGGTCCCGTGCGCGAGCCGAGGCGCACGCCACCGAGTTGGAACCCGAGTGACCAGCGGATCGGCGCACGCGCGAACAGGTCGGGCTGGCGGTCGCTGGAGGGCTCCAACGCGGCGCGCAGGGTCTCGGGTCGCAGGAGTCCCGGACCACGACCGGCGAGATCGTCGAGAAGCGCCCGGTAGAAGGTGGCGAGGTCGGCGGCGGTGGTAGACACTCCTGCCGCCGGGATGACCGCCGCGCGAGTCACGCGGCGGTTCAGGACCGACTGCGCGACCCCACCGCCGGGACCGTCGACATGCACCGGGACGTGACGCGGCCACGCGGCGTCCGTCAGCCCGATGAAGGTGTCGTGCAGGCCGAGCGGCTCGAGGATCTCGCGTCGCAGCAGCTCCTCGACGCGTTCGCCGGTGACTCGTTGCAGCAGTTCGCCGAGGAGGAAGCCGTAGACGAGGTACTGGTAAGCCGGCCCGCGCATCGGGTCGAGCTTCGGCGCCGAGCGTTCGATGCGCTCGACGCTGCGACGCCAGTTGGACATCGCGAGGGCATCGCCGAGGGTCGACCCGGCGGTAGGCATCCCGGTGCGGTGCTGGAGCACCTGACGCACGGTGATGTGCTGCTTGCCGTTGTCGCCGAACTCCGGCCAGTAGACGGCGATGGGGGCATCCAGCTCGAGCAGGCCGCGTTCAACGTAGCGGTGCACGAGCACGGCGATGAACGGCTTGCTCGCGGAGAACAACCAGAACAGCGCATCCGGCGTGCAGCCGAAGGTCAGATTGAGGGCGAGTCGCCCGCCGCGTTCGATCCGAAGCTGACCGCGGTCGCTCCACGCGGTCGCCAGACCCGCCGCGCGGGCGAGGGCGTCGGCCCGCATCCCGGCGGCTGCCGGATCGGCTCGACCGGCATCAGACACGCGCCGACGGTAACACCCGCCGGTGAACGAGGAAGGGCGACCAGCCGAAGCCGGTCGCCCTCTCGAAAATGAACTCTGCTCAACGTCGTGCGGACGAAGCAGAAGAACTGCTATTTGCCGAAAGCTTTGTAGCGCGAGTTGAACTTCTCGACGCGACCCGCTGAGTCCATGATGCGCTGCTTGCCCGTGTAGAACGGGTGCGACTCCGAGGAGATTTCGACGTCAATCACCGGGTAGGTGTTGCCGTCTTCCCACTCGATGGTCTTGTCGCTCGAGACGGTCGAACGAGTAAGGAAGGTCGCACCGGAGGCGAGGTCCCGAAAAACGATCGGCGCGTAGGTGGGATGGGTGTCGGTCTTCATGGCTGATCCTTGTTTGAATGAGGCGAAAATTGTGGCCGCACTAAAAGCGCACTTGCCAACTACGGAGCCTACCAGAGAGCGACAGGAAAGGCAGCGCTATGCGGCGCGAGCGGTGAACCGGCCGTTGTCGGCGGTGACGACCAGCGTTAGACCAAAGGCCGCGCTGAGATTCTCGGCAGTGATGACCTCGTCGAGGGTGCCCGCAGACTGAATCGCGCCGTCTGCAAGGAGAAGCGCGTGGGTGAATCCCGGGGGAATCTCCTCGACGTGGTGAGTGACCATAACGATCGCCGGGGAGGATGGCGCGCTCGCAAACCCACCGAG